>JBFIES010000005.1:0-275988 GCA_041603235.1 Panacagrimonas sp. | reverse complement strand
GAAAGCGAACTCGATGCTGAAGATGCAGCCCCGGCTGCAGACGAAGCTGGCTAAACGCCTGAAGACCATGGGCGCATAAGCGCCCAGAGGTCCAGCCCGTTTGATGCGCAATTCATCGCGCTTCAAACGGGCTTTTTTATGGGTTTATCTGCATGGCGATTCCTACTTGGGCCGCCGCCCCTCCAGCTTGAGTACGCGTCTAGCCCCTGCCTGACAGCAAGGCCTGATCCTCATCAGCCTGTGCCGCGATCCAGTCACTAACCACTCTGAAACGGCGGATATTGGCGGTATCGCGATGACTCAGAAGCCAGAAGTCGCGCTGATACTCAACGCCCTTGCTCAGGCGCAGCAGCTTGCGGGACTGGACAGCAAAGCAAGGTAGCAAGGCGACGCCCAATCCCGCTTCGCAAGCTTTCAACAAACCGGAAACCGAGCTGCAGCGAAATGCGATCTTCGCGTCTGGAACCACTTGGCCCATCCAATGCGACTCCTCGCTACCAGACAGATCGCTGTTGAACGCAAGCCAGGGCAGCTTGCTCAGAGCCTGCCGCGGTGTGCGGCTGAATTTCCGGGCACCGTAGATTGCGACGCCAACTGTGCCAATTCTCCGCATCAGAAGAGCCGCATCTTCACGAGGCCTGCTCACACGCAGCGCCAGATCCGCTTCGCTACGCATGAAAGACAGGGTGTTGTTGTCTGACAGTGCCGTGATCTGCATTCCTGGAAACTGCTGCTGCAGCCTTGGCAAACGAGCAATCAGCCAATCGTTGAGCACCGTATCCACCGACGTGACGCGAACCGAACCCGCTGGCATTTCGGCCTCCGCCTGTGTCGCGGCTACCAACGATTTGATATTGCCTTCGATTCCCTCCACCGCAGCCAGAAAGGTCTGACCGGCAGCGGTCGGCGTGTATCCACTTGCTCCGCGAACCAACAGCCGGGTTCCAAGCCGCCTCTCGGCAGCAGCAACACGGCGACTGATGGTGGACGTATCCATCCCAAGATGGGCGCTAGCCGCGCGCATGGTCCTCTGTCTTGCAAGGGCCAGAAGAATGGGAATGTCATTCCAGTCGAGCGGCGTATTGGTGTCGATCATTTCTTGTTGCGTTTTTGCAATCTGTGTTTGCACATTATCACTTGGCACCGACAAAGAGCGGGGCGTAATGTCAGGCAATGCCACCCAAGAAACCGATGCCATGAAGAACAAGCCATCCGTTCCGCAAGAGACCCATTCCTGCTGTGCAGCGCATGCACAGGGCGAGATTCCAGAAGGCGCCGAATGCCCTGACCAGACACTGAAGCGGGGCAGCAGAATCGTGCACAACTACGCACTGATCGACGAACTGCTTGATGCGCGCCGCGCCGTGTTCGGCGGCAACGATGCCGTGTTTTCAGCCTATAGAGGCCATGTCTACCGCATGTTCAACTTTGCCCGCCAGTGGACGCCAGCCAGCGCTGAGAGAGATGACAAGATCGCCATCTGTGCTGCGTTCCACGACATTGCGGCCTGGCCTGACGACAACCTCGACTACCTGCACCCTTCGGCAGACCAGGCCGATGCCTATCTCGAGCAAAGCGGCCGAAGTGATTGGAAGCCCGAAATGCGCCTGATGATCGAGTCGCACCACAAGATCACCGCCTACACACAGGAAAGCCGCGAATGGGTTGAACCCATTCGTCGAGCCGATTGGTGCGACATTTCTTTTGCCTTGTTCCGCTTCGGCCTGCCCAAGGCTTATGTACAGGAAGTTCGCCAGGCATTCCCGATTGCAGCCTTCTATCCCAACCACGTGCTGAAAGTCAGCCTCAAGTGGATGCTTCGTCACCCCCTCAATCCCGTACCCATCCTTCGCTGGTAGCCCAGCATCACAGCGCCCGAAAACAATGCAAGGAATGTCTCCCAGCATGACCTGTCGCTGAGCATCGCGCAGAATACTGACGAATGGCGTCTTGCCATCGTCCGAACGTCAGTCCCTCATGAAATATGCCATCGCCAGCCCTCAAGTTCCGTCTCTAAGTATTGTCGGCAGCGGCGCGCGGTTTCCGGTGACCCGCATTTTCTGCGTCGGGCGCAACTACGCCGCGCATGCCAGAGAGATGGGCGGCGACGAGCGCGACCCACCTTTCTTCTTCATGAAATCGGCGAGTGCACTGGTAGATGCCAGTGCACCGATCAGCATTGCGTATCCGCCAATGACTTCGGATTTTCATCATGAAGTCGAGCTTGTCGTTGCGCTTGCCCAAGGCGGCTTTCGAATCGACCCGGATCAGGCGAGTCAGTTGATCTATGGCTACGCGGTTGGTCTGGATATGACACGCCGGGATGTGCAGAAGGCACTACGCGACAAGGGTCGACCATGGGAACTTGGAAAGTCCTTCCATCAGTCTGCGCCGATCGGCGCAATCACGCCGGCTGGTTCAGTCAATAAACTTGGGCAGGGCGCTATTCATCTGGACATCAACGGCATCCGCAAACAGAGCTCGACTCTGGACAACATGATCTGGAATGTTGCCGAGACCATCGCATTTCTCTCGCAATACGAACCTCTGATGCCGGGCGACCTGATCATGACCGGAACACCGGAAGGTGTCGGGCCGGTCACTGCAGGCGACAACCTACATGGTCACATCGATGGACTGGCCCCCATTCAGGTCAGCATTGATTGAGCCGAGCCCGGCCATGCACCGGGGCTCGTGTTTTAGAACTGATAGCTCATGCGGAAACCCAGTTCGTCCGCGTAGTCGATACTCTGGATGATGTTGGAATTGGGATCTGCGCCTCCGACATCGCCTTCCAGAAAGTTGTAGAAGACTTCGAAGGTGTAGTCGGTATTGGGCGAATAGCGTATTGCCGGCTGCACGAAGATTCCCCCTTGGGTGTCGTACAAAATCGAGCCATCAACGCGCCATGTCAATGTGGGAGACGCTTGCTGAAAGGCCAGTACCAGGCCATTCCAGCCACCACTGACGCCAGTAGGCAGCTGATTCACATCGCCGCCCATGCCATCAAGATGACGCCCGAAGAGATCGGAATGCGTCCGGTGCATCCATTGAAACACCATGTAAGTTGCCGGGAAGCTCTGACTGAAACGCTGATATTTTTCGAGCACCAGAGCCGCGATGGTTTCATCTTCCTGCAAGTACATCCTGCTCAGCGATGGATTGGTGAATCTACGGTCCGGAGTGAATGTCGCTTCCAGATTCACGATGAGCTGGTCCAGAACCGATCCCGGCGCACCATTGAAGACATAGCTCACACCCGCACCGATGTTGGTTTCCCGAAAATACTCGCGCGCCAGATGGCCACGCAATCCGCCTGACAACTGGAAGAACAGGTCCAGCTCTGCTCCGGCAAGGGCCATGGTGGGAACGGCCGCCGCACCCAGGGCATCTGCGCCAGGACCTGCCGGACCGCTCTGAAACTCGTCGATGGATGCGTTCAGGCCGGTCAAGCCGTTGAGGCGCGCGTCTCCGGCATAGGCAAACCATTCCTGCGATGACACCACACCGGAGGAATCCACTTCGAAAGCGGTGTTCTGCAAAACAAAGCCCGAACCTGGAGCCCCCGGCAGATCGCGGTTCACTTCAGACCTCGTCCAGCGAAAAACGCCATCAGGGTTATAGCGACGCGTCACCACAAACTGGGTGCTCCATTGCCCGAAGTTACCTCGCGCCCTCAAGCCTCCATTGAGGCGTTCGTCAAACTCTCGATATCGGTCATGGACACTGAACTGCGATGCAATCGCGTTGTAGGGCGTGTTGGCATTGGGGTAGATGGTGGGCTGGAACTTCTGCACGAAAGCATCGATTTCCCATACTTGGCTTGCTTGCCAGGTGGTGCGGATGCCCAACCCGCCGATGCGCTCGTCCGCGTATTCCTCTGGCGCATAGTCGATGAACAGGTGCCGGCGCAGATCCAGACCGTTGGGCAAATCCAAGACCCGGAAAAACAGCGCTTGCCCCCATGCGATCTGTTGCTGGCCCACGCGAACCAACCAAGGCCCGTTCTGGTAATCGAGATAGAAAGCCGGAAGGTCGAGCATGTAGCGTCGGCCCGCCACCTCGAGGGGATTGGCGCTGCCACCGTTTCCATAGTTGCGGTACTCGAAGTACTCGGGCTCCTGATAGTTGAATCCTGATGCGCGCGACCCCACCGCCTCGGGATCAAAGTCATCGAAGGGGGTCATGTCATACACGCCGCGCAATCGAGCAAATAACTGCACATTGCGACTCAGGTTGGCGGAGACATCGACCTGCCCCCGAAGCTGCATGAGATTCCAGTCGTTGTCGGAGGATTCACCGTTGCGCGTTACGGTGTCCGGCCCACCGCCGAGCGCCGTGCTGTCTCGATTGACGGTGACGCCATTGAATATATTGCCGCGCTGGTTCTTGATGTTCTCGTCAGATGAGGTGCGAAAAGCACCGTCATACCGAACAAAACCGCTGAAATTCCAATTCAGCCCATCGTCGTGACCGCCCGGTTTCCCATGGGCCAGAACGGCCGTCGATGAAAACCCGGCCACGATCGCAATGGCCACGCGGACGCACGACCCACTCGCACTTCGACTACCCATGACACCCCTCCTGCCTGGGAGAATCCGCGTCGAAGACTCAAGCTTCGATCACATTTCTCCTGGAACCGCTTCAGCCACTCGATACATCCTGAGTGGTCTGGCCGCCCTCGCCCTGCAAGTGCCAGCTCGGTTGCCCGGCCGACTTATCGGTTTAATCGAAGCTACTACAGATTGTTCAGCCTGTCAGCATTGTAGGACAAAGATAATCGACAGGCCTCACGACAGCCCTCATCCACCGCTCCGGATGAGGGCTCTTTATTGGCCGTCAGATGCTGCGCTGAGCCGCTTTCCAGAATTTTTCGCGTATGTCTTTCTTGCGAACTTTGCCGACCGGGCTGCGTGGAAGCGCGTCCCAGAACTCGACACTCTTAGGAGTCTTGACGCTACCCAGGGCCTGCTTGCACATCGCGATGATTTCGTCGGCGCCGACCTGTTTGCCTGGCTTGAGCTCAATGACGGCCTTTACCGCCTCGCCCCATTTGTCATCCGGGACACCGATGACAGCGCAGTCCTGTACGGCCTCGTGCGCCCAGATCACCTGCTCAACTTCGCTCGGGTAAACGTTGAATCCGCCGCTGATGATCATGTCCTTCTTGCGGTCAACGATGTACAGGAAATTGTCCTTGTCCAGATAGCCGATGTCACCTGTGTGATGCCAACCATATGCGGACACTTCAGCCGTTGCCTCCGGGTTCTTGTAGTACCCGGGCATGACCAGATTTCCGCGCACCACGATTTCGCCGCGTTCGCCTGCAGGGAGGAGATTGCCGTCGTCATCCATGATGGCGACCGGGGTCAGCAGCGTCGGGCGACCACAGCTCGCGAGACGATGCTCCAGTTCCGGATTGCCGATGACCTGGTGATCCTTCTGGTCCAGAACGGTACACACCATGGGAGATTCGGCTTGCCCAAAGGTTTGCACCATCACCGGCCCGAACACATCCAGGCACTCCTTGAGTTTCTCCACGGACATCGGCGCTGCGGCATAAATAAATGCCTCCAATGAAGAAAAATCATGGTCACGCAGACCAGGATGGGCGAGAAGCACATAAATGGCCGTAGGAGGCAAAAACAGGTGAGTCACCTTCTCCTTCTCGATGGCGTCGACCACTTTGCCGGCATCAAATCCGGGAAGAATGATCTGTGTCGCGCCCATGGCCATGAGGATGATTGCCACGCCACCGGCTGCATGTGTCATCGGCGCAACCACCAGATGCACAGGCGGCTTGCCGACCGGCAATGCCGAGTAGAAATTGGCGATCATGGTTTCCCATACCTGATGGGTCCACAAGACACCTTTGGGCCGCCCTGTCGTGCCGCCCGAACTGAACACCGAAGCAATCGCATCGCGCTGGGCGGGCACATTCGGATCTGTTTGCGCCACGCCCTTGACCCAGTCCTGCAGAAAGGTGCCCACTCCCCCGCTCTTGTCGATGCAGACATACTTGCGAATCTTCGGGCACTGCTCTTTGAACAGCGCGATATTGGCTTCGAACTCGCTGTGATAGAACAAAACCTCCACATCACAATTGTCGAGGATGTAAGCGTTTTCCGGCGCTGTATTGCGGGCGTTAATCGGCACCCAAGCGCCACCTGCGCGCAGAATGCCCAGAAGACATTCAAACGCGACCGCACCGTTGGGGCTGTATACGGCCGCCTTATGCTCGGGCTTGAGACCATCTGCAATCAGGGCATTTCCGACGATGTAGGTCTGCTGCTGCACCTGTGCGTAGGTTCTTGAAACCTGCGCATCCTTGAGGCACACCCGTTCTGGATCGAGGCCCACGCCGCGGTCAAAAAATTCAATGATTCGCATGTTCTGTTCTCGTCAATGAACGCAATGTTCGGATCGTGTATCGGTATTTGACCCTTCCTTCATACTGCTCCACCCCACTCTTTGGGTAGGTTGACGGACATGATCGCTGCCTTTGATGCGCAAATCACTTGGGTCGAGCACTACACCAGCAGCGTTAGAATCAACACTGCGCCAGTTCCTTGCGGCGCTCGCAGCCTTACCCAGATCACATGATTCGAACGCGGCAATCCAGCGCAGTTGAAGAACAGCACCCTGGCGTTTCGGAGCAGGGCGCGACACTGCCGTACGAGCAGATTTTCGACAATGCACTGGTCGGGATTTGCTTCATGCGCGAGCGCAGGTTCGTCCGGGTCAATCCTCTGATGGAACAGATGCTGGGCTACGCACCAGGCGAGTTGGCAGGTGTCTCCGTGCGTCAGGTGTACGCGCAGCAGGATGACTACGAGGAAGTCGGCCGGGTCGTCGCACATTTTCCCAACAGCAACCAGTACGTTCACGAGCGCACCTTGATCAGCAAGGATGGCAGGCTGCTGTGGTGCATGATCTCGGGTCGCATGATCGATCCGACCGCAACGAGTCCAACCTCGGTCTGGGTGGTGCAGGACCTGTCAGCCAAAAAGCGCGCAGAGGACGAACTGCATCGCACCTCTCATCGGCTCGAACAGATCGTGGAGCGACGCACACTCAACCTGCGCAAAACCAATGCCGCGCTCAAAACTGAAGTGGAGCGTCGCCGTGCATCCGAACGGGCGATGATCGAGAGCCGCGAAAAATATCGTGTCCTGATCCGAAACATCCCGCTGGGGATTGCAATTACCGATGCCTCAGGGGAAGTGGTTGAGATCAATCCTGCAATGCAGGGCTTCTTTGCTGTGGATGACGTCAGTGATTTCCGGGGCATCGCCCGGGATCGCCGCTGCACGATTCTTGGAGAAAGCGAGCCGGCACGCATGTCCGAACTGCTGGCGCGGTGCTCTCCACGTTTTGTTCCAAGAAGCGAACATCTGACCGTTCGCTTCGATCAGCCATCTGGCAAGGAACTCTGGTTTGATGTGCTGGGCGTCCGCGTAGCGGTCAGCAATCTGGGCAGCGCAGTGGTTTTTCTGGATTGCACCGAACAACGCCGGGCTCGTTCACGCGAGCAGGAGCAACAACAGCAATTGGCTCATGCAACACGCCTGTCCATGATGGGCCAGTTCGCGTCGGCCCTGGCCCATGAACTGGGGCAGCCCCTGAACGCCTGCCTGAGTTATGCCGCTGGCATCGAACATCGGCTGGGGCCGGAACTGGCAGCACGACCAGAGGCTCGCGAGGCGCTGAGCCATATCCAGCTGCACCTGCAGCAGGCGGGCCATGTGGTACGAAATGTCCGCAGCTTCGTTGCCCGTCATCGGCCTGGGGATGAGCAGTTTCCTCTGGCACCGCTGATCTATGAGACTCTGGATCTGTTGCAATTGCAGCTGCGCGACTCGTCGGTAGTGGTGCGAGTACGTATTGCGCCCGACCTCCAACAGTTGCACGGTACGCGTGTCGAAATCCAGCAGGTCCTGGTAAATCTGATCATGAACGCGGTAGAAGCCTTGCGCGATGCAGCCCATGCATCCCCGTCGATTTCAATCCACGCCAGTGCTGCCGGTAGCGGGCAGATTCTGGTCCGGGTTTCAGACAACGGCCCAGGCGTCGCCCGGCAAGACCGCTCAACCGTATTTGAGCCCTATCGCACCAGCAAATCAGGTGGGCTCGGGATGGGGCTGATGATGTGCAAGACCATCATTGAATCGCACAACGGAACACTGCGCCTGCTCGACGATGAAGACGTCGGGGCGCATTTTGAGTTCCTGCTGCCGACGACACGCAAGGCAAGCTAGTGGTCACGGAAGTCGAAACCCTGCTCGTCGATGATGAACCAGATGTAACACGCGGGCTGGTGTGGCTACTGGACTCGGTTGGTGTCAAAGCACGCGCGTTCAACTCAGGGCAGAACTTCATTACGTATCTGGCCCAGTGCAAGAAAGCAGCCTGCGCGGTTCTGGATTTACGCATGCCCGGCCTTTCTGGAGTAGAGCTGCTCGAGCAAGCACTCAAACTCAGGCCAGATTTGGCCGTGATATTCCTGACTGCACACGGCGACGTTCCCAGTGCGGTGAAAGCCATGAAGCTGGGCGCCTTTGATTTTCTGCAGAAACCCTTCAATCCCCAGCACTTCATAGAGTGCGTCAATCAGGCCGGCCGCCGCGCCACGGAGCGCCATGATCGCTGGCTCAAACGCTGCGAGTACGACGCTTGCCTGGCGAAACTTTCGACGCGAGAGCGCGAGGTCTTTGATCAACTCGTCGTGGGTGCGAGCAGCAAGGAAATTGGTCGCAACCTGGATATCAGCCACAAGACCGTCGATGTGCACCGCGCCAACATCCTGCGCAAGCTCGAAGTCAGCAGTGCGCGCGAACTTGGCGGTCGCTTTCGCATCGCAGAAGAACCCGCTTAGCAACAGCGAGCAAATTCTGCTCGTGGAAACATTTCATAGAACCAAAGGAACAGGAGAGAGTTGAACATGAGCCTTCAGAACACCATTGACGCGCTGCTTTCGGCGAGTTGCGAGAACCAGAAAATTCCCGGCGTCATCGCCTGCGTCGCTGATGATTCGGGCGTGATCTACGAAGGCTGCGCCGGAACGCGCAGCGTCGACAGCACCGTCCCGATGAGCATGGATACCGTCGGACTGTTCGCATCCATGACCAAGGCAGTCACCGGCACAGCGGCAATGCAACTGGTGGAACAGGGCAAGCTTTCACTGGATGACCCTGCCGGCAAGGTTTGCCCATTCCTGGAAAAACCGATGGTGCTGGAAGGTTTTGACTCGGACGGCAAGCCCAAACTCAGACCCGCAAAGGGCGACGTGACCCTGCGCAACCTGCTGACGCACACATCCGGCTTCAGCTATGAAATCTGGAACCCTGACATGGCCCGGGAACTGGAGTATCGCGGAGCGGGCAACATCCTCAGCGGCCAGCGGGCCAGTCTGGACAGGCCACTCGCTTTTGATCCCGGCACCCGCTGGGACTATGGCATTGGCATCGACTGGGCAGGAAAAATGGTTGAGGAAGTGTCCGGCATGCGCCTTGGAGAATATTTCCAGAAAAATATCCTCGGCCCACTGGGCATGAAGGACACTGCGTTCAGCATGGGCGATGACCAGAAGAGCCGCCTGGCTGGTATGCATGCCAGAACACCAGATGGCACGATCGTTCCCTACCCTCTGGTGCTGGAACAGAACCCCGAACAGCATATGGGCGGACACGGGCTGTACGGCACACTACCGAATTACCTCCGGTTCCTGCGCATGATTCTGGGTAAGGGCAGCCTGGACGGGACGCGCATACTTGAGGAAAAAACGGTCGCCACGATGGGCGAAAACCACATGGGCAAGCTCTGGGTTACCGACATGCCGGACGCCCAGCCTTATTCGAACGCGGTGCCCACGGATCCCAACGTGCCTTGCAACTGGGGCCTGACCTTTTCGATCAACACCCGTGAGACGCCGCAGGGCCGTTCGCCCGGCAGCCTGAGCTGGGCCGGATTGGCCAACAGCTATTACTGGATTGACCCGGTCAAGCAGGTCACGGGCGTCATCCTCACCCAGATCCTGCCGTTCTTCGACCCGCACGTGGTCAAGCTGTATATGGACATGGAATCGGCGGTCTATCAGTCTCGATAAGCACCTGCGAAAACGGCCTGACCAGCAGAAGCTGGGTCAGGCCGTTTTCAATAAATGGGAAAATGAACCCACAGCTTGTTCGTGCGCTCAGGTTTTCGAGGCTCGGACCGAGTCTTGAACCAATGGTATGATCGCGGCACAAAAAAAAGACGCCACCTTGCGGTGGCGTTGAGTGCGGTCCCGCATGTGGCGGGACTGGAGGAGACTGTCGGTGTTGTTGATATTGAAGCGATTTCTCAGCTTTCAAGACCTTCTTCACCGGTATCGAGTGGCTTTTTTGCCCCCGCCCCCTTGAGTGTTTTCACCCTTGGTGGCGTCTCGATGGAAAGAAGATTACGCCCCATGTTGCAGCGCAGCAATTGATTTGTTTTAGCGTGTTTGTTTAGAAAAACTAAACACACTCACTCTCGCGCTGGCCAGCTATTTGTCGCCCCTCTGCTGCGGCCCGGCCTTCCGTGAGCTTGCGTCACGACTGCCTGGTGCCGCCGCACACTAAATGGGTGAGTCGGGCCTGCACGAACAACAGGGTCTATATGCAGACGCATACTTGAAGTGCATTTGCAGACACCTGCCCGGCGCACCGAACTGGCCTGCTGTATGCGAAGTATTCATCCGGCCTTGCGAAAGGTCAGGTTGATTCGCCGCTCGCCCAGCAGCGGGTGCGCCTCCCCTTTCAGCGGCAACACGCCATGAAACCGCAACCGATCCTCGCGCCCCCAGACCACTACATCCCCATGCTCAAGCAGCAGCTTGCCGCAGGGCGCCGATCGCTTAAGCCCGCCAAACTGAAACACCGCGCTCATCCCCAATGAGACCGACACGATAGGTTGTGCGAAGTCCCGCTCATTCTTGTCCTGATGCAATGTCAGCCGGCTACCGGGCTCATAACAATTGATCAGGCAGGCATCCGGCCGAAAACCATCGAATCCCGCTGCCTGTGCCGCAGAAGCCGCCAACTGTAGAAAACATTCCGGCATGGCGGGCCAGGGATTTCCGCTTTCCGGATCTTTGTTCACATAGCGATAGCCGTGGGGCGTTGATATCCACCCCAAATCACCACAGTTGGTCATGCCAACCGACATGCGATGACCTCCGGGGGTGACCATGTTGCGCATTGGCGCCTGATCAAAAATCTCATCGACTGCGTGCAGCAAAGCTGCTTCCATCGGCAGTGCGAAACCCCGCAATAACATTGCAGCAGTTCCAAGGGCTTCAGTCTGAAACAAACTCACGATCAAGGACCTGCCACTCAGGCCGCATCGTGAAAGATGATGCCCAAGGTATGACGGTGACCCGCACGAATCCGGCTCACGCCGTGCCGAAGCTTGACTCGATAAGTGCCACGCACCCCCTGGTGAGGACGGTGATGCACGGCAAAGATCACCGCATCGCCCTGTTGCAGATGCACCACCTCCGGGCGTGATTGCATGCGGGGTCGTTGCTCGGTCAGCACAAACTCGCCACCAGAAAAATCTTCGCCGGGTCGCGAGAGCAGAATCGCCAACTGCAGCGGAAACACGTGATCGCCATACAGATCCTGATGCAGGCAGTTGTAGTCGCCCTCACCATAGCGAAGCATCAGCGGCGTCGGGCGCGTCTGCCCTGCCTGATGACATCGATGCAGGAACTGTGCATGCGATTCCGGAAACGCCACATCAATACCCATGGCCGCGTTCCAGCGATTGGCCGTTGCATGCAACCGCGAGTACGCGGCGGTGCGCAATTTCTCGATGATGTCTGGCAGGGGATACGAAAAATACTTGTATTCGCCTTTGCCGAAATTGTGCCGAGCCATGACCACGGTGCTTCTGAAGTGATCGGCTTGCGGGTAAAACCGCTTCACCTCCTCGCACTGAGATTGCGTCAGCAGACCCGGCAAGACCGCCACACCGCGTTCATCTAGTTCACGTTCAATCTCTGGCCAGTTGAACGGGTCCAGTTGCGTACCCGCACACGCGGGTTCTGCGCTCACTGCACAGCCTCACGATTAAGCAGTTCCTGCTTGCGCTGCACGCCCCATCGATAACCGGACAAGGCGCCGTTCTGTTTCACAACGCGATGACAGGGGATTGCGACCGCCAGCGTATTTGCGCCGCAGGCTTGGGCCACGGCGCGAAAAGATCGCGGCGCGCCAATCTGCCGGGCAACGTCGAGATAACTGGCAGTGCTTCCAGCGGGGATCTCGCGTAGCGCCTGCCACACCTTCTGCTGGAATGCGGTCCCGCGGATATCCAAAGGAAGTTCTACCGCCTGCCCCGGCGATTCGATCATGCCGACCACCTGCGCCACCAGATTCTCAAAGGCCTTGTCTCCACCGACCAGATCAGCGTTTGGAAACTGATCCTGCAAGGCGCGCACCAGTGCATCAGGGTCATCTCCAAGGCTGATGGCACACACGCCCTTTCCGCTCGCCGCCACCAATACCGACCCGAGCGAACATTCACCCACGGCGAAGCGAATCTGCTGATCGTCTCCCCCTGACCGGAACAGCTTCGGCGTCATACCCAGCACATCATTGGATTTTTCATAAAACCGGCTGCTGGAACCAAACCCCGCGGCCATGATGGCGTCTGTCACGGTTCCTTTCCCGCTTAAGCCGCTTCTCACGCGTTTGGCCTGGTGCGCCAATGCGTACTGACGCGGCGTAAGCCCCGTGATTCGCTTGAATACGCGATGAAAATGAAACTCGCTCAAGCCGATTTTTGCCGCAAGTTCCTTTAGCTTGGGCATATGCTCCTGAGCCTCGATCAGACGACACGCAGCGGTGATCAAGGCCTTGTTTTCGGCATCCTGGTTGACTTGATCGGGCTTGCATCGCTTGCAGGCCCGAAAGCCTGCCGCCACCGCCTCTTCAGGCCGCGCATGAAACGCGACGTTTTCTGGCCTTGCCGGTCTGGCGGAGCAGGAGGGCCTGCAGTAAACACCGGTGGTTTTGACGGAGTACACGAAACTGCCGTCCGCATCCTTGTCTCGTGCCTGCACGCGTTTCCAGCGCGGGTCGCGCTGGGTCTGTTCCGCTCGTTGTGTCTTGTCAGTTTCCGTGGCCATTCTGTGTCCGCCTGCCCGAAGGTGTTGATGTCATGGGCGACATTCTGCGCACAACCGCGACACCTCACACTCCGGTTCTTGCTCTGCAATTTTGCTGCAGAAAACGACACGAAAGCGAAACCGGCTTGACGAAAGGCGGCGCGGGGAGAGGTATGAACTAAACCCCTGGGCCAGAGCGACCCGTCATATCCGCGTGATTGGATACGGCAACATTCGCTGAACCGCCTAGTCGGCGTCGAAGTCCACGGACTCGAATCGCGCCGCCACGGTAAATCCACCGTCGATGGCGATGTCCTGACCGGTAATGAACGAAGAATCGTCACTGGCAAAAAACAACACCAGCTTCGCCACTTCCTCGGTTCGGCCAAATCGCCCCAGTGGCGCCATCTGACGCCAGCGCCGCGCAAACTGCGGCTCTTCCATGCCGGGGCTGCGCCAGCGCGGAGTTTCGATCACGCCGGGGCAGATCACGTTGGAGCGCACCCCGTCCGGACCGTAGCGCTTGGCCAGTTTGCGTGACAGCCCCAGCACGCCCGCCTTGGCCGCACTGTAAGCCTCGCTGGCAAAGTCGATGCCAATGCGCGCACCCGCAATAGACGCGTTGCTGACAATTGCTCCGTGACCAGATTTGGCCAGGATTGGCGCGGCTTCAGTCGCACAGGCCCAGTAGGCCGAGAGGCCGCTTTCAAGCATGAGGTTCCAGCGTTCATCTTCTGTGTAATCGGCGCTGGGATTGGTCATGGCGTTATTGAACACAATGCCCAGACCTCCAAGCAGATCATCAACCTCATGCACCATGGCGCGCACTGCAGCGCGATCCGTGACGTCCAGATGTCGGTAATGGGCAACGCCACCTGCCTGCACAATCTCGTCAACCACCCGCTGACCGGAAGCGTCGTCAATGTCAGCAATCACGACTGCCGCTCCTTCCTGCGCGAGCAGTCGCGCACTGGCTTCACCGATCCCCGAAGCACCTCCGGTAACCAACGCCTTGCGCCCCACTAGCTTTCCTTGCTTCTGGCTCATCGTGTCACTCCGGGCCCGTCGTAGGGCTGTCTGAAAAGTTCGTCGAGCCGATGGTCGGCTCGCGCATCATTCACGCGTGGCTTCTTGAGATTCTCCGCAAGATAAGCCTCCGCCGCCTCTCGCTCCTCACGCATCTCGGGGTAGTAGCGATCAAATACTCTCTTCATGAATGCCGCGAGATTGGGCTTGGCGCGGATGTACTGTCCGATCGGGCTTGGAAACGGGGTCATCGCCACGTGGCCAAGCGCGGCATACATGTTGGCATCGAGCGAGCACGGCCTATCACCAAACAGGTAGGGCTTGTCGCCCAGCAGATCGGACATCGCATCGGATAGTTTCCGCGCGATCATTTCTACTTCTTCTTCGGTGTTGCGGCCGGTTCCGTGATGCCAGAACTGGGTCAGCAGATGGTCTCGAAAATCATCGACCGGCTGGCGACGTTGCTCTTCGGGCAACCACGCCAGAAACTTCACCCACAGCGGATCGTAGATCGAAAAATCTTCGTCACGCCGATAGCGACTCTGCACCGCCATCCAGTACCAGCATTCGCCAAACATGCGGTGAATTAATGTCACCGTGGCTTTCTGTTCTCTGCTCAACCAGCCATCCAGTGGATCGCCGTACTTCTCTTCTATGTAGTACTGAATTAGCTGGGTGTCCGAAACGTTGGTGCCATCTACGTCGATGATCCAGGGCAGTTTTCCCTTCGGGGTTTTCGTGAGATCGCCTTTCTCCAGAATGACCGCCTCGAACGGAATTTCCGCCATGCGCAGGAAGGCATCGGTATAGGACACATAGGGACTCATGTCAGACAGGCCCCAGGCAGGCAGGTAGCCATACATCTTCATCATCGCCATTTCTCTCCTCCCATCGCGTCCTCTCTGGGACGTGTCTAATGCACACCACCGACAACGCTCGTTACCAGATCAGATCCTCGCCGCTGGCATGACGGAATCTGCCCGTCGTCTCCAGGCTGAGTTCGTCTATGCGATCGAGCAGACCACGTGCGGAATCTTCCGGCTCCAGAAGATGGCCCACGGTCGTGACATCGCTCAGACCCGCCGTCATCTGCGTGCGAACGCTGCCGGGATGAAGGCAGGCCACCGCAATGCCGCGCGGCTTCAATTCGTGGGACAAGTTGATTCCCACCATATTGGCGGCGGCCTTGGACATTCGATATCCATACAAGCCGCCACTCGAGTTCTCTCCCAGCGAACCAACGCGACTGGTGATCAGGACCACCTTCGAGCCTTGTTCCATGCAAGGCACCAACTCCTGCGTCAGCATCAGCGGCGCTACTGCATTGACGGCGTACTCAGACAGCAAATCCGCGCTTTCAATGTTGCCAAAGCGCTTTTCTATGACGCGGCCCGCGTTGTGCACGAGCACATCAATGCGCCGTGTTCCGACTTGTTCTCGCAAGGCCTGGATGCTGCGTGCGTCGGTGACATCAATGCCCGTCGCAATCTCGATACCCTCATCGCCCAGGGAAGAATGCGATTCGAAGCAAGCGGCGATCACCGAGTCTCCGCGCGCCTTCAGCAGGCGACACAGGGCCTGCCCGATACCGCGATCCGCGCCCGTGACCAGCCACAGTCCCATGATCTCTCCTCCCGCACTTTGCTCGTCGAATGGCAAAGCATCAGTCATCAGGATGATGGCCCTGCACGCAGGAACCGGCTATACGGGCAGACCCTTGAACCACACCTGCATCTGTAGCCAGCGGTTTATCAGGCGGTTCGCAACGCGATTCACCAATACGACCACTGCCCCGTTAGCAGGACATAGAGCGCGAGTAAGCCATTGGTTGTTGCATGGCTGATGACCGCATCGCTGATGCGTCCGGTGTGGTAACGGACCAGGGCGTAGGCCATGCCTGCGAACAAACCTGCAATCCATTGGCCATGAAGTGCGGCGAAGAGCATGGAACTACCCAGAAACGCGCCCCACTGAAACGGCAAACGCGTCTGCGGAAGCACGGCACGTTTTGATAGCACTGTGAGCAAGTAACCTCTGAATGCCAGCTCTTCTGCAATGGGAACCGTGACCACCGCACCGATAACGCGAAAGAAAAGCCACCCCACAGCCAGCGCAGTCGGCGCCGCATTGAGAGCTGTTGAGAATTCCGCGTCTGCTTGTGTCGATCCGGGAACCAGTGCGATCCAGATCAGAAACACCGCAACGCCCGCGCCCACAGACATGAGCGATGGCTTGATCAGCAGTGAACGCAGCGGTTTCCAGCACAGTGCTATGACGAGGCCGACGACGAGAACGCGCAGCGGATAAAGCCAGGCGAACTCGACTGTAAGCAATCCGGTGACCAGCGTCATGGCGAGCAGGCATAGCAGGGGCAGTAAGAGGCAAGTCTCGAAATCCAGTTCAAACCGGTATGCGGGTGCCTGCTTGGAGAACCATCGAGTCTGCGACAGGAACAGGAGAATCCCGCATTCGAGCATCAACATCACCACGCCGCCATAGGTGTGAAAACCCTTGATTGCCCATTCCGGAGACACTTCAATTCCGATGATCACCAGGGCAACGATGCGCACCACGTTCATGCCCAGACTCATAGGCACGGCGATCAGCAACAAGCAGAAAGCAGCGGGAAATTTGAGATAGGCCCTGAACACATAGAGATACACACAGACCAGAATGCTCAGCAATGCAGCTCCCTCCAGTCCGGAACATTCCCAGGAGATGAGCACCAGAAACTCGCGTGTGCCCATCACCGATTCTTGAACATCCAGGAGCAGAGCCGGATAGAACCACTTGAGCCACGCGGCGCTGGTGAGCAATGTCCATTGGCGCAAATCACTTTCCGGGCGCCACAACTGCTCCAGGCCCACGAGCATGGAATCTCGCAGGAAAAACAGATAACCAAGAATCAGAACCGAGGCGACCAGAATGCCTGTGGCTTCCTGTCGCAGGAAAACCTGCCAGAAACGCATTGGAGCCAGGACAAGAAAAGACAGGGCAACGGCGACGGTGGCCGTCAGACACCAGGCAAGGACAATGGGCCATTGCCATCCATCAAAGGGAAAAGGGTCGGCATAAACGACACTGGCAAAACCGCAGGCCAGCAGAAACGCAAGGCACTGCAGAATCATCATTGGCAGGTAAGCGCGGTCTCGCGAAACCTCGATGAAGCGCTGCCAGTAGCCTCTCAATCTGGGCCGGGCGAGGAAAAGGATCAGTGCAACCTGCAAGATCAGGCATCGCACGAATTCTCCGCGGTGGAGCGGCACCTGCGCCCAGGATTCCGAGCGACCGATGAAGATATTGACGCTGAATAGTTCAACCGCAAGGAAGAACTGCAGACCCAGGAGGGCGGTTACGGCAAGCAGGGGGATTGCGGCTCGGCCCATACCCTGTTGCGGGCCATCAAGGGATGAAAGAGGCGAGGCCATGATGGCGGGATACTGCAAAAAGCAGGGACCCCATGATCAGCACACCCGCTTGTTGCGGATCATGGGGCCATCAAGTGTGTCTTCTGGGGATCAGAGGAGATTGCGTTTGGCTTGCTTCTCACGGGCCCGTTTGACCAGCGAGCCGATTCCGCCAATCAATACGACGGCAACTACAGCGAGGCCACCATCAATTTCTGGCGCGGGTGTTGGCGTCGGTTTTGGAAAAATAGGGAGCAGGTCGAACAGTCCGGCTTGCGCGCCCAGAGGAAATAACAACAACGTTGCGATGAGATATTTCATACTGAATCTCCATTGAACTGATGAGCCCGCACGTTTCGCGAACTCGGGAGATATTTATTAGCACCGGCCCGATACCTCCACAATTGATCAGCGTGACATGAATCACGCAGGGCCTGAAGTTGCAAAATAAAAATGTGACCGACATCACATTTTGAGGAGATTTTTCGATTACCGGACAACCGGCGTTTAGCTCTGGAGCGAATCGGCGGCTTCGACGCGCCCTCATGTGCACGCTCTGGCCCGGCTTGGTGACTCGTTGCTGACATGATCATTCGGAATCGTCTCGCTGGCTCGCTGCCTTGCAATCGAGATTGATAAGAAATGAAAACGTGCAGCTTGCGAGAACACCGCCGAATACCGCCCCACAGCGCAAATTGACCGTCCAGCCGAATTATCATATTCAAGCCTGAGCGGGCAGACTAGGCTGATCATTTCATGGTGGTGCCTGGGGAAGAAGATGCTTCGGAAATTGGTGATGGCCAGTCTGTTGGCTTTACTAGCGAGTGGCTGCGGTGGTGGGGGTAGCGATAACGCGGGAAGTGGCGCCAGCTTGCCGACGCCAACACCTACACCTACACCTACACCTACTCCTACTCCTACTCCTACTCCTACTCCTACTCCTACCCCCACGCCGACGCCGACGCCGACTCCGACTCCGACCCCCACTCCAACGCCGGATCCGACACCTCCACCTGACCCGGGATCAAGTGCAGAGGAACAGGCCGCGGCCCGGTTCCTCAATCAAGCCAGCTTCGGCGCCACACCGGCTGGCATTGCCGCATTGGCAAGCAATCTTGATTTCGAAGGCTGGCTCAATCAGCAACGTAATCTGACGCCGAGTCTGGTCCTTCCTTTCATGCGCAGCCCTGGCCAGCAGATTGCGCATCACGTACGCATCGATGGCTGGTTCAACAATGCCGTGCGCGGGAATGATCAGCTGCGACAACGCATGGCGTTTGCACTGTCCGAGATCATGGTCACTTCGGACCTCGGCGGCATCACGCAACACATGGCACTGGCCATGGGCGCGTACAACGATATTCTGGTCAACAACGCCCTGGGAAATTTTCGCACCTTGCTGGAAGAGGTGACCCTGTCACAGGCCATGGGCCGCTATCTGTCGATGTTCGGCAATCAGAAGGCTGATCCCGAAAAAGGCATTCGCGCTGATGAAAATTTTGCCCGCGAATTGATGCAGCTGTTCACGGTTGGACTGGCAGAGCTTAATCTCGATGGCTCTGTCCGCACCGATGCAAGCGGCGATCCGATCCCGACTTACGGCCAGTCCGACATCGTCAATCTAGCCCGCGTATTCACTGGCTGGAGTTATCCCGGCGGCACGACGACGCAAGACTTCATCGACTATCCGAGTTCGGACCCGGCAGCACCGATGGACCCGTATGAAACGTTTCATGATGACGAAGCCAAGGTCATCATCGGCAATACCGCGCTTCCAGCAGGGCAGACAGCAAGGCAAGACCTGGAAGATGCACTGGATACACTGTTCAACCATCCCAACGTCGGCCCCTTCATCGGCAAGCAGCTGATCCAGCGACTGGTGACCAGCAATCCATCGCCCGCCTATGTGCGGCGCGTCGCGCAGGTGTTCAACAACAATGGCTCGGGTGTGCGCGGTGATCTGTTCGCGGTTGCCAAGGCGATCCTGCTGGATGAGGAAGCCCGCAACGGCCACACCACTGATCCAGAGAATTTTGGAAAGTTGCGCGAACCGATCATCCGCCTGGTGCATCTGTGGCGCGTGTTTGAAGCGCGTGACGGACGCAACCGCTATGGCTATCGTTTTCCTGAAGAGGAATTCGGCCAGGCACCGCTGCGCAGTCCTTCGGTTTTCAACTTTTTCCGCCCCACATTCAGCCCGGTTGGCGCGCTGCGCAACGCAGGCCTGCTGGCGCCGGAATTTCAGATCACCAACGAGACCACGATCGTCACGCTGGCCAACCGGTTTCAGGTTTTCACTGACTACTATCGGGATTCGGAAGGCCGGCGTGTCACCGAGATTGGCAATGAAACCGTCTACCTGAACTACATTCCGTGGGAATCGCTGGCCCGCGATGCAGCGGCCCTGATCGAGGAACTGGATCTCACTTTCATGTCGGGTCAGATGCCGGCCAACATGCGATCCACGCTGGTCAGTCACGTGTCATCGATCCCGGCTTCCAACACGACACGGCGCCTTCAAGATGCTGCACATCTGGTGATCACCTCGCCGCAATACGCGATCCAGAGATAAGGAACGACATGCTCATGAGACACCCAATGAACCGTCGAAAGTTTCTCAAGGTCGGCACGCAAACCCTGGCTTCGAGCACCCTGCTCGCCACGCTGGGCGGCATGGAGCGGGTACTGGCCGCCGGTAGCGACACCAGCGGCTACAAGGCGCTGGTGTGCATCTTTCTTACGGGCGGCAATGACAGCTTCAACTGGATTGTGCCTTCGGATAATGCGGGCTATGCCATATACAGAAAGTCCCGAGGAACCCTCGCCCTGACGCAGAACAGCCTGCTACCGATTGCGCCGGCTGGTATCGGTGCCGGTCAGTACGGGCTGCATGCCAGCTCCAGCGGCGTGAAAACCCTCTTTGACAGTGGCAAGGCTGCCTTCGTGGCCAATGTCGGGACGCTGGTGGAGCCGATAACACGCACCCAATATCTGAACCGTTCGGTTGCCCTGCCGCGCTTCCTGTTCTCGCACTCCGATCAGCAGGAACAGTGGATGACCTCGGTGCCGCAAAGCTCGGTGCCTTCTGGCTGGGGCGGACGCATCGCCGATCTGCTCAGTTCGCAGGCCGGCAACCCGCGCCTGTCGTTCAATATCAGTCTGAGTGGCAGCAATGTCTGGCAGGGCGGCCTCAATACGCAGCCCTATGCACTGGGCACCGGCGGCGCGCCGGAGTTCAGCGTCATCAATGATCCAAGCGAACCTGGCGATCCTTATCTGGAACTGCTCAATCAGGCCCGCACGCATCCGTCGCTGCTCACCCGCGAATACGCTGGTGTGGGCAACCGCTCCGTGGATCTTGCAGAGTTCGTCAATGACAGTCTGGCTTCGGTACCGGCGCTCAATACCGTTTTCCCGAATGATCGCCTCGGGCAGCAACTGAAAATGACGGCGCGCATGATCCGGGCACGCGGTGCTGTGGGACAGTCCCGCCAGATGTTCTTCATCAGCTATCCGGACTTTGATACGCACGATGAACAGGCCGGACGACTCAGCAGCCAGCTCGAAAGCCTCAGCGCCGGTCTTCTCGCATTCCAGAACGCGATGGCGGAAATCAACGCTGAAAACGATGTCACAACATTTACCGCATCAGACTTTGGCCGCACCCTGACCTCCAATGGCGATGGATCGGATCACGGCTGGGGCGGCCATGCACTGGTAGTGGGTGGCGCGGTTGCTGGCGGACGCATTTACGGCACCATGCCCAACCTGACCATCAACGGGCCGGACGACGCGGAGTTGGGTCGTATCATCCCGACACTCTCGACAGATCAGTACGGGGCAACACTGGCGCGATGGTTTGGCGTCTCCGAATCCGACCTGGGTCTGGTGTTTCCGAATCTGGATCATTTTGGCAGCAGCAATCTGGACTTCATGGGGTAGCGCAAACAAATGAGCAACACTGAAAACCTGCAAGCATTCCAAGTCAGACAGAACGATTTCCACGAGGTGCGATGGGTTGAACAGCCACTCGTGGAGGCACAGGAAAACCAGCTTCTGCTCGAAGTTGATCGCTTTGCGCTGACCGCCAACAACATCACCTACGCCGCGTATGGCGACATTCTGGGTTATTGGATGTTCTACCCCTGTGCCGAAGGCTGGGGCCAGATTCCGGTCTGGGGTTATGCCGATGTCATCCAGTCCGGGGTCGAAGGCGTCGCCGTTGGCGAGCGCCTATTCGGCTACTGGCCCATGGCCAGCCACGCCATGCTCACGCCCAAGAGCGTTGACCAGGGCACCATCGTCGAAGGCGCCGAAACACGCCAGCAGCTCAATCCTTTCTACAACCGATATTCGCGCTGCTCGGCAGACCCGCTACACAAGGCCAACGACGAAGACTGGCACTCCATATTTCGTCCGCTTGGGTTAACCGCCTTCCTGATGAATCAGTATCTCGCGGATCGCGGAAGCTGGGGCGCGGAGAGCATCGTGCTCGCCAGTGCCTCGTCCAAAACCGCGATCGGCATGGCGCATTTTCTGCGCGAACGTGGCGAGACCCGGCAGATCGGCCTGACCTCCAGCGCCAATCTGGAATTTGTGAAAGGCCTCGATCTGTATGACGAGGTTGTGGAGTACAGCGATATCGCATCGCTGCCTCAGGATCAGCCCAGCCTGTTCATCGACATGGCTGGCGACGCCACGGTGCAGACCAGTGTGCACGAGCATTTTGGCGCCCACCTAAAGCACAGCATCACTGTCGGCGGCACACATTGGACAGCCATCCGCCCCGGCCTTCCGCTGCCCGGACCGACGCCGGAATTCTTCTTTGCGCCCGATCACATCGTCAGCCGCATGTCGGCCTGGGGTGCTGAAGCGTTCCAGCAGCGCTTCAACACCGCCTGGGCCTCCCTGCTGCCCCGCGTGCAAACCGGGATCAGTCTGGTGCGACAACAAGGCCCCGCGGCTGTGGAGGATGTTTACCGCGCCTTCCTGGATGGGTCCGCGGCCGCCAACCGCGGATACATCCTGCAGATCTGATTTGCCTCAGAACCCCATTGCCTGACCCAGGGCTTGCTGCCCGGCGGCCAGCGTCGCGGGGTCTGCAAGTTCGGGCCTGCCCGTTCCATAAGGCGGCTCTGGCGCGTATTCAAGGATCAGCTCGATCATGCGGCCCACCGGCTCGCCCGCCCACAGGCCAGCAATGGCAATACCGAAATCAATGCCAGATGTGATGCCGCCACCGGTCAGGCGATTGCGATCAATGCAAACGCGCTCTTCAGATAACTCAGCACCAAACTGAGCCAACTGTTCACGCGCGCCCCAGTGCACTGAAGCGCGATACCCCTTGAGCAGACCCGCCGCGCCCAGCAGCAGTGATCCGGTACAGACACTGGCAACCCATTTGGCGCGTTCGCCACGTTCGGCGAGAAACGACAGAACCTTCTGGTCACCGAGCAGATCAATGGTGGGCTTGGCGCCGCCGCCCACCATGAGCACGTCGGGATTCTCCCAGCAGTCATCAAAGCTGTGCGTGGCCTGCACGCTCAAGCCGCTGTCAGTCGGCACCGGACCCGCTTCATGCCATGCAAACTGAACCTCGTAGTCCGGCAGGAAGCTCCAGGCCTGAATTGGCCCTACCAGGTCCTGCAAAGTCATGCCGGGGTACACCAGCGCGAGAACTTTCATGTCGTCTCCTCATTGTTGTGCTTGGTTGATGATGCGGGCATTGCCCGTCTTGATTCTGCGAACACCCGCTAGTTCAGGCCCAAACGCTTTGGAGATGGACCGTGTCGGGCAAGCGGATGAAACGTGTCACTCTGTTCCTGTCGTACAAAGATTGATTCAAACACTGATCTGCTTCTGGCATCATCAGCCTTGAAGCTTTTTTGTACCGTATCGCAATTTATTTACGAGCGTCAATTATTTTATGCAGAACGATACAAAACCAAAGGCCGCGAAACGCCGTGGCCGACCACGTAGCTATGATCCTGAGCAGGCCCTGCAACAGGTCATGGACTCATGCTGGTCAGGCGGGTACAGCGCCACTTCTCTTGATGACCTGTCCATGGCAACCGGCATGAACCGGCCGAGCCTGTATGCAGCATTTGGAAACAAGCAGTCGATCTACTTGCAGGCCATGGAGAAATTCAGCACGCACATGGCCGAGCAGCTGGAGCCGGCGCTGACCGCAGACCAGCCCCTAGAAGCCGCGCTGCGCGCCTTCTATAGCCGGGTCCTCAATGTTTATTTTTCAGGTGATGACGGCCCGCGCGGGTGCATGGTCATGTGCACCGCAACCAGTGAAGCTCACGCCGACCCGCAGATTCGCCAGTATCTCGACCGGACGCTGCAAAGGATTGATGCGCTGCTGATCTCGCGCTTCGAACGCGCCCTGGCCGATGGCGAACTGCCTTCCGATACCGACCCCGCCACGCTGGGCAAGCTGGCCGCCACCACCATGCACAGCCTCGCACTACGCTCGCGAGCCGGTCAGTCGCGGGCAAGCCTCAAACGTCTGAGCGATGCCAGCGCCAGAATGCTGGCACGCGCCTAGAAGCTTGCACGTGTTACCGGAGAATCTGACGCAGCGACTCAGCCTCTATCTGGACGATGACCAGAACAACGAGGCAGAACTGAAGGACATTCTGCATTGGATCCGCACTCACAGCCTAGACGTCGCTGCGCTGCTCGACTGGCTTGCCCGCTACCCCGCCGACCCGGCAAGGCGCGCGAGAACGCTGTCCCGCGTGCGCGGAGAACTGGGGCTGCCACTGATTCCAGGACCGCCTTGCCGGTCCTGAAGCACGCTCGGCTGCCAGTTGCTGAGCTCAGGCTTTCTTGCGAACACTCGCCAGTTCAGGGAAGTCGGTTTCAAAAAATTCCAGTTCCGCGCGCTCACCTGCCCCACGACGCGCTGCCTCGGTGCTGCGCAGTTCGGTGCGGCGAATCTTTCCTGAAACGGTCTTGGGCAACTCGCAGAATTCGATAATGCGAATTTTCTGATACGGCGCCAGACGTTCTCGCGTGAATTTGAGAATCGACAAAGCTGTATCCGCATTCGGAGCAAAGCCGGGCTTGAGAATCACACAGGCCTTGGGCACACAAAGACGCTTCGGGTCAGGGCTTTCTACCACCGCAGCCTCGGTCACCGCTTCGTGCTCAACCAATGCACTCTCCAGCTCGAAGGGAGAAATACGGTAGTCACTGCTCTTGAACACATCGTCAGTACGGCCGACAAACCAGTAGAAACCGTCGTCATCAACGGTGGCGACATCACCGGTCCCATAGTGACTGCCGCCGAGGGCTTTTTGCGTACGTACCTCGTCGCCTGCATAGCCCGCCATCAGACCCGCCGGTCGTGGATCAAGCGTCACGCTCACCTCGCCTTCGCGTGCAATCTGGCCATCGGTGTTGATCAACTCCATCGCATAGCCCGGCAGCGGCCGTCCCATGGAACCATAGCGAACGCTCTGCCCAGGAGGATTTCCGAGCATGGCCGTTGATTCTGTCTGCCCATAGCCTTCGCGAATTTCCATTCCCCAGGCTGCACGGACCCGCTCAATGACCTCCGGATTCAGAGGCTCGCCTGCACTCACCAGCTCGCGCAGTTTCACCGGGTACTGCTTTAGATCCTGCAGAATCAGTGCGCGCCAGGCCGTTGGTGGCGCACATAGCGTCGTAACCTCACAGCGCACCAGGGTTTCCAGGGTGCGCGCCGCATTGAATGCACCCTGGTTGTAGATGAAAACACTTGCACCCACCGACCAGGGCGCGAAGAAGCAACTCCAGGCGTGCTTGGCCCAGCCCGGCGAGCTGATATTGAGATGCACATCGCCCGGTTGCAGGCCAATCCAGTACACCGTGCTCAGATGCCCCACCGGATAGCTCCGCTGCGTATGCAAAACCATCTTGGGCTTGGAGGTTGTGCCAGAGGTGAAATAAAGCACGCAGGGATCGTCGGCGCGGGTCACGCCCTGCGGATCAAAATCAGCGTCAGCCTGTGCCGCATCCTCATAGCGATTCCAGTTTTCTGCGGAGCCGCCAACACAGACCCGAATGCATTTCCCGGCGAGCCCTTCAAAACGTTCGCGGCAACTGTCATCGACGATAACCGCGCGCATCTGTCCGCGCTCGATACGGTCCTTGAGATCGGCTTCCGAGAGCAGCATGGTGGCGGGGCTGAGCACGGCGCCGAGCTTGATCGCAGCAAGCATGATCTCCCACAGCTCAACCCGATTCGGCAGCATCACCAGCAGGCGATCACCACGCTGCACCCCCAGATCACGCAGGTAGTTGGCCGCGCGATCAGAGGCCAGGCGGAGCGCTTCAAAACTGCGCACCTCTTCCGATCCGTCTTCATCAACGATGCGCAGCGCGGTGCTCTGGTTGGCACGCGCCATATCGTCAAAATGATCAAGCGCCCAGTTGAATTCAGGTAGATCTGGCCAGCGAAACTCACGCCGGGCGGCTGCGTAGTCGCTACGGTGTTTCAGCAGCAGATCACGCGCAGCACGATACTTATCCAGATCACTCATGTCCTTCCTCCAGTATTTTTTTGATCAGTGCCCACGGCACGATGCTTTCGTCAGGTGGCGACGCCTGGGCGCAGGGCACTGCCGCTGCACATCAGGAGCGGCTGTCGGTAACGTCGCTGCGAGAATGCTAGTCAAGCACCCTGACCCGCACACTACTCATCCGAGTAGGTCAGCCCTCTTTCTTTCCCGCCTGGCGCAGCAGCCGCTTGATCACCTTGCCGGAACCGGTTCGCGGCAGGCTCTGGACGATCTCGATTTGCTGCGGGCATTTGAAGGCCGCCAGATGAGTACTCGCAGTTTCATGCAACGCGTCAATGCTGGTGCTCGCACCCGCCTTGAGAATCACCAGTGCATGAACCGCTTCGCCAAGGGCGTCGTCTGGCCGACCCACCACGGCAACCTCTCGCACCATGGGGTGACGCAGCAGCGCATTCTCGACCTCAATGGACGCGATCAGCTGATCGCCGCTGATAATGATGTCCTTGAAGCGATCACGTATGGCGATTGATCCATCCCGGTGCATCACCGCGGCGTCGCCGGTGTGGAACCAGCCACCTGCAAAGGCCCGACGCGTAGCCTGCGGATTCTTGTAATAACCAAGCATCAGGCTGCTGCCCCGCATGACAATCTCGCCCAAGGTCGCGCCGTCTCGCGGCACGTCCACGCCCTCCTCATCCACGACGCGCAGCTCACACGATGTATTGGGCTCAACCCCCTGCCCGGCTTTCCATGAAGCCAGCTCTGTCGGCGTCCATTGATCTTCCATGCCTTCGCCATTTCGGAACGAGATGAACACCGCGGTTTCGCTCAGGCCATATGCATGCGTGAGTTCCCAGCCCAACCGGGACTCGATGCGTTCAATCGTGGCAGCTGCAGGCGAGGCTCCGGCAGTCAGAACGCGAATACCACGCGGCATCTGCTGCCCCGTATCGTCAGCCAGATGCGAGATGGCCTGCAGCGCAGAGCGCCCCGCACACAGAACGCTGATGCGCTGACGCGCGATTTCAGCACCGAGCACCTCCAGCGAAAAGCGACGCGTGCAGACGTGCACCGCACCCGCCGCCGTCACCGTCCACACAAAACCCCAACCGTTGCCATGTGACAGCGGCACCATCCACAAGTAGCGATCAGCGGCTTTCAATGGCCAATGCAGCATGCACGCTGCCACGTTCATCCAGGCGTTACGGTGGCTGACCATGGCACCCAGCGGCGCAAGCGTCGTGCCACTGGTGTAGCTGATGGCGAGCGCATCGTGCTCACCAACATCATGCGCAACGAAAGACGCAGCGGAAGCCATCAGTGCCGCATGTTCGAGCCAACCGTCGCACTGCCCATCAAATGAGATGAAATGCCGCAGCTTGCCCAGCTTGTGGCGAATGGCGTCTATGCGCTGCAGGAACTCGGCGCCCACCATCAGCACACTGGCATCACTGTGCTCCAGTAGCGCGACGATGTCCTCGTCGCTGAGTCCGTGATTGATCGGAAGGATCACGGCGCCCATCTGTGGAACCGCGAAGAATTGCTCGATATGCGTATGCGTATCGAACGCCAGTGTCGCCACATGATCGCCAGGCTTTACGCCCAGATGTTGCAGCGCCGCCGAGCCACGGTCACAACGCTGGAAAAACTGCTCGTAGGTGAAAACCTGATCGCCATCAATGACCGCTTCGCGATCTCCGTACAGGCGTCGTGTTCGCCGTGCATACGCCAGTGGCGACAAGGCCGGCTCCATAGCCTTTCGTTCGGCCAGCGGATCATCTGCGAGTTTGCTGCCGCCCTCACCCGAAGCCCAGCGAGCCGCGATGGCCACGGCATGCGTCCGGCCGCTGGCGCCGAGCTTGCCAAAAATATTCTTGAGGTGAAATTTCACCGTCTGCTCACTGACCGCGAGCTTGGCTGATATTTCCCGGTTGGAAAGACCGGATCGGAGCAACTCGAACACCTCGGCTTCCCGAGCGGTCAGCGGTTCAATGGGAGGAACGGTCATGCTCGATTCAAATGCCATGTCGGCACGCTGGCGCACAGGCTACACATCATGGCCGCATCGACCTGCAAAATCGTGCACCCGATGCGCACCCTTGCGCGCGGCCTGTCGGTTTCATTCATTGAGCAGGTGTGCCTGTCAGCGACATTGCTAGATGACGCCCTGCTTGCGCAGCGCGGCGAATCGTTCTGGATCAACACCGATAGAGCGTAGAACCGCCTCGGTATCGGCGCCCAGCTCCGGGGCAAGACTACTGATTTTGCCCGGTGTTTCGGACAATCTGGGCAGGACGCCGGGCACGTCCAGCGTGCTGCCATCAGCAGTGGTCATGGTCTGGATGGCGCCGCGCGCACGGTACTGCGGATCGGCCGCGATATCTGCCGCGTTGTACAGCTTGCCGCAGGGCACACGTGCGGCAATCAATGTTTCCAGCACCTGATCTGCGGGCCGTGTCTGCGTCCACTGGCTGATCGCAGCGTCGATCTCGGCAATGCGTTTCACGCGCCCATCGTTGTGTTCAAGGTCCGGCGCGTCGGCCAGATCAGCGCGACCCATGGCATTCATCAAGCGCTTGAAGATGCTGTCGCCGTTACCCGCCACCAGCACCATTCCGTCTGCACAGGGATAGGCATTGCTCGGTGCAATGCCAGGCATGGCACTACCGGCCGGTTCACGCACGGCGCCAAAAGCGCTGTATTCGGGGATCAGGCTTTCCATGCAATTGAGCACCGATTCACTCAGGGCAACGTCGACAACTTGCCCGCGGCCGCCATTGGCCACACGGTGATACAGGGCAATCATCACGCCGATCACGCCATGCAGCGAGGAGATGGTGTCACCGATGCTCACGCCGCAGCGCACCGGCACCCGCCCGGGCTCTCCGGTGAGGTAGCGCAGACCACCAACCGCTTCTGCAATGGCGGCAAAGCCGGGTCGGTCACGGTACGGCCCGTCCTGCCCATAGCCGGAGATTCGCAGCATGATCAGCCCCGGATTGATCTTTGAGAGCACTTCCCAGCCCAGCCCCCATTCCTCCATCGCACCGGGCCGAAAATTCTCGACCAGCACATCGGTCTCCGCCACCAGACTGCGAATCAGTTCCTGACCCTGCGCCTCGCGCAAGTTGACGGTCACCGACTGTTTGTTGCGCGACTGTACCTGCCACCAGACCGAAGTTCCGTCCTTGAGCATGCGCCATTTGCGCAGCGGGTCGCCTTTTCCCGGCGGCTCGATCTTGATGACCTGCGCGCCGAAATCGCCGAGTGTCTTGCCGCAGAACGGGCCGGCAATCAACTGCCCCAGCTCCAGCACTTTCAGGCCAGCCAGCGGCAGTGGCGAACCCTGGTAATCGGCAGAGCCGCCTTCGTCTGTTTTTCTTTTTTGCATCCCTGCGGGGTATACCTGTAAGCGGGTTGAGATAACCAAGCTTCGCGCCACCAGCGCTGAGCGGCAAGCGCCGTGCCGGGAGGCGAGCCAAGAGAACGAGTCCATTGGCACGTGCAACACGAACCTTTGGTCAGTGCATGACTGGCCATAACAGGCGCCTCTGCTTATGGTCCGGGCTCCAAAATTTTGAATCGGGAAATGGCCACAATGAGTCAGGGCCTGCGGAATGGCTTCATGATCTTGGCGCTCATCGGCCTAACGGGATGCGGCGGTGGCGGTGGTGGCAACTCGGGCGGGGGCACCCCACCCCCGGCGGCGCTCGACACGGACCGTGATGGCTTGCTCGATTCAGCCGACAACTGCCCTGCCATCGCAAACCCGGGTCAGACCGACAGCGATGGTGATGGTATCGGCAATGCTTGCGACACACAGAACGACACCGACTCCGATGGCGATGGCATCCGCGACGAGATCGACAATTGCCCAGCGATCAGCAATCCGGATCAGACCGATGCCGATCTCGACGGCACCGGCGATGCCTGTGAGACCACCCCCACTGTGCCGCCGGTGGAAACCGTCATCAGCACGGGCGACATCTTCGCGGTCAGCGGCTATGACGCACAGAGCGATCTCATTGCAGAAGCCATCGCGCAGATCAGCGCGATCCGAGCCAGCGGACAAAGCCTGCTGCGCGGCCTGTATGGGAGCAGCCCGGTCAACTACTCAGTGGACCGGCGCACCAGCTTTGTCCAGTACCCGGCCTACGAGGCCAAGCGCAATGATCTGATCCCGATCCTCCAGACCGGCAGCAGCCGGGTACACGCTGTAGCGGGCCAGTACAAGCAGTCATTCGCTCGCTTCAGCTACTTTGGTTCGGCACCGCCGGTGCTGTTCAACAACGGTGAGAGTCTCGGCTTTGAAGCCGTGTTTGAGCGGCTTGTCGCCTGGTTGCTTGGAGATGATCCGGGCAACACTGGTGCGCTTTCCAGCGCGCCGAAAATCGTTCTTGCCCGCACCCACAGCACGGGCACTCTGCAAACCTGGTTTGAGACTCATCTTCCCGCAGCCACGGTCACCATTTGTTCTGATGCCGATCCGCTGGCCAGCTGCAGCGTGGGCGCGGACCTCATGGTGATGGGCAAGACCAGCCAGGCAGCGACAGCGCAAGCCGACGCCAGCGAGCTGGATCGCCTGCTGCGTGCCAACGTGCCAGCGCTTTATCTGCACGGCGCGCAGGAGCATGACACGGTCGGTTCCGATGCCCTGTCAGCGCTGATCGGCGCCGACATGCCCTACGCGGGCAATTACTTCAGAAGCGAGGAAGAGCGAAATTCCAACTGGGCCAATGTGGATGCCATGATCGACGCCATCGGCGCTGATCTGACGGTGCTTGCCACAGTGCTCGACAAGCTTGATCGCGGCAATTTCAGCTACAACTTCCAGGCCGGGCTGAGCAATGGCTCGGTGGATCCCTCGGCAGTGCCCAATTTTGAAGACGAAGTCCTGCGCGCAGCCGAGTTTCTTCGCAGTCGCTTCAACACACTGGATGATCGTCAAATTGCGGTCTTCAGCGAACCGCAAGAAGACTTCCGTCTGGACCGCATCCTGGCCCTGATCGGCGACGAGCTGCGTCAGGACGCCAGTTTCCCGATGGATATCATCGCCACCGATCAGAACACCTTTCTGCCCAGCTATCTGGCGGATCACCTGATCTACGGTTTTCGCGACATCAATCCATTGCAGCCAGACCGCGGCTTCCACGGTCGGCGCACGCAGGCCGAGGTCACACCGGGAGCCTACAGCGCTCACATCAATACCCGCTTCACCGGCCGCAAGCCGACCGGCGCCTATGCGCTGCCCGGCAAGACCTTCACGGTCACCCGCACCGATGCCAACAGCGATATCGATGTCGAAATCTACTGGAATCTGCAGTTTCCAAATGGCACTTTCGAATTCCGCACCGGCAATCGCTATGACATGCCCAAGTACCTGCGCAGTCAGGAAGTTAATCTGTCGCCGGGCGAGAGCATCACGGTCAGCTCGCCCTACGGCGGGGTGATCCAGATCAACCACGACCGTGGCAGCAGCGATGCGCAGGACGTGACGCTGAGCTTTCAGGGTGTCGGCCAGCATCCTTTCTATAACGGCCCGTCCACTGCCGCGGCATTCACAGCCGGACTTGCCGCCGGCATTTATGACTGGACCGAGATTGCCGCGCCGGAACACTACGTCACCGAACCGCTCGACCTGATGGCGGACACCGTGCAAGCCATGGCCGACGACCTGGGCTGGAACATCGACGAAGTAGCGCGCGTCGGTTCGGTCTACTACTACAACGAAATGGCGCGTCTGAGTGGCTATCGCGGGTTCGATATTCCCGTGCAGCCAGCTGAAATTACCAGCTTCTGCACGGCCAATGGCTGGGAGTGCAGCAAGGACGAGTACCACGGGATTTCCGGTAGCGTGGAGGGCAATATCCGCCAGTCGATCACCAACTGTGGCAGCGCTGGCGGCTGCAGCAATCAGCCTGTGACCTACACCTGGAACTGGAATCCGCTGGGCGCGGGACCGGTACACGAGCGCGGGCATCACCTGGAGGGCAATTCCGGCGCGAGCTACCACACCTTTGCACCACTGGACGGACATCACCTGACCAATACCTGGCGCGCGTTCCTGCCCTATGCGTACTACCGCGAGACCGGCAACACCGGGGCTTGTGACATAGAGCGCAACGAGCATCGGACCAATGGCACCCGCTTCCAGATTCTTCAGGACGCGCGCAATTCCGCCAACGTGCAGCAGTACATGGCGGATAAGGTCTGGAACGCGGGTCAGCGCTCAGCCATGACCCGCGCCATGATCACCCAGTTTGCCGCTCATGCCGAAAATCAGGGACGCTTCAACGAGGGCTGGAACTATCTCCCTCTGATGCTCATCGCTGCACGCGAATTTAAGCAGAAGCTGGATGAGGGTGAGGCCGCGTTTGATGCGGCCAAGGCGCGCTACGGCTTCGGCCAATTCACTTTTGCCGAGGCACAGGACATGGTCGCCAGTGACGAGGGACAACGATCATGGGCACTGGTGGCGTACTCGTTCATTACCGGGCGCGACCAGCGCAATTACTGGCGCATGCTCGGCTGGGACTACAGTGCGCGCGCTGACTCACAACTCTCGGCACTGTTCCCGCTACTGCTCTCGACACCGGCGGCAGAGCAGTTCTACGCCTTCGACGATATCTGCAGCGTGGACAACGCCATCGCAGTTCCGGTTGACGGCGTCAGCACCTGGCCTGATGTCCGGCCCACCGTGTACTGAAACCGATACCGCGCCTGAGCTGCGTCAGCTCAGGCTGAATCGGAGAACGCGGTACTGGCGCTGATGTAACCCAGTGAAACGGCCAGGCGCTCCAGACCCTTCTCGTCCAGGTCGCCGACCATACGTATGCAGTACATGGTCAGCATTGCCCCAAGATCATTAGCCACATTGTGGGTTGCACCTGGACGGCTCAGCCCTTTGCGCTGGATCACATCGAGCGAGCGACGGCTCTGCTCGCAGATTCGGTCCACCATCTGCTGGTAGAGCGCTGCCACGCTCTCATCATGCGGCGCGGTATCGATAACAGCAGACAGCGTGGCCTGATGCTTCTTGAAGGTCTGCACCATGCCGACCAGAGCCTGCTGTACATCCTTGCGCTCGGCATTTTCCGCATTGCTCATCCATGTCCCGGTGCTGTCGATGATTTCTTCGGTGACATGCGCCATGAGCCGTGCAACCAGTTCACCCTTGTCGCGGAAGTGCAGATAGAAGGTGGCACGCGATATCCCCGCTTCCTGGCTCAGCTGTTCCACCGACACCACGGCAAATCGCTGGCCCTGCTCCAGCAGGCGCTCCATGGCGGCAAGCAGACGGTCCTCAATGGAAGGTTTCGGCGCGCCGCCCTGCTTAGCACGGGTCGCACGAGTGGGTCGGGGTTTGATTCTGGGCATATCGGCAATGACGGGTTGGAACCGGACAATGATACGGCCAGCAGCAGAAATACCCTGATCACAGACAAACAGCTCACTCAGCAGAACCTTACAAACAGATTGTCTAGATATAATTGACAGTCTGTCTATTACATGGAATGCTTTCATCCGGCGGAACAACATCGAACAGCACCGCTGATGCTGGGTGCTTCTGTCACCGCGCCACAGACGCGGGCAGGCTTCGATCACCAGAATTTGAGGAGACCAGATGATTCCAGACAAGGCCCAGCCATCCGCCGAGTGGATTGCGCAACTGCGCGCCCGCTTTCCGATGGAGACCGAGATCGATCGCATCCTGACGCGCAAGATGCAGCGGCGCAGTGGTCCGGCCTATTCGCCGTTGCCGCTCGCCACCCTGGTGTCAGGGCTTGAGTCGCTGATCAAGTCGGAACACGACGGTGCGTTTGAGATCCGTGACGCCAAGTGGCTGTCAGGCGGGGCCTCCAAGCTGCAGATGGCGTTCACGCTGGACTGGGACCAACCCGGCGTGGGGCGATCACAGACGCCGATGGTGCTGCGCATGGAGCCCAGCGAATCCATCGTTGAAACCAGCCGCCTGCGCGAGTTCCAGCTGATCCGCGCCTTTCAGGGCGTGGTGCCGGTTCCGCCCGTGTACTGGTGCGACTCGGAAGGCACACATCTGCCCTACCCGGCCCTGATCTACGGTTTTGCGCCTGGCGTTACCAAGCCCTCTACCGCAGCCAGCGGCGTCAGCGGACTGGGTACCCATCTGCCACCAGACCTTCGCCCGAAACTGGCTCCCCAGTTTGTCGACCATCTGGCCCGCATCCACACCTTTGACTTCCGCAACAAGGGGCTCGATGCCTTTGATGTGCCCAGTTCTGGCACCACCCAATGCGCCGAATGGGGCATCAACTGGTGGGAACGGGTGTGGGAAGAGGACAGCGACGAAGATATCCCGCTGATGCGTCTCGCCGCCGCCTGGTTGCGCGATAACCTGCCAGTCATGGATCGCCCCGTGGTCGTTCACGCTGACTATCGGGTCGGCAACTTCCTGTTCACCGAACATGACAGCCGCATTTCCGCCTGGCTGGACTGGGAACTGGGCCGCATCGGCGACCGTCATCAGGATATCGCCTGGACCACCAGCCGCGCCTTCGGTCATTTTGATGCCGATGGCAAGACCTTTCTCACCTCAGGCCTGATGCCAGAGCAGGACTTTCTAGAGGCCTACGAGAAAGCCTCTGGCCTGCATCTCGATCCGAAGATCACGCACTGGTACAAGATCTATAACGACTACATGATGGTGGCGCTGACATTGGCAACGGGTTACCGCGTGGCCAGCGCCAGCAAGACACATCAGGATGTTCTGGTGGTGTGGCTCATGGGCATCGGTTCGATGCTGCAGGAAGAAATGCGTGACCTGATCGAGCAAGGAGTCTGAAGACATGCAGATGCGACCCGAAGTCCAGATCAAGAGCATCATCAAGGCGCTTGCAGATGTGGTGCTGCCCGCCGTTGACCCACACAACAAACTCGCGCAGGAACAGACCCAGCTGGCCATGGGCCTGCTCACGCTGATGTCCAAACAGTTGCCGCTGCAGTTTCGTTTCGATTGCGACGAGCTGGAACGACTGCTGGACTTGTCCGAAAAGCTCACGGCGCAAGCCAGTGGCGGCGCAAAGACACAGACTGCGGTTGACGCTCTTAAAAGCCAGACCCAGGCAGCCAGTGAAACATTGCAAGCTGCTCGCAGCGGACCGGAGCAGGTTCATCAGATGGTGCGCGCCTTACGGTCTGCCACCGGTGAGGTGGTCACCCAGACGTATTGCGACGGCACGCCGGAAAGCCGCATCGCGGTCTCCCGCGGCGTGTTAGACGCCTCCAAGGAACAACTGCTGCGCGACCGTTCATGGCTGCTGATGCAAGGCTGGGAAACCGACCCTGAGTCGGTTCCCCCCATCGAACAGCTTCTGTCAGAAAAAGTGTCCTGATCCCTACATCAAAACCCGCATATCGAGGAGAACCAGCATGGGCATACTTGAACCCAACCGACCTATTCCCGTACTCGACCCTGTCAATGACGGTCGACACAAACTGCGCGACCTGCCACTGGAGCGCGAGTCCATTCCCTACGTGGTGTCACTGCCCGAGCACGGCATCGGTGCCTTCATCTACACCTGGGTGACCAAGGACAGCCTCGCCGGATCCGCCCTGGTGGCATTCGGGCCTGGCATTGAAAAGCCGGTCGCTGAGAAAGTGGATGGGGTGAAAGTCCCGCTGGACAAGAACTTCGACGACTGGGCGGTCGGCTCGGTTCATCTCAAGCAGGATCTCAAGCTCCAGCACGCCGAAATTGCCAGCAAGGGCGAACGCATGTCCTTCGAATGCACCTTTGATGCGCTGCATCCGGCCTACGCCTACAGCTCGCATCCGGACGGCTGCCCAGACTGGGCCGCAACCGACCGCCTTGAACAGGCTGGCCGGCTCAAAGGCAGCCTGACAATCGACGGAAAGGTGTTTCCCGTGGATACCACCTGCGCGCGCGACCACTCCTGGGGCGTGCGCGACTGGGGCGTGCCGCAGCACTGGAAATGGCTGCATGCGCAGAGCGACGACACCTGCGTTCATTTCTGGGACATCCAGGCGCGCGGCAAGAATGCCTTGCGCGGATATATCTCCCGCGACGGCGTCATGGCGGAAGTCACACGGATTGAGGTCGATTTCACCGTGGACGACAACTACGCGCAGAAAACCATTGAAGCGGTCGTGCACGACACCGCAGGCCGCAAGGTGAAGGTGGTGGGCGAATACTTCGGCTATTTCCCGTTCCACCCCGAGCCAAGCTGCACCCTCAACGAAGCCGCCATGAAATGCACCGTGGATGGCAAACCGGGCCGCGGATGGAGCGAATTCATGTGGCCTACGCAATACCTCGACTATCTGCGCTCGGCCTGAACCGCCAGCGGCGCTGCCGAAGCACCGGCCTGGACAGCTCACGCTGTCCAGGCTTTTTTGTGCGTGCGCGTCCGCAATTCGAGTCGCGCAAGCGATCTGCCCTGAGTTGCGAGCTTGGGCACGCCCGCCACTGGCACTAAACTAGCCGACCTTCTGGCAGTGGCAGTCATTCATGCAGGTACAGGTCAATGGTGATCCTATGGTCGTCGCCGATACCACGACCCTACTCGGCCTGATCGAGCAGATGCAGCTCGCTGGCAAACGCGTTGCTGTCGAGCTCAACGGCCAGATCGTGCCGCGCTCACTGCATGAACAGACCCGCCTGCAAGCCAAGGATTGCGTGGAAATTGTCCAGGCAATCGGTGGCGGCTAGACCCGCATAGATTCTTCAATTTGCGCCTTATCAGGAATATCGTGTCCACATCCTCTGCTCCCTCTGCACCCGCTGACAGCGCCCAGCGCGACCCTCTTCTGATTGCAGGAAAGTCTTATGACTCCCGCCTGCTGGTTGGAACCGGCAAGTACAAATCCATGGAAGAAACCCGCGAGGCGATCACGAGCAGCGGCGCGCAGATCGTGACGGTGGCCATTCGCCGGACCAACATCGGCCAGACGCCGGGCGAACCCAATCTGCTGGAGGTCATTCCACCCGATCAGTTCACGATTCTGCCGAACACCGCCGGCTGCTATACCGCCGAAGATGCCTTGCGCACCTGCCGGCTCGCGCGGGAACTGCTGGATGATCATCGCCTGGTCAAACTGGAAGTCTTGGGCGACCCCAAGACGCTGTACCCGGACATGCCGGCGACGCTGGAAGCCGCCGAAGTGCTGGTCAAGGAGGGCTTCGAGGTCATGGTGTACTGCACCGACGACCCTATTGCCTGCAAACGTCTCGAAGACATGGGCTGCGTTGCCGTGATGCCGCTTGCAGCACCGATCGGCTCAGGACTCGGCATCCAGAATCGCTACAACATTCTCACAATCGTCGAAAACGCTCGCGTTCCGATTATTGTCGATGCCGGCGTGGGAACCGCCAGTGATGCTGCCATTGCGCTGGAACTGGGTTGCGATGGCGTCCTGATGAACACGGCCATTGCCGAAGCGCGCGATCCGGTGCTTATGGCCAGTGCCATGAAACACGGCATTCTGGCTGGGCGGCAAGCCTTCCTGGCCGGACGGATGCCGCGTCGTCGCTATGCCTCCGCATCGTCTCCTGTTGACGGACTTGTCAGCTGATTGGGCGAACCTGCATTTGCGGTTGCACAAGCTTGCCAAGCATAGTGTTCCGTTAGAGCAAGCCCTGTAAGGACGATGGCAGAAGACAAACTCGAAACATCCAGTGGCGCGGGCACGCGCAGGATCCGCAGCTTCGTGCGACGCGAGGGCCGCATGACCGATGGCCAGCGCGAGGCGCTGGACAGCCTGTCGCCGCGCTACAGTCTGGATCACCTGGACGGCACGCTGGACTTCGCACAGGCCTTTGGTCGTGTTGCACCGGTCTCCTTCGAGATTGGTTTTGGCAATGGCGAAGCACTGCTCAGTCGCGCGACAGCGCGTGCGCACATCAATCACGTGGGGGTTGAGGTCCATCGTCCCGGCGTCGGACGCCTAATGATGAATGTGCAGGCGCGCGAACTTGCAAACGTGCGCGTGATGAGCCGCGACGCCGTTGAGATCCTGCGCGATCAGGTTGCGGAATCGGCACTGGATGAGATCGTGATCGAGTTTCCTGACCCCTGGCACAAGAAAAGGCATCACAAGCGTCGGCTGATCCAGCCCGCCTTTGTTCAACTGCTCGTCTCCCGCCTGAAGACGGGTGGCGAACTGCGTCTGGCAACTGACTGGGCCAACTATGCCGAACAGATGCTGGAAGTGCTCTCAGCCAATGCTTCCATACAGAACATGGCGCAGGACGGCAGTTTCATCGAGCGCCCCGACAGCAGGCCGATCACCCGTTTCGAGGCACGCGGAACCCGCCTCGGACACGCTGTCTTTGATTTGCTGTTCCAGAAAAAATAAGCCTGGACGGCAAATGGCGAGGCTTGGTAGGGCACGCCAACACATCGCTGTCACGATGTAATCGGAAACTGCGACTGCTGAGCGGCCAATCGACGCGACGCGCTTGCCCGTGGTACATCTTTAACCTTCCACAAGGATTCTGTTCAAGACTTGTCTGCCAAACATCCCATCCTCGGCGTGACCGGCTCTTCCGGAGCGGGCACCAGCACCGCCATGACGGTATTCAAGCGCATGTTCAGTGCGCTGCGCCTGAATGCGGCACTGGTCGAAGGCGACGCCTTTCATGCCTACGACCGGGAAGAGCACAACAAGGTTTTGCAGCGCGCCATCATTCGCGGCGAAAATTTTTCATTGTTCGGCCCTGCCGGGAATCATCTGGAGCGTCTGGAAAAGCTCTTGCGCGACTATGGCGAATCCGGCACCGGAACCATTCGACGCTATCTGCATACCGAAGCCGAAGGCATTGCTGCCGGGCAACCCGCGGGGACATTCACACCCTGGGAAGATCTGCCAGAAGATACCGACGTGCTGTTCTACGAGGGCCTGCACGGCGGCTATGTCAGTGATGACACCGACATTGCACAGCACATGGACTTGCTGATTGGCGTGGTGCCGGTCATCAATCTCGAGTGGATTCAGAAACTGCGCCGCGACACCTGGGACCGTGGCCGCGAAGCGGAGGATGTCACCCGCACGATCCTGCGCCGCATGCCTGACTACGTGACGCACATTACGCCGCAGTTCTCGCGTACCGACGTCAATTTTCAGCGCGTGCCGCTGGTGGACACTTCCAACCCGTTCACGGTGCGTCAGGTTCCCACCGCTGAAGAGAGTCTGGTGGTAATCCACTTCAACGAGCAGTCTCGCATCCGCTACGACCTCGATGGGCTCGCGCGCGCCATCAAGGGTGCGTTCAAATCAAATCCAAAGACCCTGGTCACACCGGGGCCAGCGATGGCACGCGCAATGGAACTGATCCTCGCACCTGCCATCGAAACACTCGCACACAACCGGCGGCGCGCGCTCACGCGCGATATTGATCCGCTCACGCCAACGCACAGAAATCGGAGATAGCATGCGACAGAAGAAACTCGCTGACACCGGAATCGATATCAGTGAACTTTGCCTGGGCACCATGACCTGGGGCGAACAGAACACCGAAGAACAGGCGCACGAGCAGATGGATTACGCCGTGTCGCAAGGCATCAACTTCTTCGATACTGCCGAGATGTATCCGGTGCCGCCCATGGGCAAGACGCAGGGTCGCACCGAGCAGCACATTGGGAACTGGTTCAAGAAGACCGGCAAGCGCAGCGAAATCGTACTGGCCAGCAAGGTTGCGGGACCCGGCATGGGCTACCTGCGCGGCGGCTCGAAGTTGGATCACCAATCGGTCATTGCCGCCTGCGAAAGCAGCCTCAAGCGCCTGCAGACAGACTACATCGACCTCTATCAGGTGCATTGGCCGCAACGTTCGACAAACTATTTCGGCAAGCTGGGCTATCAGCACAAGAATGAAGAAGCTGTCCCCGTCGAAGAAACGCTGGGCGCACTTCAGGAACTGGTAACACAGGGCAAGATTCGCTACGCCGGCGTCTCGAACGAAACCTCATGGGGTGTCTCCGAGTACCTGCGTGTATCGCGGGAAAAGAACTTCCCGCGCATCGTCTCCATCCAGAATCCCTACAGCCTGCTCAACCGAAGCTTTGAGATCAACCTGGCGGAATTCGCTCACCGCGAGAATGTTCCTCTGCTGGCGTACTCGCCCATGGCTTTCGGCATTCTCAGCGGAAAATATCTGGGCGGCGCAAAACCGGCAGATGGCCGCGTCACCTTGTTTGAGCGCTTTTCGCGCTACAGCAATCCACAGGCAGAAGCGGCAACCCAGGCCTACGTGGATCTGGCGAAGAACAGCGGGCTGGACCCTGCGCAGATGTCACTGGCATTTGTGACCTCACGGCCTTTCATGGGCAGCAACATCATTGGCGCCACAACAATGACGCAGTTACGCAGCAACATTGCGTCAGCCGATATCACGCTGTCTGATGATGTACTGGCTGAAATCGAGAAAATTCACGCCCGTCACACCATTCCCTGCCCCTGAACAAGGGCGCGGCATTCAGCGCCGCACCCGCAGTTCCAGTTCGAGCCGGATGTCACGCTCGAGCCTTGCTTCGAGCATGGCCTTGATCTGATCAATCTCGTGCTCGCTCAGCCAGCGCGGCGCAACGAGCGTGGCACGAACAATCACCAGATCCTGGTCAAACTGCACCTGGGGCTCTTCCAGAATGTAGTGGTCCGAACCCAGGACAACCGGCTCTGAGCGCAATTCAGTTTCGATGAGCGTGACCGTCACGATCTGGCTGAACGACAGGTACAGGGGCACAGCCATCAGCACCACGGCAACGGCCAGCACCCGCAGGCCGCGTACTGCCGTCTTGATCGGGGCATAGCCCATGACCATGAACGTGAGCGCTGCGCTGGCCGCAATGCCCACCAGATTGGTCAGGAACAACAGCATGGCGCCGCCAAACACGCGCGGCTCTGCCCAACCGATGCCAACACCGGCGACCGCCAAGGGCGGCACAAGCGCCACCGCAATGGCCACACCCGGCATCGACTTCATGATGTTTTCGCGCGCATGTGCGTAGGCAGCAGCGATGCCCGATATCACCGCCACACCCAGATCAAGAATGGACGGATGCATGCGCGCCTGAATCTCCGGCGTCAGTTCACGAATCGGCAACAAGGCCGCAAGCAGCGCGGGCATGCTCACTGCGAGCAGAACCCCAACTGCAATTGTCCGCGACGCCGCAATCATCAATGTCCCATCACGCCTCAGCACCCCCATCGAGAGCGACACGATGGGCGCCATCAGCGGGGCCAGAACCATGGCGCCAATGATCACCGCTGCGCTGTTGAGCACCAACCCCAGCGCGGCGAGCACGGACGAGGCGATCATCATGATCAGGTAGTCCGCTGCTACGCGCGTGTTGTCGCGCAGCAGCTGAAACAAATCCTTGAAATCTTCTTCAAGCGCATGGGTGAACAGCGGCAGACCGCCCTTGAGCGAGTTCAGACGCTGCTCGTGCTCCGGCAGGGATCGCAATCGAAGTGAGTCCCGAGAATCACTGCCTTCTGGATTGTCCTGAACAAAATCCGCCCCGGGTTTGATCTGCAAGGCGCGTGGAAAGACTTCAAAACGAATCTTGCTCGCCTTGCGCCGCCGACCGTCGAGACGGTAGTCAATTTCCTGATCCGCCGTTATCGACAGCTTGCGCGTTTTGATGAACGACACCGCGCGCGGCAGGCTGAAACCGCCAAACGCAGCGCGAACCAGCACCGCAAGATAGGAAACGATGGACGTTGGCGCGACCAGCATTGCTGACAACCTGCCGTCGCAGGCAGACATGCGCTCGCCAAGCAGGGCGTTGCTCAGCTTGTCAGCATCGTTTTCAAGTACCACCACACCCGTAATGGCTGACTTGCGCGATTTCTCCTCGTCGCCGATATGCAGTTCCACTGAGGTCGGCCGGATTTGCAGGAGACGCTGGGCGGTGCTCCAGAACAGCTGGATCGCAAGGCCGGTACGCCGCCACCACGAGGCCTGGTTACGCAGGTAGGCACGCCCCCGATGATCCAGAAACGGGATATCTCCGATGGCAGCAATGGCGAGAATGACCTCGTCATTGCAGCGCGTGATGTCCACCGCAACTGCGTCCTCGGAGAACGCCAGCTTGATCTGCTCCTGCAGCGACTTGGGCAGGTAGAAAAGCCGGCTCAGAACCGAGGACTTGGCGGGGATGAAACCCAGCTTTGCTTCGCAGCCGCTGGCCTTCTCGATCAGCGCGGGCAGCTGATCGTCGGCCACGGCGCAGATCCAGTGCCCGCCCTCACCCAAGTCGATAGCGTCGAGGTCTTCTGCATCCATCTGAATGCGTTGCAAAACAATGGAATGTGTCTCGGCAAAGGCCTCAATCTGCTCCAGCGCCGGATGATCTGGCGAGTGAATCAGATGGGCCTGCTTGAGCAGTTTCAGTGGCGGATTCTCAGTTTCAGCCATGCGCAGAGACGCGTTCGGATTTGGCTGCAGAGCCTATCCTAATTTCACAAAACCTCAGGTTTTCAATCATCGTCGTGCACGCTGACGAGTGGGCTTGAATCGCATTGCCATCGGGCGTACAAACGGAAACAGCTTCAACCGCAGGGTTCACGCTACAGGGAAAGCTTTTCTGGAGGTGCAACATGGCGCAGTGGCTACGCGAGATGTCCGTTGGCGAGTGGTTCGAATCCAATGGCGATCAGTTCGAGATTGTCGGACTTGATGCCAAAGCCGAGGTGGTGCTGATTCAGCATTTCAACGGCGACCTCGACGAAATGGATTTTGACAGTTGGCTCGAGCTCAATGCACAGCCCTGCTCCCCGCCTGAAGATTACTCAGGTGCTCTGGATATCGAGCGCGACGAGTACAACGACATGGATTACGGCGGGCATATGGGCGATCCGGTGATGGACCTCAACCTGATGCTGGACGATCTCTGACATCTGCTTCTGCGGCCTCAGGCGCGGGCATTTGCCGACTCAGCCAGACAATCAGCAACAGCGCAGGAAGTCCCAACGCCGAGGTGTAGAGAAAGAATCCGGGCCAGTCGAGAGCCTCTGACACGTAGCCCGAAGCCCCGCCAAGCACCTTGCCGGGCAAGGTGAAAATTGACGAGAACAGGGCGTACTGGGTCGCCGTATAAGCGGTGTTGGTCAGACTTGATAGATAGGCGATGAACGCGCATCCGGCAAAGCCTGCCGCCATGTTGTCACCGCTGATGACCAGAGCCAGGCCCGTCAGGCCCGGCGCGTCCTGCAGGGCCAGCGCGGCAAAACCCAGATTAGAGAGAATCACCATCACCCCGCCGGCCATCAGTGAGGCGACGGCGCCGAAACGCAGAACCGCAATGCCGCCCAGGAACGCGCCGCCGATGGACATGATCACGCCATAGAACTTGGCAATCGCCGCAACCTCGCTCAGGGAGTAACCCATGGACAGGTAGAACGGATTGGCCATAGACCCCATGGTGATATCCGTCAGGCGGAACAAGCCGACAAAGCAAAGAATGGCGATGCCCAGCTTTATTCCATTGCGTGTGAAGAAATCCACGAACGGACAGATCACAGCGCCGACAAACCAGGCACCGAGATCGCGCATTTTCTGTGGCCAGTGTGCATGCGCTTCAAGCCAGGCAATGGCACGCAGTTCTGATTGCGGTGTTGCGCGATCCACGCTGTTTTCCGGCTCCGGCACCAGCAAGCTGGTGACCACGCCAATCATCACCAGCGCCGCCATCACCAGATACGCCGCCTTCCAACCATGCACATCAGCCAGGAACAGACAGCCCGCTCCGGCCACGATCAAGGCAATCCGATAACCCAGCTGATAGGACGCCGACATCGCGCCCTGATGCTCCAGCGCAGCGGCTTCGATTCGCCATGCATCAATGGCGATGTCCTGTGTCGCTGAAGAAAACGCGACGACCAGCGCGCAGGCCACCATCACCTGCAACTGCGATGTCGGATCCTGCACGGCAAGACCGGCCAGGCCTGCTGCCATGCCCAGCTGCGCCAGCAGCATCCATGAACGCCGACGCCCCAGCAGCCGATGAAGCAAGGGCAGTTCGATGCGATCAACAATCGGTGCCCAGAAAAACTTGATGGAATAGGTGATGCCCACCCAGGAGAGCAGTCCGATGGTGCCGCGCTCGATTCCCGCCTGCGCCAGCCACGCAGACAGCGTCGAGAAAACAAGCAGGAATGGCAGCCCCGCGGAGAACCCCAGGAACAACATGGCCGCCACCCTGGGGTGGCGATACACACGCAGCGACTCGCGCCAGCTCTTGCTCATGCGCAGCACGCTGATGTGATGAAGCGCATCAGACTAGGCATCGTCGTAGTCCACCAGTAGCGGCGCATGATCGGAAAAACGAGATTCCTTGTAGACGCTCGCCCGCTTGATTCGCGGCGCGAGCCTCGGACTCACCAACTGGTAGTCCAGACGCCACCCCACGTTGTTGGCCCACGCATTGCCGCGATTTGACCACCAGGTGTAGAGCTCGCCCTCAAGCTCGGGTTCCAGTTTGCGGTGCGCATCCACCCAGCCCTGCTGGCTTAGTGCCTGCGTCATCCATGCGCGTTCGTGCGGCAGGAAGCCCGAGTTTTTCTGGTTGGACTTCCAGTTCTTCAGATCCTTTTCCGTGTGCGCGATATTCCAGTCCGCGCAGATGACGTAATCGCGTTTGGACTTGGCCCACTTGCCCATGATCGGGCCGAAGAACTCCAGAAAACGATCCTTCGACGCCTGCCGCTCAGGGCCAGACGATCCGGAGGGTAGATACAGCGAGACCACAGACAGGTTGCCGAAGCGAAACTCCAGATAGCGCCCCTGGTCATCAAACTCCTCCGCGCCAATGGTCTCGATGATCTTGTCAGGAGCCTTGCGCGAATAAATCGCCACGCCGGCATAACCTTTCTTCACCGCGCTCTTGAAATGAACCGTCCAGCCCTCCGGGAAAAACCCCGGATCAGCCTGCAAATCAGCCAGCTGCGCCTTGGTTTCCTGAATGCAGACCACGTCCGCCTTCTGCTTGGGCAGCCATTCAAAAAAGCCTTTTTTTGCAGCAGAACGAATGCCGTTGGTATTGATGGTGATGATGCGCATGTCAGAAATCTTGCAGGGCGATAGGTTCAAGGGAACACCGCTGTCAGACAGAATCCTCAAGGGCGTGCGGCGGGCATTGTGACCTCCTCAGCGCGATTCAGCATGTTCAGCAACGCGATCCTAAGCGTTGGAAACCGGATTCACGCTCTGGCCTCGGCGGATTGGCGGACAGAAATACTTCGTCCACAATGCCTTGATGACGAACGCAATCCCCATGCACGACTACCAATCAGATTTCATCAAACTTGCGCTGGAACACGAGGTTCTGCGCTTCGGCTCCTTCACGCTCAAGTCGGGCAGGATCAGCCCTTATTTCTTCAACCTGGGACAGATCAGCTCCGGTGCGGCCATGCGTACGCTGTCACGCGCCTATGCGCAAACCATCATCAACAGCGGCATCGCCTGCGACATGCTGTTCGGCCCCGCGTACAAGGGCATTCCACTGGTGGCGGCTACGGCCTGCGCCCTGGCAGACAAGGGGCAAGACCTGCCCTACGCCTATAACCGCAAGGAAGCCAAGGATCATGGCGAAGGCGGCACCCTGGTCGGCGCCGCGCCCAAAGGTCGCGTCATCATTGTTGATGACGTACTCACTGCCGGCACCGCCATGCGCGAAGCCATCCACTTGTTGCGTCAAGCCGGCGCTGAGCCAGTGGCGGCGGTGGTGGCGCTGGACCGTCAGGAACGTGGTCCCGCCGGGATTTCAGCCGTTGATGCACTGCAACAAGAAACCGGGGTGCAGGTACGCGCGATGGTCAGGGTTCAGGATGTCATGGTATTTCTGGAGTCTGATCCGAGCCGGCGAGATACCCTGCAATCCATGCGCGACTATCAGAAACAATATGGCGTCGAGTAAATCACTGTCCGTGTCACGATAGAAATCATGAGTGCTGTCCCAGCCGGATTTCGCCAGCCATGCCTCGCATTCGCCTTGGCAGCCCTGCTCATGGGCGCGCCCTTGCACGCTGCGCAGGGCGGACAACTGTTCAAGGTCAAGGTTGTGTGCTGGAAGGATGATGCGGGCCGCCGCGCCTGCGGCAATGCGGTGCCTCCCAAGTATGCAAAGAAGGAGCGCCAGATACTGGATAGTGTCGGGCGCACCCGCGAGGTTATTCCCGCGGAAATGACGGCCGAAGAGCGAGAAGCAGCGCAAGCCAAAGCGCAGGCCGAAGCCAAGGCTGCCTTGGCACGAGAACGACAGGCCGCCTACGACCGCGCATTGCTGCAAACCTACTCGGAAACGCATGAGTTGATCGCGCTGCGCAATGACCGACTCGCAACCATCGATACCCGCACCGACCTCACCCAGGCTGCGGCGCGGCGCGACGCCAGCGCCCTGGCAGACCTGCGCAGTCGCCTGCCCGAACCCGGCTCCAGGAAAAAGGCGCATCCGCGCCTGCTGGCCAATATCGAAAAATTCGAAGGCCTTGTGGCTGCCAATACGCGCGCCATCTCAGAGCTGGTCCAGAACCGTGCAGACATCTGCACCTCCTTCACCCGCGACATCAAGCGATTCCAGGAAATCACCCTGGGCCGGGTTGACCAAGACAGTCCCTGCCCTCCTCCGGGCGCCTTTGCGCCCAAGGATGATCAGGCGGTTGATCTGGTTGCCGCACGCGAGTTCTTTGATTCATTCGTCGAGACCGAGCGCGCGTTTGACCCTGCCATCATCGGCCTCTACTCGCCTGAGGCCATCATCCATCTTGAAAGAATTGATGCCGATGGCAGCAGCGTGCAGAAAGACCACAATCTGGAAAGCTTCGCCAAGTTCCTGATCGACGAACTCGAGGAATCCAAGCTGAATCTCGAGACACAGGTGTATTCAGCCATCAAGGTCACGGCCGAACCCGGTGGCCGCGCGCGGGTGAAGGCCATCCGCACCGACCGGCGCAGCAAGGTGTCTGCCCCGTTTGAGATGGTCATCAAGAACAACAAGGAACGCAGTTGGGTCATCGTTGAGCAGACGATGCGCCTGCCAAAATCCTGAAGTCCCCGCCGTGGCAAGCAGCCAGCTGGCGCGCAGCGATCAGCCGCGTATCAGGGTGCCTACGCCCTTGTCGGTGAACAGCTCCAGCAGAACCGCATGCTCAACACGCCCATCAATGATGACGGCGTTGCGCACGCCACTATTCACTGCGTCCAGCGCATAGCGCACCTTGGGCACCATGCCGCCTGAAATGGTGCCGTCGGCAATCAGCGTTTCCACTTCATTCACGCTCAGGCCGGTGAGGATGTCGCCGTTCTTGTCCAGCACCCCAGGCGCGCTGGTCAGGAACATCACTTTCTCGGCCTGCAGCACAGAGGCAATCTTGCCCGCAGCCACGTCAGCATTGATGTTGAATGCCTCGCCCTGTTCGCCAACGCCTATCGGCGCGATCACCGGGATGAAACCGCCTGATTCCAGATGATTGATCACACGCGGATCAATTTTTTCCACCTCGCCGACCTGCCCGATATCTTCACCTTCGATATTGAGCTTGCGCGCGCGGATCATGGAGCCGTCCTTGCCGGTCAGGCCTACCGCACGGCCTCCCTGCTGATTGATGGCCGAGACGATGGCCTTGTTGACCAGGCCGCCGAGCATCATTTCGACCACGTCCATGGTCTCGTCGTCGGTTACCCGCATGCCCTGGACAAAGCGTGAGCTTTTGCCGAGTTTTTCCAGATGCGTGCCAATCTGCGGGCCAGCACCATGGACCACGACCGGGTTCATGCCCACCGCTTTCATCAGCACGATGTCACGGGCGAAAGACGAGATCATGACGTCGTCCTTCATCGCGTTGCCGCCATACTTGACGACAATGGTCTTGCTTGCGAAGCGCCGGATATATGGCAGCGCCTCGGTCAGGACGTGGGCGATGTCGTGCGCGTTGGTCAGATCAAGCGTCATGGTCAATAAACTGGCTGGGAATGACGCTATTTTAGGGCGTATTCACCACAGGCATCGGTGATTCAACGCGTCTGCGTGCGCACTGCGCTCACTACGGCACAATAAGCAGCCGAGGAGAGCGCATGAAACCGACCAATATCGGACGCCGGAAAATTCTCGCTGGCCTTGGTGCCGGCGCATTGAGCAGTGGCGTTCTGGCAGCCGACATCAGCCAGCCACCGCCGTCAGAAGCCACCGCCGCAGCGCGCGAAGTTGAACGCGCGGATGTGATCATCGTGGGCGCGGGCATCGCCGGACTGACCGCGGCACGCCGCCTTGTCCAGGCCGGAAAGAGCGTCATCGTGCTGGAGGCCCGCGACCGCGTGGGCGGCCGCACCTGGAGCCTTGAAGTCGCCCCTGGCGCCTTTGCCGAAATGGGCGGTACCTGGGTTGGCCCAACGCAGGAGCGGGTGCTTGCGCTGATCGAGGAACTCGGCCTGCATCTGTTTGACCAGGCCACCGACGGCGAAACCGTTTATATCGCTCGCGGCGAGCGCAAGACCTTCTCGGAAAAACCACCGCTCGGCGCGGTGCCACCCGATCCGCTGATCATTCCCGACCTGGCTGTCGCCGCGACCTGGATCGACAAGCTTGCACGCGACATCCCGGTGGGCCAGCCCTGGCTCGCGGAAGACGCCGAGGCACTGGATCGCCAGACCCTGGAGTCGTGGCTGCGCTCGCGCACCCTCAATATCCTGGGCCAGACCGAGAAAAATCTGTCCGCCGGATTCGAGGCCCTGTTCGGCGCTGAATCCCGCGAGATATCGGCCCTGTTCGCACTTCACTATGTCGCCTGCGCCGGCACCCACGGAACCGCCGGTTCGTTCGAGCGTTTGCTCAACACGCGGAACGGTGCTCAGGAACAGCGCATCGTCGAGGGCGCACAGGCCATCTCGCAGCGCATGGCAGATCAACTCGGCGATCGTGTGCGTCTGGGCCGCCCGGTGCGTCGCATCAGGCAATCCGATGCTGAGGTGGAAGTCTCCGGTGATGATTTCGTCGTGCGGGGTCAGCATGTGGTGGTTGCCATTCCGCCGACACTGGCCGGTCGGATCGATTACCTGCCCGCGCTGCCGCCGGAACGCGACCAGCTCACGCAGAAAATGGGATTTGGCTGGCTGATCAAATGTGAAGCCGTCTACGACAAACCCTTCTGGCGAGAGGACGGACTCAATGGCTCGGCCGTGGTCAACGATGGCCCGGCACGCACCATCTTCGACGTCAGTCCACCGGATGGCAGCATCGGCATCCTGCTCGGGTTTGTCGGCGGCGACGGCGCACGCCAGTACTCGGGTGACCCGGATGCATTGCGTCAGGCCGTGATTGAAAATTTCGCCAGCTGTTTTGGCGACAAGGCGCGCCACCCGGTTCAGTGGCACGTAGCTGACTGGGCGCGTGAGTCCTGGACACGCGGTTGCCCGACCGTCATCGCACCACCGGGCCTGCTGACCGCATACGGCCCCGCCATCAGCGAGCCAGTGGGACGCATTCACTGGGCCGGGACCGAAACCTCGGGCTACTGGACCGGTTACATGGACGGCGCCGTGCGTTCAGGCGAGCAGGTCGCCAGAACCTTGCTCGATGCCGCCCCCACACCGAACGCACGAATCAAAAAGGAACAAAGCGCATGAGCCTGATAGACCTGAGCGGAAAACGCATTCTGATCACGCAGTCCGACATCTTCATGGGCCCGGTGCTGACCGAACTTCTGGGCAAGCTCGGCGCGACCGTGATCGGCGATACACGTCCCCTGATTGATCCGGACCTGCCGAGACAGCTGGTGGAATCCGCTGGCCATGTGGACGTGCTGATTGCGCACCTTGGCGCGCCCGCGCCAAACAGCTCCATTCTCGACAGCACCGAAGACGAGTGGCGCAGCATGTTTGCGCACATGGTGGACCCGCTTCCGCGTCTGGCCCGTGCCGTGTTGCCGCAGATGGTGGAACGCGGCGCAGGAAAGATTCTGCTGATGGGCAGTGCCTCTGCCTTGCGCGGCATGAAGCGTGCAACCTCCTACAGCGCCGCGCGTGGCGCGCAGCTGGCCTTTGCGCAGGCGCTTGGAGTCGAGATGGCGCCAAAGAATATCCAGGTCAATGCTATTGCCCAGAACCTAGTCGACAACCCCACCTACTTCCCGCCTGAAGTTCAGGAACTGCCCAAGTTCAAGGAACGCATCAAATGGGAAGTCCCGCTAGGCCGCCTGGTGTCTGCAGATGAAGACGCGCACTTCGCCGCCTACCTGTGCAGCGACGCCGCCAACTGCTTTGTGGGTCAGACCTTCCCGATGTGCGGCGGCTGGGTACCGCGATAAGCTGGGTCTGGCACATCGTCGCGCATGCGAATCAAGCCTTATCTAATCCTTTTGAGCGTTGCGGCTATATCTGCCGCAGGGGCGGCATTCGTTCCGGCAAACGAGATACTCGCTGCCGTTATGGCAGCACCGGGAATCGTTGCTCTACTAGCCACTTTGTTCCAATTGATGCGGGATGAAGCAGCTTTTGAAAAAAATCAGGAACTACAACTAAGACAACACAGGTTCAATCTAGGCTCAGCGTCGCATATGGCGAATATTGCGTTCGACAAACACGTGGAGTTTTGCGAGGCCTACATGTGCGAGGTTCACGAGCTTGTACACACGCTTTGGCGAGAAGGAGACACAGCTAAGGCTCTGAACCATGCAGGAAAATTGTACTCCGTCCGAGAGCGATACGCGGTTTGGTGCACCGATCAAATCAATGAGGATCTAGGTGAATTTGAATCAGCTATACGCAAACTTGGCGCTAACGCGCATTTTGTAGAGTCCACAACTGGACACGCCCATTACAGCGAAGATAGATCCCTAAGAATCAATGAAAACTCTGAATTAATGAGCCGAATTCTAGGCCTGAAGAAGGATACGGAAATATCTCAAGAATCAATGATAGATGCCTTGAAGGTTAAGGTGCGGACGATATTAGGGATAGAAGAACTCACATCTTTGCGGGCGCATCTTGTTTCGCAGGCAAATCGGGCAGTATCCGACGCCTAACAGACACTCTATGAGGTGCATTCATCTTCTGCTCGCACGCACCGGCAGCTTGGCGTTCGGCGTTTCCAGCCTTCAGGCACGGTCACCGGATATCCGCCGCACGCCGCGTAACACCTTGCCCAATTCGCGGCGCGCCCGAAACAGCGCCCACGACAATAGAAGAATGACCTCCAGGCCATTCAGCGGCATGTCCGCAAGCCAGGCTGCGAAGAACAGCAAGGTAAACAGAGACAGGCGCATCAGGAACATCGATGCCTGCGGGAACTTGCCGCCCACCATCCGGTAGTACAGATAAGCCGTGGAGCGGCACCACGCGTGCGCTGCAAGCGCTAGTGCGCCGGCCAGCCCAACCGGGACAATGGCGACCGCCGCAAAACTGCGAAAAGCGTGCAGCAAGGGCGATAACCAGGCGCGCGTATTTTTGTCGACGTGGTTGTACGCGTAGTACACCGCGCGCAGTCCAAGCAGGACCGCAAGCCAGACCGCCATCGTGCCGGGCCAGGAAGCGGGGTGCGCCAAGGCGATTCCGATGGCGCCAGCTGCGGTAGCCCAACACCAGGGCGCAAGCCAGTGCCGTGGCAAAACCTCCGCGTGGTATTTGTCCGAAAGGACCGGATCTTTCTCATAGAGCTCGGCCACCCGATCATTCTCGATATAGCCGACTTCATAGATGCACCAGAACGACACCAGCAGAAACAGCAGGCCCAGCACATGCAGCACCGGACTGGCGCTGAGAACCACCGTCGCCAGCACCCAGAAGGCCCAGTCCTCCAGCACGACGCCGTGCACGAAATAGCGTTGCCCGGGACGCTTGATGGTTTCGGCGTAGCGCAAGGGCACGTACACCTGCGTCAGGGCGCGTTCGTAGCGTGCTTCGGGCCATTTCACCAGCAACGGCAGCGCCGCCATTTCCAGCAGCGGCGCGTCCTGCTCAGAGTCCGTAATCACCACGCTCTGATCGAGCGGCACGTCCTGCAGCATTGCCGGCTTTCCACCGAGACGGTCCGCACGACCGCGCCAGAATCGGCACGCGCGGCGTTCGTGGTTCGGCATCGAAAACTGATCCAGCAACGGCGCAACAATGAAATCGAAACCTTGCGTTGCAATCACGATGCGGGCGCCCGCGCGCTGGCGCAGCAGCATCAGCAGAGCCTCATTGGCATGGCGCGCACCGATCTCGGCAGCACGGCGCGGCCACATCAGGGCTGTCCATGGAAACACGATGGTAGCGACCAAAACACGCAGCCAGTCCGCCGCTGCTTCTCCACCCAAAAAACGCCATGGCTTGAGAATGTCCAGCAGCCACAGCAGCGGTGCTGCCAGAAAGCGGGGGCGCAGGCTTGCCAGATAAGCCTCCGTGGAATTGCGCAGCCATAAGGTTTCGTCAAAATCCACGACCAGTGTCGCGTCGTCCGGGACGCCACGAAGCCGGTCTTCCAGTTGCTCGGGGCCGCTTTCCCAGGCCGCATCTATCGTCTTGCTCACGATTGCCTCAATCATCCTGTTTCGATCAGCGTCTGACACGACACTGTTGCACCCCTTTCCAATACGCCCGGCACCCGCCCTCGGGATGCGGCGGCGCGCGATTCTGCCTTATTTCGCAGCGGCTCGACGCTGTTTTTGCTCGCTGAGCTGAACGCACCTATGAAACATCACTCCAACACCTCAAGCACTCGCTGCCAGCACCTGGCGCGGCGACGTTGACAGGGTTCGGCGCAGCGACAACCACCCGAGCGCACTCACCAAAACCGCGCCACCAAGCGCACCAGACATCCACAGCAGGAAGCTGAACCGGTAGGGCAGCTCGAAAATGCGCTCCGACAGCACCCAGCCAATCAGTTGCGCCGCGGCTGCCGCGACGACGCCGGCGACCAGGCCTAGAACCGCGTACTCGGCAAGCAGGCCGAGACGAATCGTGTTGTCGCTGGCACCGAGCGCGCGCAAGAGTGCGGACTCGCGCACACGCTCCGCGCGCGTGCCTTCGATGGCCGCCAGCAAAACGGTCAGGCCCGCTGCCAAGGTAAAGAGAAACAGAAACTCCACGGCGCCCACCACCCGATCAAGAATGCTGCGAACCTGATTCATCATGGCTTCCAGATCCAGTGCGGTCACGTTGGGGAACGCGTTGATCAACTCGCGAAGCATGCCGCGCGCTTCCGGCGCGAGGTAGAAGCTAGTCAACCACTGGGCGTCGGCCGGATCGATCAGCCCGGGGGCCACCACAAGGAAGAAATTGGGGCGGAAACTGTCCCAGCTGACCTTGCGCACGTTGTAGACCTGCACCTCCAGTTCGCGGTCGGCGATCTGCAGCTTGAGGGTATCGCCGAGTTTGAGGTTGAGACGCTCCACGGCGTAATCATCCACAGAAATCCACGGTTGTCCGTGCGTTTCCTCGGGCCACCAGCTGCCTTCAATCAGGCGATTGTCTTCGTCAAATTCATCCGTCCATGAGATGTTGAATTCGCGATTGATCCAGCGCCGCGTTTCCGGGTCTTCAAAGCTGTCTGCATTGACCGTTTCGCCTCTCAGCTCGACCAGGCGCGCGCGCGTCATTGGCCACAGACGCAGATTTTCAAAGCCGCGATCGGTGAAAAAATTCTCCACGGCGCTGACCTGATCGGTTCGGATATTGATCAGAAACTGGTTGGGGGCATCGTCGGGCAAGCGATTCTCCCAGCCCTTGAGCAAATCCGAATGCACCACGCCCACCAGCAATAGCGCCAGCAGCGCGAGACCCAGGGCAACGGCCTGCCCGACACTGGCCAGCTTGCGCCGCGCAATATTGGCAAGGCCAAATCGAACAGCAGTTCCACCGCGGCTGCGCAACCCCGCCAGTCCGCGCACCAGCATCCAGGCCATCAACGCCATGACCAGCGCAGCCGCCAGGCTTCCGAACAGGACGATTAAGGCCAGTTTCAGATCGCCGGTGTGTAGCGCAATCAAAGCCGCAGCCGCGATCGCCGCGATGATGGCTGCGAACCGAGTATTGCCGCGATCAGACTGTCGCTGAAACACGCGCACCGGCGAGGTGTGCCGGGCCGCGAGCCAGGGCGGCGCCGCAAATCCGAACACCAGAAGCAGCGACAAGCCGATACTCCACGAGGCCAGCCAGGGATTCACCGGCGGCAGTCCGGTGTTGACCAGACCGCTGGCCAGATGGGCGACCACCGCTTGCGCCGAGAAGCCGAGGGCCAGCCCCACCGCACCCGCGCCCAATGACAGCAGCAGAAGACGCTGCAGGGCGCGCCGGGCGATGCGCGCAGAGGTTGCGCCCAGGGCTTTCATCACAGCAGCTTCGTCGCGCAGACGTACGCCATGCTGATGCGCTGAGGCGGCGATTGCCGCACTGGCCAGGAGCATCGCAGACAGTACTGCGATATCCAGGAACTGCCTGGCCCGGTCCAGCGCACTGCGGATGGCGACGCTGCCGTCCTTGGGAGTTTGCAGGCGCGCACCGCGCGGCAATTCCAACTGTGCAAGCCGTTCGATCTTGTCTGCAGGACCGGCGAACATGTTCTTGTAGCGCACGCGTGAGCCACGCGTGACCAGTCCGGTGGCCGCGAGGTCCTGGGTAGACATGAGAACCCGTGGCGCAAGATCGGAAAATCCGCCGCCGCGATCTGGCTCGTAACTGAGCAAACGGGTCACCTTGATATCCAGCCCGCCTACCTTGATTTCCTGACCCAGACTCAGATCAAGCTCTTGCCACAATCTCAGGTCAACCCAGGCCTCGCCGCTGACCGGCCCCCGCGACTCAATCTGTTCAACGCCAAAAGGCTCCAGCGTTGTCCGCAGCTTGCCGCGCAGGGGATACGTTGCATCCACCGCTTTTACCGCCGCCAGCGAGGACTGCTCACCACGAAAAGCGACACTTGGAAACTGCACGAGCTTTGCGGTCGACAGCTCCAGCTCGGCAATCTTCTGCATCAGTTCGTCGCTGAGCGGATCGCGCGAACTGATCGCTGCATCAGCACCAAAGGCCTCGCCGCTTTGATCGTCCAGCGCACGGCCAACCCGATCGCTGAACAGACTGACAGCACTGCTGGCGGCAACGGCGATCACCACCGCCAATACAAGAATCAACAGCTCAGGGTTTTTGCTCCAGCGACGCATGAATGACCTTATGGATTGGAAACAGAGGAAAGGGGCTCGCGTCGCGCGAGCTGAATGTGAAGCTTGTCAGGCATCAGGGCGAAGCTCAGTTTTTCCCGAACAGGGCCTGATTCTGTAACGGCATGCAGGTCAAAATTTCTGGCCACCATCAGAATCACGCTACGCATTTCTGCCAATGCAAGATTCCGGCCCGGACACATGCGCGGACCATAACCAAACGGCAGGGTAGCTGCGTTGCCAGGGCTCCTGACCTCTTGCCCTGCACCACTGGAGAACGGAGAAAATCTCGGTGCTGGCAGCGTACAGGGTGCGCTGCCAGCCGCACTGCGCAGCAGCAAGGCAACGTCGGTACCCGCCGGAATTCTCAGCCCCTGCACAATCGAGTCCTGTAGCGCTGTCACCAGCAGATAGGGCGCTACGGGGCGCAATCTCAAGGTTTCATTGATCACGGCGTCACAGCACTCAAGCCATGCCGGAAAGCAACGCGCATCCGGTACCGCATCCTCCTTCAACAGCTCATCGGCCTCGCGCCGGACTGCCTCGAATACGTCCGGGTGCTCGCAGAAATAATGCAGCACCCACGCCACTGTATTGGCCGTGGTGTCCTCGCCTGCAAGCAGGGCCGTCAGGCAATTGGAAAACACATCGTCATCAGAAAGTTTGCTTCCATCTGCATCTCGCGCGAGCAGCAGGGCTTCCAGAAAGCAGCCCGGCTGCTTGTCGCCATCAGCCTGTGCCGCAAGCCGCTCGCGTGCACTGGCGATGAGTTTGTCCACCTCTGTACGAACTTGCGTCAGAGCTTCATCAAGCTGATGGTCCGCGCGCCGCTTGTAGTAGCGCCACAGCGGGAACGGTGCCGCAATTCGCCGCTGCAAGGCAGGAAATATCTGGTTCAGATGCTGCTGGATGGTATCGGCGTCCTGCTCCAGTGTGTTGGCGTCATGACCCAATGCAAAAAGCATGGTCACATCCACGGTGTAACGCATGAGCTCATCGGCGATATCCAGCACGCGCTGCTGGTCGGCACAGACTTGCCAGCGCCTGAGCAGTCGCGTGGTGACATTGCCCAGCTGCTGCTGGAAGCCACGCAGCTGATTGGCATTGAGCGAGGACATCCATATTCGTCGCTGACGTTTCCACGACTCGCCTTCGGCGGCGAAAACACCACACACACCCAGTTCGGTAAACACAGGCTCGAAACTGCTCAGCCGACGAAAGCCTTCCGGACGGTCACGCAGTATCTCGCTCACGCCCTGTGGCTCCGATATGACAAGCAAGCGTTTCGGGCCGAAGTGAACCGGGAAGTTGGGGCCAAACTCGGCGGCCCAGGCTTCCAGCTTGAAGTGCAGTGTCGCTGCGTCGAAATCAAGTAGATTGCCGATCAGCGGCCAGCCGCGCGGCCCCGACAGATCCGAGATTTCCTGGTGGCTAGTACTCATCAGGTCAGGTTCTTCATTGGCAGTGCAAGGGAGTTCATGCGCGGCGTCCAAGCACGCTTTCGCGCCGGGCTTCCCGTGCCGATTCTTCGTCCTTGTCTTGCTGACAATCCATGCACAGGACCGCGCAGGGATCTGCCTCCAGCCGCGCGGGCAACATCGGGCTCGAGCAGGACAGACAACGACCAAAGCGGCCCTCCGACAGCCGCGTCATGGCCGCCCGAATGCGGACCAACTGTTGCGCTGCACGTTGATCGGAGGCCTGCGACATGGCCTGCTGCTGCAGGGCATCCATGCGCGACAGCCGGCCCACCTTGGTCTGGTCCAGCTCCACCGCCGCACTCGCATCACGGCGCTGTTCGATCTGCGTCACCAGCTCGCCCTCCAGGTTTCGCAAACGTTCGGCGAACTCCCGGATTTGCTCCGCGTCCCAGTCATCCATCACTTTTCCAAGCTGCTCTGAGGTGTTGAGCCAAGGTTATCAGCCGGATGCGGGCATGGCCGGGCTCATGCATTCCACCAGGGCAGCAGGAAAGCGAAAATCGCACCCGCAGCAACTGCAATACTGGATACCCACCACAGGCCTGCACTCCAGTAGCGCAACTGCATGCAGGCACGTGCCAGCTTCGGGTCGGCCGGACAGGGCAGGCGCCGTGCTTTCCAGATCATGACGCCGGAGAAGACCAGCAGCAGCGCGGCCAGCGAGAAAACCCAGATTTTGCGCTCAGACAACCAGACCAGTTGGGGCACGGCTGTCACCAGCCCCGCCAATGCTGCGCCCGCGCCCAGCGACACCATTACCGCCGGCAACACGCAGCAGATGAGCGTTCCACTACTGGCAAGCAGGGTGAGGAAAGACAAGCCGACGTTGCGTCGCAAAGGTGCGTCGAGCGGCGCATCTGATGCCGCCTTCACTTTTGCTCCTGCTCGACGCGGGCCCGGATCGCCTCGATGTCCTGCTCGGTGCGCTCGATGCCAACGGTGGCGTATCCGGCGTCGGTAATCGCCTTCTTGAGGTCAGCATCGGCAATATCACTGCCCTCTTTCAACTGAACCGCCACGAGACGATTCTCAAGACTGACGAACACTTCTTCGGCTTCGGGAAATTTTCCAAGGCTCTTCTTGATGCCCTGCGCGCAGAACGCACATACCAGGCCATTGACTTCGACTTCGATGCTGCGCGCCATGCTCAACTGCGGAAACGCGGCCAGCAGCGCAAACAACAAGCTAATAATGATTTTCATGATGGTTCTCCAATTCAATAAACAAACATCAACATGGCCTGCAACTTGCCGTCACTGGTTGCACCAATGTCGAGCCAGCTGCCGCCCTTGAATAGACGCAGGATCAGCGCAGGCTCTACGCCGTCGTAGATGCCGCCGGTGTAGTGGCGGGCCTGCACCAGAAACCAGGTCGCCAGCGTGTCGTAGTCATGCTCGTAGGGCGCGATACCAAGCTGCAGTGTGTCGGTGCGGTGCTCGAAATGCCTGGTGACCTGCGCATCCGACTTCCATGACACATAGACCTTTCGCGTCTCGTAATCAGCCTGGAAGCCATAGTGATGGGCGAATATCGCGCCACGAAATTCATTGCCGGTAGCGCGCCCCACTCCGCCCCAGGCAAAGACATTGGCCTGCGCAGCGGGCAGATTCCAGCGTTTGGCCAGCAGGTTCCCGCGCACGTAGCTGATACGCCGGTCGAAGCTGTCATCTTCGGCAACAAAATTGACCCAGCCCGCACCCAGTGAAGCCCAGTAGGTAGGGGCATAAAAGACTTGCGCTTCGGTCATGGTTCCGGCGCCGTACTCACTCATCAAAGTCCAGCCATCCGCCCATGCGATAGGTTTTGACATGGCACTGCCTGAGGCCAGCAATAAGGCAAACGCGACCAGACATCGGCTCAGATTCTGTTTCATCACAATCTCCTGAATTCGCTGCACACGGCAGCGTGGGCCGTGCACAAGGTGCACGACGCAAGTTCCTTGATCAGGAAATCAGGCGATCGGTGGCCGCAGCAATCGTTCGGCAGGGGTTTGCGGCAAATGACGCGGCCCCAATTGCACGCGCATCACCTCAGGCCGCAGCGCGATCTGGAAGCCGCCCTTGGCGCAGGCGCCAGCACCGCTGGAAAAACCGCAACTCATGACGCCGCAGTCTCCCTGACTGCAGCATCCATCCGGGCATGGGCTAGCTTTGGCGGGCGACGCCGCCTGTTGCGCGTCACCGTGGCAGGGCGGCGCATCTGCGGCCTGCAAATGCTCCACTGCTTGCGTGTTTACTGGCGCAGCGAACACGGCCATCGGCCAGGTGCCGGCGATCATCACCAGCACCAATGCCCATTTCAATCCGCGTTGCAAAACGACCGTACCCATAACGCCCTCGAATGCATGCATGAAATCTGCATGACGATCTACCAGACCACAGGATCGCTTAAAAATTCCGCTACGGCCAGTTCTGGCTCATCTCATATCTGAGCCCGAAGCCCTGACTTCAGGGTGTCGCGGCCATGCGAAGACGCCGCTGATTTCGCATTTGCAGCCACGCGCTGACCCTCGGAATCGCGTTCATGCCCGGCTTCTCGATGTATCGAAACGTGAGGTCACACAGAACGATCAAAGCGGGAACCACACACAGGATCACCAGCCAATGCTGCAAGGGAGTGAAGCCGCTGGCAGATTCAAAGCCAATGACATATCGAAACACGATGTAGAGAACCGCCCCGTGCAGCAGATAGATGCTGTATCCCATGTCGCCCAGTCTGCGAGCACACGCCAACGACAACATCCCGAACAGGTGGTTTCCGCAGGCAAAAATCAGGAAGACGACGCTGAACAGCAACAGCGCGATGCGGTTATATGCCGAATCGAAAAAGCAGATCGCCGTCGCCGCCAGCGCTATTGCTGTCACCGAACCCAGACGACTCCTGCATACCGCAGATACTTTGTCTGACCGCACCAACACCGCCGCGACCATGCCCGCCAGGAAAGCACGGTAGCCGAGCAGGTCATGCAACTCGGTCACGAACAGTGCGACGCCCAGCGCGCCCACCAGCACCCAACCCATGCCGGGACGCACGCCGATGCACAGCGCAATGATCGGCAGACTCAGATAAAACGCCCATTCGTAGGCAAGGGTCCAGGTTACGCCCGCCAGAACATGTCGGGTATCCGCCACATGATTGATATCCGGCTGTCCGCCCACGGTGAAGCTCAGCCAAGTCAGGGACTTGAGGATCAGCGCTTGCCAGCTCTCGCGAATCTCAAAATCCGACTCGATCGCCACGATGGCAAAAAGCATCGCCATCGCAAACAGGTACAGGGGGGTCAACCTCAGCACGCGCGACAGATACAGCCGCCGCCAGTCAATGCCACGGCCGCGTGCGTCCAGCAACTTCGAGAAAAACAGAAAGCCGGTGATCATGAAGAACATGGCCACCGCGCTATGTCCGAAATGCATGTAGCGCGACTCGAAGGAGGCCCAGACTCCCTCGTGCAGATAGAAATACCAGAACGCGGAATGGTGGATATAAACACTGAATGCGAGATACCCGCGCAGACCATCCAGTGCATTAAAGCGACCGGCTTGCGGTGGCGCTTCCGATGCGCGGCCCGGCAGGAAGCGCACAGTCAGAAGCGCGATCAATATCGCGACAATCGGCGGATAGGGGCTCAGCAAATGCATGGTCGGTGAGTCACTCAGCGATCACGGGGTGAAACTTCTGCGTGCTTGAGTTGGTCTGCAGAACCATCACGAGGAAAGCGTGATCGCGACGCCTTGCCGTGGCGCGAGCCTAGCAAAGAACGGGCACGGTCTGATGATCAAATTCAGATGATGCAGCTACTGCGGCGACAGAACCTGCCGACCTTCCATCTGCCTTGTACTGCCCCGCTCTCAAGCCGCTGCGCGTGCATCGCGACGTGCCGGATGCGCGATTCAGTGCACCTTGCCTTCTTCCAGGGTCAGGACGCGCTGGCAACGGCTGGCGAGCTGATCGTCGTGGGTGACCAGAATCAGGGTTGCCCCCTGCTCCCGATTGAGCTGGAACAGCAGGTCAATGATCTGCTCGCCGGTGGCTGAATCGAGATTGCCGGTGGGTTCGTCAGCAAACAGGATGTCCGGGCCAGCCGCAAAGGCACGGGCAATGGCGACGCGCTGCTGCTCGCCGCCTGACATCTGGTAAGGGTGATGCGCAGAGCGCGCACTCAAGCCAACCTGATCCAGCGCTTTGCGCGCACGCTCCAGTGCATCCGGGTGTCCGGCCAGATCTGCGCCCAGACGTGCGTTCTCCAGCGCGGTAAAACCGCCCAACAACTGAAAGGACTGAAACACAAAGCCGACCCGGCCCGCACGAAGCCGTGCCCTGGAATCCTCGTCCAGCGCTGCAAGGTCGGTGCCTGCCAGCTCGATTTCCCCGCTACTGGGCCGGTCAAGACCCGCGAGCATCGACAGCAACGTGGTCTTGCCGGAACCACTGCGACCAACGATGGCAACTGATTCGCCGCGGGCGATGTCCAAGTTCACACCATCCAGAATCGTCAGCAGGTTTTCGCCGCTGCTAATCTGGTGTTTGACGTCCCGAGCCTGAACGGCCCACTGAGATACTGAAGATTCCATGTTGATGCTGAGATTATTTTTTTGCGGGGTCCTGCTGTCCTTCACATTTTCCGTGCCGGCTGGCGCTGCCGAACCGGCCAAGCCGGTGATTCTGATACTGGGTGACAGTCTCTCGGCCGGCTACGGTCTGGATGCTGAGCAGGGTTGGGTGCATCTATTTCAACAGAAACTCCGATCCGAGGGCTTCAATCACCTTGTCGCCAACGCCGCCATCAGCGGCGAGACCACCCGAGGCGGCCTTGGTCGCCTGCCCGGCCTGTTGGACCGGCACAAGCCCACATTGGTTCTTCTGCAGCTTGGCGGCAACGACGGGCTGCGCGCCCTGCCGGTCAAGGCCATGCGCCAGAACCTGCAAGACATGATTGCGCTCAGCCAGAAAAGCGGCGCCGAGCCAGTACTGTTTGCCATGCATATTCCTGCCAACTACGGCCCTACCTACAGCGAGCAGTTCTCGCAGAGCTTTGAACAACTGGCTGATGCAGAGAAGCTCACGCTGGTGCCTTTTGTACTGGGCAGCTTCGCGTTTGATGAAGATGCCTTTCAGGCGGATGGCATTCACCCCAATGCGGCATCGCAAGCGTTGATTCTTGAAACCGTGTGGCCGGCGATCGTTCCGCTGCTCAAAGCCGTGCCCTGAGCCGGGTTAGCTGCAATGCGGCATCTGGCCGCTGGCCTCACCCGTACCTGTGAGACGCCCCCACTGAAATTTCCATGAAAATTGCTGTCATTGGCTCCGGAATCTCCGGACTGATCGCCGCCGACCTGCTTTCCCAGAAGCACGAGGTCACCTTGTTTGAGTCCGATGATCGTGTCGGTGGCCACACCAATACGATCCCGGTGTCCCTGCCTGACGGCAGCGTACAGCCGGTGGATACGGGCTGGATCGTCTACAACGGGATCAACTATCCCAATCTCACTGCTCTGTTCGCCGAACTGGGCATCCAGACGCGCGACACCAGCATGTCCTTTGGCGTATCACTGGGTGACGGCGCCTACGAATACATGGGAAGCGACCATATCTGGACCGTCTTTGCACAGCCCTCGAACCTGCTGAGCTGGACGCACATCCGCATGCTGATCGACATCCTCCGGCTCAATGCGCGCTGCCGCAAAATTCTGACCAGCGGGCAGCTGCCTGAAGGATCTCTCGGAGAATTTCTCGATCAATCCGGCCTGTCTCCCAAGATGGCCAGCCGCTATCTGCTGCCGATGGCCGGCCTGATCTGGAGCTGTTCCCCGCGGCAGGCGATGGCGTATCCGGCTGCGGATTTCATGCGCTTCTTTGACTCACACTCGCTGTTTACCGCCACGCAGCAACCGACATGGCGAACCGTGATCGGCGGCTCCAACCAGTACATCAAGCCGATATTGGCGCGCTTCAAGGGCGAGCTTCGTCTGAGCACGGAGGTCACGGCGATCCAGCGCGATGATGCTGAGGTGGTGATCAAGACGCCGGTCAATCAGCAGGCGTTCGACCAGGTGATCTGCGCGGCACACGCCGACCAGACGCTGAAGATTCTCGAAGACACGGATGAAGTGGAGCGCACCCTGTTGCAGGGCATTCCATACGGTGCCAGCCGCTGCGTTTTGCATACCGACGAAAGCTTCCTGCCACGGCGGCGTGCGGCCTGGGCATCGTGGAATTACATCAACGACGTGGACGAGGTTCACGATCGGCCAATCTCGGGCAGCTACTGGATGAACAAGCTCCAGGGCATACCGGGTGAGGTGAACTACATCGTGACCCTGAATCCGGCGCGCGAAATCCCATCGGGGAAAATTCTCTATGACACGGTGTACGAGCACCCGCAGTACGGTCCGGCGAGTGTCATCACCCACGCACGCCTCGCAGAGATCCAGGGCCACCGTCGAACCTGGTTCGCTGGCGCATGGACACAGTACGGCTTTCATGAGGACGGCCTGAAGTCAGGGCTACGCGCGGTTCGAGGCATTGACGATCGCTGTCTTCCGGACTGGGCTGTGCTGTGAACAACTCGGGGCCCGCCAAGCAGGACGAAACGGCTTGCCTGTACGCCGCGCAGGTGGGGCATCGTCGTCTGGTGGCGCCGCTCTATGCCTTCAAGTACCAGGTGTTCTATCTGCTGCTGGATATCGATCACATTGCGCAAAGCGCGGCCAGCGCCAGATTCTTTTCCCATAACCGCTTCAACCTGCTGTCCTTTCATGACCGTGACCATGGGGCAGAAACGCAGGGCGGCCTGCGCGATTGGGCCGAAGGCCTGATGCAGCAATCAGGTATTGAACCTGACGGCGGACGCATCCGTCTTCTGGTCATGCCGCGACTGCTGGGCTATGCCTTCAATCCCATCAGCCTGTGGTACTGCGAAGGTCGCGACGGGAGCCTGCGCGCGGTCATCGCCGAAGTTCGCAACACTTTCAAGGAAAAGCACAGCTATCTGCTCGCATCCGCAGGCGCCCCCATTGCGTATGAAACGGCATTGGAGAAGGAGAAATGTTTTCACGTTTCACCATTTTTTGATCTGAACGGGCGCTACCGATTTGAACTCGGTGAACCTTCGCAGCAACTCAGGGTACACATCCACGAAACGCGGGATGGTGTGCCGATTCTGGATGCCAGCCTGACCGGACAACGACGCCCACTGCGGGATCGGGTCATTGTCTGGCAGGTGCTCAAAATGCCATTCATGACTCTCAAGGTCGTGGCCGGCATCCACTGGGAAGCGTTGAAGATCTGGTTGCGCGGGGGGAAATTTCATTCCAAGCCCGAGCCACCTGCCCACGAGGTCAGCTGAGTAGAGGATGTGTGCATGGACAAGAAAAAACTGGATGAGCAGGATCGTGAACTGAGCAAGATCATGGGCCGCGACGGTTTTTCTCCGGACCTGCCCACCGCCCTGACGTCCAGCGGTGATCTCAAAGGCCTGCCATGGAGCATGCGGCTGGTTCTCTACATGCTGTCGGGCATGCGCAAGGGCACACTGGATGTGTCTCTGCCCAATGGCGCGACCCGTCATTTCGAAGGCAGCGAGCCGGGGCCGCACGGGGTCTGGAACATCCGCAACTGCGAGCGCCTGATGCGTCACGTGCTGGCTTCGGGCGAAGTCGGCATCGGCGATTCCTACATCGACAACTGCTGGGACTCGCCAGACCTGACACAACTGCTGATGACGCTTTACCTCAACGAGCCCTATTACAAAGGACCATTCGAAAAAAACTGGTTCGGAAAGCTGTACGGCTACTGGCAGCACCGGCGCAAATCCAACAGCAAGAAAACTGCGCGCAAGAACATCGAATTCCATTACGACCTGGGCAACGAGTTCTACAAGATGTGGCTCGACGACAGCATGGCCTACTCCGCCGGCATGTACATCGAGCCCTCGCAAACCCTGCAGGATGCGCAGATCAACAAGTTCAAGTTGATGTTCGAGCGCCTCGACCTGAAGCCTGAACATACCGTGCTTGAGATCGGTTCCGGCTGGGGCGGGTTTGCCATCTACGCGGCGAAGCACGCGGGCTGTCACGTTCATTCGATCACGCTCTCGCACGAACAGCTGGCCGAAGCTCGATTGCGCGCTGAGCAGGCGGGGGTTGCCGATCTGGTGACTTTCGAGATTCGCGACTATCGCGATGTGAATGAGGTCTACGACCGCGTCGTGTCCATCGAAATGTATGAAGCCGTTGGCGAGGAATACTGGCCCGGCTACTTCGAGTCGATTGCGTCAGCGCTCAAACCAGGCGGGCGCGCTGCCATTCAGGGCATCACCATCAACCCGGCGATCTTTGATCACTACCGCACCAAACGCGATTTCATCCAGAAGTACATTTTTCCCGGCGGCATGCTGTGCCCTCCCGGCAAGTTCGAGGACCTCTCAAGGGGTGCAGGCCTGAGGCCGGCAGATGCCAGCTTCTACGCAGAAGACTATGCAGACACCCTGGCCCAGTGGCATCGCAATGTACTGTCGGTGCGAGAGAAGATCGTGGCGCAGTTCGATCAGCGCTTTCTCAATATGTGGCGCTACTATTTGTCCTACTGTGAATGCGGATTCCGGGTGGGCAGCATCGACCTGATGCAAATCACCCTGCACAAGCCCTAGGCCCTCAGCACTGCCGCATCCGGTCGCGAACTGGCGTGCCAGAATACATTCATGAAATTTGCACTCACCTTGTTCTCTGTAGGCGTGATCGCCGCCTTGATCGGCGTATCCGTCTGGGCCACTGGGCATGTCAGCATCGTGCCCGTCATCAAGGACCTGCTCAGCAACCCCACTGAGGGCGGCAACCCCTGGCAGGTGGCAACCCTGTTCGACGCCTACTTCGGGTTTATCTGGTTCTGGCTCTGGATTGCCTACAAGGAACCGAGCTGGACCTCTCGCCTTGCGTGGTTGGTAGGCGTGTTGCTGCTGGGCAACATGGCGATGGGCGCCTACATGCTGGTACAGCTCTGGACCTTGCCGCCGAATCCAACTGCGAAAGACCTGTTGCTGCGCAGGCCCGCGTGAACCGCGAATCCGAGCCCGTTCCTGCCGCCGACACCGAGACTGAAAAACCAGGTTGGTGGCGGCGGAAAATTCTTGCTCCGATCATCAATCAGCTCAGGCAAGGCACCTCGCCAGGAGCCATCGCGCTCACCCTGGCAGCCGGCGTCACACTCGGCTTGTTTCCCATACTGGGAGCGACGACGCTGCTATGCACTCTCGTCGCCGCCATCTGGAAACTCAATCAGCCCATCATCCAGCTGGTCAACTACCTGATTTATCCGGTGCAGATTCTGCTACTGATCCCCTTCTACCGCGCCGGAGAAGCGCTTTTCCGCCAACCCCCAGTACCGATCACTTCGATCGGCGAACTGACAGACCGGTTCTGGGCTGGCCCGGGTCAGTTCATGATCGATTACGGCATGGTTGCCTTGTACGGCATCGCTGTCTGGGTCTTGTTGTCTCCGCTCATTTTTGGACTGATTTATCTTTCCTGCCACGGCCCCATCAAGAAGATGCAGAGCCTGAAAAGTCGCAACAGCGCTTAGCCTGAAGCCAACCGCAACAACAGCGTCAAACCCAGCAGAACGCTGAGCCCGATGTCGATTCGAATCACTCTGATAATCGCTGGCGGGAGCACGCTGCCCCGCGCGAAGAAGATAAAACTCAGCATGCTAAGCAGAGCCGCAACAGCGGCTGACAGATGCCATGCCGGGACGAACGCAGCTGCGAGTAGGGCGGCGCCCAGCAGCGCAAACAAGACGGCGCGGTGCCTGAGCAGCAGGAGTAGCGTCACATCCTCCGTGCGAATCTCATAAAGGCTGGCCATTCGCGATGGCGCAAATGCCGCAATGCCCGGTATCAGATGAATCAAGCCAGCCAGAATCAGGCAAGCCGACATCGCATAGTGAGACATCCCTTCCATTACCCCTCCTTGTTCTGACGCCAGCTGAGCATCAGGTGCAATGCACCCAGTGCTGCACCGCCGAAGATCAGCGCCTTGGACAGCAGCGAATGAAAGTCATAGTGCTGATGCCCCGAAAACAACAGGTGCAAGCCAACATGCACCAACAGGAAGCCGCTGATGGCCAGTTCGGTGCGCATGCGCACCACCGAATTGGCGTGCGACAGCAGATACACCAACACCGCCAGCAATGGAATGTGCAGCACCACGAATACCACATAGCCCACCTGATCCGGCAGGAAGCTGGTGAGCGGCAACACGCGCCATTCGCCACGTGCAATGGCGTCCAGCTCGTGCGCCCATAGGGTCGCGAAGCCCAGTCTGAAGATCCAATCTCTCATGGATACGTTCCGGTTAAGAAAGCTTGAGAACAATTATTCATCAGAGCGACTCCCCAAGGTCAGATACAGCAATGGGCCGAATGCACCGCCGATCAAGGTCAGCAGCACAAAAGGCCATACGTTGCGGCCGGTGCGGCGTGCGTCGGCGATCATCCAGAGGATGGCGAGCATGCAGACCAGCACCAGATCGGCGAGCACCTGCCACCCTGCACTGGATGTCAGCTGAAATTTGAAGATCCCCCAGTAGCCGTGTTCGACCAGGGCGAGTGCGCTCAAAGCGCCAAACGCGAGCAGGATTGCGCTTAGCGCTAGCATTCGGATTTTCATGCGTGGCCTCATTAAAGATGTCTCCAGGCACTTTGGAGAAGCTTGCGAGGCCATTCAATTACGCTTGAGGTAATGGCACCGCCTACCGGCAGGCTGCAGAATGCCTTCCATGGAAAGTGACGAACCCACGCTAGGCGGCGAACAGGAATTTGGCGGCCTGCTGCGCGAGTTCAGGCGCGGTCGCCGGCTGTCGCAGCTCGATCTATCCCTGCACGCCGAGGTTTCGCAACGTCACCTGAGCTTTCTGGAGTCCGGGCGGGCGCGCCCGAGTCGCGACATGGTTGTGCAATTGTCTGAAGCACTCGATCTGCCGCTTGCCACCCGCAACCGCCTGCTCGGCGCAGCTGGCTTTGCCGGAATCTATCCGCGCCGACAACTCGACGCCGCAGAGATGGCGCCAGTGCGCACGGCATTGGAGCGCATGATGAGCCTGCACGAGCCGTTTCCCGCACTGGTGGTTGACCGTAGCTGGAATCTGATCATGGCCAATCGTGCGCTGCCCAAGCTGCTGGATCTGCTTGGCGGTGGCGAGGCGATTGCAAAGCGGGTTGGCGGCATGAATCTCATGCGCATGACACTGCACCCCGAAGGCCTGCGACCTTACATACAGAACTTTGATGAGATCGCCACGCACCTCCTGACCCGCGCCGCGCACGAGGCCATGGATTATCGTGAGCTCGATCCGCTACTCAGCGAGGTTTTGAAGTATCCCGGCCTGCCAGCAAGGAGCAAACACGTGGATCGGAACGCCTCCATGTTGCCTATCCTGCCGATGCAATTGAGTCTGAATGGCACACAGCTGAGTCTGTTCACAACGCTCACAACCTTCGGCACGCCGATGGATATCACCACCGATGAGCTTCGCATTGAAAACCTCTATCCGGCCGACGAGGCGAGTGATCGCCTGATGCGTCAGTTTCTGGCCTGAAGCAGCTGATCCGTCATCGGATTGATCGCATCTCCCAGCGTCCACGGCGTGGCATCAAGACGCTGAAACAGAGGAGCATCGGCATTGGGCAGGTGCTTTTCCAGCCAGGTGAGCATATCGGCCCAGACACGCTGCGACTGATCGAAGGTCGGCATGATGCCCGCGTGCGGCAATTCCAGCGTGATCGTGGGCAGCCCCTTATTCACGCCTGAGTAATTGCCCAGTGACCCGGGATACACGCCCAGCGGCTGTAGGCGCAGATATCCGAAACGCTGCGGCGGGTGCAGCGGCCCGTCAAAATCAAGAATGCCGAAAGGCGCATGCACGGACACGATGGCATCAGGACGAAACTCCGCGATCTGCTGGGTCAGCCAGCGCGATTCCGGCTCGGACATCGGCCCGGGGCCGGGATTACGCCGCGGGTCGCGCCGCGTTTTCTCGATCCAGTATTTTTGCGCGGTGTTTTCCCAGTCCGGCGTGGGGAAATTGCGGTTCAGATCAACGCCACGCGCGTTGGTCCTGCTGGACGGCCGCGTCAACAGGCCGTCCGGGTTGCTGGCTGGAATCACGCGCCAGTGAAAAGGTTGCAGCCGCTCCTTGTCGAGTTTCTGCATCCACTGGAACACGATGCTGACCGAACTCAGTTCGTCGCCGTGAATACCTCCAATGAGCATGACCCGATACGGGGTTCGCCGGCTGCTACCCGGCAGGTAATCGCGATACAGAAACGGCATTCCCTGAACACTAGCGCCATCACCGAGCTTGAGTCCGGCATTGATGCAGTACTCGGTATCGACGCTGGCCAGGCGCTGCCCAATGTTCTTGCAGGCTCGCTCAAGCGAGGCCAACGGCACCTGCGCGAGAGCAGCACCGGCCACGCTGAAAGCCAAAAGCCCGGCCATGAGCCGGGCAATTGTCATTTTCACGATGCTTGAGCCCAAACGAACGGCAGTCTCAACCCTGACGTTCCTTGCGGATCTTCTCGATCAGGAAATCAATGACCTGCGTGAGGTCCTTGAACGTACCGCCGGCCATTTCCGCCGTGCTCTGGTATTTGCCGCCGACCACCACTGAGGGCACGCTGAAAATCTGGTAGTCCTTGGCCAGCGCAGTGGCGCGACGCACACGGCTGTCGACCGCGAAGCTGCTGAAGGTGCTGTCAAAAATATCCGGCAGGACCCCGCTATGGGCATTGAAGTAAGCCCCGACCGCCTTCTGCGTAAACAGAGGCTGATGCTTGTTGTGGATAGCGGCAAAAAACGCAGGATGAATCTTGTCCGTCAGGCCCAGTGCTTCAGCTGTGTAGTAGGCCTTCTGGTGGATGACGCCTTCGGGGCGCCCCAGACTGGACGGAACACGGATGAAGTCCACATCCGAAGGCTTGCGCTTGACCCAGGCCGAAATCTCCGGCTCAAAGTTGAAGCAATGACCGCAGCCATACCAGAAAAATTCTTCGACCTTGATGCGCTTGGCATCCTCGGGCTTCGCAACTGTCTTGACCTTCTTGAAGTGCTCGCCTTCCTTGAAAGTCTTGGCAGAGCCCGCCTCACCGTCCTGCGCAGAGCAGGCAAATGTCATGAGGCAAAGCGTAGCCATCAGGGCCCGCATCAAACTGCGCATGGCAACAATCCTTGTCTAGATACTGTCTGGCCTTTGAGCAGGACTACTGCAGGCCGTTCAGGTAGGACGCAAGCGCTGCAATTTCTTCATCGCTGAGCTTGGCCGCAACCTCCGCCATGATCAGACCATGGGCACCGGCCTTGCGTTCCCCACTGCGATAAGCCTTGAGCTGCTTGGCCGTGTAGTCCGCCTGCTGGGCGCCGATTCGCGGATAGCCCGCTGCGGGGTTACCGGCACCGGTGGGGCCATGGCAGCTCGCGCAAGCCGGAACGCCACGCTCTGCATCACCCGCTCGGTACAGCGGCTCTGCGATGGCAACAGAGTCTTCGCTGGCAACGCCAGGTTTGGGGCTTTGCGCGGCAAAAAACACGGCCAGATCCTGCATGTCCTGATCCGAAAGGGGCATGGCCTGGGCACTCATCACCGGGTCCATGCGCATTTCAGCCTTGTCCTGCTCGCTCTGGCCGCCGCCCATGCCCTTCTTGAAGGCTTTGAGCTGGGCGTAAATATACGGCGCACCCTGACCGGCAAGGCTTGGCCAGATCGGATTGGCACTGTTGCCGCCGGGGCCGTGACAGGCGGCGCAGGTGGCGGCTTTAGTGCCTCCAGCCTCGACATCACCCTTCAGGAATGGGGCAGCAGGTTCCGCTTTGTCGCTGGCGACAGCGTGGGTGGATCCAAACAATCCGAGCGCGCAGGCAACAAACAGGCCACGGGCAAAAGTCGACATTTAAGGCTTACTCCCTTCAAGCAGGTCGTTATGAGGCCCGTTCCACTGGCACGGACCACAGGCAAACGTTTATGGTGACGCGAATTTTACACTGCCAAACGCGGCGACGTCAGCGATGCAGTGCCTCTGCCCTGAAATTGGGTTGCGACTTTGGTTTCAATTGCATCATGAGCGAACCTTCCACCCGGCCTGAACCTCCCAAGCGCAACCCGTTTGTGCAGGCCAACTTCCTGATGTCCTGCTCAAAACTTTCGCAATGCCCGTCAGATGGGCGCAGCGAACTGGCGTTTGCGGGGCGCTCCAACTCAGGAAAATCCAGCGCGCTCAACGCGCTATGCGGCCGCAAAGGGCTGGCGCGCGTCAGCAAGACGCCGGGCAGAACACAGCTGATCAATTTGTTTGATATCCCCGAGAACGCACGGCTGGTCGACCTGCCCGGTTATGGCTATGCAAAGGTTTCGGCTTCGCTGCGACAGGACTGGGCCGCCATGGTCGGCGAGTTTGTCGAAAAGCGGCAGCCACTGATGGGCATCGTGCTGATCATGGATTGCCGGCACCCCCTCACCGACTACGACCTGCAAATGCTCGCCTGGGTCCGGCAGGGCCAGCGGCGTTGTCACATCCTGCTGACCAAGGCGGACAAACTGGGCTTTGGCGCCGCAAAGAACACGCTGCTCAAGGTCCAGAAGGACCTCAAGGGCCTGCAGACTGATGCAACGGTCCAGCTCTGGTCGTCCACCTCAGGCCAGGGGGTGGAGCAAGGCCGCGACATCATCTGGAAAATGTTTGAACCGGTTGCCTGAGGATCAGGAGCCCCCTCATGCCCAGACCATCACCCATAGAAGCTGAATATCAGTTCTATTACTGGCCGGAAATACCGGGTCGCGGCGAGTTCGTGCGTCTGGCATTTGTGGCGGCAGGTGTCCCTTTCAGGGAAGTGATCAGGCAGTGGTCAGAGCTGGCCTCGCCGATGCTGAGCCTGGGCGATCAGACCTTGCCGCGTCCGCCGCTGGCGCCGCCCTTCCTGAAGCTGGGCGACGAGATCATCGGGCAGACAGCCAATATTCTTGCCTTTCTGGGTCAGCGCCATGGCCTGTCGCCAGACGATGCGCCGGGCCAGCGCTGGGTCAATCAGCTACAGCTGTCGATCATGGACTGGGCCAACGAGGTCCATGACACCCACCACCCGGTCGCGCCGGAGCTGCATTACGAAGATCAGACCACAGAAGCGCTTCGGCGCACGGCTCATTACCTGAAGGTCCGGCAACCCAAATACCTGGCCTATTTCGAACAGGTGATCCGTCTCAGCGGCGGGCCCTATCTGCTGGGCAAGCAGCTGAGCTACGCCGATCTGTCACTGATGTTCACGATCGAAGGCCTGAAGTTTGCCTTCCCGCGCGCCATGACTGCCGCAGTCGGGCAGATCCCGCATCTCTTGGAGTTGTCCCGATCCGTTCTGAGTCTGGACAACATTCAGCGCTACTGGCACTCAGCGCAGCGACGCCCGCTCAAGGAATGCATGTTTCGCTTTTACCCCGAACTGGACGCGCTGCATCCGGGCTGACGCCACAACAGCGGCACCGGCAAGAGATGAATCAATGAATGGCTGCGCCATAGAAAAGGCCCGGCGAATCGGGGAAATTCGCCGGGCCAGCTTGCTCCGGTTTGGGGATACCGGACCCGCCCAGGGAGTGAAAGCGGGGAGTGAGGAAGGGAAGTCCGTCACTCACAGGATTAGAGAAGCGATCCGGGTGAAAGTTCACGAAGATTTCGAAAATTTGGATAATTTTCCTGAAATTCTGCCAAGCCCATGACTTGTTTCAGATTATTTTTTAATCTTCTTTTGGGCCGATTTTTCCAGCCTGAACGCAGTCCGAACAGCCTCGTCAAAACCCTTTCAAACCACTCAAATCCACCTCAACTGCTGGCGTGACGCGTTTCGGCGTGGGTGGTATCCCAGTTATCTCCCAGACCGTAATCCGCAACCAAGGGAACCTTCAGCTTGCGGATGCCGCACATCTGACCCGCCAACCGGGGCGCAAGTTCTTCCAGCTTCCGGCTCGGCCCTTCAAACACGAGTTCGTCATGCACCTGCATGATCATCAGGATCTCAGGCGCGTTCTGGTCCAGCCAGCTTTGCAGCTCGATCATCGCGAACTTGATCAGATCGGCTGCGGTGCCCTGCAGAGGCGCATTGATCGCGGTACGTTCTGCGTACTGGCGCAGCGGCGCGTTCTTCGAATTGATATTGGGCAGATACAAACGCCGCCCGTAAAGCGTTTCCACATAGCCACGCGTCCGCGCGGCATCGCGTGTGCCGTCCATGAAATTCTTGACGCCGGGATAGCGGCCGAAAAAGCGCTCGATGTAATCCGCCGCATCGCTGCGCGAAATTCCGAGCTGCCGCGCAAGACCAAATGCGGACATGCCGTAGATCAGGCCAAAGTTGATGGCCTTGGCCGCACGGCGCTGCTCATTGGCCACTTGATCCAGTGGCGTATCAAAGACCTCGGCGGCGGTCGCCTGATGCACGTCCAGGCCCTTGTTGAAGGCCTCTACCAGGCGCTCGTCTCCAGAGAAATGCGCCATCAGGCGCAATTCAATCTGCGAGTAGTCGATGGCCAGCAGTGAGTTCCCCTTTTCAGGAATGAACGCCTGTCGAATGCGCCGACCTTCCGCAGTGCGGATCGGGATGTTCTGCAGATTCGGTTCCTGCGACGAAAGCCGTCCCGTTGCCGCCACCGCCTGGTGATAGCTGGTGTGAATGCGGCGTGTCTTGGGGTTCACCGCATTGGGCAATTGCTCTGCATAGGTCGAGCGCAATTTCTGCATGCCGCGCCAATCCAGAATCAGTCGCGGCAGCGGGTGTTCATCTGCCAATTCCTCAAGCACGTTTTCTGCGGTTGAAGGCTCACCCTTCTTGGTCTTGCTGACCACGCGCAGCTCAAGCTTCTTGAAAAGGATTTCTCCCAACTGTTTGGGAGAACCCAGATTGAACTCGATGCCCGCCACCTTGTGTGCCTCGGCCTGCAGTTCATCCATGCGCGTTGCAAGTTCGCCCGAGATGCGGCGCAGCAGCGGCACATCAACGTGCACGCCGGTCTGCTCCATGCGCGCCAGCACCGGCACCAGGGGCATTTCAATTTCCGAAAATACCTTGGCCAGCTCGGGCACTTCTTCAAGACGCGGGAACAGGGCCTCATGCAGGCGCAGCGTGATGTCGGCGTCTTCTGCCGAATACGGCGCTGCCTTGTCCAGAGCCACCTGATTGAAGGTGATCTGTTTCTTGCCGCTACCGGCCACATCGGAAAACTTGATCGTGCTGTGGCCCAAATATTTCTGCGCGAGCGTGTCCATGTCGTGGCGATTGGCGACGGCATCAATCACGTAACTTTCGAGCATGGTGTCGTAAGCCACGCCGCGCACGCCAAGGCCATGACGCTCCAGCACGTTGAGGTCGTACTTGATGTGCTGACCCACCTTGGGCTTGGTCGCGTCCTTCAATATCGGGGCCAGCCTCTTGCGGACCACCTCCATAGAAAGCTGGTCCGGCGCGCCGAGGTAGTCGTGCCCCACAGGCAGATACCAGCCCTGCCCCGCCTTCACGGAAAAGGCCAAGCCGACCAGATTGGCCTGGTTGGAATCCAGCGAATCGGTTTCGGTGTCCACGCAGATCAGCGCCGCGTTCTCCAGCGCCGTGGCGAGTTTCTCCAGCGCGTCTTCATCGGTCACCAGCTCAACCTGCGTCGGTGCGGAATCGCCAGCAGGTTCAGGCATGGCCGGGGCGCTGGGTGTCTCGACGCCCTTTGCCTTTTCCACCGCAGCCGCTGCGCCGCGGGTCATGCCCATGCGCTTGTGGAAGGCGTCGAGTTTGTCCTCATCCGCGCCGCGAGGGGTGAGATCTTCCTGTGTCAGCTCAAGATCAAGTGCGGTCCGGATCGTGGCCAGATCCTTGGACATGGGCAGGAACTCGATGCTGGCGCGAATCTTTTCACCCATCTTGCCCTTGATGCCTTCAGCGGCGGCGATCACGCCGTCGAGCGAGCCGTGCTCGGCAATCAGTTTGGCGGCTGTCTTGGGGCCTACGCCGGGTACACCGGGAATATTGTCCGAGGCGTCTCCCATCAGGGCCAGATAGTCGATGATCTGTTCCGGCGTGACGCCAAACTTTTCCTCCACGCCGGCGGGGTCCATGCGCCGGTTTTTCATGGTGTCCAGCAGATGAACCTGCTCGGTGACCAACTGCGCCATGTCCTTGTCACCGGTCACAATCAGCACCGGCTGCTTATCCTTGGCCGCCCGCGTTGCCAGCGTGCCGATCACGTCATCGGCCTCCACTTCCGGCACCTGCAGAACCTTGAGACCCATTGCCTCGCAAAGTTCGACAACCAGCGGGAACTGCGGACGCAAGTCTTCGGGTGTCTCGCCGCGATTGGCCTTGTACTCGGGATAGATGTCTTCGCGAAACGTCTTTCCGGGCGGATCAAACACCACGGCCAGACGCTCTGGCTGATAGTCCTTGATCAGGCGCTTGATCATGTTGTTCATGCCAAACACCGCGCCGCTGGGGGTGCCGTCTGGCGCGGTCAGCGGCGGCAATGCGTGATACGCACGAAACAGCCAATTGCTGCCGTCGATGAGAATCAGAGGGGGCGTGGACATTTTTGCTTGGCTTCCGGTGTCAAAGATCTTGCCCCGCGTCCGGGAACGACGCACATGAACTCAGCGCGGGGCCGACCATGGTAGCGGCTTCAAGGTTTTGGGCAGGTAGAGCGGATGCGCCGGATGGCCATCCTGGGTCAGGCGCAGGTAATGCAGGTTTGGCAGGAGCTTGCGCACCTGAATGGCGCGGTCGAGATGAACCCCATGTGTGCCCCAGGCCGCAACCACCACGCCAGAGTTCCGAGCCAGCAGCTTGAGTGCCCAGTCGTTGTCCGGCCCCACCGGCTCGTCAAAGGCCTTCATGTCCGATGGCAGGGTCGCGCGATAGGCGAAGATATTGGTCATCCACATGCCGCCATAGCCCCAGTCGCGGGCATAGCCGATGCAGCGCCGGACGGTGGGGTCATCCTGCAATTCGTCTGCGGTGCTGGGATTGAGCCCGACGAACATGGCGTAGTGCGGGCTTCCGCCCCAGTGACGCCACAGCGCATAGCGATATTTTCGGCAGTCACTGAAAGCAGCATCTCGCTGCGCGTAAGGATCAGCGCTGATGACGCGTTTGCTTGTGCCGCTCACGCTAGTCCAGCAACTTTTCGCCGCGAATCAGATCGTCAAACGTCTCTCGTTCTCGTACCAGCACGCCGCGATCCACATCGACCATCACTTCTGCCGCGCGTCCGCGGGAATTGTAGTTGCTGGCCATGGTGAAGCTGTAGGCGCCGGCAGTGCGCACGGCCAGCAGGTCACCTTCTGCAATCGCGAGTTCGCGATCCTTGCCCAGAAAGTCGCCGGTCTCGCAGATCGGGCCCACGACGTCATAGGTCTGCGCGGTAACCGCCTCGTTGTGCTTGACCGGAATGATGTCCATCCAGGCCTGGTACAGGGCCGGGCGCAGCAGATCGTTCATGGCCGCATCAATCACTGCGAAATGGCGGTCTTCGCCCTTCTTGATGAGCTCCACCCGCGTGACCAGGATGCCGGCATTGCCAGCAATGGCCCGGCCCGGCTCGGTCATGAGCTTGAGCCCACGCCCTTCAATCTTCGGCAACAGAGCCTTGGCCCAGTCGGCAGGCGAAGTGGTCCGCTCGTCCTTGTAGCGAACGCCCAGGCCGCCGCCTACATCAATGTGATCAAAGCTGATGCCCTGTTCCTGCAGCCGGTCCATCAGACCGAGCACACGATCCAGTGCATCGAGATACGGCGAAACCTCCAGCAGCTGCGAGCCGATATGGCTGGCAATGCCGCTGATCTCGATGCCCTTCATGTTGCGCGCCTCAAGATACAGGCGCTCAGCGGTGAGCAGATCCACGCCAAACTTGTTCTGCTTCAGGCCGGTCGAGATGTAGGGATGGGTCTTGGCATCCACGTCCGGATTGACGCGCAGGGCGATGCGCGCAGTGGTTTTCATGTTCAGCGCAACGCGATTGAGACGCTTGAGTTCGGACTCGGACTCCACGTTGAAGCAACCGATCTTCTGCTCCAGTGCGTAGCGCATCTCGAGTTCGGTCTTGCCAACACCGGAGAAGACCACCTTCGATGCTTCACCTCCAGCAGCCAGAACACGACGCAATTCGCCCTCGGACACGATGTCAAAACCGCAACCGAGTTTGGCCAGCACGCCCAATACGGCAAGGTTTGAATTGGCCTTGACCGCATAGCAAACCTGATGCGGAACTTGCGCAAGTGCCTCATCAAAGGCGCGGTAGTGGCGTTCCAGGGTGGCGCGAGAATAAATATAGAGCGGCGTGCCAAAGCGTTCGGCCAGTGCCTCTACCGGAATCTGCTCGGCAAACAACTGCCCCTGATGGCTCAGAAAAGCATCACTCATGGTGCGACACCCTCTTCAGCGGGCGGCGGTTGATCTGCAACATCGGATGCCTCGTCATCATTCTCTTCTTCATCTTCTTCGTCTTGAACAGCGCTTGCCGGCGCTGCGCCGTGGTCCGCAGCTGCAGAATCTTCAACAGCCTTGTCATCCGCATCGGGCAGATACAAGCCGCCGGACTGGCCGCAGCCGGCCAGCAGGAAGCCAAGGGCAATCGTAAAAAACAGTGGTGCGGCGCGCGTCAGCATGGTGCGGGTCTTTCCCGCGGACGCGGGAATCAATTAGGGTGGCGCGCATTCTATCGTCCCGAGACCCTATTGCCCCATGAAACTCCAGGAAACTGAAACCGCCGTCGTCGTTCAGCCAGATCAAGCACACAAGGCGACTGTCATCTGGATGCATGGCCTGGGCGCCGATGGCCATGATTTTGTTTCCATCGTCCCGCATCTGAAGTTGCCGGAAGGCGTGCCGGTGAAATTTATCTTTCCGCACGCCGAAGTGCGGCCGGTGACGCTCAATGGCGGCATGGCCATGCGCGCCTGGTACGACATCAAGTCCCTGGATCGCAACGGCCTGCAGGACGAAGAAGGCATTCGTGCCTCGCAGGCGCGTATCGAGCAGATCATTGCCGAAGAACGCGAAGCCGGCGTGCCGTCCTACAAGATCGTCATTGCCGGATTCTCGCAGGGCGGCGCCATCGCGCTTCAGACCGCGCTGCGCCATAAGGATCGCCTCGCGGGCCTGATGCCCCTGTCCACGTATCTGCCGCTGAGCGGCTCGCTGGCCAGCGAAGGATCAGAGGCCAACAAGAATATTCCGATCCTGATGTGCCATGGCAGTCATGACGCGGTGCTGCCGATTCAACTTGGCGAATCGAGTCGTGACCAGTTGACGCAGGCGGGCTACACGGTGGACTGGCACAGCTATCCGATGGCACACGAGGTGTGCATGGAAGAAATCGCCGATATCGGCAACTGGCTCAGCACGGTGCTGGCGGATTGATTCTTCGCGCGCTGACTTTTGCAGGACTGGTCGTGGCCGCGGCGCTGGCCACGATCCTGGCGCTGAATCAGAACCGCGTCGAGTTCAGCGAGCGCCTGTCCGCCGAACAGGTGCAGTGTGCGCAGCTGGCCCTGGCGGCGCGCTTTGACAGTCCGCTTGAGAACAAACTGATCAGCCGCGTGGCCGTGGCTCCTGACGACAAGGCGCTGGGCCTGCTGGCGATTGCCTATCTGCCGGGCGGCATTGAATTCACTCGGATCAGCATCGACGAGCGCTGCGCCCCGACGCAAGACAACTAGAGCGCATTTTCAGCCTTTATTCGTTCTCGGGGCTTGCCTCGATCTCGTAGGTCTCGCCATCGCCGCTGACCTGCAATCGAATCAGGATCGGGTTGCAGCACACCGAACAATCTTCGGTATAGGTTTGTGATCCGGCGGACACATCCACGTCAACCGCGATCGTCTCCCAGCAGTAGGGACAGGTGATGTGATCTTCTTCGAGCATCAGTCAGCCTCCGGCAGAAACAGCGAGATCAGCCTGTTCTGATAGCGCAGCCCCGACGGTGTTGGGCGAACGCCATCGCTGTCTATTTGAATCAGGCCTTTGACTACCGCTTCATCGAGTCTGGGTTGTAGTGCCGATAACGGCAGGCCACTGCGCGCTTCAAACTGATCCAGACTGAAACCCTGATGCAGTCGCAAGGCATTCATGCAGAACTCGAAAGCGCGTTCATGCAGCTCGACCTGCCGGGTTTCCTGCACCGCAGCAGCCGTACCCGCAGTTTCCATGAAAGTGCGTGGATGCTTGTGACGTGAACGTCGCTGAATATCCATGCCGTCTGCTTGCATGAAACTTCGCTTGGCATGGGCGCCCGCACCGATGCCCAAGTAATCACCAAATTGCCAGTAGTTGAGATTGTGCCGCGACGCGCGCCCCGGCCGCGCAAACGCAGAGGTTTCGTAGTGCTCGAAGCCGGCCTCGCCTAACAAGGCGCAGCCCTGATCGTGCATGTCCGCAGCGGTATCCGAGTCGGGAATCGGCGGCGGTCGCACCGCAAACTCCGTGTTGGGCTCCAGCGTCAGGTGATACCAGGACAGATGCTGCGGCGCCAATGACAGCGCGGTCGTCAAATCCATCAGCGCCGCGTCGATGGACTGTTGCGGCAATGCAAACATCAGATCCAGATTGAAATTGTCGAAGCCCGCCGCTCTGGCAAGATCAATTGCGCGATGCGCCTCGGCCCCATCATGGATGCGTCCGATGGCCTTCAGGCTGGCATCGGAAAAACTCTGTACGCCGATGGACATGCGATTGACCCCGGCCGTTCGATAACCAGAAAAATGCGCCGCATCCGCGGTGCCGGGATTGGCCTCCAGCGTGATCTCGATGTCATCCGAAAAATGCAGCCGCTTTGCAGCTGCATCCAGAATCCGACCAATTGATGCTGCGGAAAAAAGGCTGGGCGTGCCGCCGCCAAAGAAGATGCTGCTGAGCGCTCGTGACTCACCCTGCTGCAGTTCAAAATCCAGATCGCGGATCAGTGCATCGACATACGCGTCCTGCGGAATGGGCGCACGCACGGCATGTGAATTGAAATCACAGTAGGGGCATTTTCGAGCGCACCAGGGCAGATGCACATACAGGGCGAGCGGCAGATTGGCCGCTGCAGCCGCCGTGCTCACCTGCCGGCGATCAATGCAAGCAGTTGCTGCATCGCCAGGCCACGATGACTGATCCGGTTCTTGATTTCTGGAGCCAGCTCGGCAGATGCACATTGATGCTCGGGCACCCAGAACAAGGGGTCGTAGCCAAAGCCCTGCTCTCCACGGGCCTCGCGCAGAATCTGGCCACGCCAGATGCCTGAGGCGATGAGCGGAATCGGGTCAAGCGCGGAACGCAGCATCACCAGCGTGCAGACAAACTGTGCCTGCCGCTGCGCATCAGCAACGCCGGCCATGTCGGCAAGCAACTTCGCGTTGTTGGCTGCGTCAGATGAGGGCTCGCCCGCAAAGCGCGCCGAGCGCACACCCGGCGCACCGCCCAGCGCATCCACGCTAAGACCGGAATCATCGGCCACAGCGGGCAGGCCGGATGCCTGCGTCGCATGCCGGGCCTTGATCAGGGCGTTCTCTACGAAAGTGCTACCGGTCTCCTCCGGCTCCACATCAGAGAACTCGCTGACCGGACGGACGCGCCAGCCCAGGGGGCTCAGCAAGGCTTCGAGCTCGCGCGCTTTCTTTGCATTGCGGCTGGCGAGAACGATGTCTGGCATCTGCCTGGCCTCAGGCCTTCAGCGCCGCGCTTTGCGCCTTGATCAGATCGGCGATGCCGCCCTGGGCGAGATTGAGCAGGCTGTCGAGTTCTTCGCGGCGGAAGGCGTGCCCCTCTGCCGTGCCCTGCACTTCAATGAAGTGACCCGCATCGTTCATCACCACGTTCATGTCGCATTCGCAATCCGAATCTTCCGCGTAATCCAGATCCAGCACCGGCTCGCCGCGATAAATACCCACGCTGATGGCAGCGACCTGCCCGTGCACGGGGTTGGACTTGAGCTTGCCCTTTTTCATCATCTTCTCGACGGCATCCACCATCGCCACATAAGCGCCGGTGATGGCGGCGGTTCGCGTGCCACCGTCGGCCTGCAGGACATCACAATCCAGCGTGATGGTCAGGCCGGGCAAGGCACTCAGATCCACCGCCGCCCGCAAGGAGCGTCCGATCAGGCGCTGAATTTCCTGGGTGCGCCCGGACTGCTTGCCCTGCGCCGCTTCGCGACGACCACGAGTATGTGTGGCACGCGGCAACATGCCGTATTCGGCCGTCACCCAGCCTCCGTCCTTTTTCCAGGATGGGCCACGTTCTTCAACGCTGGCCGTGCACAGCACGCGCGTATTGCCAAAGCTGACCAGCACCGATCCCTCTGCATGACAGGTGAAATTGCGCTCAATGGAAACAGCACGAAGTTGATCCGCTGTGCGGCCGGAAGGACGGGTCATGGCAGGAACCTGCAAGAAATTTGGCCGCGGATTGTATGCTTTCAGGGATTCCGGGGCTCGCGCGCTTACAATTCGCCCATGGATATTGAAGAACTTGCCGATACCTTTGAATTGCTCGGTGAATGGGAAGAGCGCTATCGCTACATCATTGAGCTGGGCCGAAAACTACCGCCCATGCCCGATGATGAGCACGACGATGCGCACAAGGTGCGCGGCTGCATGAGTCAGGTCTGGCTGGCGCACACCCGCCATGAGGGGCCGCCGGTGACACTGGAGTTCCGCGGCGATTCGGACGCCCATATCGTCAAAGGATTGATCGCACTGCTGCTGGGCCTGACTTCTGGCCGCACACCGCAGGAAATCCTTGATCTGGACATTGCTTCCAGCTTTGAGCGCCTGGGACTGGAACAGCACATCAGCATGAACCGGCGCAACGGCTTTTACGCCATGGTAGAACGCATCAAGCAAATGGCCGCTACCGAGGCCTGAACACATTTGGCGTAGAGGCGAGCATGGACAGATTTTTTCCGACGATGCGGCAACTTCTTGCGATCACTTTGCTCGCCATGCTCAGCAGCAGTTGTGGCGGCGGGGGCGGCGGGGGCTCGGGGGCGACCATGCCGCCTGCGCCAGGACCGGGGCCCGGCACCACTGAGAACGCTTCGGCAAGCTGCGCCACAAGCACAGGCGCCGGACAGAACTATCTATGCAGTCTCAGGCCCATTGATGCCTCTACCCGCTTCTCGCTGCAGGGCGCGCCGGAGGGCATGGCCGTTCACCCGCGCAGCGGTCGGCTCTACTGGACACCCATGCCGGCGCAGCAAGGCCGCAGCAGTGTCACCATCATCCGCACCAGCGGCGCGCGCCACCTGACCGAAGTCTTTGCGCTGGACGTGGGCAGCGGCTCGCCCGCAGCCAACGGCATCTACATTTCGCCAATCGGCGATGACAGCCAACTCGGCACTGCGCAGGCACCGCTGCGCACACTCGCCGCCGCGGTAAGCAAAGCCGGACCCGGCGACACCCTCTATCTGCGTGGCGGCGACTATTACAACGACGAATTCGGCACCGATTTCTCCACCCGGTCACGCAACAACCTTGCGCGCATCACGTCTTCGGGGACAGCGGGCATGCAAATCACCATTCGTCCACACGGAAACGAATACGTCCGCCTGATATCCGACGTCAACGGCCTGGCCTTTCGCGATGCGCGCCACTGGAAACTACAGAACCTGGAATTGATGGGCACCGCTGCTTCACTCGACGTGCAGGACTCGTTGTCCTTGTGGTGGGACCAGAGTGATGCGCAGAACCAGATTCAGGGCCGCGGCATCTCCCTCAACAGTTCCTACAACATCGAGATTTCCGGCTGCGTGATCCATCATTTTCCGGGCGCAGGCGTGAGCAACAACGGCGGCGCCTACATCACGGTGGCGGACAGCGTGATCTACAACAATGCCTGGTGGTCTACGGCCGGAACGCATGGCTTTGCCAATTCCAGTCCGGCCACCGAGGACAACACCGATACGCAGTCATTCAAGGTCATCATGCGAGGCAATCTGGTGTTCGGAAACCAGTCTTCGATGATCTCGCATGTTTTCAGCAAGGGCGTGGTCAAGCTCGAAATCGACGAAGGCAACGGGCTGCACATGCAGAACAATGGCGGCAATTTCTTTGGGCGCTTCCTGGCCGAACAGAACCTATCACTGCTCAACGGCAAGGCTGGCCTTGGGCTCAATACTGTGGACAACAGCGTGATCCGCAACAACGCGTTCTATGCCAACGCACAAGCGGTGGTGCGCTCTGGCGAACTGGTGCTGCAATCGTCCAGTTCGCAAAACATCAGCCAGAACCTGTTCCACGCCCTGCCAGCTCGCAACACCATTCGCACGTCTGATACTTACGCCGGGGTGGGCAGCAATTACGCGGTGGCATCGGCTGATACCGCAGAACTACCCGCCTCCATCACTCAGGTGAGTGCAGTGTTTGCTGATCCGGCCAATGGCGACTTCTCTCGATCAGCCAGCGTCCCCGCGGGAAACGGGCCGGACGATGCGAACGTGGCGCGCTTTCATCAACTCATCTCTGAACAAGGGCTCACGCTGCGGGCCGCGCCCACAGTTGTCACGCCTGCGTATTTGCGTCAGCTGAGAGCGCGCATCCTGCAGGACTGGCCTGCGCCAGATCCACAGGACGACATTCCCGAGAATCTGATTCTTGAAGATCCCGATAGCGGCTACTGCTATCGCTACGCGGATCGCATGGATTATCCCGGACCGCCTTCATCAGGCACGGTTTGCCGCTGAGCTTCGATCCGCTCCGGGATTGATTTCACATGCGATACTTCCGTCGCCCGCCGGGGGGCTGAGATAAAACGGAGAATCTGAGATGGATGTCGTCGTCATCATTCTGGTTGCCTTCCTGCTGGTCACCCTGTGGAAAGGCGTGGTCACAGTGCCGCAGGGCATGGAATACACCATTGAGCGATTCGGAAAGTATCGCGCCACATTCGAGCCCGGCCTGCATTGGATGGTCCCCTATGTCGATGGCATCGGGCGCAAGCTGTCGATGATGGAGCAGGTGCTGGACGTGCCCAGCCAGGAAATCATCACCAAGGACAACGCCATGGTCGGCGTTGACGGCGTGGTGTTCTTCCAGATCCTGGATGCGCCCAAAGCAGCATACGAGGTCCAGAACCTGGAACTGGCCACCATGCAGCTGACCCAGACCAATCTGCGTACTGTCATGGGCTCGATGGACCTGGACGAATTGCTCAGCCAGCGCGATCACATCAACGCCAAGCTGCTCACGGTGGTCGACGATGCCACCACGCCCTGGGGCATCAAGGTGACGCGCATCGAGATCAAGGACATCCGCCCGCCGCATGATCTGGTGGAGGCCATGGGCCGGCAGATGAAAGCGGAGCGCGAGAAGCGCGCCAATATCCTGGAAGCCGAAGGTTTCAGACAGGCCGCAGTGCTCAAGGCAGAAGGTGAGCGTCAGGCGCAGATTCTGGGAGCAGAAGCCGAGCGACAGGAACAGATCCTGGAGTCCGAAGGCCGCAAGGAAGCTGCGTTTCGTGATGCCGAAGCCAGAGAGCGACAGGCCGAAGCCGAAGCTAAGGCCACTCACATGGTCAGCCAGGCAATTGCGCAAGGTGACATTCAGGCCATCAATTACTTCGTAGCCACCAAGTACATCGAAGCACTCGGCCAGATCGCGAGCAGCCCCAATGAGAAGCTGGTGCTGATGCCACTCGAAGCCGGCAATGTCATCGGCGCACTGGCCGGAATTACCGAACTGGCCAAGAAAGCCGGCGTGCAGACCACGCCGCCAAACGCGGGCTGATTGCCGTGGACATGAACCAACTGGAGTACTGGCACTGGTTTGCAGCCGGCCTTGCGCTGCTGATTCTGGAGACGCTGATTCCTGCCGAGTTCGTCCTCTTGTGGATGGGCATATCCGCGACGCTGGTGGGTTTCATCTCCTGGGCATTTCCCACTAGCTGGCAGGCGGAACTGGTTCTGTTTGGCGCGTTCTCCGTCATCAGCTTTTTGCTCTACCACCGTTTCCGCAAGAAGCAGATCGTGACCGACTCGCCAACGCTGAATCGACGCGGAGAGTCTTACGTTGGCCGCACCTTCACCTTGACCGCCCCCATCATCAACGGCGTGGGAAAGCTCAACGTGGACGACTCCCAATGGCGGGCGGTGGGACCTGACCTTGCGGCCGGCAGCCGCGTTACCGTGGTCAAGGCCGAAGGGGCAACGCTCAAGGTGGAGCGTGCCGAGTAACGCAGCACACCAACCCGCGCCGCTTCGCCAACCGCTGCCGAAGGTTCCGGTCCCCAAGTCGCTGGAGGGGGCGCGCGACCGGGTCTATTCCTTTGGCGAACACCTTGCTGACGCCATTACGCATGGCCTTGGAGTGGTGCTGTCCATCATCGGACTGGTGGTTCTGGTGGTCCGCGCAGCCCTGTACGGAGACACCTGGCATGTCGTGGCCTGCAGTGTTTTCGGCACCACGCTGGTGCTCATGTACACGGCTTCCACGCTCTACCACAGCATCCCGCTACCGCGTGCGCGCGGCGTCCTGCGCATCATTGATCACTCGCTGATCTTCTTCCTCATTGCCGGCACCTACACACCTTTCACACTGGTGACCTTGCACGGCCCATGGGGCTGGAGCCTGTTCGGATTCACCTGGGGACTGGCGGTCATCGGCGTGGGCCTGAAAATATTTTTCACCGGACGCTACGAGAGAATCTCGCTCAGTGTTTATCTGCTGATGGGCTGGTGCGCCATTGTTGCAGTCAAGCCGTTGTTCAATCGCCTTGATACCGGCGGTCTGATTCTTCTGGGTGTCGGCGGCCTGACCTATAGCGGCGGTGTAGCTTTCTATCTCTGGGAGCGGCTGCGCTACCACCACGCCATCTGGCATCTGTTTGTACTTGGCGGCAGTGTGTTGCACTGGCTCGCCATTTATTTTTATGTGGTGCCCGGCCCCGCCTCACTCGTCACCCACTGACTCGATCAAGGACACGCACTCATGTTCAAGGCCATCGACAGCCCTTATCTCGTGCCTTTCAAAGGTGGCTTCAAAGTAGCGGATGCACCGACCACACCGATAGGCGATGTCCCCAACAAGAAGGCACTGAAGAAACAGCTCAAGCATCGTGTCAAAGATCTGGCTGATCTGCAGGAGCGGCTCTACGCCGCCGACAAGCACTCGGTACTGCTGGTGTTTCAGGCCATGGACGCTGCCGGTAAGGACTCCACCATTCGCGCCGTACTGTCTGGCGTGAATCCGGCGGGCTGCCAGGTGTATTCGTTCAAGCGCCCGTCAGCGCGCGAACTGGACCACGACTTTCTGTGGCGCACCGCGCAGCGACTTCCGGAGCGCGGGCGTATCGGCGTATTCAATCGCAGTCACTATGAAGAAGTGCTGGCAGTGCGCGTACATCCCGAGTACCTGGACTATCAGAAACTGCCTGATCGACCGGCCGGCGCACGCATCTGGCAACAGCGACTGGAATCAATCCGCGAACATGAAACACATCTGGCCCGAAATGGCACGGTTATCCTGAAGTTCTGGCTCAATGTTTCTCTGGCCGAACAACGCGAGCGCTTTCTGTCTCGCCTCGACGAGCCTGAAAAGCACTGGAAATTTGAAGCCGCTGATCTTGATGAGCGGGAGCATTGGGATGCGTACATGAAAGCCTACGAGGCCATGCTCAATGCCACTTCCACGGCACACGCGCCCTGGTATGCGATTCCGGCAGATGACAAGGCCTACATGCGTGCAACCGTTGCCGACATCGTCGCGCAGTCGCTGGAATCCTTGGGCCTGAAATTTCCAGAACTCAGCGAGGCAGAGAAGAGCCGCTTTGATGAGATGCGGGCGCGACTGAATCAGTAGCGAATCAGCTTCGCTTGTCGCGATTCGATATCGACAAGCAGCGCTTTGAAACGACCTGCTGGCTCAATCAAGCGGCCCGCACATCAGGGAGGACAGGTGTAGTCGACCTCGCTATACGGGATTGTAGTCGTGCACCCATGACCACATTCGTCGGGATTTACATCCGGGAACGTTCCCTGTTGACCGACGATACTGATCTCACGGTGAAGATGGGTGCAGAGGCAGGCATCGGGCTCTGCATCAATGCCGTTGCTGATACAGGCCAGATCCACGGAATCTCGGAATGGAATGGTTCCCAGAGTACGATCCAGGACAACAACGCGGGTACTGTCGCAAACATCACCCATCATGTCCCTGTCCAGATCAACCTGATCCGCATTGGCCTGATTCACGCAGTTGTCGCAGCTGTCGCCCACACCGTCACTGTCAGCGTCTTCCTGCATCGGATTGACGCTGCTCACACAGTTGTCACATGCGTTTCCGACCCCGTCACCCTCGGCATCCACCTGATTGGGGTTAGCCTGATTGATGCAGTTGTCGCACACGTTACCTACACCGTCGGCATCGGCATCGGCCTGATCCGCATTGGGCGTCTCTCGGCAGTTATCGCATTCGTCTCCACGGCCATCGCCGTCCGTATCCGTCTGCTCCGGATTAGCCGTTTGCGGGCAGTTGTCTTCTTCGTCCGGAATCCCGTCTTCGTCTGAATCCAGCTCAGTGCCGGTATCGTCGTCCTCACCGCCGCTGCCGTCGATCGGACAAGCTTCGGTCGGCGGAAGGTACAGATATTGCGCGCCCTGATCATGCGCGTAGGAGTCGTAAGTAAAGACACCGCCCTGACCGACCAGCTCATCCACCTTCTCGGACAGTTCGGCGGGAGTACCGCCAACAACGCCCGCTTCTATCAGTTCATTGGTGAATTTGCCGCCGGTTGTGGTGCCAAACAGGACGCCGCCGGTGCTGATGTTTTCAAACGTCGCGGTGGTCGTCGCGTCAGTCGATGCCAGGAAATAGCGGTCAACATGCTTGAATCCACGCCGATCAAATGCCTGCCTGAATAGCGGAGCCATCGAACCTGAAAAACAGGCATCAACAATCAACTGCAGATGACAGGCTTTCAAGGTGTTACGCAGTGGTGAGGACAGCTCAAACGGCGTGAAAGACTGCTTGCGATTGTCACCCAATGATTTGTCGCGACGTTCGTACATAAATGCGCCGAGACCATTGCCGTCATCATCCTCATAGCCATGAGAAGCGATATAGATGATCAGGCGATCACAGGGCGTCATCTGCGCATTGAGCTCGTTGTACGTGACTCGATACAGCTCTGCGAAATCCGAGCTGTTGCTGGGCACGATCTCGCGAACCACATCCGCTGAAAGCGCAGCAGAGAAACGTATGGTTGACTCCAGGAACGAGCTCTCGGTCGCACCTGTGATAATCAATGCAAAGGTCTTGGCATCTTCGCAGCCCTCAACGTGATCTCTCGCGGGCACGGTGCGGGGCACGGGCTGCGACGCAGCAACCGCTGGCATGCGCCTTGGCGCATAAATATAGGGATCTTCACTGGGTCTCATCAGCACATCACTCAATGGCTGATCCTCCAAGCCAAACCACAGATCGAGCTGGTTCACCACCGGAGCGGAGCGCCGATGGAGTACCGTCACGCTGCCATCTGTGTCATCTACCAGCGCCAGGATGGTCGGGTGCTCGTAACCGGACGTGAAATACAAATCGATAAAGAACAGCCAGCTTGGCCTTTCAAGAACAATGTCTGCAGGCGTGGCCGGTCCCGGACTCCTTGTGGTGTTGACTGTTGTTCCCGGCGGCAAGGGCACATGCGAACCAAAGGCCAGTACGGTCTGTGGCCGATCCAAGGTGGAGACAACAATATTCTCCACTCGATGCCAGGCCTCATCACGACTCATCTGGCTCGCACCTACAATAACGGTGCGCCCGCCGACGACGGTTGTGGGCTGATTGAGAACGACACCCTCATACTCAATTCGGATGGTCAAAGGGCCAGCGTCCGCATCGAACCGAAAGCTGCCATCGGCTGCGGTCGCCCCATGATCCACGCCATTGGCACTGACGGTTGCACCGGCAACCGGTTCTGCATCCGCGCTTGGCGGCGTTTGCCCGGAGATCAACAGGCCACCCCCGCTGTCTCCGTGAGCCTTGGCCGTTACTGGAACTTCGTAGACAACACCTGTCACGGTTCCGGTGGTCGCGACGCGCGGGCTTGGCTCGGCGTACTGTGCAAAGGGCGAATCGCCATTCGATCCGCTGCATCCGTGCAGCGCCCCAAAAAGCACCACAAGCAGAAAGGCTTTCAGGATTGGACCCATCGCGGGTTCCTCATGAATTCGGAGCGCCTTCGTCCCCGGGATCACGAGTATAGAGCGCCTCTGTCAAAATTGTGCGCGCGCCAAGCATGGCGCGATTTCATATCAGCAGCGTAATCCTCACGGTTTTCGCTCTGGTGTCGCCACATCGCGCTGAAATTTTCCCGCTCGCAGAAAGTGAAGCGTCTGACGAATCACTTCATCATCATTCATCATGAAACTGTGGTTGACCGGCAGAATCAGGTGATCGGCCATTCCCTCAAGGCGCGTGCTTTCCACACTCACCTTGCCGTCGTCGTCACCCTTGATCATTGATGAGTAGATCGGGTTGTAACTGCGTGTACCGGCAATGACAGCTGTTGCCACACGGATCTTTCCCAGTTGATTGGGCAGGCTGGATGCATCGGTTCCCAGCTGAAAACCCGCGGGTCCGTTGATCCATTGGTAAGGCCACAAATGGTGCAGTCGATCCACCAGTTCACTGCCGTGGTTGGGCGGGCCTAGCATCACGAGCCGCCCGATCTGCGGCGTTTCGTGCGTTGCCAGATAGTGGCGCACCAGAATCCCACCCATCGAGTGCGTTACGAAATGCACCTGCTGCGCGCCATTGCTGATCGCGCCTGAAACGGCCGGCGCAAGATGTGATTCGCTCAGTGACTCTACCGTTGCGCGCGTCGACGGATAATCCAGATTGACTACGGAATAGCCGTCGGAGCGCAGGGCTTCAGCCATCGCCTCCATCGAACCGGACGAGCGCGCCAGACCGTGCAACACGATGATGGTCTGGTCTGCGCGCTGCCCCGCCATGAGTGGCGTGGTCATCAGGCTCAGCAGCAGCAGCGCAGCCCGGATCAACTACGGCACATCACAGGATGTAGCGCGAGAGATCTTCGTCGCCAGCCAGCTTCTCGAGCTTGGAGTTCACGTACTCAGGATCCACCTTCAAGGTACTGCCAGCCTTGTCTGGCGCATCAAAGGCCAACTCTTCCATCAGGCGTTCCATGACGGTATGCAGCCTGCGCGCACCAATATTCTCAGTGCGTTCATTGACCTGGAATGCAACCTCTGCCAAACGGCGAATGCCTTCGGCGGTGAACTCCAGCGTTACTTCTTCGGTGGCCATCAGTGCAACGTACTGATCCGTAAGCGAGCAATCCGGCTCCTGCAGGATGCGTTCAAAATCTTCTGTCTTGAGCGCATCGAGTTCCACGCGAATCGGCAAGCGGCCCTGAAGTTCGGGAATCAGGTCTGAAGGCTTGGCCATGTGAAAGGCGCCACTGGCGATAAACAGGATGTGGTCGGTCTTGACCGCACCATGCTTGGTTGTGACGGTGCTGCCTTCGACCAGCGGCAGCAGATCACGCTGGACGCCTTCACGCGAAATATCGCTGCCAGTGAACTCACCGCGCTTGCAGACCTTGTCCATCTCGTCGATGAAGACAATGCCATTTTCTTCGACATTGCTCAGCGCCTCTGCCTTGATCGCTTCTTCGTCCACCAGTTTGGCGGCTTCTTCGTCGGTGAGCTGCTTCAGCGCCTCAGAGATTTTCATCTTCTTGCTGCGCTTCTTGTCCTGATTCATGCCCGCGAACATGCCTTGCAGCTGTTGCGTCATTTCTTCCATGCCTGGCGGCCCCATCAGCTGCACGTTGGGCATGCCTTGGGAAATTTCGATCTCGATTTCGGTGTCGTCGAGCTTTCCTTCACGAAGCTGCTTTCTGAATACCTGCCGCGCGGAGCCTGTTTCGGACTGGCGTTGTGAACTGGCCTCGCCAAAATCCTTGGGCGGTGGCACCAGCACATCCAGCACGCGCTCTTCTGCCGCTTCTTCGGCGCGCGTGCGGACACGCTTCATGAACTGCTCGCGAGTCATCTTGACCGACGCGTCCATCAGGTCACGGATGATGGATTCCACATCCTTGCCGACGTAGCCCACCTCGGTGAACTTGGTGGCTTCCACCTTGACGAACGGCGCATTGGCCAGTTTGGCCAGACGCCGTGCGATCTCGGTCTTGCCCACACCCGTGGGGCCGATCATCAGAATGTTCTTGGGATGGATTTCGCTGCGCATCTGTCCATCCACCTGCTGACGACGCCAGCGATTACGCAGCGCAATGGCCACTGAACGCTTGGCAGCCGCCTGTCCGATGATGTGCTTGTCCAGTTCTGCCACGATCTCGCGAGGCGTCATGGCGGTGGGAGCGGTGAGGTCGATCATTAAGTCATCCAGAAAATAAGATTCAATTTTTCGCGTCCTGCGACGCGAGCGGCGATACCCGGCAAGGGTCGCTCATCAAAGGTCGATGTGTTCTATCGTCAGCGAGTGATTGGTGTAGATGCAGATGTCTGCCGCCACGTTCAATGCTTTTTCGACGATCTCTCTTGCACTGAGTTCAGTATTTTCGACCAGCGCGCGTGCAGCGGCGGTGGCGAAACTGCCACCCGAGCCAATACCCATGACGCCATGGGGCTCCGGCTCCATCACATCGCCGTTACCGGAAATCATCAGGGAGGCTTCACTGTCAGCAACCAGCAGCAGGGCTTCCAGACGACGCAAATAACGATCTGTGCGCCAGTCCTTGGCCATTTCCACTGCGGCGCGGACCAACTGCCCGGAGTGCTTTTCCAGCTTGCCTTCAAAGCGTTCGAACAGGGTGAATGCATCCGCGGTGCCGCCGGCAAAACCCGCCATCACCTTGTCGTTGTAGAGGCGCCGAACCTTGCGGGCATTGCCCTTGACCATGGTGTTGCCCATGGACACCTGGCCATCGCCACCCAGGGCAACCTGATTGCCACGCCGCACGCTGAGAATGGTGGTGCCGTCAAACTGCTTCATCGGATCATCTTCCTTGGTCTGGCCGAAGTCCGAAGATGAGGCCCCATTGGAGCGATTCAAGCCATGGGCGACGAACAGGCCCGGCACGGGCAAGACAAATTGTTTCAAATCAGGGTAATACAGAATTCCGGCGGCGCGCCAAACAGGCGCATGCGGCACAATTGGGCGCTCCCGCACAAAGCATCAGGTGGTCAAAACTTTGGACTTCTCCATTTCGCCGGAACTCGAAGCGCTGAAGCAGCGCACCCGCACCTTCATCGCCGAGCAGGTCATCCCGCTGGAGAACGATCCTCGCCAGGGACCGCACGGCCCTGAAGAATCGCTGCGCCTAGATCTGGTCGAACGGGCCCGCAGCGCCGGCCTGCTGACACCGCATGCGTCTACCGAACTCGGCGGACTGGGCCTGTCTCACATCGCCAAGGCCATTGTTTTTGAGGCCGCTGGTTACTCGCCGCTGGGTCCTGTAGCGATGAATATTCATGCGCCGGACGAGGGCAATATCCACCTATTGGAAGAAGTGGCAACGCCGGAGCAGAAGCAGCGCTGGCTGCAGCCGCTGATAGATGGCCGCATCCGCTCCTGCTTTGCGATGAGCGAGCCGCCACCGGGTGCCGGGTCCGACCCCACCATGCTGCAGACCACTGCGGTCAAGGATGGCGACGACTACCTCATCAGTGGCAGCAAGTGGTTCATTACCGGCGCCGAGGGCGCGAGCTTTGCCATCATTATGGCCAAGATGGAGGACGGCTCGGCCACCATGTTTCTGGCTGACATGGATCAGCCGGCGATCCGGCTTAAGCGCCTGATGGATTCGCTTGATGCCTGTTTTACCGGCGGACACGGCGTGCTGCATTTTGACGGACTACGGGTACCTGCCACCGACGTGCTGGGAGAGATCGGCCGCGGTTTTCGCTACGCGCAGGTGCGGCTGGCACCGGCGCGCCTGACCCACTGCATGCGCTGGCTGGGGCAGGCCCAGCGTGCGCACGACGTGGCCACTGAATACGCGCGCAAACGGCAGGCCTTCGGCAAACCGCTGGGCGAGCATGAAGGTGTGGGTTTCCAGCTGGCTGATAACGAGATGGATCTGCACAGTGCCCGTCTCAACATCTGGCATACGGCCTGGGTACTGGATCAGGGTGGTCGCGGCAACCTGGAATCCAGCATGAGCAAGGTGATGGTCTCGGAAGCCACCTGGAACGTGGTGGATCGATGCGTTCAGGTGCTCGGCGGACAGGGCGTCACCTCCGAAACCATCGTCATGCGCATCTTCAAGGATATGCGCGCCTTCAGAATTTATGATGGCCCCAGCGAGGTCCATCGCTGGAGCATCGCGCGCAAACTGATCAGCGCCAAGCACTAGCAAGCATCATTTTCTGCGCAGCGCCGCACACCAAGATCGGCGCACCATCATTTCCCACCAAAACCGAACCTGATTACCACCATGAACAAAGACGCTTCAGGCACCCCCTCACGCGGCCCGCTCAGCGGCATCAAGGTCCTGGAAATGGACGGCATCGGCCCGGGCCCGTTCGGCACCATGTTGCTGGCTGATCTGGGCGCCAACGTCCTCACCGTAGGGCGCAGCGGCCCGGCCAATCCTTTCGGCAGCGTGCCGGTGGTCAGTCGCGGCCGCAGCGGCATGATCAAGCTGGACCTGAAGTCCGACGCCGGACGCGAGCGTGTGCTCAAGCTCATCGAGCAAACCGACGTCATCGTCGAAGGCTTTCGGCCTGGGGTCATGGAACGTCTCGGCCTGGGACCGGATGTGGCGCTCGAGCGCAATCCGCGTCTGGTGTACGCGCGTATGACAGGTTGGGGACAGACCGGGCCGCTGGCCAAGATCGCCGGTCACGACATCAACTACATCAGCCTCTCCGGCGCACTGCACTCCATGGGCAAGGCCGGATCGCCACCGCCACCGCCACTGAATCTGGTGGGCGATTACGGCGGCGGCGGCATGGTACTGGCGCTGGGCATCGTCAGTGCGCTGCTCGAAACCAGGACCTCTGGCAAAGGGCAGGTCATCGACGCCGCCATGGTCGAAGGCGCTGGCACGCTGCTGGCGCCGATCTTCGGCATGAAGAGTGCGGGTGCTTGGCCGGTTGAACGTGACGGCAACATGCTCGACGGCAGCTCTTTCTACTACCGCTGCTACGAATGCGCAGACGGCCAGTTCATGTCAGTCGGCTCACTGGAACCGCAATTCCGCATGATGCTGATTGAAAAGCTGGGGCTCGCCGCTGAATCCAAGGACATCATGTCGCGTGTCCATACGGATGCAGAAATGCACCAGCGCTTCGAAGCCATCTTCAAGCAACACGACCGCGCCCACTGGATTCAGGTGTTTGAAGGCAGCGATGCCTGCGTGGCGCCGGTCATGTCGATGAATGAAGCCCCGCAGCATCCACACAATCAGGCACGCAAAAGCTTCACGCAGATTGGCAACGAGACTCACCCGGTCAGGACACCCAAGTTCAGCAGGACCCCGTTGGTGTCACCTGCCGATGATGAAGCCGATCGCGAAGCCCGCCTGGCGCAGTGGGGCATTGACCCCGCAGCCTGAGCGCTCGTCGGGCTCTGGCTGAAACATCGCACTGCTCGTGCCGGAAGTCCTCGTCGTCGTTGTGCTCTCGCTTCTAGCGGGGTCCGCCATGCCCATTGGCGCCCTGCTGGCCAGCGTGGACATTCGCCACCCGAGCTGGCTCGGCAACGAGTGGCGCCACTTCATTGTGGCTTTCGGTGGCGGCGCCTTGATGTCGGCCGTCGCACTGGTCTTGGTCCCCGACGGCGCCGAAAAACTGCCGATTCCCGCCGCCGCGCTGGCATTCTCAGCAGGCGGCGTTTTCTTCTGCGTGCTGGATATCGTGCTCAGCAAACTGCGCAGTTCAGCCGGGCAACTGGTAGCGATGCTGTCGGACTTCATACCGGAAGCGATTGCCCTGGGCGCAGCATTTGCGGCAGGTGAGCAAACGGGCCTGCTGCTGGCGGGGCTGATCTTTCTGCAGAACGTACCGGAAGGCTTCAACGCGTTCGAGGAAATTTCGAACAGCGCAAAAATTCCCGCCAAGCGAATCGTCATGGTTTTCGGACTGCTGGCTTTGGCAGGCCCGGCGGCGGGACTGAGCGGGTATTACCTGCTGTCTGGCAACGACGGCGTGATGGGCGCGCTCATGCTGTTTGCCAGTGGCGGCATCCTGTATCTGATCTTTGAAGACATTGCGCCACAGGCAAAACTGGACAGCCGATGGATTCCGGCGCTCGGCGCGGTGGCTGGCTTTCTGCTGGGCCTGATCGGCAAGATGCTTGTGGCGTGAGCAGGGCTTCTTTTTGATCTCAACGATAATCCAACACTTGCGCACTTAAGCTCGGGCAGTTGGATCGCCCCTTATGAAAATACTGCTGATCGAAGACAGTTCAGACCTTGCCGCCAACATAGGCGAGTTCCTGACTGCGCGCGGCGACGTGCCCGACTACGCTGGCGATGGCATCACCGGACTGCATCTTGCGGCGGTCAATGACTACGATGTCATCGTTCTGGACCTCAATCTGCCTGGCCTCGATGGCATTTCCCTGTGCCGCCGCCTTCGCCGGGATGCACGCAGCCAGACCCCCATCATCATGCTCACGGCGCGCGACACGGAGCGCGACAAGATCATCGGACTTGATGCCGGTGCCGACGACTATCTAACCAAGCCATTCTCGCTGGCCGAACTGCACGCACGCTTGCGTGCCCAGTGCCGCCGCAAGAATGCCGGCAGCGAAATTCTGCAGGTCGCCGACTTGGAGTTTGATACCCGCACCCTGATTGCCAGACGCGGTGAACGGCGCCTGGAAATGACCCGCGCGGGTCTCAAGCTGTTGGACGCCCTGATGCGTGCCGCGCCCGGTGTGCTGACCCGCGAGGCGGCCGAGCGCGCCATCTGGGGAGACGATCCGCCGGAGAGTGATGCCAGCCTGCGCGGACATATTCATGTCTTGCGTCGCAGCATTGACGATGCTGAACCCATCAAGCTGTTGCACACCCTGCACGGCGTGGGCTATCGGATCAGCGCAGATGAGCCTGCCTAGGCCCGGACTGCGCTCACGCCTTGTTATGGCCTGCCTGTTGATGGTGACCATCAGCACGGCCGGTTACTACATTGCGGTCTCACAGGCACTGGAATACTTCGAAAGCGCTGTGCTGGAAATCAATCTGCAAAGCCAGCTCAATGCCTTTGCCAGCCAGTTCAGCGCGGACCCCGCCACACCTGTCCCCCGTACCGAGAACCTGAAGACCTATGTGCAAAGCGCTGGCGAAGATGCCTCGCGAATTCCGGACAGCCTGCGTGGACTGACACCCGGCACCTACGACGAGATTCATATCGCCGGGCACGAAGTCATGGTGGCGCATGAGATCGTCAACGGGGCGAGATTGTTTCTGGTGCTGGACCTTGAGCCACTCGAAGCCATGGAAGCACGCTTCGTACGACTCGCGTGGCTGTGTGCGCTGGGCTCGTGGCTTGCAGCTGTCTTGCTGGCCCTGTGGCTGGCACGACGGGTTCTGCTGCCCGTCACGCGCCTGGCAGAAGCGGTTGGCAATACCGAGCCGGGACAACAGACGCAAAAGCTGTCACCGGACTTTGACGACGCTGACGTCGGCATCATCGCGCAGGCTTTCGACCGATTCATGGAACGACTCGACGCCTTTGTCTCACGCGAACAGGCCTTCACCGAAGAAGCCAGTCACGAACTGCGCACGCCGCTTTCGATCATCGACAGCTCCGCACAATTGTTGGCCGACGACGCCAGCCTGTCACAGGCAACGCGCGGTCGGGTCATGCGGATTCAGCGCGCAACCGCACAGATGCGCATGCAGATCGAAGCCTTGCTGTTCCTGGCACGCGAAGACGGCGGACACTCCAGCGAATCCATTGCACTCGACCAGATGGTCCGCGACATTGCAGAAGGTGTACGCGAGCAACTCAAACTCAGACCCGTGGAACTGCGCATCGACACCGAGCCGACAAACGTGCGAGCACCGCATGGCATGGCCGCCTGCGTGATCGGCAATCTGCTCAACAATGCGGCGCACTTCACGGAAAAGGGGCTGGTGGAAGTGCATGTTCGCCCGGGCGCTTTGCATGTGCAGGACACCGGCATCGGCATTTCGCCGGAAAGCCTTGAACGCATCTTCGACCGGAATTTTCGTGGTGCGCAAAGCCGTGGTCTCGGCCTTGGGCTCTATCTGGTCAAGCGCATCTGTGATCGTCTGGGCTGGTCGGTCGTCGTGCGCAGCGCGGAAGGCAGCGGCACCCGTTTTGAAATTCATTTTCCGGTGCCCGAATGAGCACAACGAAAAACTAACGCTTCTGCAACGGGCCGCTGACGCCAGCCTGCGCAATCTGTGTTCGGACACCTCCGCCAACACAGATGCTCATGAATCCCTACCCCCTGCCCGCATCAGCGGGCCAACTCGCAATCACCTCGCAACGGACGCAGCTGCGGCCCTGGTTGCTGGCAGCTCTACGGATACGGCTGGGTCCGATTCAGCTCATGCTCCTGAGCACGGCCTACATCGCCGCAACCCAGAATCGCGCGTTCTGGTCAGCGGTCTGGAAGGGCATTCCTGCAGCGCACGGCCCCGCCGAGTGGATGCTCTTGCTGAGCCTGGCCCTTGCCCTATGCATCCTGATCCTGCTGCCTATGCTGGTTCTGGGACAGCGCCGACTTCTGAAACCGCTGTTGATGTCATTGCTGATGATCGCGGCCGTCGCCAGCTACTTCATGGACACATTTGGCGTTGTCATCGACCAGAACATGATCCTCAACAGCCTGCAGACTGACCCACGCGAAGCCCGCGAGTTGCTCAGCGTTCGAATGATGCTTCATGTATTGCTGAGCGGTGTACTGCCCTGCCTGCTCATCTGGCGCGTACAGATCCAGTCTGGATCGCCTTGGATGGACGCATGCAAGCGGGCAGGTCTGCTGCTCGGCATGCTGCTGATTCTGCTGGGCCTAGTGCTGAGCCATTACAAGACGGTCAGCCTGTGGGCGCGCGAACACCGCGAGGTGCGCCTGCTGGTCAATCCGACCCTGCCGATCGCTGCGGCCTACAAGCAGATGACGGCCGATTTTCGCGTCAAGGATGAGGTCGTTCAGCCCATCGGTACTGACGCTATTCGCGTCCCTGCTGCCAGTGGCAAACCGCGCGTGGTCGTGATGGTGGTCGGCGAAACGGTGCGCCGCAGCAACTTCCAGCTCGCAGGCTATGCGCGCGAGACCACGCCGCAGCTTGCCGCATTGCCGGGTGTCTTCAGCTTCAACAAGGTCATCTCATGCGGCACCGCCACTGCCATTTCGGTGCCGTGTATGTTTTCTCGGCTGGACCGAAGCGATTTCAGTCGCAACGCAGCGCGCGCGCAGGAGAATGTTCTGGATGTCCTGGCGAAAACCGGCGTTGATGTGCTCTGGCGCGACAACAACTCCGACTGCAAAGGCGTGTGTATTCGCGTGCCGAGCGAAGATCTGCGTCGCGACACCGATTCCGCGTTATGCAACGACGGCGAATGCCACGATGAGATTCTGCTCAAGGGTCTTGCAGAGCGGATCAGGACGGCAACGACCGATCAGCTGATTGTGCTGCATCTTCTGGGCAGTCATGGCCCGTCGTACTACAAGCGCTATCCGCAAGGCTTCCGTCACTTTGTACCGGACTGCGCGCGCGACGACGTTCAGACCTGCTCACGCGAATCCATCATCAACGCCTACGACAACACGATCCTCTACACCGATCACGTTATAGCGAACGCGATCAAGATTTTGAGCGAGCATGCCGCTGAAGTGGAGCCGACACTGCTGTTCGTATCCGACCACGGAGAGAGCCTGGGAGAAAATGGCCTCTACCTGCACGGCATGCCTTACGCCCTGGCACCGCGCGATCAGACGGAGGTCCCGCTGGTGGTGTGGTCACCCGCATTGGGCAGTGCCTGCACCCGCGAGCGAACGCAGACCGAGTACTCGCACGACAACATCTTTGACACCCTGCTCGGGCTGTTTCATGTCCAGAGCAGGGTTTACCGTCCGCAGGCAGACATGCTCGCCGGCTGCGGCGTGATGTAAGCCCCTCTACTATTTTCTGCGCGCTGCCTTACCTGCACCCCGCGCCATCGTAGTTGTTGTTCAGCACGTTATTGATCCAGTGATCGATCAAGGCAATGCCTTCGTCATGGGCAACACTGCGTGCAACCGGCGGCATGTTGACGCTGGAGTCTTCAGCGTGAACGCGGAACGAGACAATCGAGTTCTCCGCATTCCCCGGAACAATGTCGTACCCGCGTCCGCCCGAGGCGCTACCCGCCGTGTTGGGGAACTTGCAGATGCCGTAGTTCAGGTTGACCTTGCGGAAGACGTCGAAGAAAACGCCGGTGCTACTGGCCAGACCCTTGGGGTTATGGCAGTGGGCGCAGTTGGTTTCCAGCCAGGCACGCGCACGCAGTTCGGTATTGTGCTCGGCACTGGCTGCCGGATGGTTCTGTTGCACGCCCGGGATATTGAAGGCGTCGCCCGGCACATCGAAGCGCGGCAGGCGCTGCACGTTGGCAGCAATCAACTGGCCGTTGACGCCCAGATCCGGAGCACCCTGCAACAAGCCGAGATTCACCAGGCGCTGGAGCTGGTTGGCGTCGGGAGCCCCGTCACCGTCGTAGTCCATCGGGCGGTTGAGCAGTCGAACCTTCGGACCTATCGGTGCATCACCGGCCTGACGGTCTTCGTTGTTGTGACAGCTGCCGCACTGGTTGGGGTGCGGAATGGAGTAGGCATTGGTGCTGCCCACGTAGGTCTTGTCGATTGCCGGGTCCGGGTCCGGGTAATTCCAGCTGGCAGGCACGGTGCCGCCGGACAACGCCAGATTGGCCTCGGTGCGATTTCCGCTGGCGTCGGTCTCCCACTGATAGGCCATGCCTTCCCACAGGCTCTCGCCGTCACCCGCATCACGATGAATCAGCAGACGCGTCTCCACAATGTTCTCGTCGGCGCCGTTCTTGAAACTGAAGGTTTTGGCAATGACGGTCCCCACCGGGAAATCCAGCGTGGCGTTGGGCATGGAACTACTGCCCTCGTTCCAGGTGGCGGGTTGCCCCGGGGGGAGGAACAGGACGCGATACTTGCTTGCGTAATCAGAAAACAGCGGCGTAGTCAGGTCGAAGAGCACGCCACTTTCATTGAATCCGCTGCGCGGATCGGTCGGGTTGGCAAACAGGTTGTAGTGCGACAGCTTCGGGCAGTTGTATGGCAGGGCTGCGCGGTTGACCGAAAGCCCGCTGAAGTTTTCGCAGATGGCGAGCACTTCTTCGTCAGACAGCGTATCTCCACCGTTCACACCTGGCACGAAGGGCTCCACGACCGCGGGCGGCAGCCGATCCATCTGCTTGCCGAATCGTTGCGGACAGTTGTGTGCGCTGATGTCGGTCAGTGGCGGATTGAAGGGATCCGTGTCGCGGAAGTTCATGAACGGTCGACCATCTCTGGAGAAGGTATTTCCGTCCGGCCTGTCCGAATCGGGATAGCAATGCCAGTACAGCGGGTGCTTCCGGGTCGAGCTGTCTGTCGGGTCTTCGAACTTGTACTTGTTGTAAAGGCATGCCGGGAAATCGCTTCCATCGAAGTCGGGCTTGCCGTTGTGATCGACCTTGCTCTGGAACTCGGGCGCGAGATCGCAATCATTGGGCTCAGCGTCGTACATGCCATCCCAGACGATGTGCGCACCGGTCGGGCCGTAGCCATCCAGCGCCTGCAGTGCCTTGATGACGATCAGTGTGGGCAGCAGCGAGGTATGCGTATCGTCGATGCCAGTTGGAATACACGGCAGGACGGACAGGATTTCATCCGGAAGCAGATCACCGAGGATTGGCACTGAGCCGATGACGGGTACTTCTTCAGCACAGATCAATGCTTCTTCGGAGGGTGGCTGAGGTGCGAGTCCGTTCGATGTAAAGATGTTGTTGTGAATGTAGACGCCCTCTGAATAGAGGTCCATGCGCTTGTCTTGATGTACCGGCTTGCCTTCAACCAGCTCATGGCTGACGGTCACGTATCCAACGGTGCGGTTGAATTCCACGGTGTTGTTGAAGAACTCGACTTCGTCGTAGCCCAGCTGCAGAACGCCGACACCCTGTGGAACGATGGCGACGATACCGCCAGGCGCAAAGTTCACCTGATTGTTATAGCCGGTGTAGTTATTGAAGATGCGGGTGCGCTCGCCGTACTGATTGATGCCCGGCAGATCAAAAACCAGGAAGCCGCCGGTATTGCAGTGGGCCACGTTGTCGTACAGATCGGCATTGTCGGTGTTTTCCACTTCGTAGCCGGCCACGTTGAACAGCGCTTCGCTGTTCTTGACGATGACGTTGTTGGATTGCCCGACATAGATGCCGGCATCGGACGCACCCAGGGAAATGACGTTGTCCAGGATGATGTTGTTGGACAGCACGGGGTACACCGCGTAGCCGCCGTTGCTGCTGTCCACCACGTAGCGCCGTTCATTGCCATTGGCGTCCGTGTAGCGGCCATAAGCGTCCAGCAAAGACAGGGCGTGCACGCACTCGGTGTCCAGCGTTGACGGCTTTTCAGGGTCCATGCCGCCGTCGCCTGATGACCACATCGCACGCACATTGCGCATCGTCACGTGATCGGAGCTGGAGATCTTGATCATGAAGCCCGGGGTGTCGAGCACCGTCAGGTCTTCGATGAAAATGCCGTCCATGTGACTCAGGGCCAGGCCCTCGGGCGTGCTGCTGTTTTCGAAGTAAAGCACAGTCTTGTCCAGACCCTGCCCCTTGATGGTGATGTTGCTCTTGTGCGACATGACCAATGTGGTGCTCAGGTCGAAAGTGCCTTCACCGAATTCAATCGTGTCGCCATTACGCGCAGAGAAGAACGCCGCCAGGGCCTTGTCTTCTTCATCAACGCTGTCGTCGATAAAGAAGGTCCTGCCTGCAGGGCCGCCGCCATCACCGGGATCAACGGGATCACCGGTTCCAGGGTCTCCTGTTCCAGGATCACCTGTGCCGGGGTCCCCTGTGCCGGGGTCTCCGGTTCCAGGATCACCTGTGCCAGGGTCGCCTGTGCCGGGGTCTCCGGTTCCAGGATCACCTGTGCCGGGGTCGCCTGTGCCGGGACCACCGGTTCCGGGGTCCCTGGGCCCCGGCAGTTCGACTTCCGGACCTGGGGCATGCGGATTCGGGTTTCCACCGCCACACGCCGCGATCAGGCTGAGCAGAGATGTCGCCAGGAGGATGCGCAGAATCTGGGGCAAGGTATGGATGTTCAAGGGAGACACCTGCTTCAAGGCTAAAAATGGCTTGCGGGGTAACTACGGCGAATTCAGGCGCGCAACGCGCCGGTTTGCGGTGAATCGCTGAAAACTGCCAGCAGGCGCGGTCTCTGCGATTCGCCATGTCAGATTGTCTGCTCTGGCAACGGCTTTGGCTTGACAAGCGCCGACATCAAAATTGACACTTTGCGCCAATCGGATCGCGGACAGTCAATGGTCGAAGCTCTCCAACAACGTGCAGTTCCAGCCGCATTCACCCTGCTACTCCATGAGTATCTGGAGAGCCGCGGCGAGGACTCGGAGTCCGTACTGGGCGTACCACGGCCCTCTGCGGACCCGAATCAGGAACACCGTGTGGACATCGAGCAGTGGGAACAGATGCTGATCCGCGCGGGCGAACATCTGGATGAGCGCTTCATCGGGCTGCGACTCGGCGAGATGGTCAACGCGCGTCATCTAGGGCTGGTCGGCCATCTACTCTGGGCCTGCGAGAGTTTCGGCGTTGTGCTGCAGCGGCTGGAGCGATATCAGCGCCTGATTTTTGACGCCATACCCATGACTCGACGGGAATGCGGCGACGCCATCGAGATGGTGTGGGACATCAGCGAATACCGCACTGGCCCGCTGGTTGGCGAAACCGGATTCGCCGTCATGGTGCAATTCTGCCGCAGCGTGATGCAGGGTGACGCCAATCCGCATTCCATCGACTTTGCCCATCCGGCGCCGGACGACATCCGACCCTTCGAAGCGTTTTTCCGTTGTCCTGTGCGGTTCAACTGCCCCGAGCCCATCATCCGTCTGCGCCATGAACTACTCGACCGGGCGCTCAAACGAACCGACCCTGCGCTGGAGCAGATTCTTGAACAGCACGCCGAGCGCCTTCTGCAACGGCTGCCGAGTCAGGAGGAAGTTGTCACCCAGGTTCGCAAAGAGGTCGCGGCACAACTACGTGACGGGGAGCCTGACATCAATGCCGTGTGCAAGGTGCTGGGCTATTCACCGCGAACCCTGCAGCGAAACCTGAAATTATTTGGCACCAGCTTTCGCCAGGAACTCAACCTGGTGCGCAATGAACTGGCCTGCTCATATCTACGTGATCCTAAACTCCAGATCACCGACGTTGCGATGTTGCTCGGCTACTCAGAGCACAGTGCGTTCACACGGGCTTTCCGCAAGCAGAACGGCACTACCCCCAGACAATTACGCAATCAGGTCGTGGCAAGGCGCGATGCGCACTGAACCACCAGGCGCAACACAAAAAAGGGCCCCCTGTTACGGAGGCCTGAAGTAAGGTCACGCAGGTGACCGGAACCATGCGCGCAAAGCGACCTGATGCGCGCGCCGGAGGCACTGAGCTGATTTTTCAGCTTGTCTCGCGCCTCTGACAGCAATCTGTCTGGTGGCGAACATATCTTCGTGCAGTTACAAGTCCATGACAGCTGCGGCGCGGCGCGACTCGACGACGAGCCTTGTGCTCAGGGCACCAGTCCCATTGCCCGCGCTGCATTGATGGCCTGCAGGCGGTTGTTGACAGCGAGTTTGGAATACACGTTTTTGAGGTGAAATTTGATCGTGTTGCGCGACACGAACAACTGCCGCGCGATCTCCTCGTTCGAGGTTCCATCTGCCAGCAGGATCAGAATTTTCTTTTCGCGTTCGGTCAGCGGCTCCAGCACCTGAAAGTCGGCGCCCTGACTGCTCCCTACCGGCTCTCCAGCCGCATCCAGCAACCGCCCGACATAAGCCTGAAGTCTTGCAGGATCGCTGCCGCCGCCGATGCCCTTTCCGGCGGATTCATGGGCGGCCTTCAGAAGCGGCAGCACCATGGGCCCCTCATCCAGAATACAGCGCACAAATCCCGCTTCACGCGCCAGCACCAATGCCTCGGTAAAGCTGCGCAGCGCTTCATCGCCGTCATTGTCCTGACTTCGGGCTAGGCTCATAAGGACCAGCAATCGCACCTGTCGACGGACCCTGCCCTGCTTCCTGGCCAGAATCAGTTCTGCCTCCAGCGCAAGCAGAGCCTCGTCGCAGCGACCGCAGTGCAAGGCCAGCCGCGCGCCTCCTATGGCGTCACCTTCAGTGTCGTCGGTGTAGCTGATCCAGTTTTTCGGCAGCGCCTGATCACCCGGCTCCAGTCGGCTGGCAACGGCTTTTGCCCTGTCCAGCTCACCACGGATCAGTAAGCGACGCACACGCTCCCATGCAATGACGCGGTTCATGCGTGGCCACAGGCTGATGTGCCCAATGCTGTCAGCCTGATCCAGAATCTCAAGCGCCTGCAACGGCTGCCCACGCATCTCGTAGATTCGGGACATGACAATGAAAGACATGGCGCAGTAATCAAGCATGGAGAAGTTCGACACTGACTCCCGCGCTTGCTCAAAACGGCTGGCGGCTGCGTTGACCTCACCGCACTCATAGAGCGCCTGAATCTGGCAGGCGGTAATCACTGCAGAAGATACCGAGTCATCCAGGCGCATCCAGGCTTCATCCGAGGCCTGCCGTAATCGGCTCAAGGCTTCAGGCAACTGCCCCTGCACGATCAGGTTCATGCAGAAGGTACTGATGGAGTATCCCAGACTGAATCCGGCGTTGGCTGTTTCGCCATAGGCACGCGCCAGCGACAGAATTTCTCGGGCACTTTCCAGTTCGCCACGCGTCATTTCCAGGTAACCATGCAGATTCGCAGCGGCGCCGACCTCAAACGCGCGAAAGCCCTCCAGATTGCAGTTGCGCACATCCACACGAGAGATGATGCGACCACTTTCGACGATGTTGTCATCGAGCATGGCCAGCATTGATCGCACGATATCTGGCCGGGTTTCCGCACCTTCGCGGTCCGGCAGTTTCTCCAGCAGTGCGACCACCGGCTTGAGCTTCTGGTGACGCCTGAGAAAACATAATGCCCAGGCGATTTTCACGATCAGATCGGGGCGCGTGCGCACCTCATCAAGCGGCAGCACTTCGTACCAGCTCTCTACCGTGATCAGGTGTCCAAGTGCGACCAGCCGGCTGGACCAGGCATCGAGCACATCAGCAGCCAGGCTGTAGCTTCCGGCTTCCACCGCATGCCCCATCGCAGGCTCGTGCAGGCCGCGTGCAAGAAACCACTCAGCCGCACGATGATGAATTTTCTTGAGCTGCGCGGGATCTTCTTCGCGCATCTGATCCTGCAAGAAGGAGGCAAAGAGCGCGTGATAACTGAACCAGTTCTGCTCAACATCCAGGCTGCGCACAAACAGACCTGAGCGCTCCAGCTGCTGCAGCAGCTGCTGTGAATCCTTGCGCCCAAGAACCTCATCGCAGAGCTCGCCATTGAGCCGGGTCAGTGGCGAGCTGTGCAGCAGGAACTGCTGCACTTCGGGAGGTTGGAGTTCGAGCACATTGTCGGCCAGGTACTCGGCAAGCTCGCGCGGTTGGTGCGCATCAATCTCGACCAGTGATCCACGCACATTTGGGCTTGCCAGCGACAGTCGGAACAACTGAAGCGCGGCCGGCCAGCCTTCGGTCTTGCGATAGATGGCCTGGAACTCTTCTTCGCGGATTTCCAGATCCTGCTCGCCTGCAAAAAACGCCCGGACCTCTCCGGCTGAGAAGCGCAACTCCTCAGCGCGCAGCACGATCGCCTGCTTGTTGACCATCTGCCGCGCCAGACCAATATCCGGGACACTTCGAGAACCGATGACCACGTAGACCTGATCTGGCAGATGCTCCAGAAAATCCTTGAAAAAATTCAGCACTGATCGATTGCTCAGGGCATGGAAGTCATCAAGGAACAAGGCAACGGGCTCATCAAATTCGAGCAGATGGGCAATGAATCCGTCCGCGCGCGAGCCACTGTCCTCCAGCACGCTGCGCGCAGATGGCTTGCCGCTTATCGCGGCATTGCCGCCGGCGGAACCGCGCATACCCAGAACCAGCGCGTGCAAATGCATGCCGAGCCTGCGCAGGTCATTGTCGGCTTCATCCAGAGTGAGCCAGCCCACGACCATGCCCTGCTGGCGGCATCGTGCATTGGCCTGCTGCATGAGCGTGGACTTGCCATGTCCGGCCGGGCCTTGTAGCAACACCACTCGGGCAGCGTTATCGGCAAACATTCGATCGAGCAGACCTGCACGATCGATTGCACCGCCAAACGCGCGCGGCTCAAAAAATTTGTGCGCGTACTTATAGGCCGGTTGAAATGTCTGCTCAACGCTCATCGAGCTTGGGGATGTCTCAGCTGCAAAGGCATACCGCGATTCTAGCGGTCACCTCCATTACCCATGACCGCGATCTCAGTAGTCGCTGCGCCGCCGGACGGGCGGGCTTTCCGAACGGGCATAGAGTCTCACCAGACCGGAATGCGACAGCACGTATTCGCGCTCCCGCTCGGTCCCCTGCATGTAGAACAAGGGAATCAGGCCGGCAATGATGGGGACCACGAAATAGCCCGATTCGACCATCGTGGTTCCACGCCCGGCGACATTGGGCGCCGAGCGGATCAGGATATAGCGCTCTTCGGCGTTGTCGGTGTTGAAGAACACGGTCGTCTGCAATTGCGCACCGCGCAGGCTGAAACGGTCGTAACGGACTCGCCGCAACACGCGCTTGTCAGCACTGAGCAACATGATTTCGGGGGCAAACAGGCTGCGTCCATCAATGTGGCTTTCCACCCGGAGTATCCACGGCGCCACATACTCGGGAAGACGGAAAGCCGCGTAGGTCACAGCGGCGCCAGCAGCTTCAACGACACAACGGCTGGCGGAGGTGAACTCGACAATCTCTGCGTACGGCAGGTCCAGTTCAAGGTCCGGGGCGTCCTGCACCTGCCAGCTCTTGTCGCAGACCGGCGATGGGCCGCCCTCGCTTCTTCTGACCTTGATGTCACTCTGGCTCGCGCAACCTACCGTGACGATCACCAGACTTGCGCTCAGGAGGAAACGAAGATTCAGCATGTGGCACAGCTTACCGCGCCTTCATGTCTCCTGAGAGAAATCCGGGTCTGGCGTGTCCGTCGAATTCAGCGAAGCTGGCGGGCCAGTTCTTCGCCCGTGGCGCGCATGGCCAATTGCAGCCCCTCAAGCGCCTTCAGAGGATTGGCCATCAGCTCCGCAAACTCCGGAAACTCGTATTGGCGAGACGGAGCGATGGTGACAGCGCCATTACCGTCGCCAAAGGCGTTGTAGGCAATGGCATCCTGATAAAGCACCTTGTGATCGCTTGCTCGCACCAGGCGCACATGCAGCAGCACGGTGGGTCGATACGGCGTGGTTCCACCCGCGGCGGTAAAACCTACGAGGTCAGAGTACAGGTCAAGGTAGGCATCCACCGAGCCATCGTCGGCGGGATAGCGCTTGAGGAAATCATAGCCACCGGTGGGTCGCGACACGTTCATTGCCTTGACGGTGAATCCCGCCTCGTTGAGGCCGGCTTCCAGCTGGTTCTTGAAACGCTTGCTGCAGACAAAGCCGGTGCCCTGCGCAGCGTGAGTGAAGTCAGCACTCTTGTCATTCATGTCGCTGCGGGCGATCAGCGTGCCCACCATTCCCAGACTCTGACCCGGATGAACCGACATCTTCACTGAGACCGTATCCGGAACCGCTGGGGTGAGCAGGCCGATGGTCTTGATCTCCTGACGATCCGTGGGGTTGAAAGCCCGATGCTGGATACCCGAACAGGCACCAAGGGAGAGGGCGACCAGTGCAATCCAGAAAATTCGATTCAGCTTTTGCATCGCCAAACTCCACATGAATACTGACTTAACGGTGAGATCCTGTTTTTGGTTCCGACGTCGTTGGCCCGGTGGCCGTCTTCATCAGGAGTTCAGATTGCGCCCCTAAAGATCAGAACCGGACGGGCGGCCGATATACGGTCGGCTTTGGGCAGCAAGCGGCCCACGAGTCGATTATTAGTATCAAGCGGTCGAATTTTGCGAGTTGCCTGCCGCGCAACTCTCAGTCAATCAGGGGGAGAAACCCTTTGATAGCGTCGCTTTCGCCGCTGGCGAGAATCTCCAGCGTTGAGCCGCCTCCTGAAGCGGCCCGCAGGCCGAATTGGTCCAGAATCCGCCGGGTTTGGCGGGCAACAGCGGCATTGGCGTCAAGCACCGTGACCTGCGGGCCGAGCATTTGCTCGATCACGGGCCGCAGAAAAGGGTAATGCGTGCAGCCCAGCACGATGACATCGGCCCCGGCGGCGGTCAGCGGCGCAAGATAGGTCTCCAGCAGGCCGCGGACCCTTGCGCCATCGAGCTCACCTGCTTCGACGCATTCGACCAGCCCTGGACAGGGCTGCGTCACCACCCGAACGTCGCGGGCATGATCGGCGACCAGCCGCAGAAACTTGTCGCCGCTCAGGGCGGCACCGGTTGCCAATACCCCGACAACTCCGGAGCGGGTTTGAGCACAGGCCGGTTTGACGGCCGGTTCCATGCCTACAAATGGCACATCGGGATGTTTCTGGCGCAAACCCGCAATTGCTGCGATCGTCGCCGTATTGCAGGCAACGACAACTAACTTGCAGTTTTTTTGGAGCAACTGCGTGGAGACAAACTCAGCGCGCTGCTGAATCTCATGGTCTGGGCGCCCGCCGTAAGGGCAATAGGCGTTGTCCGCGTAATAGATAAATCGCTCATCGGCCAAGCAGGCGCGCAGGGCGCGCAACACCGACAGCCCACCGACGCCGGAATCAAACACCCCGATGGGCGAATCAGCGGGTGCTGACATCAGAACCTGCTTTGCAGCACCCATCCGCCCCCACGAAGGCGCGAGGCATCGAAACTACTGACCGAGGACGCTGCCGGGCGCGCACATGCAATGCGCGTATACACCGCGGCGATCATTGAAACGGGCAAGCCACTTGGCGGCGTCCGTCTTGTTGACTGCATCCAGCAGGAGTTGATGTTCTGTGGACAGCCCGAGCTTGCCGCTCATCGCCCCCCACAGTGAACCGAGAATGCCGGTCGGGAAGGTAGGGAACGGGACAAATTCTTCCAGCTTCCACTCTCCCTCCTTCAGGCCGGCGAGTTTGGCAGCGGCCTGAGAGGCCTCTTCCAGACCGCCAAATGCGTCCACCAGACCAAACCCCTTGGCGTCCTCGCCACTCCAGACCCGGCCCTGTGCAATGGCTTCGACGGCCTCGATATCCATGTCGCGGCCCTTGGCCACGCCTTCAATGAACTGGCGGTAGCCCTTTTCGATCTCGCTCTGAAAGATGGCCGACACATCCTCAGACAGAGGGCGGTCAATGCGGAACGCCCCGGCGAGCGAGGTCGTCCCGATGCCGTCCGTGTGAATGCCCATGTCTGACAGCGGTTTCTCGATGGTTGGAATCAGACCGAAGATGCCGATGGAACCGGTAATGGTGGAAGGGCTCGCCCAGATCTGATCGGCATCCATGGCCACCCAGTAACCACCACTGGCTGCAACCGAAGACATGGAGGCCACCACCGGCTTGCCGCCCTTCTTGAGTTCGTCCACTTCGCGGCGAATGATTTCCGAGGCCCAGGCACTACCGCCAGGGGAATTGATGCGCAGGACCACGGCGGATACTTCCTCGTCCATGCGCGCATCGCGCAGCAAGGCTGAAATGGTTTCGCCGCCGGCCTGCCCGGGCTCGCCCGGCCCATCCACAATCTCGCCCTGGACGGTAATCAATGCCACCCGGCTTTGCGGCCGATCCGACGCCAGCTTGCGCTTGGTGTGGCGCACTGCAGACAGGTACTCGCCGAAGTGAATCTGGCGGAAACTGCCGTGTTCATCGTCCATGCCCACCAGCTCGCCCACCCGCTCGCGAAACTCGCGCAGGGTTTCAATGTGCGTCACCAAGCCTGATTGGCGTGCATAACCGGCAGAATCGCCGCGAAAGGTTTCCATGGAGGTGCGGAAACCTTCGATGTACTGGTCAGCCGCACTGGCTTCGAGCTGGCGGCCATCTGCCACGGCCTTGCCGTACTGCGCCCACAGATCATTCAGCCATTCCTGATTGGCCTTGCGTGCCTCATCCGACATGTCGTTGCGGAGAAAAGGCTCGACCGCAGCCTTGAATTCGCCTACCCGAAACACGTTCATCTTGATGCCGAGCTTGTCCAGCGCATCCTTGAAGTAGTTTTGGTAAACGCTGAAACCTTCCAGCAGAACACCGCCCATCGGGTCTACCGAGACATCATCTGCGGCAGCGGCCACGCGATATCCGGCCTGATCGTAGTAGGGCCCGAATGCATGGATCGGCTTGCCCGCGGCCTGGAATTTGGCCATCGCCGCCACCAGCTCATCAAGCTGGGCCATGCCGGCATGGCTCATGGTGTCCAGCTTGAGGACGGCGCTGCTGATGCGCTTGTCATCCGCCGCCGCTTCCAGTGCTTCCACCAGATCACGTAGCCGGGTTTGCGACGGTTCCTCTCGCAGCACCCGCTCCACAATCCGCCGTTCCTGATCCAGTTGCTCAACCATCTCACCCGCAGGCCAGATCACCAGGGCCACGTTGTCCTCAACCTTGGGGGTCGGACCGCCCTTGTACAGCGTCCACAACATGCCCACGAAGATCACGAGACTGATCACGATCAGCACCCGGTAGAACGTGATGACCACGCCCCAGATGAATCCAAAAATACGACCAAAGAACGACTTTTTTTCTGCCATGGCAGGCTGATTCTTTCTAAAGGATGCTGAGGCACGGAAGTATGCCACGAGGTAGAAGGCCGACTTCTGATGTCAGCCGGAATGCAGAGCAGACCGCTCACGGACAAACGAGTTGCAGTCGCGCCCCATGTTTGAAGCCAGCTGGCGCTGTGACCGACTCACATTACGTGCGTGCCCGACAGACCTCATCAATGGATCTGCATGCTGACTCAGGCCCGAACGCATCACCGGAAATAGCGCTAGATTTTTTTCACGAACTCCGACTTGAGCTGCATTGGCCCGATGCCGCTGATCTTGCAATCAATGTCGTGATCGCCTTCGACCAGCCTGATGTTCTTGACCTTGGTGCCAAGCTTGACGACCAGTGAAGTGCCTTTGACCTTCAAATCCTTGATGACCGTAATGGTGTCGCCATCTGCCAGTACATTTCCGTTGGCATCTTTGACCAGACCATCGCCCTCTTCAGAAGCGGTCTCCCCCGGCTTCCACTCGTGGGCACATTCGGGGCAGATCAACATGCCGACGTCTTCGTAGGTGAAGGCTGAGTTGCAGCTGGGGCAGTTCGGAAGCGGGCTCATCAATATCTTGTTTCTCTACGTTCTTGATCTGAAAAATTCGCGCAATGCAGGGGCGCATGCAGTTGCACTGTCGCGCAGAGAATACCGGCTCGGACTGCGTCGCGTGCTCGCTGGAAACGTTTGCCGCAGACGTGGGCAGCCTTTTTTGACATCTAGAAAAGGGGAGATTTTCGTATTTGGCATAAGAAAAACCCGCTGCAGCTTTTGCTGCAGCGGGTCCATTAACAACGCTTGCTAGAACAGCCGGATTAGCCGTTAGGCAGATACACCGACTGCAGCTGCTGATAGGCCGCCAGTGATTCCGGACCCATTTCACGACCCAGGCCGCTGGCTTTGATGCCGCCGAAAGGTGCTGCCAGGTCAATCACGTAACCATTGACGCCGATGGTGCCGGTCTGCACGCGGCGGGCAATGTCCTGCGCGCGCTGGCTGTCTGACGAGTACACCGTACCGCCCAGGCCAAACTCGGAATCATTGGCGATCTTCACCGCTTCATCATCCGAGCCGTATTTGATGATGGACAGCACCGGCCCAAAGATTTCTTCCTGCGCGATGGTGGCGCTGTTATCCACGTCGGCAAAGACGGTCGGCTCCACAAACCAGCCGGCGTCGAGCCCCTTGGGCCGTCCGCCACCGGCGACCACACGGCCTTCGGTCTTGCCCTTAGCGATATAGCCTTCGACGCGATCGCGGTGCTCGCTGGATGCCAGCGGCCCGATCTGCGTGCTCATGTCCAGCGAATTACCTACTTTCAGGCCCGATGCAAAGCTGGCAATGGCGTCAACGATTTCGTCGTAACGGCTGGCCGGAACCAGCATGCGGGTGCTGATGGCACAGGTCTGGCCATTGTTGGCAAAGGAGCCAAACATCATGCCTTCCACAAGGTGCTCAACTTTCACATCGTCCAGCACGATGCCCGCTGACTTGCCGCCCAGTTCCAGACTCACCGGACGCAACAGACGACCGCAGACTTCGCCAATCTTGCGGCCCGCAGCGGTAGAGCCGGTGAAGGCCACCTTGTCGATATCCGGATGCGAAACCAGATAGGCACCTACTTCGCGGCCACCCGGCACCCAGTTGATGACGCCCGGTGGAATTCCAGCTTCTTCTGCTGCTTCTGCCACCACGTAGCAATCGAGCACGGTGCCGGGTGAGGGCTTGAGCACCAGCGTGCAGCCGGTGGCCAGTGCGGGTCCGATCTTCATCATGGACAGCACCACCGGATAGTTCCAGGGCACGAGTCCCCCGACCACGCCCACCGGCTTCTTGCGCACCAGCGTGTCGAAGCCCAGCGGCGATGAGCGGCGTTCTTCGGTCACCAGGCTCTCGGCCAGGGCTGCGTAGTACTTGATCAGGCCTACCACGTACTCACCTTCATAGGCGGTGGCCAGCGCCAGGGGCATGCCGTTCTGCATGCTCACCGAGCGGCAGAGTCGCTCGCCACGCTTGGCCAGGGCATCTGCAAACTTGTTGAGAATAGCCGCGCGATAGGACGGCTCACTGTCCGCCCAGCCTGCGGCCAGTGCGCGACGCGCAGCTGCAATAGCGCGGTCAATATCAGCCTCGGAGCCATCCGGCACCGAGCCAATGGACTGCCCAGTGTTGGCGCCAATGACGTCGATGATCTTGTTCGACGCCGGGTCCGTCCACGCGCCGTCGATGTAGAAATTCTTGTGGTGAATCGGTTCCTGAGTCTGCATGTCGTCCTCCGCTTGATAAGCCCTGACAACCGCCCTCGCCAGCTGCTTGCCGGATGCAGGCGTCGGTTGCGTAAAACTGGTATGGTACAATACTTTATTGCCCCTTGACCCAACTTTAAGTCTTGGTCTGGTTGAGGCGGAGGCTGCATCCAAAGCTGTCCAGTCGCATGTATTGGCCGATAACTAAAACATGACAGTGCCGACCAAATCAGGCACGAAGTTGAGGGGACGATGGCAATTGGCGAAAAGATCGCGAGCGAAGAGGCGTCTCGTTTGGATAATGGGCTGAGCAGCTTTCTGCGTACCGGTTACCTGATTCATGATGTCTCAAGGATGCGCAGGCAGTTCTATGACCAGCAATCTCGCCACCTGGGCATTACCCGTTCGCAATGGTGGGTCCTGTTCAATTTGTGGCGGCACGAAGGCGAACCCCTGATCCAGAACGATCTGGCCAGAATGCTGGAGATTGGCAGCGCCTCACTCGGCGAGCTTCTGGCACGGCTGGAAAAAGCAGGTTTCGTCAGGCGGGTCTGCGATAAAAAAGACAGGAGATCGAAACGCGTCATGATTGCCGCACGCGGGGAAGAGGTGCTTGAGCACATGCGTGATGTCGCCCGCACCAACAATCCGCTGATCATGGCCGGCATTGAAGGCCAAGATCAGCAAACGCTCGACAAGCTGCTGTCGCAGATGAAGCAGAATCTTTCTGAGCTGTTGGCCGAGTCCGCCAATGACAGCGATGATCTTGATGATGCAAGGCTGGACCTGCCTGAAAAAACGGGCCAACCCTGAGCATGGCTTCGCGAGGCTTCACAATGCCAGGCTCAAGAGCCTGACCTCAATTTTTAAATCAAACTGGAGATGCTGTGATTCGTTCCACTTTGTTTGTTCCTGCAGATAGCGAAAAAAAACTGGCCAAGGCGGCGGGTCTGGCGGCCGATGCACTCGTGCTGGATCTGGAAGACGCCGTACTGCCGGACCGCAAGCCGCTGGCGCGCCAGATGATGCAGGCCTGGCTGGGTGAACAAGCCGACCGCAGCCGCTTCTGGGTACGGGTCAACGACATGACCTCCGGTGAAATCCTGAAGGACCTTGCCGCGGTTGTGCCTGCACGTCCCGCCGGCATCCTGCTTCCCAAGCTCAAGGGACCGGAAGATCTGGAAATCGTCGGCCACTACCTAGACGCACTGGAAGCCGAGCACGGCCTTGAGCCGGGTCAGATTCGCATTACCGCCATCATCACCGAGACGCCGGAAATCATGCTACGTATGGGCGAACTGGCCAGGCAGAAACATCCGCGTGTCAGCCACGTGGCCTGGGGCGGCGAAGATCTTTCTTCCGCAATGGGCGCCGGTGACCCGCGAGACGAGAACGGTGAATGGCGCTCCATGTATGCCTACGCCCGAAACCAGTGCCTGCTGATTGGTCATGCCCTGGGCTGCGAAGTGCTGGACACGGTCTACGTCGATTTCAAGAACCCAGAGGGTTTGCGCGCGGCCTGCCTGCAATCGCGTTATGACGGCTTTACCGGTCGCATTGCCATCCATCCCAATCAGGTGGACGTCATCAATGAGTCCTTCACACCGACTCAGCAGGAACGCGACATGGCGCAGAAGATTGTGGACGCGTTTTCATCCGGGGCCGGCGCGGTTTCAATTGACGGCAAGATGTACGACATCCCACACCTGAAAGCCGCGCGTCGCCTGCTGGCCTCCTGATTAGCCTCATCCCAATCCAAAAAGCTCCGATCAACATGCAGAAAACCAACCGAAGAATCGTCCTCAAATCCCGCCCCGTTGGCATTCCGCAACCCGAGCACTTTGAACTGGTGCAGGCCGATGTCCCGGAACTCAAGGACGGCGAATACCTGATCGAAAATCATTATTTGTCGGTTGATCCTGCACAGCGCGGCTACGTCAACGACGAGAACAACTATGCCCCTCCCGTCCCGATTGGCGATGTGATGCGTGCTATGGCCGTGGGCAAGGTCGTGGCCAGCCGGTGCGATGAGGTCAAGGAAGGGGCGTACTACTACGGCTGGTTTGGCTGGCAGGACTACTGCGTTGCCACGCCCGCACTGATCCTCAAGAAGGTTGATCCGGACATGGCGCCGCTTTCCACCGGTGCCGGACTGCTGGGCATCAATGGCCTCACTGCCTACCTCGCCCTGCATGACATCGGCCGACCGCAGGCCGGTGAAACGGTACTGGTCACCGCAGCTGCAGGCGCCGTGGGCAGCATTGTGGGCCAGCTGGCCAAACAGGCAGGCGCACAGGCCGTGGCCGTCGTTGGGTCCGACGAAAAAGGCAAACGCGCCATGTCGGACTTCGGCTATTCCGCCTACATCAATTACAAGAAGCCGATTGAAGCTGCGCTCAAGGAAACCTGCCCACAGGGCATCGATGTTTTCTTCGACAACACCGGTGGCGACATGAGCGACACCATCATTCGCCACATGGCCTTGTTTGGCAGAGTCATCCAGTGCGGCACCATGTCCATCGCGTCCTGGGCCGACAACCCCACTGGCTTGCGCAACGACAGAGAACTGCTGACACGCCGCCTGCGCATGGAGGGTTTCGTCATCTTTGACCACATCAAACGCTTCGACGACACCGCCGCAAAACTGGCCGCCATGATCAAGGACGGCAGCCTGCACTACGCGGAAGACATTGAAAGCGATATCGCACAGGCACCGCAGGCACTGGTGGACGTCTACTCGGGCAAGAACAAAGGCAAAAAGCTGATCAAGCTGCGCTGAGGCTGCTTTGTTTTGGTCTTAAATGCGGCACAAACGGTGTAAGTGCCCTATCTATCTGTATCTGAGTGGATTTGGGACTTTCCAACTATTTTGCGTCCCGCAGCCGCACCTATTCAAAGCCGTAACGCGTAATAGTTTTAAAACGTGTAACGCGATTGCCCGCCTTCAAAGCAGGAGCCTTTATCGCTGTTGTTGCGCCTCAGCGGCGGGAATGGGATGGCAGCTATCGGGCGCGCTATATCGGTCAGTTCGCCGAAATCAGACCAGGGAAGGACGGACAGCTTCGTGCCAGAAGCGGCCACTCGCGATGGGCTAACTTCGAGGCTGCTATAAACCCAAAACGGCCGCAGCCATGCTGCTGCGGCGGCCACCCAGCAATCATGATAGCCGTCATTTACGCCCAACAGGCGGAGAGTTTTTAGGCCATAAAACGATGGGGAACGCTCAATCACACCACCCCTGAAACAGGAATAAACTCGCCGGACGGAAGCCTGCTCTGTAGCTGCACTAGGTTATGGTCAACTGGAGCGGGCAGCAGCTGAAGAAATCTCAAACGTGCCTGCGCTCAACCGTTAGGCATCTGAATTCGGGTAGTGGTAAACGATGGCAGAGCAAAAGAAACTAAGCAATCCATTCTCAACCGGTGGTGGTGGCGTTCACTTCGAAGCTCACGTTCATGCGTCGTTTGTCGCTCTGATGCTTACAGGTGGGCACGCCCCTAGTCTTCCCTGCTGGCCCATTGCGGAAATCAAGCTTCAGGGAAAAATCGACGGCTTTGATACAGATGACCTAGTAGTTGTCGTAGAGAACGTGAACAGTAAGGAGCGGCGAAAACTTCTTGGGCAGATCAAGAATTCCATCGCCATCACGCAGGGCAGCACCTTGTTTGGGGAGGTGATGCATGCCGCTTGGAACGATTTCAAAAACCCCAAGATTTTCGCTAGAGATAAGGATGTTATTGCGCTGATCACAGGACCGATCAGCGCGACCGATGCTCACAATGTGCATTGGCTGCTAGATCAGGCGAGGCATACCAAAAACGTTGATGAGTTTTTCAGAAACGTTCATCAAGCGAATTTTAGTCCTCCAAAGAGTGCCGAGAAGCTGGAGGTCTTCCAACACCACCTGAAGACAGCAAATGGTGGCAACGATGTTTCAAGGGATGATCTATACGACTTCCTGAACCATTTCCATCTACTCGGCTATGATCTTGGTGGCGAATTTGGTGTTGTCCTGTCTCTGCTGCATTCCCACATTTCCCAGTTCCAGCAGCAGTATCCCCAGTGGGTCTGGGCACGCGTTGTCGATGTTGTACAAACTTGGAATCAGAATGCCGGCACGATCACGCCCGAAAAGCTGCCGGGCGATCTTATGGATGCCTTCAAAGAAAAGGCTGTGGCGAAAATTCCCGAGGAGTTCAAGGCGGCGCAGGAGAAACCTAAAACCGATTGGACCCAGCACCCCGACGCCACCTATCTGGTTTTGGCGGTCTTGCTCGGCTCTTGGCAAGACAAGAAGCAATCGGATCGTGATGCGATAACCCATCTTCTTGGTGTCAGTTATGAAGAATGGTTAACGAAGGCTCGAGAAATATTGCATTGCTCTGAAAGCCCATTGGCCCTGAAAAATGGCATCTGGAAGGTTAGTAATCGAGCGGAGCTTTGGAACTTGCTGGGATCTCGCATCCTTGATCAGAATCTCGATACGTTTAAGTCGCTTGCAATTTCCGTTCTGACGGAACGAGATCCGGCTTTTGAACTTCCCGTTGAAGAGCGGCACGCGGCGAGCATACATTGGAAGGTGCTGAAAAGTTCACAAGTGCTTCGAAAAGGCATTGCTGATGGCCTGGCCATTTTGGGCAGCCACCCCGAATCGTGCGTTAACTGTTCGCAAGGAAAGGTTGAAGCAACCAGCGTAGTGGCGATACGTGAACTTTTGAGCGACGCCGACTGGGTTTTGTGGGGCAGCCTGAATGGTTTGCTGCCCACTCTTGCCGAAGCTGCTCCGGGTGAATTTCTTAATGCGGTTGAGAAGGCGATGCGTTTGACACCATGTCCTTTTGATGAGCTTTTTTCCCAAGAGGGCGACGGTATCACCGGCGGCAATTATTTGACTGGCCTTCTCTGGGCATTGGAAGGGCTGGCCTGGGGTGAACATTATCTCGTCCGAGTCTGTACGGTGCTGGCTGAACTTGCCAGCCATGACCCCGGTGGCCAGTGGGCCAATCGCCCATCCAATTCGCTTGCAACCATTTTACTCCCATGGCTGCCGCAAACGCTGGCATCCGTAGACAAGCGCAAAGTGGCGGTGCGAACGATCCACAATGAATGGCCGCATGTTGCATGGAACCTGATAATTCAGCTTCTTCCCGACCAGCATCAGACATCTTCCGGAACGCACAAACCTACTTGGCGCAAGACCATCCCCGACGATTGGGAGAAAGGCGTAACGCATCAGGAGTACTGGCAGCAATCATCTTTCTACGCTGAACTCGCAGTGGCTGCTGCTGGTCAAGATCCCGCTCGGCTTTCTGCGCTGATTGATCATTTCGACAACTTGCCGGAACCTGCTTTTAGTCAGCTTCTTCAGGCCCTTGCCTCCCAACCAATTTCAGATCTCCCGGAAGAGCAACGACTTTCGATTTGGGACCATCTCACGCAATTTACAAACAAACACCGGCGGTTTGCGGATGCAGAATGGGCATTGTCCGACGAATTAATTACCCGCATTGAACACGTTGCTGGAAATCTCGCTCCCACCAACCCCTTCAACTTATATCAGCACCTTTTTACAGACCGTGACTATGATCTCTACGACGAGAATGGCGATTGGGAGGCACAGCGAAAGAAACTTGATGCCCGACGCGAAACTGCCATTTCGGAAATCTTTCAGCTAGGTGGCGTCGAAGATGTTGTTCGATTTGCCGAATCCGCTTCTTCTCCCAGTCAGGTAGGGCTTGCACTTGGCGCTAATGTCGATGACGTATTTGAACGTGCTTTTTTGCCACATTTTCTGAATTCTGTGGACATCAAGCGCCAGGCCCTGGTCAGCGGTTACATTTGGCGGCGTTACCATAGCGAAGGCTGGGATTGGTGCGATTCCCTCGATAAATCTGATTGGACGCCCGAGCAAGTAGGTCAATTCTTGGCTTTTTTGCCTTTCGCCAAGGGCGCCTGGGATCGCGCCTCTGAATGGCTTCATGCTCACGAGGGAGAATATTGGACGCGCACGGGTGCAAATGCTTATCACGCTGATGGTGACCTTGCCGTTGCGATTGAGAAACTAATCGAGCATCGCAGGCCACACGCGGCAATAAATTGCCTGGACAGAATGCGCCATGATAAGCAGCCAATCGATAGTGACCAATGTGTCCGAGTGTTGCTTGCAGCGCTTTCTTCCAGTGAGCGCAGCCATGCGATGGACGGGTATCGCATCGTCGAACTGATCAAGATTCTTCAGGAAGAACCTGAGGTGAATCGCGACGATCTCTTTAGGGTCGAGTGGGCATATGTGCCCTTGCTCGGGCGTCATAGAGGTGTCGCGCCCCGGCACCTTGAAAGCAGACTGGCTAATGATCCCGATTTCTTTTGCGACGTCATTCGACTGACCTACCGCTCCGGAAACGAAGACCAGCCGTCGAGAGAGCCAACCGAGGAATCAAAGGCACTCGCAACAAATGCCTGGCGGCTGCTACATGAGTGGAAGACCGCTCCGGGAACACAGCAAGATGGAACATTCAGCGACGAGCGCTTCGTTGAATGGCTCCAAAGGGTAAAAGAAGCATGTACAGAATCCGGCCACCTAGAAGTAGCGCTCATCAACGTTGGCCAAGTACTGATTCATAGCCCGCCAGATCCAGATGGCTTATGGATACGCCGCGTCGTCGGTGCCGAGCTGAATGCCCGCGAAGCCGATGAGATGCGGGACGGTTACCGGACGGGAATCTACAACTCACGCGGTGTTCATTGGGTGGATCCAACCGGGAAGCCGGAGAGAGAACTGGCTGAACAGTTTCGAAATAAAGCCGACGAAATCGAGAATGCTGGATTTCAGAGATTCGCTGTCACTTTGAGAGGGCTGGCGGACGATTATGACCGCGATGCTGAACGAATTATTCACGATCACGGCCACCCACAAGGTGAGTAACGCAACTCGTAGAATGCGCTCGCGGGTCGCTCCAGACGGACCGACAGACTTTACTCAAATCAAGATTATTTTGACCCCCATTAATTTCAATGCATTAGCAAGCCAGTTTCGAGAGACTTTATTCCTGCGCGTCATTTCATCCGCAGAATACGGGGCCGTCGAACCATTGCACGATCAGCGTCCGATCAGATGACCCTCTCCACGGAAATCCGTCGCCTCTGGATTGCGCTGGGCTACTTCACGCGCGTTCCAGTGCCTGCGCTTGAGCATTGGTCAGATACAGAGCTGAGTCGCGCTGCGCGCTATTTCCCACTGGTGGGAAGCCTGGTGGGTTTGCTGTCGGCGATGGTGCTGATGCTCGCATGCCAGTTCTGGCCGCCAGGTGTTGCGGTGCTGCTGTCGATGACATTCTCGCTGTTGCTGACCGGCGCGTTTCACGAAGATGGCCTGGCTGACTCGGCGGACGGTTTCGGCGGTGGGTTTGATCGCAAGCGCGTGCTTGAAATCATGAAAGACTCGCGCATCGGCACCTATGGTGCTGCGGCGCTGCTGATGGCCTTGCTGCTGAAATTCTTGTTGCTCAGCGCCATGGCCACGGCAAGTGTCAGCCTTGCAATGGCTGCCTTGTTGCTGGCGCACACCGTTTCGCGCGCTGGCGCATTGAGCGTCATGCTGCGTCTGGATTATGTGCGCATGGATGACTCGGCCCGCGCAAAGCCGGTGGCGCAGAGCATGGGGCTGATTGAATGGCAGGTAGGTACTGCAATCGGCGCCATTGCATTGCTATTGGCTTGGGCCCTCAGTTCCATCTCATTGCCGGCAGTGATTGCGCTGCTTGGGGCGGTGGCGGCGTCCACGCTGGCTTGCATCGCATATTTTCGAAAGCGCATCGGCGGCTACACCGGGGACTGCCTGGGCGCTACGCAACAAGTTGTGGAAATTTCGATTTATCTGGCCTTATGCGCCAGCCTGACCTGATCAAGCTGTTCCTGCTTCGCCACCCGCCTGTCGCACTTGCTCAAGGCGTCTGCTACGGGCGCAGTGATGTCCCGGCGCAGCCAATGCCAGAAACCGACATCACCCGACTACGCGCCGATGTCCCGCGGGATGCGGTGATCTGGTCCAGCCCGGCCCGCCGCTGCCTCGGTCTTGCGCAGCGCCTGGCGGAGTCAGGTGCGCTGCTTCGCGTCGACGCGCGCCTGCAGGAAATGGATTTCGGACAATGGGAGATGCAGCGTTTCGATGACATTGATCGCGCCCTGATCGACACCTGGGCAGATGATCCCTGGGGCTTTTGCCCGCCCGGCGGCGAGAGCGCTGATGCAATGTCCCGTCGCGTGCTCAGCGCACTGGCCGACATCGTGAATCAATCGGCAGGCAAGCCCATCTTGCTTGTGGCACATGCGGGCCCTTTGCGCGTAATTCGGGGTTGCCTGCAAGGCATTCCTCGCGGGCAGTGGTTGGGGCTTGATTGCGAACCTGCCCGATTGTTTCAAATGGTTTGCGACAAAGCGCCATTGCTGTCAGCAGCTTGCAGCGCATAGACTTGCCGCGCTTCTGGTGTCCTTTGTCGCATTCGCGTCAAAGGGTGAAACGGGAAGCCGGTGCGCTGATCGCTGCAAGGCGATTCGCAATCCCGGCACTGCCCCCGCAACGGTAAGCGAGTCAGAGAGGTCCACACGCCACGATGCCGATACGGCATGGGAAGGCGGTCCTCCCGGAGATCCACGGGATCTTGCTCGCGAGTCCGGAGACCGGCCCGAAGCAAGCCGATGGCTCGCGGTGGGCGAGGTCCAGAGTGAAGGCTGCCGGAGCACGCATCATCTCCAGCACCCGTCTGCTCTGAACTCACTGATCACGAACCGTCATTCATATGACCGTTGCGTTGCGTGGGGCAACGCCAGGAGCGTGCTTGGTGTTTTATCGTGTTTTGGTTCCAGTGGCCTTGATGGCTGCTATCCCTGTTTCTGTACATGCGCAAGAGCCTGAATCTTCGCTCATCGTCGTCACCGCCTCGCGCGCCGAGGAAAAGCTGGCCGACACGCTGGCACCCGTCACGGTGGTGTCGCGTGAACAGATCGAGCGCCTGCAATCCACGGACCTGCAGGACCTGTTCCTTGGCCTGCCCGGCCTGACGATAGCCAGCAACGGCGGCCCGGGAAAATCAACATCGCTATTTATCCGAGGCACCGAATCCGACCACGTGCTGGTGCTCATTGACGGCATCAAGGTCGGCTCTGCAACCAGCGGCAGCACACCGTTTGAACAGATCCCGATTGACCAGATCGAACGAATAGAAATCGTGCGCGGTCCGCGTTCAAGCCTGTACGGCTCGGAAGCCATTGGCGGGGTCATCCAGATCTTCACGCGTCGTGGCAATGGCAAGGGCGCCGTGGCCTCTTTCTCAGCTGGGCGCGGCACGCGCGGCGACAGCAGGCTTGAAGCAGGACTACGCGGCGGCATCGGCCGGTTCTGGTACGGCATGGGTGTCAGCGGTCGACACACGGATGGCATCAACGTGCGCCCGTCCGTTGCCGAGCCAGACAAGGATGCTTACGACAATCGCGCTGGCTCTGCGCGCCTGGGTTACACCTTTAGCGACGCAGCCGAAATATCTGCAAGCTATTTGTTGGCGCACGGCAAGAACGACTTCGATAGCAGCTTCCAGAATGAAAGCGAAACCCAGACCCAGGTTCTGGGGCTACACGGCCGGCTCCGTCCCCTGCCGGCATGGACGATGAATCTTTCTGCTGGGCAGAGCCGTGACGAGTCGGACAATTTCCTCAATGGCGCGTTCACCGGAAACTTCGACACCCAGCGCAATTACCTGTCGCTGATCAATGAAGTGTCCTTGGCAGCGGGCCACCGTGTGGCGGTGGGCAGTGATCATCAGATGGATGAGGTGGAAAGCCGCACAGCCTTTGCGGTGAATGAGCGCGACAACACAGGTGTCTTCGCGCAGTACCGCGCTGCGATCGGGCGGCACGATTTTCAGGCCAGTGTTCGCAGCGATGACAACGAGCAGTTCGGTCGTCACCAAACCGGCGGCCTGTCTTACGGCCTGCACTTTGCCGCTGATCTGCGCGCAGGCATCAGCTACGGCACCGCGTTTAAGGCCCCCACTTTCAACGAGCTCTATTTTCCCGGTTACGGCAACGCGAATCTTGAGCCGGAAGAAGCAGAAAATTTCGAGGTCTCCTTGTCCAGCCAGGGCGGTTCTCTGTGGTGGGCACTGAACGCTTTCCAGACCGAAATTGAAAACATGATTGCCTACGATTCGAGCATCTTTGCGCCGGCCAATATCGCGCAGGCTCAGATCCGCGGCGTGGAAGCGCAGTTCGGGACGCGATGGAAAAGCCTGCGCGTAGCCAGCTACCTGACATGGCTCAAGCCTGAAGATAATTCCGGCGCGGCAAATGATGGCAACACGCTGCCACGCCGCCGCGAGCGAACAGGCCGCGTCGATATCGATTACGACTGGAAGCGACTGAGCATGGGCGTCACCGTGTTTGGTGCATCCAGCGGCTTTGACAACCTTTCCAACAGCTCCGAACTACCAGGCTATGGCCTGATCAATCTGCGCGCCGCACTGCAGGTGATGCCGGACTGGCAGTTGCAGCTGGAGGGTCGCAACGTGCTGGACAACTCCTATGAGACCGCCGCCACCTATGCCACCTACGGCGGCTCGTTCATGGCAACGATTCGCTATACCCCGCCGCTCTAAACTTTATCGGAAAAGGAAACACCGTCATGCCGACTCCATTGACACTGCCCCGACAGGCCTCGCTGCTCATACTCGGTGGCCTTGCGCTGCTGATGCTGATTACGCGCTTCCAGCCCATCGAGCATTTCCTCGAACTGCCTGACGCATCGTGGGCCGTATTTTTCATCGCCGGCTTTTATCTGGCCAGCATGGCCCGCTGGGCGTTTCCGCTACTGATCGTCCTGTCGGTGGCAATCGACTGGGTCGCTATTCAGTACATGGGCGTCAGCAATTTCTGCGTGACCCCTGCCTACTGGTTTCTGGTCCCCACTTACGCTGCGATGTGGCTGGGCGGGCATTGCTTGCGCAGATACGCCAGTCAGAATTGGCGCGGACTGGTGATGCTGGCCACAAGTGCATTCATCGCGACCACGCTGGCCTATGTAATTTCAAATGGCGGCTTCTACTGGTTTGGCGGTCGTTATCCGGAACCCAACCTCGCCCAGTACCTTGAGCGCTTCACCCAGTACTACCGCTGGTTCCTGTTGGTGCCCTGCGCCTACATCGGAGCAGCAGCACTGGTGCATGTCAGTCTGCAACGCGCATTCGGCGCGCCGATCAGTGAGTCCGACGACATGCCGGCGGACAAATAAATCATGGCCATCACGAAAATCTCAAACGCGTCACAGTTCGCCGTCGCCGCACTTCTGGTCGTGGCCATGCTGGTCACACGCGGCACGCACTTCGCCAGCATCGACGCCCTGCCCAGCGCATCCTGGGCGGTGTTCTTTCTCGCCGGCGTATATCTTCGTCCGCTTTGGGGATTCGCTGCATTTTCTGCGCTGGCGTCGCTGATCGACTTCTCGCTGCTCGAAGCCGGGCGCATCACGCAGTGGTGCCTGTCTCCGGCGTACTGGGCGCTGGTACCGGCTTATGGTTCGCTATGGGTTGCCGGTCGCGTCTATGCAAATTGCCATCGCAATGAGCTTAGTACGCTGTTGCCATTGGGGCTGTGCCTGATCGCGGGCGCCTGCGTGGCCTACATGTGCTCCGGTGGCGGCTTCTATTTTTTCTCCGGGCGTTATGCGGACCCGAGCATTGCAGGCTTCCTGCCGCGCATCGCTCAATACTTGCCACCGCATATGGGCTACCTCGCAATGTATGTCGCAGTTGCTGCCCTGACGCATATGGGCGTGCGTGAGCTGACAAACCCCAGGTTGGCCACAAGCCGATGAGTAACAGCGAAGAAATCACGGGCCGCGCGGAAAGACACCAGCGACGCATGCAGCGCAAGAAAGAGGTGGTTGATGCCCGTATCGATGCTGCTCAGGACGAACGCGGCCTGCTGCTGGTCCTGACCGGAAATGGCAAAGGCAAAAGCTCCTCGGCCTTCGGCATGGTGGCTCGCGCCCTGGGCCATGGTCTGAAAGCGGGTGTCGCACAGTTCATCAAGGGTCGCTCGGATACGGGAGAAGAAGCCTTCTTTCGCGCTCAAGGCGTGCCCTGGCTGGTGCTTGGCGAAGGCTTCACCTGGGAAACCCAGAACCTGGCGCGCGACATCCAGACCGCCCAGCAGGGTTGGGAGCAAGTCCGAGCGTTCTTCCGCGACGAGACGATTGATCTGGTCGTGCTGGATGAACTGACCTACCCGCTCAAGTACGGATGGCTGGAGCTGGATGCGGTGCTGGGCGATTTGCGCACACGACCGGCGAACCAGCACGTGGTGATCACCGGCCGCGCAGCACCCCCGGATTTGCGTGCGGCAGCAGATACCGTCAGTGAACTGCACGACGAAAAGCACGCCTTTCGTGCAGGCATCAAGGCACAGCGAGGTGTGGACTGGTGAGCACTTGTCGCGCATTACTGGTCTCGGCACCGGCATCCGGGCAAGGCAAGACCACGGCAACGGCTGCCCTGGCGCGTCGCGCCGTGCAATCCGGGCTGCGGGTGCGCGTCTTCAAGACCGGGCCGGATTTTCTTGATCCCATGATTCTGTCGGCGGCCAGCCTGGCACCGGTGTATCAGCTTGACCTGTGGATGCTGGGCGAGGCCGAGTGTCGTCGCCGTCTCGCGCTCGCTGCGGCGCAAGCAGATCTGATCCTCATCGAGGGCGTGATGGGTCTGTTCGACGGCAAGCCATCAAGTGCGGACCTGGCCGAAACCTTCGGCCTGCCCGTGCTGGCACTGATCGATGGTTCGGCGATGGCGCAAACCTTTGGCGCTCTGGCGCTGGGCCTGTCTCAGTACCGCCCCACCCTGCACCTGCACGGCGTCATCGCCAATCGCGTAGGCAGCCCCGGTCATCGCGACATGCTCGCCAACAGTCTTCCCGAGGGCCTGCACTTCATGGGCGCACTGCCCCGAGACGAGCAACTCAGCCTGCCGGAACGACACCTGGGGATTGTGCAAGCAGCCGAACTGGACGACCTGGATGCACGCCTCGATGCTGCTGCGAATGCCCTGGGCGAAGCGGTGCCTTTTGATTCGATCCCCAGCACGGATTTCGGTGACGCTGGAGCAGAAACATGCCCGCCCCGACTCGCCGGCGTACGCATCGGCATTGCGCGTGATGCGTCCTATGCTTTTGTGTACCCAGCCAATCTGGATGTGCTCCGCGAGCTCGGCGCTGAACTGATTTTTTTCTCGCCACTGACGCAAGGCGCGCTGCCCGAATGCGATGCACTCTGGCTGCCCGGCGGCTACCCGGAACTCCACGCCGCCACTTTGTCTGCAAACCAGGCAATGCGCGCATCGCTGCATGCTCACCACGCAGCAGGCAAACCCCTGCTGGCCGAATGTGGCGGCCTGATCAGTCTGTTCGAATCTCTGCAGGACCGCGACGGCATTGAGCACCCCATGTTTGGCCTGTTGCCCGGGCGCTGCCGGATGCAGACGCGATTTGCGGCGCTGGGCATGCAGGCCTGGGATCACCCACTGGGCGAATTGCGTGGCCACAGCTTCCACTACTCCGCTTGTGAAACACCGCTCGTCCCGATCGCAAACGCCCGCAATCCTAACGGCGGCGCCTGTCGCGAAGCGATCTATCAGCAAGGTCGCCTGACGGCGTCCTACGTGCACTTTTACTTTGCGTCCAATCCATTGGCGACGGCAGCGCTGTTCGAGCCATGAGCTTGCCGGTACGTAGTCAGCGAGGTGCCAATTGCTTTGCCGATGAGGGTGCAGGGATTCTGAACCTGCAATGATCTTGTGTGCATTTCCAGAACAATTGCGGCTGATCGCAGATGCAGTTTGCGAACCGCGTGATCAACAGCGCCGGAATGCGCGCGTCATTTTTGAAATTTTCGTTGCGGCAATGGCGCTGGGCTTGCACCAGAGCTTTGAACCTAAAAGCAGTGGGGACAGGGCAAGGTGACGGCACTGAGCATGATCATGGCCGCACTGCTGGACGCGGGCCTTGGGGAACCGCGCCGCTGGCACCCGCTGGTGGGATTCGGGCGATGCATCAGCAAGGTGGAATCCCGGATCTACCAACCAACACGACGGCGCGGCGCGCTGGCGGTAGCAATCCTGCTGTTGCCGCTGACCGCGCTGACGCTTTACCTGCAAATGCGGCTGCCGACTTCGGCAAGCCTGATCCTCGACATCAGTCTGCTGTACTTCGCACTCGGTCATCGCAGCCTGCACGATCACGCGAGGCCGATTGCCGCAGCGCTCGCAGCAGGCGATCAGCAACAGGCACAACAACTGACTGCCCGCATCGTCAGCCGCGATTCCGCCGCCATTGAACCCGCGCCTGCAGCTACCGAATCGATACTCGAAAACGGCAGCGACGGCGTCTTTGGTCCCTTGTTCTGGTTTGTCGTGGCAGGCGGCGCCGGTGCGCTGCTGTATCGCCTCGCGAATACGCTGGACGCGAGCTGGGGCTATCGCAATGCGCGTTATATGCAGTTTGGATGGGCAGCCGCGCGCTTCGACGATCTTCTGAACTGGCCTTGTGCCCGGCTCACCGCACTGAGTTACGCACTGTTGGGCAAAACGCGGGCGGCGCTGAACTGTTGGCGCACGCAATCGCCGGCATGGGACAGCCCCAATGCCGGTCCGGTCATGGCAGCTGGTGCGGGTGCGTTGGGCCTGCGCATCGGTGGCGCGGCGCGCTATGCGGGTGAGTGGCACCAGCGCCCGGTACTCGGTGACGGGCTGGCGCCGCAGGCTCAGGATATCGAACGCGCGCTGCGTCTGGTGCGACATTCGCTTGTCTTGTGGCTGGCCGTCGCAGTCCTGACCGAGGCGCTCATTGCATGGCACTTGCATGCTTGAGCACGGCGGCCAGCTATTGCGCGCCAGCCAACGCTGGGGCATCGCGCCGGAACACTGGCTGGACCTGTCCACCGGTATCAGTCCCTGGTCATGGATTGAAGAACGCGGCTTCGAGCCGAGCGCGCGCAGCTGGCATCGTCTACCCGAAGAACATGATGCGCTCGACGCAGTAGCAGAAGCCTATTACGGGGCCCCTGCACTGGCGGTCGCTGGATCACAAAGCGCGATTCGCGCATTGCCCACACTGCGTTCCCGCTCGAACGTGGGCCTGCTACGGCCCAGCTACGCCGAGCATGCCGAGTCCTGGCGTCGTGCTGGACACGCGGTGACATTGCTCGACGCAAACTCCATCGACACGCAGCTGGATCGGCTTGACGTGCTCGTGCTGTGCCGGCCTAACAATCCGGATGGACGCATCTTTGATTCACAAACGCTGCGCAACTGGCATGTGCGTCTGGCACACCGTGGCGGCTGGCTGGTGATTGACGAAGCTTTCGTCGAAGCACAAGAGTCCTCCTCGCTGATCGATGGCAGCGTCGATCAGGGTCTCATCGTTCTGCGCTCGCTGGGCAAGTTCTTTGGGCTCGCCGGGGCACGCGCGGGCTTTGTCATCACGGATTTGAGATTGCAATCGAGACTGCGCAATGCACTCGGCCCCTGGCGCATGGCCGGCCCCACGCGCGAGGTCGCAAGTGCAGCGCTGCAAGATCGTGAGTGGCAAACCATGCAGCGTCATCGACTTGCCCACGCCGCAAAGCGCCTGCACCACTTGCTTGGCCTGCACGGTCTGAGTCCGATGGGCCACTGTGACTTGTTTCGTTACGTGCGCCTGCCCAAAGCGCGTCTGAGACAACGTCACTTCGCGCAGCAGGGCATCCTGGTGCGTCGCTTCCGCCAAGAAGATGCACTGCGCTTCGGCCTGCCCGGCAGCGAAGCAGACTGGCTGCGTCTGTCAGGCGCACTCGAGTCGCAGTTCGAGCCCTTATCAGCGAAAGAGATCTCGGCATGAAGAGCCACGCTGCGGTTTCCACAATCCCTTTCTCGCCCGCAGCCCCATTCACAGCATGGATCAATCACAGGCGATGGAACGACATGCATTCTTCACTGGCAACATCCTTGCACCCATCGCATGAACAGTCTGTGGGAGCACAGACTGGCCACGCCGCACGTCGGCTTGAGCTGAGCTACAGGATTCTGTTCGCGAGTCTTCGTTCCACATGAGCAAGGCCAGTCTCATTCTCGGCGGCGTCAAGAGTGGCAAGAGCCGTCTGGCCGAAGAACGGGCGTCTCGCAGCGGATGCGCCGTGCGCTACGTCGCCACTGCCACGAACCGGGGCGATGCAGAAATGCAGTCACGCATCGAGGCGCATCGCCACCGTCGTCCCGCCCACTGGCAAACATTGGAAGTGCCCGTGCATCTGGCGGCAGCCCTGCGTGAGCACGCACACGAAGACGGCTGTCTGCTGGTGGACTGCCTGACTCTGTGGCTGACCAACCTGTTGTGCGATTCCCGGCCCGGACTGCTGCGCGAGGAAACCGAGGCATTGATCAGGCTGCTCCCTCAACTGCCTGGAAGAATCATTCTGGTCAGCAATGAAACCGGCTTCGGCGTCATCCCGATGGGCGAACTCAGCCGCCGATTTGTCGATGAAGCCGGTGTCCTGCATCAACGGCTGGCTGAACACTGCGACGCGGTCGTCCTGACCGTCGCGGGGCTGCCTCACTATCTCAAAGGAAAACCTGATGAACGCTGAAATCGCATGGCTCAGCAGCGCTATACCGATGCCGGATATCGTCAGCGAACGGTCAGCAGCCCGTCGACAGACCCAACTCACCAAACCGGCGGGCTCACTTGGCGCGCTCGAGGCGCTGGCGATCCGGCTCGCGGGAATGCAGTCCAGAGAATGTCCAAACATGGAGCGCGTACACATCAGCATCTTCGCCGCCGACCATGGCGTCGCCAGGGAAAACGTTTCTGCGTTTCCGCAGGCCGTGACCGCACAGATGATTGATAACTTCGCTTCAGGCGGTGCGGCCATCTGTGTTCTGGCTCGTCAGTTCGGCGCGCATCTGGACATCATCGATTTGGGCACTGTCGGGCAGGTCAGCGCCAAAAATGGTGTTCGGCGTGAACGCATCGCAGCCAGCACCGCCAACTTCATTGAGGCCCCGGCCATGGACCTGCAACAACTGGGCGCGGCGCTCGACGCGGGCCGTCATGCAGCGCAGCGCGCAACAGATGATGGTGCTGAACTGCTGATACTGGGCGAAATGGGCATTGCCAATACCACCAGTGCCACCGCGCTTTCCTGCGCACTTCTGCAGCGCTCCCCACTGGAACTCACCGGCCCCGGAACCGGGCTCGATGCAGCCGGCGTGCAACACAAGGCGGCCATCATTGGACGCGCGCTGAAACTTCACGAAGAGGCCCTGGACCAGCCCATCAGAATTCTGCGTCACCTGGGAGGCTTCGAGATTGCGGCGCTGGTCGGCGCCATGATCGCAGCAGCGCAGCGGCGATTATCCATTCTCGTGGACGGCTTCATCACCAGTGTTGCCGCACTGTGTGCCATCCGCATGGCACCGGATACAGGCCGCTGGCTGTTGTTTTCGCATCAATCCGCGGAGCCCGGTCACCAGGCGGTGCTCGAAGCCCTCAAGGCCCGGCCGCTGCTCGCGCTAGGCTTGCGTCTCGGCGAAGGTAGCGGCGCCGCAATCGCGCTGCCCTTGCTGCAAGCCGCCTGCGTTTTGCACGCTGAGATGGCGACTTTCGAGCATGCAGGTGTCAGCGAACAGGAAGTGCCCACAACGATCTAGTGCCGATCCGGCTCGGCAACTCAAGTGATCTGCCTCGGTTGCTTGAGTTGCCAGACATCCAAAAAAATGTCGGTGACGCGATCAGAACCTTTCTCAGGGTCTTCTCACGATGACAAGCGTAGGCGCCTGTTCAGGCCCTTCAGGTTGGCACTGAACCTGAGACCGCGCGTGCACAGAACTGCACGATCTCCTTGACCAGACGCTTGTTGCTCACACCGCTCTTCTGGCTGGATGCGACCGGCCGGATCAGCGCTTCGGTAAAGGCGCCGACAATGCAGGCGGCGGCAACGTCTACTGATTGCGGCGGAAATTCGCCCGCAGCAACACCTTTCTTCACCACTTTCTTGAACACATTGCTGAACTGCTGACGGCATTCAATACGGTGGCCCTCCACCGCAGGATCAACGGGTTCTGCAATAAACGCATAAGCCAGGTGAGGACCTTCCAGGGCGCGGTTAGAAAAGGATTCCACGGCGGCCTGCAGGGCCTGTGCATGAGAAGGATGCTGCTCCTCGATGATGCCCGTGAGAATGGCGCACTCATGATCAACGGCTGCCTGCAGGACCTTGACGAAAAGCTCGGTCTTGGACGGAAAGTACCGATATATCGCTCCAGTCGACAGACCCGCTTTCGCTGAGACAGCGTTGATCGAGGCTTCCCGGAAGCCTCCCCTGGCAATCAGGCTGCGCGCCGCCCGCAAGATGCGATCGCGGTTGTCCGCGAGTCTTTCCTCCATCAGAGCCGAGCGCCTGTATGCCATTAACTGAACCTTTACTCGCAGAGTGAATCTATGTTCACTTTTTCACACTTTGCAGTTAGGATGCAAGCAGACCGGCCTTCCGGGCACACATCAAAAATCCCTCAGGAGCGAATTCAAATGCCCTCAATCTCACTTAATTTCGACCTTGGCGAAGAGATCGACCAGCTGCGTGAGCTCACGGCAAGGTTCGCGGCCAAGGAGATTGCACCGCTGGCTGATCTGGCAGATCAGGAGAATGCCTTTCCCAACGCACTCTGGCCCAAGTTGGGTGAGCTGGGCTTGCTTGGGCTGACCGTGGAGGAGGAGTACGGCGGAACCAATATGGGTTATCTGGCGCATGTGGTTGCCATGGAGGAAATCTCACGCGCCTGCCCTGCCATTGGCCTGTCGTATGGCGCTCACTCCAATCTTTGCGTCAATCAGTTGCGCAAAAACGGCAACGAGGCGCAGAAGAAGAAGTATCTGCCCAAACTGGTCAGCGGCGAACACATTGGCGCACTGGCCATGTCAGAGCCCAATGCAGGGTCCGATGTTGTGAGCATGAAGCTTCACGCCGAGCACAGGGGCGATCACTACGTTCTCAACGGCAGCAAGATGTGGATTACCAATGGCCCGGACGCAGACACGCTGATCGTCTATGCCAAGACGGATGCAAATTCTGGCCCGCGCGGTATCACAGCTTTCATCATCGAAAAAGGGTTCAAGGGCTTTTCTACCGCGCAAAAGCTGGACAAGCTCGGCATGCGGGGGTCCAACACTTGCGAGTTGGTGTTCGAAGGCTGTGAAGTCCCGGCAGAGAATGTGCTGGGCAGCGAAGGTGGCGGGGTCAAGGTTCTGATGTCGGGCCTGGACTTTGAGCGCATCGTGCTCTCGGGTGGCCCGCTCGGCATCATGTCCGCCTGCCTCGATGCAGTGATTCCCTATGTGCACGATCGCAAGCAGTTCGGACAACCGATTGGCACGTTCCAGCTCATGCAAGGCAAGCTGGCTGATATGTATGTGGGCCTGAACGCTTGCCGAGCCTACGTCTACGCCGTAGCAAGGGCCGCCGACCGCGGCGAGACCACCCGAAAAGACGCTGCGGGCGTCATTCTTTATTCCGCCGAGAAAGCGACATGGATGGCCGGGCAGGCGATCCAGACGCTGGGCGGCAATGGCTACATCAACGAGTTTCCAGTTGGTCGGCTCTGGCGTGACGCCAAGCTCTACGAGATTGGCGCCGGCACCTCTGAGATCCGACGCATGCTGATTGGCCGCGAGCTGTTCAACGAGAACTAGTCGCGCCATCGCGCAAGTGCACGTGCTGCGCCGCTCCGGCGGCTATGCCCCATCGATTAGAAGAGCCCTTTGATTCCATGAGCCTGATCAAATCCCAGATTCGTACTGGTAGTGAAACCTTCAAGACCAATGCGCAGCACATGCAAGGCTTGGTGGACACCCTTCGGCAGAAAACCGAGCAGGTGTCACGCGGCGGCTCGGACAGTGCCCGCAAGAAGCATACGGATCGCGGCAAGTTGCTGGTGCGCGACCGGATTAATGCCCTGCTCGACCCAGCCTCCCCTTTTCTTGAATTGTCTGGACTGGCAGCCAACGGCATGTACGAAGACGCTGTACCAAGCAGCGGCCTCGTGACGGGCATCGGCCGCATACAGGGTCGTGAGTGCCTGATCGTTGCCAATGATGCGACGGTCAAGGGTGGCACCTACTATCCGATGACGGTCAAGAAGCATCTTCGCGCACAGGAGATTGCACGCGAGAACCGTCTGCCCTGTGTCTATCTGGTGGATTCCGGCGGCGCATTCCTGCCTTTGCAGGATGAGGTCTTTCCGGACCGGGAGCACTTTGGCCGCATCTTCTTCAATCAGGCCAATCTGTCGTCGATTGGTGTTCCGCAGATTGCCTGCGTCATGGGATCGTGCACGGCGGGGGGCGCTTACGTGCCGGCCATGAGCGATGAGACGATCATCGTCAAGGAACAGGGCACCATCTTTCTGGGCGGCCCACCACTGGTGAAGGCGGCAACCGGCGAAGTTGTCAGCGCCGAAGATCTTGGCGGAGCTGACGTGCACACCCGCATCTCGGGCGTGGCCGATCATTTCGCCGACAACGATCATCATGCTCTGGGCCTAGTACGACGCATCGTTTCAAACCTCAACATCAGCAAGCAAATTGGCGTGGACATGCAGTCCAGCGAACCGCCCAAATACGACCCCAAAGAGGTCTACGGCGTAATCCCCGCAGATACACGCAAACCTTTTGACGTGCGCGAAGTGATTGCCAGAATCGTGGACGGATCAAGACTGGATGAATTCAAGGCCCGCTATGGTTCCACCCTGATCACCGGCTTTGCACACATTCACGGCTATCCCGCCGGCATCATTGCCAACAATGGCATTCTGTTCGCGGAGTCCGCCCAGAAGGGCGCGCACTTCATCGAACTGTGTTGCCAACGCGGCATCCCTCTGTTGTTCTTGCAGAACATCACGGGGTTCATGGTGGGCCGCAAGTACGAGAACGGCGGCATTGCCAAGGACGGCGCCAAACTGGTGACGGCGGTGGCCACCGCCAAAGTGCCCAAGTTCACCATGCTGATCGGCGGCTCTTATGGCGCAGGGAATTACGGCATGTGTGGTCGCGCCTATTCACCACGTTTCCTGTGGACCTGGCCCAACTCAAAAATCTCCGTCATGGGCGGCGAGCAGGCAGCGTCCGTGTTGGCCACGGTGAAGCGTGACGCCATGGAAGCCAGGGGCCAGTCGTGGAGCACCGAAGAGGAAGCGGCTTTCAAGAGCCCTACCCTGAGCCAGTTCGATCATCAGGGAAGCCCCTACTACGCCACTGCACGACTGTGGGACGACGGCATCGTCGACCCTGCGCAATCTCGCCGCGTCCTGGGACTTGGATTGGCCGCCGCGATGAATGCACCCATCGAAAAGACGCAGTTCGGCGTCTTCAGAATGTGATGTCGCCTTCAAGAACACAATTTGAGCGAATCATCTAATCAGGACTTCCCAGCACATGTTCAAGAAAATTCTCATCGCCAATCGCGGCGAGATCGCCTGCAGGATCATCGAGACCTGTCGTCGAATGGGCGTACAGACTGTTGCGGTGTATTCCGAAGCTGATGCCGGCGCGAGGCACGTCCGTATGGCGGATCAAGCGCATTGCATCGGTCCTGCTGCGTCCAGCGAAAGCTATCTGCGCGGCGAGCGCATTCTTGACGTGGTCAAACAGACCGGCGCCGAGGCGGTACACCCGGGGTACGGCTTTCTTTCAGAGAACGAGTCCTTTGCAAAGGCGTGTGCAGATGCCGGGGTCGTGTTCATCGGCCCGCCAACTTCCGCCATCCACGCCATGGGATCAAAGTCTGCCGCCAAGGCATTGATGACCGATGCCGGCGTGCCGCTGGTTCCGGGCTATCACGGCGACGAACAAGCCACAGAACACCTCAAACAGCAGGCCCAGGACATCGGTTTTCCGGTGATGATCAAAGCCACCGCTGGCGGTGGTGGCAAAGGCATGCGCGTGGTCGAGCGTGCGGAAGACTTCGAGGCCTCGCTGGCATCGTGCCAGCGCGAGTCGCGCTCCAGCTTTGGTGATGACCGCGTTCTTATCGAGCGCTACCTGCAACGACCGCGGCACGTTGAAATCCAGATTTTTGGCGACTCACACGGCAATGTGATTTATCTGCATGAGCGCGACTGCTCAGCGCAGCGACGCCACCAGAAGGTCGTGGAAGAAGCCCCCGCACCGGGCATGACCGAAGAACGCCGTGCCGCCATGGGGCAAGCGGCCTGTCAGGCTGCTCGGGCAGTGAATTATGTCGGCGCTGGCACCGTCGAGTTCATTGTGGACAGCGACGATGCGTTCTACTTCATGGAGATGAACACCCGGCTGCAGGTTGAGCATCCCGTAACCGAGATGATTACCGGCCTGGACCTGGTGGAGTGGCAGCTCAGAATTGCATCAGGCGAGCATCTGCCCCTGACCCAGTCCGAGGTACCGCTCAACGGACATTCCATAGAAGTGCGCGTCTATGCCGAGGAGCCGGAGAAGGGCTTCCTGCCGTCCATCGGCCAACTGCGGCACTATCGTCCGCCCAGCTTGTCGGCCAATGTGCGCATTGATACCGGCATCGACCAGGGCGATGAAATTTCACCGCACTACGATCCGATGATTGCCAAGCTGATCGTCTGGGACGCAACACGCGAGCAGGCAATCGAACGCATGCTAGCCGCACTTGGACAATTCCAGATTGTGGGCGTGGGCAACAATATTGCGTTTCTTTCCCGGCTGGTAGGGCACCCCGAGTTCCGAAGCGGTTCTGTGGATACAGGTCTGATAGCACGCGAAAGCGACGCGCTGCTGAGCAGTCAGGACCAACTGCCAGACACAGCGCTACACGCCGCGACACTGTGGTGGAATCATCAGAACCAATTGAAGAGTCACGGCAGCGCGGCCCATGATGGCGAGCCCGATTCCCCGTGGTCGCAAGCTGACGGTTGGCGCTTGAACACAGGCTTGAGCAACACTGTCAGCTGGCTTTGGGGTGACGCAAAGCGAGTGGTAGAACTCCACTACGTCGAGGGCAGAATCGAACTCGACAACAACGCCATAGAGCAACTCGACATCGACGGGTGCCACGTGCGCTTTCAGCGCGCGGGCGAAACATTCAACGCAACAGTGTTCGCAGACCAGGACCGCATCAATGTCTTCTGCGACAACCAGCACTGGGTGGTGTCGCGACACGATCCGCTGGCTGCGGCGGACCAGGAACAGGATAGCCATGGCGGCATGACAGCGCCCATGCCTGGAAAAATTCTGGCGCACCTCACCGAAACCGGATCAACTGTAAAGAAGGGTGATCCTATTCTGATGATGGAAGCCATGAAGATGGAGCACACCGTGACCGCGCCTTCGAACGGCACCGTCAAATCTTTCTTCGCGGCAGTCGGCGAGCAGGTTGCAGAAGGTGCTGAACTCGTAGAGTTTGAACCAGCCACATAGCCTGCTGAGCCAAGTGCAACAGAATTCGACGTTGCCCAGAGCGCCCGACCGATGGCGCTTGCGACTCAGCTTGAACGCGCTACCGGTTTAGGCAATGCAGGTGAGGAGCTGCTCAATATTGAAATGATGGGCTTTGCCATCAGCGCTAAGCGAACCGATTCCGTTTTGTAACGCAGTACCAGCCTATCGTTCGACTGATCGAGCAAGCCGTGTCGCCACCGCATATTTCCATGCTGCGCTTTGCGGCTGATCTGGTCAGACCAAGAACGGTTTTCCTGAGCTGCACATACCGCTGGTCCCTGGCGCCCACCAAGGGCCACACCCTTGGCCCGGCCTAACTGCATCACCGACGGACAATTCAGAAAATTCTGTGTGAATTCCTGCCCTATCGCGATGGCAGGTTGGGCGCTTTGCTGCGAGATCGGGAGGACGCTGTGCCCGGATGCGGCGGAGAGTGAAAATAAGACCTGCGAAATCGACCTGCCAAACGCAGCAATAATCCGAACCTCCCGAAGGCCGAATGCCTTGGGCGCAGCGAGGGTTCTTGCTTCGCCGAGATCGCTCGGTGAAACCAGATGGGAGCAGCGTCGATCAAGAACATGTTCGCCGATAAGGAGAACTTCAAGGCCTCAGTTCCGCAAGAGAAAGGCCGTAATAAAGGCATTGATTTGGCCGGCCTCCTCGGTGGATGATGCGCGGCGCCGCTAGGGCGTTTGAACCGACCCCGCCCCACCATGTTGCGAATCACGGAACTCTCGCTGCCGGTTGGGCACCCACCGGATGCCCTTGGCCGGGCTATTCAGACCCGGCTGAAATTGCCCGAGGGCGCTCTCATTGAGTTCGCGGTGTTCAGACGCAGTTACGACGCACGCAAGAAGAATGCGGAGCTGTGCTTCGTCTATACCGTGGACTGCCAGGTGCGCGACGAGGCACGTGTGCTGGACCTATTCAAAACAGACCGAAAGATTGGACCGACACCTGACATTGCGTACCACCCCACCGCGGCAGCGCCTGAAGGTTTCGACAATCGTCCGCTGGTGATTGGATTCGGACCCTGCGGATTGTTCGCTGCGCTGACGCTGGCTCAACTGGGGTTTCGGCCGATTGTTCTGGAGCGAGGTAAGCCGGTGCGTCAGCGCACGCAAGACACCTGGAATCTCTGGCGGAAGAAAACACTCGACCCTGAATCCAACGTCCAGTTCGGCGAAGGCGGCGCCGGTCTATTCAGCGATGGCAAGCTCTACAGCCAGGTCAAGGATCCTGAGCATCGCAGCAGAAAGGTACTCCAGGAATTCGTCAAAGCCGGCGCACCCCCCGAGATTCTGTATGTCAGTAAACCGCATATCGGAACCTTCCGACTCACCGGGGTCGTCACCCGCATGCGACAGGAGCTCGAAGCACTCGGCGGCGAAGTTCGATTTCAGAGCAAGGTCGTTGATGTTCTGATCGAAGACGGGCGCATGCGCGGGGTGGTCCTCGGCTCGGGCGAGACCTTGTTTTCTGACCATGTCATCTTCGCGCCTGGACACAGCGCTCGTGAAACATTTCGCATGCTCCATGCTCGCGGCGTCCACATGGAGGCCAAACCATTTTCAATCGGCTTTCGCATCGAGCATCCGCAATCACTGATTGATGAAGCGCGACTGGGAAAATTTGCAGGGCATCCGCTCGTCGGTGCTGCCGACTACAAACTCGTCCATCACGCCGGCAACGGTCGCTCGGTCTACAGTTTCTGTATGTGCCCAGGCGGCACCGTTGTCGCTGCGACCTCCGATCCGCGGCGCGTCGTCACCAACGGCATGAGTCAGCATTCCCGCAACGAACGCAACGCCAACGCGGGAATCGTGGTCGGCATTTCGCCTGACGATTTTCCTGGGGGTGCGGCAGCCGGTCCATTGGCGGGTATCGCCCTGCAAGAAGAGCTGGAGTCTCGCGCCTTTATTCTGGGTGGCGAGGACTACAACGCACCCGCACAGTTGGTCGGTGATTTCATGGCAGGAAAGCCTTCCGCCGAGTTCGGTCGTGTCCAGCCGAGCTATACACCGGGCGTAAACTTGTGCGATCTGTCTGCTGCGCTTCCGGATTACGCCATCCAAGCCATTCGCGAAGCCTTGCCGGCCTTCGACAAACAGATCAAAGGCTTCGCAATGCCCGACGCCGTTCTCACCGGGGTTGAGACCCGCACGTCATCGCCGCTGCGTGTCGTCCGCGATCATCATTGCCAGAGCAGCAATGTGGCTGGCCTGTATCCCGCCGGCGAAGGCGCGGGCTACGCCGGAGGCATCATGTCTGCCGGCATTGACGGCATCCGGGTTGCTGAGGCGGTAGCGCGTAGTCTGCTTGGCGAAACTCGCAACAGCCGTTCCGGGGCCGACCCGTCAGCCATGACGCTGGAGACATTGTGAGAACCGCCCGAAACTTCGCCTGAGCACTTCGATAAGGTTTCTGGGCCAACCTCGTTGAGGGCGTCAAAGCGCCGTTGCGAGTACGCATTCAGTTCCGCGTCCAAATGCAAGCGCGACGGAAGCTTCTGCGCCTGGCCGCGTATGTGGGATGGCCGCAGTAGCGCAGAACCGTCCATTAAGTTCCGCTAATGGCAGGCTGTGCAGTCGCCCCATTTTGACGTCACAAGGGTACGTATCCTGCGTCTGCTGCGGTCAGTGGTGCACGTTGGAGCAGCAAGAGGACCGCCGATCAATTGCCGGAATGGGACGCGCAATTAATCAGCAGATTTCTCTGCCGGCAGTTTCTAGCGTTCTGGCGTCTCTAGCGCTTCGCAGACAGCCGCCGCTTTGGCTGAATTCTGGAAATCCCTGAAGCGCAACACCTGGCCGTTTTTGACTTCAATGATGTGGGCGTATTCGGAGTCATAGACACGATCCGTACTATGAAACCTGAGGATCAGCCTTCCTGTGATGGCGGCATTGTTGCCGTCGTACAGAAACTCCTTCTGAGAGAACTCCAGAATATCTACATCATTGGCAACATGACCGAAGAAAATCCTGCACTTCTCCTTACCTCGAAAAAATCCGGCAAACGGGATGGAGGCCGGGCCGTAGTACTCAATGGTGCAGTCATCGTGGAGCACATTGAACAGTGCCTCGAAATCACCTGCATGAATTGCCGCGTAGTACGCCTCAACGGCCTTTTTTGTCTCTGCAGACATAAGTAAATCTCTCCTGATGTTTTCTCGTTGCGGTCAGTAGCGGTCAGGGCACAAACTTGACCGGGCATTTCTCATGCCCGTAGTTGAGCAGGCCACCACGCTGGCGAACCATGGGACCATTGCCCGCTTCTACTGCGCTGTACCGGTCCAGAATGCCATTGAGCATTTTTTCGGCTTCGTTTCTTGCAATCCCAGCGCCCATGCAATGGTGGATGCCGTGACTAAAAGTCATGTGACGACCGACATTTGGACGTTTCAGAATGAACTCATCGGGCTTTTCCCAGACAGCAGGATCGCGGTTGGCGGAAGCAAAAAACACAGCAACCCATTCACCGGCCTTGATCATCTGACCTCCAACTTCCGTGTCGATGACACATTCGCGATGCAGACGCTGAATGGGACCATCGCGGCGCAGACTCTCTTCAATGTAAGGTCGCACCAACTTGCGGTCCTGCTTCAGGGCATCAAACAGATCAGGCCGTTCGACGAAAGTCGCCACCAGATTGCCAAGCAGATAACCGGTTGTTTCAGCACCCGCCACGACCAGAGTGATACAGAACAGCACAACTTCGTCCTTGGTCAGCTTGTTGCCCTCTGACTCAGCGAGGATGAAGGCCGTCATAAGATCGTCTCCCAGCGCCCCTCCCTTTTCGATGGTCTTGTAGCGCTCCGCAACAGCGTTGGTGTAGTACTCGAACAACTCCTTGTTGCACTGGTTGCGCTCAGCAAGGGTGAAGTCAGCGGTGACCATGAACGCGTTGGCCCAGCGTCTCAACAATTTGTGGTCCTGCTCAGGCGTGCCCAGCAGCTTGGTCATAAATCGTGCTGGCAGGTCAGGTGCGAGATTGGCCATGAAGTCCACATAGCCATCGCCCTCTTGCGTCAGCATGTGGTCAACCGTCTTCTTGAGCCACGGTGAGACGTCACTTTCAACGCGCTTGGGCGTAAAAGCCTTCTGCGCGATGTTGCGAAGTTCCTTGTGCCTCGGATCATCGTGATTCACAAGCATCAAGCTTGGGGCCTCAGATGCTTCCTGCATGCGGTCACGTGAAGAAAAGGCCTGGTGATTCTTGCAAACCTGCGCGACGTGCTCGTGCGTCAAAATGACCCAGGCCGGTATCGGCTTGTCCTGACCCGGGACAGTACCGGGCGGATAGTCTTCAAGGCCGTACTGGATCGGCTTGCTTCTCAGCAAATCGTAATAGGGATATGGATTCGCAATGACCTCTGGCGAATAGAGGTTCTTGGCGTGGAAATCACCGGACGGCATGTCTGCGCTTGAATTCATGAAGTTCTCCTCTCTTGTAATGGTGTTGTTAGTGCGGTCCAGGCAGGCGCCTGAACGATCGGGCCTCAGGTTTCGCCTGAGAAGCCCTTGGATTGAGGCGCCTCATCGCTTCTAGACATCCACGTTGGTCTGACTGCATGCCGACGATGCATGACATGCCCGACAGCCTTGCAGGGCGTTTGCCTTCAGACCGACCCGGCGGGCGACCTGTCCACGAATGAAACGACCGAATCCCGGCTGTGTGCAGCTTGTTTCAGTCATGCGTGGAAGCATTCGTTCGAGGAGCGAGTCGCCCTGTTGTCCGCCGCTGCTGGTTGGACATGGCGCCCAAGCCTGTTCCAGATTGAAAACGCCCGTATTCCATTTAGCCCCTCTCTTGAGTCATAGCTTTATCAATTCGCGTTCGAATCGGTGACTCGCTTCATTTCTTTTCCAGATACTCAGGCCGATCACCTTTCGACCTGACCGCTCTTTTACGGTGCTCCGCCAAGTCCGTTCCAGCGGAATGACCGTCGTGTTTGCGTCGTTCGGACATAGTATCGGTTTGACACTATGTCGCAAAGTTATTTTGTAATGCCCTGGATCGGTGGCATGCCCATTCTTGGGTCGGGGGCATCGGTCAGGACATCATCACCCTTGCACGACACAGCCCTGACTGCGTGGAGATGTCGCAGCAATCGATGGGCGTGCTCAGGACCAGTGGATGCACGAATAGACGTCGCGATGACGCAAGCGCCCTAGTTAGCCCAGAGCGGCCCGCGAGGATGCGACGGTCGGGCGGGCCTGCGTCGTCAGGACCGTGATATTTCGTGACTCAAGGTTGGCCACCATGCCGGAGCCTCTACAACCGCCCTGATAGTGACTCAGCGCCGTCAACCGCCTTGATTCGTAATACATTGAAAAATATAACCTATATTTTTAAACTGCCCGGTCACCACCACGATTCGCACCATTTATCGGTTGGCTTCGGGCCTTTTCTGTGACGATCGATACAGTACTGTGCATAACCGTTTAAATGAGAACTATATGCTCAGTACAGATCGCCAGCAGAAGGGGCACCTCGCGAATCCAAAGTCAGTCAATACGCACAGCGACTACCCATCGACGCGTCGCCGCGTGTTGATCGCACTGCAGGCACAGATGGCCCTGGGCCTGGTTGGATGCAGCTCAGGTGGTGGCTCGACTGCGCCTGCCTCAAGTGCCCCGAAGGGGTCTGCAACCAGTATCCCGCAGCGGCACTACTCGCCAGACCACACGGCGTACGATTACAGCGATCATTTCTCTTCGGACGTTTCGGAGGATGCGGCTGCATTTACTCGAATGATCGAAGATGGTCACGGGCTCATGCACGTCAATCCCGGGTCTCGTATCCGATTCGCAACTGACTCTGCAAGGGTCGGCATCTCCCTTCGCTACTCAGCCAGAATCAGTTCGCATGTGATTTTCAACGGCGTTGGCACCGTGCTGGTCAATGGCGAGGTCTGGACCACGTTTGAACGGGAATGGGGAGACGCTGGCGACATCGTTGTCCCGCTGGAATTTCCGGATGCCTATGTCCGGATCATTGAAATTCTGCTACCGCTTAGCGCTGGGGTCGAGTTCCTTGGGACGACGTTAGATGGCCAGGCCATGCTCATGAAACCTCCACTGCGCCCAGCGCTTCGCTGCGGCATTTTCGGAGATTCGATCTCGCAGGGTCTGGGAGCCTCCCGCTCAGAAAGAAGCTGGCCTTTCCTGCTCGGTCGCATGAAGCAGTGGCAGATCATCAATGGCGGTTACGCCGGATATCCCTGCCTCCCGGAAACGGCCCGCGCGTATGCAGATGCACATGTTGATGTCGCCACCTACATGATTGGCGCAAATGACTTCGTCCGTCAGATCCCTCTCGATCGGTTTCGCTCTCGATTTCTCCAATGGGTGCTGACCTATCGAGCACTGTCCCCTGCGACGCGACTGTATTGCGTGACACCAACACACAGCCTGATCGACCGCCCCATTTCCTTGGAAGCCTACCGCCAGATCATTCGAGAGACGATTTCGACAACCAGCGACCCGTTGACCAGTGTCATTGATGGCCCCTCTCTGGCTCCCGGCGATACACATCACTTCCCCGACGGCCTTCACCCCGGAGATGACGGCTCCGAACGTATTGCGACCTCCCTGGTCGCAAGCTTAAGTGCCTGATGTCATGGCCTGACGACGTTTTTCATCATTGGCGGCGCGCAATACCAGGACGCTCATCAACATCATCCAGCCAAAGAACACGATGTAGATGAACCAGAACGAGATCATGCCGTCATAGGCGAACGGCCCCGTTTTGAAAAACTCGATCAAGGCCGCGGGAATGATCAGGACCGCACACCAGAGATTGAAGAAGGCCACCCAGCGCGGAAAGATCGTTGGCACGTTGTGATCGCGAAATATGGCGATGGCGATAAAAATCATGAAGAACGCAAACGGTGGCCAGCTCAGAATAAAGATGAACCAGACCCAGTCGTTCATGATCTGGATGAATCGCGGGTCCAGCAATTCGGGGCGAAACGCCAGCATCGCCCAGGTAATAGGCATAAGCAGGAAGAAGACATAGCCGCCGCCGGCGTTGGCGATGCTGGCGTAGGTCAGAACCGGCAGACCCCGCTCCATGCGACGAATGAACATGGTGATGCCAATGGCCCAGGTCCCGTAGAAGGTGTAACAGATGCATTGAGCAAAGGTGCTGATGCGTATCTGCATTTTCCGATCAATGAAAATCTGTGCCAGCTCTTCCGGACTTAGAGTCGGAGAGGGCGGTGGAATGAAGCCCATGACCAAGCCTTGGGTCACGCCCAGACAGATCACCAGCAGAATGCCCGACCAGGCAAACGCCTTGATCATGGCGGTGTTGGTCTTTCCCGAATCCATGGATCTCTCCCCCATTAGATTGTTTTTTGTTTTGAACTGCTTTTGATCCATACTGCCCAAACAAGTACGCATTGTCACTATCTGGACAGCAGTCCACGCTGGTCGTCGTTTCGCGTGACCGTTAGCGTTTGGTGCTTTGCTAACCTTGGTTAAGGCTGTACACATTAAAATCAAGGAGAGAGAAACCATGTCGGCACAACAGCTAGACGTCATCATCAGCGATATTCAGGCCTGCTTCGGCGCATGGGAGCCGGAAACGCCCATGGAGAAGATGCGCCAGGACTGGGATGATCTTTTTTCCAAGACGCCCTGCCCGGTCGGCGCCGCAACGGAGAAAGTGGATGCCGGCGGCGTCCCCGCGCTGAAAGTTACAGCCAAGGGTGCCGAACCAGACCGTGCCATCCTGTATCTGCACGGCGGCGGTTACGTGTTTGGTTCGCCCGTCTCGCATCGGGATCTGGGCGAGTTCTTGTCTAGGGCGGCGAAGGCGACGGTCTTTCTGCTGGATTATCGGCTGGCACCGGAGCACCCATTTCCGGCTGCGGTCGATGACGCCGTCAGCGCCTATCAATGGCTGCTGGATCAGGGTTTCAAACCGGGCCGTATCGCCATCAGTGGAGATTCGGCGGGCGGTGGCCTGAGCTTCGCTACCCTGCTTTCCATTCGGGACAAGAACCTCCCGCGTCCCGCCTGCGCAACGCCGCTATCACCCTGGGTAGATCTGGAATGCTCCGGGGAAACCATGGAGAGCAAGGCTGCAGTCGATCCTATTGTTCAACGTGAACTGACACGCCAACTGTCTGACCTCTACGTAACAGACGGCAACCTGAGGCAGCCGCTGGCATCGCCGTTGTACGCCGATCTGAGCGGTTTGCCGCCGATGCTGATTCAAGTCGGTGATCGCGAAACCCTGCTCGATGACAGCCGGCGCATTGCCGCACGCGCGAAGGAAGCCGGCGTCGATGTTCAGATCGAAATCGCAGAAGGGCAGATTCACGTGTACCAGATTTTTGCCAACCGCCTGGACGAGGCCGTGAGTGCAATAGACCGCTTGGGTCAGTTCATTCAGTCACACACGTCCTGATTCTGACGCGGGCCACCCTCAAGACATCAACATCAACATGAGCAAAATAAGACCCGTTTATTGCGCAGCAGATGTCAGCCCGGAATGGATGACGCAAGTCCTCCGGGCCAGCGCACTGCTGCAGACTGCAACGGTGACCGATGTCCAATTCCAGACTTGTGGGACTGGCCAGCTCGGCGATTCCTATCGCTTCAGCCTGAGTTACGAGCCGACCGGTGCAGGCCCCGCAACGGTAGTCGGCAAGTTCGCCTCTGCCGATGCCACGAGCCGCGAGTTTGGAAGGACATCAGGTTACTACCGAAATGAGATCGGCTTCTATCAGGAGCTTGCGCCGGGATTAACCATGTCCATCCCGCGCCCCATCCACGCGCACCTGGATGACAATGCCACGGATTTCGTTTTGCTCATGGAAGACCTGGCCCCGGCGCGCGCCGTCGACCAGATCAAGGGCTGCAATGCCGACGAGTCCGCCCGGGTACTGGAACAGGCCGCGGCTCTGCACGCCGCAAGCTGGCACGATGCGAAGCTTGCGCAGCAGCAGTGGTTGAAGGGGCCGGTCAACATATTCACCCAGGTGAGCGACAACTTTGCCCAGGTACTTGAAACCTTTCCTGAACTCTGCGGCGACCTGGTACCCGAGGCCGACCTGCAAGAGGCGCGCAAACTGATTCCACTGGTGCCACAGTGGAAGGCCGTATTCAGTGAGCCACAGTGCCTGTGGCACAGCGACCTTCGAGCCGACAATGTTCTGTTCGATACGCAGGACGGCACGCATCCTGTGACCGTGCTCGATTGGCAGGGCCTGGGCTTTGGCCGCGGCACTATTGATGTGGCGCACTGGATGGGAACCAGCATGGAGATTGACGCGCGGCGCAACAGTGAACGTGATCTCATCAAGCACTATCACCAGTGCCTGCTGGGCAACGGCGTCAGCGATTACAGTGCAGAACAATGCTGGAACGATTATCGCCTGCAGGCCATTCACGCATTGCAGGTTGGCGTATTCGGTTTGGGCGCCGTGAAACGAACGGAACGGGGCGATCAGATGTGGAAAGTCTGGATCCAGAGAGCTGCTGCACAGGTTCGTGACCTCGAAAGCTTTGATCTGCTGGCAAAGCGCGATTCTTGATACATCGTCGCTCCAGCGGCAGGCTTCACACCCCTTGATTCTTACCACTCAACAGCGCGGTGCTGCATGGCTCGACTGAGCATAGAACTTCCAGAACATCTGCCGTTCCGAACAGAGCTGAGCCTGCATGTCAGCCACATGAACCCCGGCGGTCATCTGGACAACGCGCAGGTGTTTGTCCTGTGGGCCGAAGTGCGCCGTCGATTCTTTGAAGCGCTCGGCTATCGACAGGACGATGTCGAAGGCCTGAACACCACCGTCACCGACAACGCCGCGATTTATCGATCGGAAGGTTTTGTCGGTGAGGTACTGACCTTCCACGTTGGCACCGCAGACTTCAACAAGTACGGATGCGACATCTACTGGCAGGCATTTGAGAACCTCAGCGGTCGAGAAGTGGCCTCAGGCAAAAACGGATTCGTTTTCCTGCAGGCAGGAACGAGGAAAGTCTCGCCGATACCACCGGTCTTCGTTGCCCGCTGCAAAGCTCTCGAGCAACAAGCCAACTGAGGCCCCGTTGCAGTGCCGCCCTATTCCAGGCCTGCCCAGGTTTCACCAAAGTCCTGAATCAGATTCAGTGCTGTTCCGGGCATGACCCGCAGCCCCAGATCGGCAAACAGGCTCAGGCTGGTGAACGCGTGATGAGTCAGGCGATTGCGCTGCGCCCAGCCACGTGCCGCACGACTGACCATGGGTTGCACTTCTTCACCCGCAAGCGGCGCCTCGGCGGCTACAAAGGCTGCGTTACCGGCGCGCGCCATGCCATCGCCTGCAATGATGGGCGTGCCCAGATTGGCGAGCTTGCCCAGATGCAAATAGCCCGGCGTGTGCTGATGCACATCATTCCAGTTTGAACAGGGCACCATCGCAGTACCCAACGTCTCTCCCGGGTCTACTGGCGACAGACCCAATGCCTCGGAAAGGCCGTAGAGGTGACTGGTCTGGATATCGATCTCAGCTTCCTTGTACAGACCTTCCCCTGCTTTGACGATGCGATAGGTAATGCCATAGAAGCGCGCCGTCGGGGAAAGAGGATCCCAGACCGGATACCACACCGACGCATCTGCACGACCCGCCCTGCGACGCGCCGTGAAGAAACTCGTATTGGGCGGCAGGATGCCTTTCTCGCGCTGACGCTCGTTGCTGAACAACATCTGCGAAGCCACGACAAAGTTCTTTGGCTTGGCCGGTACTACGCCCGTGCCGGCCAGCGGCATGGGCGTGGCATTGATAACAATCGGATTGCGCCCCTTGGCAATGTCACGACAATCACTGATGGAAGCAGGCTTGGCATCCACCCATGAAACATCCAGGTGATCCATGAGGCGGTAGATGGTATCCACCAGATGTGAGTTGCGAACGCCGTAGCAGACCACTCGCCCCTTGTGGTTCCAGCGCGACATCCACAATCCGCGCTTGCCAAATGTGTAGGGCCCGGAGCCTGTGCCCTCGTAGCGCGCCACACGCTGCTCCAGCGCCGCGACTTCACGATCGTGCCCCTGATAAAGCTCGGCGAGAAAGCTCGCACGGCTAATGCCCAGGCAAGCAGAGAAATAATCCAGGGAGCGTGCGCGCAACGTCAGCCCTGCGAGCAGCCGACGGCTCGGCACCGGAGGCTTGCCCATCATCACCACTTTTCCCGAAAACGCCTTGCTGCGTGCAAGCCGGGCCGCACAGCTCAGCGCGGCAAGACCGTTGCCAATGATGACAGCACTGTCAAAACGCGGCCGCTCTGGCACCTCTCGCTCTTCAACCAGCCACTCCGGCAATTTGGAGTCGCGCCCTGCAATGCGGCGCGGACCTGATACCTGCTCTGGCTTCAGGCGATCTACTTCTTCAAGTACTGCGGACATGGGACACCTGCTCAGATGGTCCGGGAACCTTGCGCCTGCGCAACAAGGCGGCCCGGAGGAATTCATCAAACTGATAGCGCATGAAACAGATCATCGGCTTCAGACTCAGCTTGGCGTCAAGCCCGCGACCGAGGCGGAAAATCTGCATGAAGTACCAGGCTTGCTGGCCAAAAACCTGGATCGGCCAGAGCCGCGACATGGGCTTCTGCTGATTGCCGTTGAAGACCTTGAGCGACAACTCGTAGCGCGGCGCCTCTGTCACCTCGGCCTCGAGCAACTTTGTGGGGAGCTCCGGATCACCGCACAAGGGACGACCCAGACCTATGACATCGGCGTCACCGGATTCCAGTGCCTGCACCATGACTTCACGACTTCTGAAACCGCCAGTCACCATGATCGGCATCTTCGCAATGGCCCGAACCTGCTTCGCATACTTGAGAAAGTAAGCTTCGCGCTGGGCGGTGGATGACTCGCCTTCGACCTTCTTCGCATCGCCTTCGTAACCCAGCAGGCGGGGCTGCTCGTAACTTCCGCCGGAAACTTCAAGCAGGTCCAGACCTTCCTGATTGAGGGTCTCGACCAGCTTCAGGCAATCTTCAAATGCAAAGCCGCCGCGTTGGAAATCCGCGGAATTGAGCTTGATGGCCACCGGGAAATCGGGGCCAACGCGTTTGCGAACCGCGCGAATGGTTTCGATCAGGAAGCGCGAGCGATTCTCCAGCGAGCCACCCCACTGATCGCTGCGCTGGTTGACCACCGGCGACAGGAAGGAGCTGAGCAGATAGCCGTGCGCTGCGTGAATCTGCACCCCGGTGAACCCCGCATCCTTTGCGACACCGGCGACCATGGCCCAGCGCGCGATGAATTCCTTGATCTCGGCTTCGGTGACGGCCCGCGGCTTGCGATAGGTTCCCAGAATATCGAGCTGCACCGGCGACGGCGCCAGCGGCTCCCAGCTCACATACCAGGGGGCCTGTCGGCCGGCATGAGAAATCTGCATCCAAAGATGATTGCCGTTGTAGGTACCAGCCTCAGCCCAATTCTCCAGCTCTCTGATGCCGCCATTGCCGTCAATTGCCACATTGCCGGGGCGCTCCAGAACCCGTTTGTCGATCTGTACGTTGCCGGTAATGAGCAGGCCGGCCCCGCCATTGGACCAGCGCTCGTAGAGCCGGCACAGCTTTGGAGTGGCTCGCAGATAGCGATCCGCAAGTCCTTCGGTCATGGCCGCCTTGGCCAGTCGGTTCGGCAGACTGGCCCCGCAGGGGAGCCGCAACGCCTGCGACAGATGGTCCGTCATTGTTCCTCCGTGAGCGCAGCCTTGATCGCACACGCTTTCTCATTTATCCGACACATCCTTTCACGCAGGGGCACCACCGGCAATTAGGGTGAATGCGCCTATCTTGCGGCGGGGGGCACAGGTGGCTGTGGTTATGATGTGGGCCCGCACACATCAGATCGACATCATGCAAGTACTCAGCAATTCTCCGCTGCAAGATCCGCCCGCCGACTACGCACCTGCCGGTAGCGAGCAATGGTTCAAGATTCCTGACGGCCTGGACGCGGGCAAGACACTGTTTTACTACGACTTCGAGACCTGCCCCGGGCAGACGCCGGCGGCAACCGTGCTGTTCGTGCACGGCAACCCGGAGTGCTCCTACACCTACCGCAAGATCAGGGATGCGCTGATCGCGTCGGGACAGCCGCTTCGTATCGTGGCCATGGACCACATCGGCCTGGGGCTGTCGGACCAGGCGGATTTCGAGATGGTGGATTTTCATCATGCGAATAACGTGTTGCAGCTGGTTCGCCACCTCGATCTTCAGAACCTGACGCTGGTCACCCACGACTGGGGCGGGCCGATCGGCATTGGCGCATTGATTCAGGACCCGGACCGCGTGGACGCGATGCTGGTGATGAACACCACCGTCTTTCCAATGCCGTCTGATGGCTACACCTACACCAACTATCCATTCCCCTGGCTGCCCTGGTACCTCACCGCGAAACTGATTCCGGATTCGCTTTGGGGCGGCGTCGCCGCGGCCGTGGTCTGCAATGCCTCCCCTCAGGGCACGCTGTCGTTTACCGGCAATGTCTCCCGCTGGCTGAGCCGACACGCTCGCAACAAGATCGCCAAGGACCAGCCGGAATACGTCTTCTCACAAATGGTCCGGACCAAGGCCAATGCCAGAAGCTCAAAGCGGAACGTGCGGCAGACACCGTTCTGGGGCCATGGCTACCGCTACGAAGACGCGCGGCACGGAACGCAAGACAACCATGCTTTCTATCAGCGGATTCAGAACAACATCAGCGCGCAATGGGGGCCGCAGGGGCGGAACATTCCGATCAGCGGATACTTCGGTCAGTGGGACGCCTGCGGCAAGGATTCAGTCATCGCCCAGTGGCAGGAAGCCCTGCCCCGAATCAAGGAAGACACGCAGATTTTTCCCGACATCGGACACTTCATTGAAGAGTACAAGGGGCCGGAGATGGCCAAATCCATCCTCACCATGCACGGCCTGAGCTGATCCTGTGACACCCGCTGCAAGTACGCCCGCAATGTCACAGCGCGCCTTCCTGCACGTCCTGCTGCTTGATGTACTGCTCTATACCAGCCTGTTCTGGCGTGACTATCACGATCACGGCCAGATGCTGGTCGCGCACTACATCAGTTTCGTGGCCATCACGGACTTGGGCGCACTGTTTCTGCCACGCAGCAAGCGGCACTGGTTCAATCTGTTTCGCTTCAGCAGCGGCATCTCGTTTCTGATTCTGGTCGCGGCACTTCATTTCAAGGGCCTTGATGGAGAAGCACTTGCCTTGACCGGACTGCGGGTCTTGCTCTGTATTGCACGCATTGCACATGCTGGCTGGTGTCTGCGCACTTCGGGGCCGGGCTGGAATGAATTGCGCGCGTTTCCCGCACACGCCGTCAGTTTTTTCCAGAACGGGAATCGTTCTGAGAAATGGGGTTGCGGCTACCTGCTAGTGGGTGCAGCACTGCCCTACTTTCCGCATCTGGCTTACTGGACGCACTACAACTGGGGCGCCGATGGACTGGACGACATACTGACGGGCCTGCAAGCACAGGCCGGCCTGAACTTCTGCATCAAGCTCTTTGTATTCGAAGTACTGATCGTTGCCGCAGCGCCCAAATTTTTCATGCGGAGCGTGGTGGCCACCTTGTTTGTAGTGCAGTGGCCGGCGATGCTCGGCATGTTCTATCTGGCCCCGATTCCGGTGGCCCATGCTGCGGTAGAGCTTTATGAAGTTGCACTGGTGGTACTCGGCTATCAGGCCTGGCGTCGCAGTCAGGCTGCTTGATTCGCGTCAGGGCGCCCCAATTGCCCTTACTCATGATGGAGACAAAGTGTTAGCAAAATTCCTGCTGCCGATCATCGTAGTACTGCTGCTGTTCGGACTGACGCTGAACTTTGCAGCGGACCTGCTGCAGCCCCTGCCCCTGCTCGCACGAGTCATCGGCATGGTGCTGGCGGTTGTCGGATTCTTCTATCTTGTCGGCAAGCTCATGAAGCTCTTGGCGCTGCGCGTCTTCGCCAAAGTCTCGAAGAACGTCGCCGTGAAACTGCCCGGCAATGTGCACGGTGAACTACATGATATTGCGCTGGCACCGCTACCGTATCTGGACATACCCAGCGGCAGCGACAATCCAGCGAATTCCGAGAAGGCCGTGAGAGTGCGGTTTTCCTTTAGCGGCATCGAGCATGGCGTGCATGGGGAGCTTGATCCATCAAACTTCGCGCTCGCGGCGGCTAGCGACACCGCAAGTTTCTCTCCTCTGTTCTCGTCCGAGCATGCAAGCGATCCACAAGCCTTCGCCAAAATGATGCAGGCGATGCAGAGTCAGATGGCAGTTGCCATCTTCAAACCGGACTGGATTCGCGTACTGGACAGACGGGGCAAGGAACGGCTATCTGCCAGCGCAAATGAAATTGCACATGCCTCATCGAAGGAACTTCCCCTCAAGGATGAATTGTTTATTGAGCTCTTCTTTGCATCGCAGGACCTGACCCAGGGCAAGCCATACGTACTGCGCTACGGGCATATGCCGCTCTTTGAGGTGCTCATTCCAGACCTGGATCGCAGCGCCCTGCCCACATCGGAATAGAACAATTTACGGGGCGCTTTCCTGCCCAAATCACCCAGATGCCGCGCGGCATCTTCCCGCACAACATCTGAATGCATTCGGCTACGCCATGAGCAGGAAACGCAGGCCTTAGTCGAACCGGATAATGACCTTGCCTTCCTGCGCGTTGCTGGCGAGGTAGCGATAGGCATCTGCTGTCTGGGCGAAGGCAAACTCCTTATCCAGCTTGGGCCGGTAGACGCCACTGCTGATGTGCTTGTTGATATCAGCAGCTGCGGCCTCGCGCCGATCGGGAAAATCAAAGAGGTTCCAGCAAACGTGGAAGCCGATGACGCGCAGTCCCTTGGCAATGGCCGGGAACAGCGGAAAGTTCACTGGCGCCATCGACAGCGCGCCATACTCAATAATGCGGGCTTCGTGCGCGGCGGCGTTTGCGAGCATTTCGAGGAAGGGGCCGGACACCGGATCAATAGCGACATCAAAACCCTTGCCACCGGTAATTTCCATGATGCGCTCAGCCAGGTTTTCTTCATCCGTGGCGATCACGTGATCCGCACCGGCCGCCTTGATAATGTCTGCCTTGGCGCGGCTTCTGGACGTGGCGATCACCTTTGCGCCGTGCGCCTTGGCAACCTGCACACCGGCCAGACCCACACCGGAACTCGCTGCCGTGATCACAGCAGTATCTCCTGACTTGAGACCGCCCATGGTGACCAGCCCGCCGTACACGGTGGGATAGGCCATGCCAATCGCCGCGGCTTCTGCAAAGCTCACGTTCTCTGGCTTGGCCACCAGTGCATGATCCGGAATGATCACGCTCTCGCCGAGGACGCCATAGGTGGAGCAGGAGAAAGTTGGATAAATGCAAACCTCATCTCCGGGCTTCACATTGCTGACGCCTTCACCGATGGCCTCGACCACGCCGGCACCTTCCATGCCGATCAGGGAGTCGGCCTTTGGCGCCTCAAAATACTGGCCATGCATGAACAGCCACTCCGCCCGATTGAGTCCGGCAGCGCGCATGCTTACCCGCACCTCACCTTTTCCTGGCTGCCCGACTTCTTCGTCCACGATGCGGATATGGTCAGGACCTTCTGCTTTCTGCAAGCGAGCAACTTTGCTCATGCTGTACTCCTCGTTCTGATCGTTGGAATGCGGTTTGAAACGCGTGCTCAGGAAGCCAAACTGCGCCTCGACGTCGGATTGCGGTCAGGCCCTAAGCCTTCGTGCTGCCGCAAGTCCGAGCAAGGCCACCGCAATGATTGTGAATGGAATGGTACTCGCACCGAGGACATAGCCCATCACGCCAGCCCAGTCTGCTTCCCCGAAACGGGTGGTTCCCGCGGAGAGTCCGCGATTATTGGAAATGTTGGCAAGATGGAAGAAAACCGTATTGCCGTAGCCGGTATACACCATGCTCCAGACGATCCAGGCCTGGGCGCGCAATTTTGGCAAGGCATGCACCATGGCCACGCCGATGATCATCATCATCAAACCATTGAGCACGCCCGCAACGTGCGCAACCCGCCAGCCATGCTCGCTGCCGGGGATAGCGCCGTCGCTGGGAATGGTGACAGGCCAGATATGAATGGCTTCCAGGATGGCGATGACAAGCCCGAACCCGGACAGCAGACCAATCACCGCAATGATCGCTCCGTGCTTGAGCAAGCGCAGACGACCACGCTCAGCAGCGGCTAGCAACGAAGATGTCGAATCAGGGCTTGTCAGCATTGTGCTCTCCCGGGCAGCGCAGGCCTCACTCAGAAGAAGGATCTTCCCGACGTAGCGCCTTGAACGCGATCACGCTCATGAGCCCCATCACCAAGGCAATGCCCACGAAGAACAGGCCGAAGGCGAGATTGTTGGTCACGGAACTCGAAGGAATCAGGCCTCGGCTTTCTGGAAACAGCGGGTCCAGTGTTGATGCAATCACGATTGACCAAGCCACGATGACAATGCTGTATGCGGTTCGTTTCAAGGCCTTCACACTCAGCGGGATGAGCGGGAGAATCGCAGCCACCATCCAGACGATCGTGCCATTCATCAATGCCTCAAGGTGCGCCATTCGCCAGGAGTCCATGGTGCCTGGGAACTGGTAGTCAATCTTTCCGGGAATCGGCCACAGGCTGATCTCACCAATGATGAAGAACAGCCAGCAGAAGCCGATGACCCCGGCGGCCAGAATCAGCAGGGCCCCGTGACCGATGAGCATTCTTCGGCAGGGTCGGAGTTGTTGGTCGAGCGTATTCATCAGGCAGCCGTCCTCGCTGTTTCTAGTTGTTTTGGAAATGGGATGGGCATGACCGGATCACGCGTATCAATCAGCGGAATTTCCCCAGGCTCCGCATGGTCATGTGCAGCCAGCCAGTCGAGCACCCACTGCGGATCTTTCTCACTTCGGGGATTGTGAAACGGAAGTGCAGCACGAAGAAGATAAGGCCCCACGTGACGAACGAAGCTGGCGAGATGACGCGCAAGTCGCAGACGTGAACGCAGACTGCCCCAACGACCATCCTTTTTCAGCATGATCTTGTAGCCCTTCATGGAATTCCACATGACATCCAGTGAGCCATGGAAGACACCGATCATACGGGCGAGATAGGAACTCAGGCTGCGCCCATAGAGATGCTTGTAGACGTCATAGGCCACACACTTGTGCTCGGTCTCCTCAACCATGTGCCACAGCACAAAGGAGACCACGCGGGAGTCAGCATTCTTGAACAATGACACCCTCTGCTCGATCAGCCACTTGGTCACGCCCAGCGTCATGGACTCGAAGCCGGCGGTGTAGGCCATGCGTCTCCGCAGGGATTTCTGGTTGAGGCGCGCATAGCTCTCTTTCATCTGATCTTCCAGAGTCGCCAGCTCCGGATAACGCTTGGCCTTGAGCAATTCATTGAATCGGCGATGCGCCTGATAGTGGAACTGCTCCTGCGTGTTGAACGCGCGCCCACTGTCTGTGATGAACTCGTCGTCTACATCCCTTGTGGCCTCGCGCACCGTGCGGATCAGGAAGGGCTCCAGATAGGGCATGGTCAGCGAGGCGCCGTTCATCATGGCCGCCAACTCCGGTTCGCCCGGAATCCAGCTGGGATCGATGTCGTCGGGAAACTCGAAGGCAATTTTTCGTGGCTTGGGCATCGGCTTGGCATCCGCTGCCAGCCGTTGGGCAAGTTCATCGGCCATGTTTGATCTCCTTTAATTCAACGCTGCTCGTCAGGGCAGACGATTCGCTGTTGTAGTGCTCCATGCCTTGTCTCAGCGTGCGAACAAGCATGGGAACCAGAATTTTCGGATTGCGTCCCATCACGAACTGACCAGAGACTTGCAGGGAGACGACGCCGTGCGCGCCAATCCAGAAAAGGTGTGCGGCCGTGAGTGGGTCCATGGTCACTGGAAAGGCGCCACTGGCCTGACCTGCTGCGATGACCTGGGTGCAGACATCCAGCGCGTCGCGCTTGGCAGCCTTCAACTCAAGCGAGCGGCTCGACTGATCCTGCTCCTTGAGCTCAAAGAACATCAGGGCGTAGCGGGCCGGTCGCTCGACGCCTGCGTTGATGTAAGCGGCGGCCAGCGCATTGAGTTGCTCGTCCGGGCTGGTGCTGGTGTCGATCTCCTTGATCATCGCCTGTTCAATCCAGCGAAACGCTCTGGCACGCAGCGCATCAACAAGCTCGGCCTTGTTCGCAAAGTAGCGATAGGACGCCGAATAGCTGAGGCCCATCTCGACGGCGAGCTTGCGAAAGCTCAGCGACTCGAGTCCCCCCTGTTGCTCGAACACCGTCATGGCGGCATCGAGAATGTCTTCCCGCTTCAGGGCGCGTGCGTCTTCAGAAAGTTTAGGTCTGGCCATAGCATAAGTAGACACTGTTAACAGAACACTGTCAACTTTAATTCCGAAGATACAAATTGGTCTGATCGGTGCTGGATTTCTGCCTCATCAGCGGCAGGGGGAGAATTCCTGCACCTGCGTCGCTGAGTGCCGACCCCTCTCGCACGGCCCGGCGCTCATTCAGCCGACCCACGGGCCGACCGGGTGTCACAGAATTGGCACGGAATTTAAATATTCGGTGTTTAGGGTGCGCAGCGTTGTCGAGCACGCAGCACACGACACGCAGACACATTCGCGCACCCCAGGAGAGAACACGATGGTTTCACCCAAGAGCACCGCTGTGCTCGCCGCCTTGATGATGACTGTCAGCAGTCACGCGGCCATGGCCCACGAGGACAACAAGAAGAAGTCGCATCACAAGCCGGAACAGGCGCACAAGGCAGCGTTTCAACGCGTCGGCACCTTCTTCAACTACACCAACAACGCAGACATTTCGGATGAAACAGTTTCCGAAATCATCGCCGCCACCCAGGACGGCATGACGCTGGTCTATACCGACAGCCCGCTGCAACAGATTGGCCTGATCGATATCACGAATCCTGCCAAACCCATGCCCATGGGCAAGCTGGAAGTGGGCGGCGAACCGACGTCCGTAGATGTTCTGGGCAATCGCTACGCCCTTGTAGCGGTCAATACCAGCGCGTCTTTCACTAGCCCCAGCGGCAAGCTGGTGGTGATTGACCTGAGCACTCGCGTGATCGTTTCTGAACTCGACCTTGGCGGACAGCCGGACTCGCTCAAGATCAGCAAGGACCGTCGTTACGCTGCCATTGCCATCGAAAACGAACGTGATGAAGACATCACGGTTGATGGCGTTGAAGGCGGCCTGCCGCAATTGCCAGCGGGTTACATGGTCATTGTCGATCTTGTCGGCGGCCCGGCGCACTGGCGTCGCCGCGATGTTTCGCTCAGCGGTCTTGCCACTTATGCCCCCAATGATCCGGAACCGGAATTCATCGACATCAATGATGATAATCAGGCGGTGGTCAGCCTTCAGGAAAACAATCACATCGCAGTGGTGGATCTGGCCAGCGGCAATGTGATCCGTGATTTTTCCGCAGGTACCGTGGATTTGTTTGGCGTCGACAACAAGGAAGACGGCATCATTTCACTGACCGATAACATCGCTGACGTGCCTCGCGAACCCGACGCCATCAGCTGGGTGAACATTGGCAACAAGAATCTCATTGCAACAGCTAACGAAGGTGACCTGTTTGGCGGCAGCCGCGGTTTCAGCCTGTTCAGCAGCGATGGCCAGCTTGTCTACGACAGTGGCAATCGTTTTGAAAAGATTGCGGTGGAGTCTGGCCATTACCCGGAGGATCGCTCCGAGAACAAAGGCAGCGAACCGGAGTCGGTGACCTCCGCGCGTTTCGGTCGCGACCCGTATCTGTTCGTCGGCAGCGAGCGCGGCAGCTTCATTGCGGTATACACCCTGCACGGCGACCAGCCCAGATTCGAGCAGGTTCTGCCTGCGCCGCTGGGCCCGGAAGGTCTGCTCGCCATTCCCTCGCGTAATCTGCTGATCGCTTCTGGCGAAGAAGATGACCCCAGCTTCGGCGTGCGCTCCAGCGTGATGATCTACGCGCTCAGCAAGCACGGCGAGGCGTATCCGCAGATCAAGTCATCGAGCGAGCAAGGCAAAGCCCTTGCATGGTCGGCGCTGTCAGGCATGGTCGCCAAACCCGGCAAACGCGACAAACTGCTGGCGGTTTGGGATTCCTACTACAGCCAAAGCCGCATCTTTGAGATTGATGCCGCGCGATCACCCGCATTGGTCACCGGTGCCATCAACATCGCTGGGGGCAGCGGTGATTTCGATCCGGAAGGCATTGCCATTGCCCCCGATGGCAGCCTCTGGGTTGCCAGCGAGGGCAATGCCAGCGACAGCCGCCCCAACCGGTTGCTGCAACTCGATGCAGCCGGCAACGTGATCAACGAGATCGGCCTGCCCGCAAACATCCTCGCCTGCCGTGCAGCTTCCGAGAATCGCGGCACGCTGGGTTCGGGGTTCGAAGGTCTGGCCATTGCGCCGGGCAAGCGTGGTAACTACGAGATTCTGGTCGCTCAGCAGCGCGGCTGGGACTACACCACTGCCGGGTGTGAAGGCCTTGATGACGATGCCGGCGGTCTCAATGCCAATGGCGAACCCAATCATTCACGCATCTGGGTCTACGACGTAAAACGCGCGCGATGGAACAGCATCGCCTGGGAACTGGCAGCACTGCCGGAGAATGCTTCATGGGTCGGCCTGTCAGAAATCACGCGCACACCTGAGGGCGAGTACGTGCTGATCGAGCGCGACAATCGCACCGGCAACTTCGCAGCGCTCAAGACCCTGGTCAAGGTGGACATGAAAGATGCGCGCGATGGCCTGATCTCCGGCAAGGAGAAGAAGGTCTTTGATCTGCTGCCGGAACTCCTGGCCAGCAATGGCCTGGTCACTGACAAGCCCGAAGGTGTTGCCATAACCGACAAGGGCAACACCTTTGTCGTGACCGACAACGACGGCGTTGAAGACTGGTCTGGCGAGACCCAGTTCATTGAACTTGGCAAGCAGGACAAGTTGTTTCGGAAGAAAAACCGCTCCAAAAAATAGAGCGGCTTGCATCATCGGAGGCGGGGCAGTCATCAGGCTGCCCCGCTTTTTTATTATTTGTTCAAGCAAACAAATTCACGGACGAAGCAAGGCGTGACATCTCCTGTTTTCCCAGCTTGCGCCTCAGGATGGCGGTCCTGGCACCCACAGGTCTGGCTCGGGAAAAACGAAGTCTGCGGGAAAATCAAAAATCTCGACCGTGGTGGCAATCTTGTCGTCGGTTCCAAAGTAGGCATAGCGCACGCCTTGCCAGGTCCCGGACTGGATCATCGGGCAACCGGCGGCTGCAAAATCTGCCAACTTTTGCTCGAAGGGCTTGTCCTGACAGGACTGCGCAACGTGCTGCACCCCTTCACCATGCTTCTGCAGAAAGTCCTTATAGATGCTCGGCCCTTCCAGAGGCTGGATCACTTCCCACAGCATGTTGCCGGACGTGGCCAAGGCCAGGCGCATGGAATACTCCTGCGGCTTTCCCATGTAGGTCTGATCGGTAACGGTGCCCGGTCCAAAGGTGTAGACACGCCACGGGCCGATGCCCATCTTGACGAAGCCGTCCACGGTTCGCTTCCAGTCTCGGCTGACAACACAGACCTGCACTGTGTCGCCCAGAAAACTGTTGGAAAGGCTCCCTTCTCCACACACCTTGATGCTGTCACTCATCTTCAGACACTCCGACTGCGGGCCAGCCCACGAGACTAGCGCGCAGTCTGCGGCGATGCATGAGGGGAGAGCCCTCAGCCCGGCGGCGCAGCTTCAATCGATCAGGCGGACCCTGAATTTGCGGCCCTTGATGTTGCCCGCCTTCAGTGCCTGCATCGCGCGCTGAATCACTTTCTTGTCGATGGCCACATAGGTGCGGGTGTCAAAAGTATTGATCTTGCCCACGGCGTCCTTTTCGATGCCGGCGCCGCCAGCCAAGGCGCCCAGCAGATCGCCTGGTCGCAATTTGTCGCTGCGTCCGCCGTCCACGCAGAGTGTCATCACCGTACTCGGCAGAGGCTGATCATTGGCCAGGCCGCTGCGCGGAATCTTTCGCACGTCGGCTTTGAAATCGAGGCGATGTTCAATTTCGGTCAGGCGTGAGCGTTCGCTGCTGGAAAAAAGATGCATGGCGACACCGCTCTTGCCGGCACGACCGGTTCGCCCGACCCGATGCACATGCATGTCCGGCTCCTTGGGCAGTTCGTAACTGATGACGGCCGCAAGATTCTTGATGTCCAGGCCGCGTGCCGCGACATCGGTTGCAACCAGCACCCGACAGCTGCCATTGGCAAATTTCACCAGAACCTCATCGCGCTCACGCTGATCGATATCGCCATGCAGACCGAGCACCGAGAACTGTCGCTTGGCAAGCTGCGTCTGAACCTCCTGCGCATCCTTTTTGGTGTGGCAGAAAACCAGCGCCGATTCCGGCCGATGCAGGCTGAGCAGGTGAACCAGTGCGTCAAAGCGACGTTGCGGTTCGACTTCGTGAAAGGTCTGGGCAACTTCTGGTGCCACCGCAGCGGTATCCACGCTGGCTTCCACCGGATGCTTTTGCAACTTTTGGCTCAGACTGCGCACCGCTTCGGGAAAGGTTGCCGAGAAAAACAGGGTTTGTCGCTGCGCCGGAGCCTGCGCCACGATGGCTCGGCTGGCCTGTTCAAAGTCTGAATCGAGCATGCGATCCGCTTCATCCAGCACCAGAACGCGAAGCTGGTCCAGCAGCAATGTGCCGGCCTCCAGATGTTCCTGCACGCGCCCTGCCATGCCCACAATGATGTGCGGCGGTTTTGAGAGCGATGCGTTTTGCGGCCGCGCCGAGATACCACCACTGAGCACACTGAGCTTGATATTGGACAGGCAGCGCGCCAGACGACGAATCTCCTTGGCAATCTGGTCCGCCAGCTCTCGCGTCGGGCACAGCACCAGCGCCTGAACTTGCATGAGCGTGGGGTCGATGTGCGAAAGCAGCCCCAATCCATAGGCCGCTGTCTTGCCGCTGCCGGTGCGCGCCTGGCCGATGACATCCTTGCCCTTGAGCATCAGCGGCAGGCTCAGCGCCTGGATCGGCGTCATCCGCTCGTACTGGAGCGATTCCAGTGCCTGTAAGAGTTCGGGACGCAAACTAAGCTGATTGAACGACAAGGATTCCACGATTACACCTACTGATGAACCACGCAGGACCTGCACGGCGGGGGCGAAGTGTGAGGCCAAGCGGCGCAAAGCCAAAGCGGAGACTCGCAAAAGCCCGCACCACAGGGCACGGAGAAGGCAGTACGCCGCCAAATATCAAAGCAGTTAGTGCCGTTGACGGAAGCAGATCAGGCGATGCGGGCTGGCCAGCTTTAGGTAAGGCCCCGCCCGTTTCAGAATCTTGATTGGCCCAGCCAAATGCCGGCAACCTGCGGCATTTATCGCCGGTCTTGCGCCAGAGCGGCGGAAACGGGATGGCCGCTATCGGCCGTTCCAATTCGATCGCTTCGCCGCCACCAACTAGGGAGAGACGGACAGCCTTGTGCCAAGAGCTGACCGTCGGCACTGGCCGCTATCGAATATCCCTACGCCACGATCAGCGTTTCACTTCACCTGCGGCCTTGCGCGAAGGGTCCATCTACTTCATCAGCCGTTACGGAAATTCTGAGTAATAAATCGGTGAAATCGGGCAGGCGAAAGAACCGAAAGAACCGAAAGAACCGTCACCACAACGTGCAGAAAGGCGGTGTCGATGGCCAGCGGGGTCACGGCTTTTGCATCTGTTAGCGGGCTGAGTGCGTAAGGGTCCTCTCAATCGGACATACAAGGAATACCCATGACCGGGTTCATCGCCGTGTTGCTGTACGTGGGGTGGATGCAATTGCTGACGCTGGCTTACGCGTTTCCCCGCGTGCCGATGGCGCTGTTCGGAGGTCGCAAGTTCTCGGACTGGGAGCGCGCTGAGGTCAACCAAGACCCAGCTTTTATGGTCCGAGCGAAGGGCGCGCACCTGAATTGTGTGGAGAATTTTCCCCTTTTCGTTGCCGTCGTGGTGATCGCTGCGCTAATGGGCAAGAGCCCTGTGGTAGATGGCCTCGCGACCTTCATTCTGGTCGCGCGTGTGGGACAGAGCCTGTCCCATCTCATCAGCACGGCCCCGGCATTCGTGCTGCTGCGCGCCACCTTCTTCCTCGCTCAGGTAGGCATGATTTTCTGGGTTTGCTACCAACTCATCGCCTGATCAAGCGCACTGGCTCGAAGGTGTGCCCGCCCGCCGCGGTGAGATATCAAATCTCGAAGTGTCCGCTTTATTCGATGCAAGGACCGCTTCGGGCTGGTCAGCGTCCGCTGGATAATTCTTTTGCGATGTGTCCCCAGCAGAAGAGTCCGATAGTCCGCATTCCTGCCGCGGACGTTCTGTGTCGGGGTGGGGGCCTGCCTATTCTTTTTCACTAAGTCTCCCGGTGATTAAGCCGTATCAACGGAACACGAAAGCGAAACGCATCCTTGGCGGTTCAAGCGATCAAAAGGTGAGATGGACCCAGCAACCGTAACGGGACATCAAAGCGCCTCCCCCCCGCGGATGTTGATGATTCCACGCGCGCCCAGGCCGCCGTCGGTGTTGATTATCGCGCCCGTGATGGGCCCCGCTTCCGCCGCAGATGCGAGCAGCATATAGGGCCCGCAGTAATCCTCGGGCCTCGGAGCGATCTGCAGCGGCGTGACGTCGCGCAGCATCTGGTCGAGGCCCTCTACGTCTGCCAGCGATTGCGCTCCCGTGCCGGTCGCGTGCAAGCCGCTCAGGTTGGTCTTCATGCCGCCCGGCGCGACACCGTTGACTCTCACCTTGGGGGCCAGTTCGTGCGCAAGCTGCTTCACCAGACCCACCAGCGCGTGCTTCGACGCGGTGTAGAGCGGACCGCCACCCCCGGGATAAAAGCCGGCGTTGGAGATCGTGAAGAGGATGCTGCCGCGAGTCCTGACCAGTTCCGGCAGGGCGGCCCGCGCGCCGAGCAGGCCGCCCTTGACGTTGACCGCGAACAACTCGTCGAACGCCGCGGCGAGCTTGTCACCCTCGTACTGCGGCAGCGCCTGGAAGAAATCGAAGATGCCGGCGTTGGCGATGAAGGTATCGAGTCGTCCGAAGCGGGCCACCGCGCGCTCGACCGCGCGCGCGTTGTCCGCGTAGACCGTGACGTCGCCGATGATCGCCTCGACCTCCTCGCCGAAGTCGGCACGCAAGTTTGCTGCGCGTGCGGCGCTGGATTCCAGTACTGCGACGCTCGCACCTTCGCGCAGGAAGCGTTCGACCAGCGCGCGGCCGAGGCCGGAACCACCGCCGGTGATCAGCACCACCGAATTCTTAAGTCCGTTCATGGTCGATTCCGGGTCAAAAAGGGTGTCCAGCGTTTCACGCGCCGAGAAAACCCAGCGCCAGCCGGTTGAACTTCTCTGCGTGTTCCCACTGCGCCCAATGTCCGCAGCGACCGAACACCTGCAGATCGGCGTCCGGAAGGCCCCAGACCGCCTTGATGCCGTTGTCCAGGGGGACGAAGCGGTCGTCGCGACCCCAGACGACGAGCGTCTTCGCCTTGATCTCGCCAAGGCGCGGAGTCAAGTCTACGAACAGGGCGCGCGGATTCATCTCGTTGCTCTTGACGAAGTTCGCCAGGTGCTCCTGCGAGCGCTGCATGGCCTGCCAGCGCTGCTGCACCAGCTCGTCGGTGAGGACCGAGGTGTCGTAGACGAAGACCTGCAGCATCGCCTGCAGGTTTTCCAAGGTCGGTTGCTTGTACAGCTTCATCAGCAGCTTGATGCCTTCCTGCGGCGATGGCTGGAACAGGCTCTGGCCCAGTCCTGCGCTGCCCATCAGGATCATGCGCTCGAGACGGTCCGGGAATTCGAGCGCGAAAGTCAACGCGCTCAGACCGCCCATCGAATTGCCGATCAGGTGTGCCTTCTGAATGTCCAACGCATCCATCAGGGCGCGCACCGCGCGTGCGTTGATCAGGCCGCGAGCATCGGCGGAAATGATCGGACAGGATTTGTTGAAGCCCGGGCAGTCGAGCAGGATCGTGCGATATCCGGCTTCGACGAAGGGACCGATGTTGCGGTTGAAATTGCTCCAGCCGCCCGCGCCCGGGCCGCCGCCGTGCAACATGATCACCGCCGGTCCGCTGCCGGCATCGTGATAGTGCAGGCGCTGGCCGTCGGCTTCGAGGTAGCAGCTGGTGCTGGATTCTGTCAGTTCGGACATTGGGTTTTCTCTTGGCAACTTCAGGGCAGTTCCACTTCGACGACATCGCCGTCCACGTGCACGGGAAACACGCGGATCGGGCAACTGGCCGGAATCGCGCGCACCGCGCCGGTTCGCAGGCAGTAGCGCGCGCCGTGCAGCGCACACTCGATCTCGACGCCATCCACAGCGCCTTCGCTGAGCGCAAAATCCTCGTGCGTGCAGTTGTCTTCGAACGCGAACCACTCGTCCTTGACGCGGCAGACTGCGAGGGCAAACGGCGCATCTTCCACGACGCGCATTTCGCCGTCGGCTAGCTCGTGCACGCTGCAGGCATGGATTCGCTGGCTCATCAGAAAAAGATGCTCAGGTTGTTGGCGAGCAGCGTGCCCTGATCGAGCGTCAGATCGCGGCGCGCGATCTTCCATCTGGACCCGTCTGGATCCGGTCGCAGGCGATCCACGCGAGAGCCGATGAGCAGGTCTACCTGACGTTCCAGCCGCGAGCGGTACAGCAGGTAGTTGCAGGCCACGTTCCACTCGCCGGCGACATCGGCTGGCGTCAGCATCACGTTGCTGATCATGCGGCGCGTACGCGAGGGCGGCATCTCGGCCCAGCCTTTGCCGGTTTCGAGCCGCTTGACACGCTGCGTCAGGGTGCGCAGGTCGTCATGGAAGTAGTACGCCTGCGGCCCCGGCGGCGGTGGCGCACCCACGGCCTGCTCGTGATCGTTGGTCGTGACCGGCAACAGATACACCAGGTCTTCTGTGAACAGCGACAGCCAATCCCGATACTCGTGACGGTCGAGCAAGGCGGCTTCGGCAAACAGGAAACGCTCGATATCGAGCTGCAGCTCGGGCGTGACTTGCGGCGTCATGACACACCCTCATTTGGACGCGCGAGTTGCTCATGCGACTCGCCGGCCATCATGCGTGCCCAGCGCGTGTACAGCCCGCGCGCCGCGGCCTCGGAAAACACATAGCTGAGCGGCCCTGGAAAACGCTCGTCCGATTGCTCGTTGCCCATGCCCATCTGCAGGTTGAAGGGTTGAGCTCTGGCGCGGGCACCGCGCAGCACGCGCTGCACCTCGATCCAGTTCTCGCCATCGTCCTGCTCGAACATTCCGGCCGGGCTGAAGCTGCGGGTGATGCCCTGCCCCCAACAGTCCTTGACGTCCTGCGGCGCATCCGCATCGACAATCGCCATCGCCCAGACCTCGATCTCGTTCGGACCGCGCGGATGCCAGACGCGCAGCGTGTTGATGCCTGGAAGGAAGGAGCAGGTCGGAAAGATGGTCATGTGCGCGCCGTTGACCGCCGTCGTTCTCGCGTTGCCCAGCCGCGCCGCGACGCGCGGACGCGACTCCATCAGGTACTGCGCCACCAGCGGACCGACGATGGCCCCGAGCAGTTGCCCCTGGTCGTCTGGGGTATGGAAGCCGGTGCCGTGTCCTGCGTTGGGCGAACGCCACTGCAGGCCTTCGGTCGGCCACTGCGCGGCCTCGGGCGGAACCCCGTCCGGCAGGACCGCCAAGATGGCCGACATGTGCGACAGCGGCGCGTGATACATGTCGCTGCAAAACTGCTCGGCCGCGAACTTCCAGTTGCAGGGGATCACCCACTTGTGGACACCGCCCCAGACCTCGGTGCCGGCATCGCTGCGGTCGAACATGACGTCGATGTAGAACTTTGCATCGCCCAGATAGGCATCGAGATCCGGCGCTTGCTCATCCCAGCAGCCGAAGATCAGCCCCTTGTATTCGGCGATGCGCGGCACTCTCACCGCGCCCCAATCGGCCTTGTTCAGCTTGCTGCAATAGCCGTTCTTCTCCATCGGCACGCTCACCAACTTGCCTGCGGAGTCGTAGCTCCAGCCGTGATAGGAGCAGGTGAAGAATTTGGCGTTGCCGTGATCCAGCCGTGACAGACGCATGCCGCGATGACGGCACTGATTGAGGAAGGCAGCCACGCTGCCGTCTTTCTGCCGCGACACGATGACCGGGTCCTCACCCATGTAGGTGGAGAAAAAGTCGCCCGCCTTGGGAATCTGGCTGCGGTGTGCGAGAAACAGCCAGCTGCGGGCAAAGACCTGCTCCAGCTCGATGCGGTACAGCGCCTCGTCGCAATAGATGCGCGGATCGAGCGTACCGGTCTGCACATCGACCAGCGCGCGGATGCTCTCTGGCGTCCAGCCAGACGCCGCAGTGATGGGTTCGCGACCATCCATGGTGTCTTTTCCTATGCCTTGGCGCCGCCGCGGACCTGCACGCCGCGATTGAATTTACTCGCCAGGCGTCGCCACACCAGGGTGTAGCCATCGCCTTCGTACAGGCTTTCCGCCGCCTTGTAGGGCAGCCCGTCGGTGCCGACCTCGACCCCGACATTGGCGACCAGATCGGTTGCGTTGAACTGCTCGAAACGGAGCTTTACCCACTTTGTCTTCACTTCCTCGCGAAAGGCAGCGCGCTGCGCGGGATCGGTGGTCTTGCGGCCCCAGGCAATGAAATAGCGGTGGTTCTTCTCGTCCACCGGCACGTACCATTCGTAATGAACCATGCCCATGTCTGGCCAGGGTTCCACCTTGAGCGCGCCCGGCAACCAGATCGAGCCTTCAATGGACCCGTAGGCCATGTGCGCCATTTCATTGGCAGGAATGCTGGAGGCCATGCGACCGCGCTCGCCGTCGCATTCGAATTCAAATTCAAATACCGGTTCGGACTTGCCCAGCGCATCGATCAGGCCTTTGGGTCCGTCACCGGTGACTTCCGTGATTTCGTGGAAGGTATCGCCGCCGACCAGACGATTGGCGATCGGAAAGGGACGGTTGAGCAGCTTTAGAAATTCATCATCCTTGTGAATGAAAATGTGATTGGGATCGAAGCCCGAATCCGCTGCGAGTCGCCAATTACAGGCGGCGGGTGCATTGACCGCACCCACCGTGCACCATTGTTCATCCAGAAAACCTGGCGGGACATCGTCAATCAGCGCTGGCGCTGGTTGCATGTCGCCGACAAAGGTGAACACCATGCCATTGACTTCCTGAACCGGGTAGCTCTTGACGCCGCGCCGGCCGATCAGGCGACTGTCCGGCGCGCTCGGGATAGCCACCAGCTTGCCGTCCTTGAAGTTGTAGGTGAAGGCGTGCAGCCAGCAGGTAATGCTGTTCTTGGTGTAGCACTCAGGCTTTGTGGAAAAACGGAAGCCTCGGTGTATGCATTGATCGGCGATGGCGTAGACCACTCCGTCGATGCGCTTGAACAGCAAGTTCTCGCCGAGCAAGGTCAGCGGGACCAGCTGCTCTTCGATGATCTCCTCGGAGAGCAGCGCCGGGTACCAGTGATTGCGAAAGCCCAGCACCGCATCTTCGTAACGGCCGGGGTTGATCTGCACCTGCGGTCTGTCGCCGTCCATGCATGTTCTCCTTACGTGGTTATCCAGCCTTGGCTAGCCGGGTTCGATTGCGGCAAGCGGCGGCGCATGGCCCCAGTCGCTGAGCTGCGAATAGGTGCGTACGTGCCAGCTTTGCTCATCGACCACGCATCCACCGTGGCCGAACTCGATCGCGAATCCGGAGGGTGTGACGGCGTAGAACGAGAACATGCCGTCGTTCGGATGATGGCCCAGCCCCATCATGATCGGCACGCCTGCAGCGAGGCAGCGGTCGTAGGCCAGTCCCACATCGTTGAAGTCGCTCACTTCAACCATGATGTGGTGGATGCGCTTGGGGAACGGCAGCGCTGCGGTCGCGAACGAGTGATGCCGACCGGTCGCGGTGTGGAAGAACGTGGCATCGAAGGGGATCTCTCCGTGCGGCGTCATCAGCGGCGCGCGGATACGGTCGCTCACCTTCAGGCCAAGACCGTCGCGATGGAACGCAAGGGTCTTGTCGTAGTCCTTTGCCGCGGATACGTAATGACCGACCCCCAGGTCGCCGGTGACGAAGCCGCCGCGCAGAACGGGCGAGTGAAACGCTTTGGGCGCATGCGCGGGGCCGTAGAAGAATTCATGGCGGATGCCGTCAGGATCCGTGCAGACGTAGAGTTGCTCGACAACGCGCGATGCCGCCAGCACTGCGTCACCGGGAACGCTGGCGATGCCCCGTAGTGCCAGTTCCTTGACGTAGGCTTCAAGCCTGTCCCGGGTTTCAAAATGCCATCCCACGGCGACCAGATCGTCCTCGCTTCCAGGCTCGATGCGCATACGCAGCGCCCACTCGTCCATCCGCAGCGCGAGCGCCCCGCTGCCTTCTTCGCGCAGCACCGCCATGCCGAGAATATCGGTCGCGAAGGCCTCCCAGCCCGAGAGGCTGTTGGAGGCCACGCACAGGTACCCCAGGGATGAGATTTCCGCCATCGATGACGCCTCCTTCGCTCGCATTGCGCCGGCATCTGCTGCGCCGGCTTACGGATTGAGGGGAGCAATGGCTGTGCCAGCCTGGCCAGGACCGTGCAGATCGCTGATTCGATTGGCGATTCCGAAGCTGTCTGGCCGCCGCCCGAATTCGACCCAGCGAAACCTGTTAGTCATTTTCTTAAATGACAGTGGGCCGTATTCATGTTTTGATGAATATAAATTCCAAGGGGAAGAGACGATGGCTCGACTCAGTAAGGCGCCCGTTCGAACTAAGGGCAAGATCAAGCGCGATCCCATTCCCGCAGACCTCCACTTTCCGGAAGTTCGCGACATCGCTGAGCAGTTGCATTTCAGTCCGGAACACGGACGGATCTGGCTAGAGGATCAGCGCATGCTGCTGCTGCACGCCGAGTCGTTCTACGGCATGCGAAGCGAACTGGTCGCCCGATTCGGGCTGGACGCCGCTCGCGGTGTGATCACACGCATGGGCTACGGTGCCGGTTGTCGGGATGCTGAATTCGCCAAGCGCCTGCGAGGCGGCGCAAGCACCTTCGAAGCCTTTGCCGTGGGACCGCAACTGCACGCGCTCAAGGGCATGGCCGAAATCCGCCTCCAGCAGTTCCGCATGGAGGTGAGCAGCGGCCAGATCGACAGCGAGTTCGTGTTCCACGATTCCTTCGAGGTCGATCAACCGGTGGGCACGACCCTGCTGGCCCATCAGGGCGCGTGCTGGATGCTCGCAGGCTACGCCTCGGGGTATGCCAGCGCCTTCATGGGCAAAAACATCCTGGTGCGTGAAGTCGAGTGTCGCGCGTGCGGGGGACTCCAATGTCGCGCCGTAGCACGACCGGAAGAAGACTGGCCGGACGCGGATCGCGATCAGGAGGATCTACATCCTTCAATGGAAAAGACACGCTCGGCGCCGGCCGGGCGCGAGTCGCAAGGCCGCTTCGCCCGACTGCCCATAAGCGCATCGCACAGCGATACCAGCGCGCCGATAGGCGGATCAACGGCTTTCAGCACGATCCTGCACCAGATCAACCGCGTCGCGCCGACACGCGCAACGGTGCTGCTACTGGGCGAGAGCGGCGTCGGCAAAAGCCTGTTCGCGCGCGAACTGCATGATCGCAGTCCGCGCAAGGCGCGCGCCTTCGTCGCCGTGAACTGCGCCGCAATTCCGAACGACTTGCTGGAGTCCGAACTGTTTGGCGCCGATCGCGGTGCCTTTACCGGTGCGCATGTCTCGCGTGGCGGGCGCTTCGAGTCGGCCGACGGCGGCACGCTGTTCCTCGACGAGATCGCCACACTCAGCCTCACGGCACAAGGCAAGCTGCTGCGTGTCCTGCAGACCGGCGAGTTCGAACGCCTGGGCAGTACGCGCACGCGCAAGGCCGACGTGCGCGTCATCGCCGCGACCAATGCCGATCTGGCGAAGTCGATCCGAGACGGGACCTTCCGCCAGGATCTGTTCTATCGCCTCAACGTGTTTCCCATCCTGATCCCGCCGCTGCGCGAACGACGCGACGATATTCCTCTGCTGATTGGGCACTATCTGGCTCGATATTCGAGCCTGCACGCACGGCGTCTGCCCGGGCTGACTCCGCGCGCGCTTGCGGCGCTGCTCGACCACGACTGGCCTGGCAACGTGCGCGAACTCGAGAACGTGCTCGAGCGTGGAGTAATCCTGGCCGACGAAGGCCAGCCGCTCGATCGCTCTCATCTGTTCGCCGCCGACGGCGGCGCGAATCGCGACATGCTGGAGTTGGGGCGCGCAGGGGAACTGGTCGCACCGAATCGAGAGACCCAAGCCGACAACGCCGCCGCGGACGCAATCAAGGAAGTGGGCGCATGGTTGCAGGGGAAAGAAGGCGCACTCGATTTGCCAGCGACGCAGGACCGGCTGGCGCTGGCGGCGCTGGCCCGTGCGAAAGGCAATATGTCCATGGCCGCGCGCCAGCTTGGTCTGACGCGGGCGCAGCTCGAGTATCGGATAAAAAAAATTCGCGCGCGCGAACCTCGTGGATAGATGTCGCAGTCGGCAACATTCTTTGACCGTCGTTTGCGCGCCGGTGTCGCGAGCAACGGCGAGCAAAGTTGATTCATTACGGCTCGAATGGCCGCTTTCTGCCAATGAAATCGTGGCACGGAATTTCGGCTATGAGCCCTGACTTGCGGTTCCTCGTAACCGGGTCGGCGCCGAAGCGGGGGAAACGGAATGGCAGCTTGGGGAAGGGCAAATAGTCAGAGAATGCCGAAGTTCACCCGCAGCCTTGCTGACGCTCAAACAATGCCGATACGCCAGAATCTGTCACGCTGGAATTTGGCGTAACTTCAAGCAAGCGAGAACGGCAAATCATTTCATAACTTGCCGAAGGATTGAGCAACGCGCAGATCGCTGATCGTTGCTTCATATCCAAAGGAACCGTCAAATGGCACTTGCATTACTTGCTCGAGAAATTCGCGGTACCCAGTCGCATGGCTTTGGTCCGAGAAGCGCGTTCTAAGAGGCTAGCCCAATAACAATTCCTGAGCCGGAGTAGCGGCCCATTTCAACGGCACGGAGCGCCTATTGCCGCGCGGGTTTGCGCACGCGATCTCTATTGGACCCAGTCGGCTGTCTTCAGCGCATCGTGCACTCCTTCTGCAAGACGCTGATACCCTTCTGCGTTCAAGTGAACTAGATCTGCTCTGAAGAGAGGGTCTCGCGCAATACGCGGCAACGTCAGCTTATCCACGATCAGCCCGGGCGACGGCTCGATCTGATCAAACAAGGCATGTGAGGCTCCACTGCCAACGGCAGGAACCGCCAAGACCAGCGTGTTTACCCGCTTGCTCCGAGCCATCGCAAGCATTTGCCGGATATTCGACAGCAAATCTTCTGGCGGCACTCCCTGCAACAGATCGTTAGTGCCGATGCACAGGACAATCACTCGCGGCAACGGTTTGGACTGAACTAGAGTGCGTCGGAATCGTTCAACGCTGTCACGCGATACTTCGCCCAGATTCGCGGAGTTCCGGACCGGCCAATTCATCGCGTTGGACAGGACATCCGGATACGACCTGCCGGACCCCCCAATACCGAATGTGAGGCTGTCGCCGAACGCAAGAATTGGCGGGCGTTGCAAGTCGCTTGCTGCTGAGCCCGTCGACCAAAACAGCAATAGCGTTAGAACCGGCGCCAACACCCTAGCCGATTTGCGCGACCACACACTTCTGGGAATTGAGGGCCTGTTGCTCACCGGCGCGGTGCTTTCAAGGCGTGCACAAAGGGGCCAGGCTGGATTTTTTATCACTCAAAGCGGATCTTGGCCTGTTGGCTGTCGGCATCCGACCATTCTGCCGCCTTCCTGGTTCGCTCCTTGGCCTGGCTTCTCTTCGAATTCTGGTCATCTTTTCAATACTCGCGAGAAATCGTTCGTTCCCAATCGGCCGATCCTGACGGGGCGCGAGACGAATATTGCTGGTCGCTTCCCTCAAGCGTGATCCCCGATCAGGCTCTCGAGAGGAATGCTGAGTCCCTGGTGCAAGCGACGAATCATCGCGAGCGTCAGGGGACGCTTTCCGTTGATCACTTCGGTTACGCGACCGCGCGAACCGATAAAAGGCTCCAAGTCCTTTCGCGAAAGATTCTGATGGTCGATCCGAAATTTGATGGCTTCGATTGGATCGGGTGGATCGATGGGGTGGTGTTCCGCTTCATAGGCGTCAACGAGCACCAACAAGACTTCAAGCTTGTCTCCCCTCGTCGATCCGGGCTTGGCTCCCCATAACTGGTCGATGTTTGCGAGTGCTTCGTCATAGTCTGCTTCAGATCGAATCGGGCGAATCTTCATTGGACGGTCTCCGCGTCAATTTGGTCGTACTGCCGATGGGTACCAATGAACTTCACGAAACAGGCCTGTCGCTCGTAATCTATCGTAATCACTAATCGGTACTTGCTACCGCCAATATTGAATACGACCCGGCCACTTCCAAGAATGCTGGCGGAGCCGAACTGCTCTTTGACATTTTGGGGGCTTGCCCAAGATGCCTTGAGGGCTTCCGCGTGCCACGCCTCGAGTGGGCCTTGAGAATCCGAGTACCGTCGTATCTCCCAGAACTGTCTCAAGGTTCGCCTGACCATGACACGCATGGCCGAGCATAGAGCGCTCCCAATATGGGATCAACAGATCAGTAGCGCGCCTTGATCGCATCGCGATGGCGCGTCAGGTAGGCGCGGCTCAGGCCCATCTGCTGTACGCCGTAGCCCCTTAGCCCATTGCAGTTCACGCGCATGAAAGACTGCAGGTAGGTGTTGGATGGATACGGCGCCCAGTAACAGGCATTGAGTGCAGAGTAGGTCATGGCGAATGTCTTGCCGCGCGTATCGGTGACTTCCAGTTCGCCGCCCACGGGAACGGCTCGGCGATATTCCTGGACGCCGCGAGAGTCGGTCAGGCCGTACATTTCACCCTGGTCGAGCACATAGCCGCTGATGTGCGGCGCCATCTTTGAAGTCTTGGCGATGTCGTGCCCGGTAAACAGATGAACCGTGAGCGCTTCATCAAAGCTGGCGTGCCACCAGATGACAGATGAATTGTCGCGCTCGGGACGTGGCCCCCAACTGCGATCTCCGGTGTCCACACAATTGATCTCGTAGCGCTTGCCGCGCGCGACCAGTTCGCCAGTGACCCGATAGGTCAGGTCGTAATGCCCGTTCCAGGACGTGTCCCATGCAGGGTCAAGGCGTTTCGCTGCCGTGGGATCCATGTCCGGATCGTTGATGTCGAACGGTTCGTGCAGCGCACGGAAATCCAGCTTGAAGCGGGTATCGTCAATGCCCTCGTACTCAACCTGATAGTGCTTGTAGGCATCCAGCGCCTTGATTTTCAGGCCATTGGGAAGCTCGAAGTCGAGCAGAGACTTGGGGCAGGGCAAGTGCTGCTGGTTGTCGATATAGAGTTGCTCTTCCCACAGATCAGCGACGCGGTCATGCAGTGAGACATCACACATCGCGACGCCCAACATGGGCCGCGTGACAACATAAACAATGCCGTTGATGGTGGTGTCCGGCACGTGGAACGGCAGCGCGATAGTCTCCACCCATTGCCAGTGCGAATTGGCGTCAAAATGAAATTCTGCATCTTCGGGCTTGATCATGGCTCGCTTCTCCTCGCGCTCTTGTGAATGCCGAACTTGCACACTACGCCGCAATGACATATTTTGCAAAAGTGTCAACTAACTGATTTTAATGACTGAAATACCTGCCAATCTGGAGTCTGAGCGCGCCCTACACCTGATTGCCAAGGGCCGCGAGGTGTTCCTGAAACTCGGGTACCGCGCCACAACCATGCGCGACATTGCACAGGCCGCTGGCATGTCGCGCCCCGCCGTGTACCTGGTGTTTGCAAACAAGGATGCGGTGTTCCGTGCCAGCTTCATCCGCTCCATGAGGCGGCGGCTCATGCAGCTTCGTGAGGACATCGACCCGGCCTGGCCGCTGGAGCGGCAGCTGAATCATGCGCTGGAGATCATCATTGCCCAGAATTACGACAAGATTTCGGTCAATCCCGCTGCGCGTGATGTGTTGTCGTATGACCACGAATTGCCCGGTGTGGCGGAAGCTTTTGCCGAGGCGGTGGAATTTCTCGCACAACTTATTCGCGCGCCGCTGTCGTCGTCCGGCCTGACCGACGACGCCTCACATCTGGCGCGCACCCTGCTGACCGCCGTCAACGGCTTCAAGCTGGCCTGCAAAGATGGCGATGACCTGCGCAGACTGATGGACAGCCAGATTCGTCTGCTGGTCGTCGCACTCGATCAGCCGTTGAAGAGTTAAGCCGAACCCGCGGCGTCACGGATCTCCGTCGGCGGCCTGGAAAATTGCTGCTGACAAAACCGGGTCAGCGCAGATTGCTCGGAGAAGCCGACAAGGCTTGCCACCTGCGCCAAAGGGAGCCGCGTACTGCCCAGATAGCGTAATGCCGCGTCACGTCGCACGGCGTCGCGTACCTGATTGAAACTGGTGCCTTCTGCTTCCAGATGCCTTTGCAAGGTTCGCGGATGCATTGCCAGCGCGCTGGCCGCTTCAGACTTGCTCATCGGGACCGTACCAAGCTGGCGCGCCAGCAGCTGGTGCAGTCGCGCGGTCAGGGTGCGCTTCGGGTTGGTGAAATTGGTGTCGAGAAAATCCGCCGCCATCTTCAGCAACACAGGGTTGGCAGACGGCAGCGGCGTGCTGAGGGTGTCTCGACTGATGTGCAGGGCGCAGAAATCCGCATTGGTCCGGACCGGTGCGCCAAAAAATTGCACCATCGTGCGCATGCCCGCCGCCGGTTCATGCGACAAACTGACCTGACGCAGCGCGTAGGACTTGCTGAGCATGCTGATCATGCGGTGCGCAATGGCCAGACCATGTTCCAGAATCTGCCGGCCAGAACGAGAGGTCGACATTTCCACCTCATAACGCAGGCAGGCTTCGTCAGATCCCCTTGCATTGGGTTGCTCAACGAACAAGCCGATGCCAGGACTCTGGATGAACAGATAGTTGGCAATACATTCCAGCGCGCGCTCAAGATCAGGGCAATTCTGGATCGCAACGGCGATCGGCCCGAGGATGTTGATGTCCTGGACCTGGGCCATGCGCAGCGCGAAATCGGGGCAGTCCGCTGCCCGGGCACTGTCTTCAATGAGGTCGATCACAGTGGGCAAAGAAAGAAGCGCGTCTTCGTCAGCCAGCTGCGCCTCATCAAGGCCGTGGGCGTGCAGAACGGGACCAGGCTCGCAGTTGAGGCTGCGCATCACCGCAACGTAACCCCGCAGTCCACCAGCCCTGATTCTCGCGCTCATGTCTCAAACGGTAAAAACAATGTCTCGTTTGGTCAAGCCATGACGGGCGGCGGGCACCAATATGGCAACACACCGGCCGTTCCACTGGCTCTCAGGCGGACAGCGGCCACCGATTCATCGAGGAGATTGACATGCAGAAGAGCGAATTTGACGTCGTAATCGTGGGAGCCGGCATTTCCGGTGTGGGCATGGCCTGCCATCTTAAGAAGCATTCCCCCGGACAGAGCTTCACGATTCTCGAGCGCCGCCAGCGCGCCGGCGGCACCTGGGACCTGTTCCGCTACCCCGGCATTCGATCCGATTCAGACATGCTGACCCTGGGCTATTCCTTCCGCCCCTGGAAAGGATTGAAGGTTCTGGCCGATGGCGACGCCATCCGCAACTATGTCGAGGAAACAGCGCATGAAAACGCGCTGCACGACGACATCCAGTTTGGCCAGAAAATTGTTGAATCCAAGTGGTCCTCGGAAGACGCGCGCTGGACGGTGGTATCGCAGGATGAAAACAGCGGCGAGAAGCGCACGTTCACCTGCAAGTTCCTGGTGATGGGAACCGGCTACTATAACTACGACAAGGGCTATGAGCCCGAATTCCCCGGCATAGAAAACTTCGAAGGCCAGGTGATCCATCCGCAGAAGTGGCCGGAAAATCTGGACTACGCCGGCAAGCGCGTCATCGTCATCGGCAGCGGCGCAACCGCTGTGACACTGGTTCCCGCCATGGCCAACAACGGCGCACAGGTCACGATGCTGCAGCGCTCACCGTCCTATGTGCTTTCTCTGCCCGGTCTCGACGGCGTACTGCGTCTGCTCGACCGCTTCATGCCTGAAAAGCTGGCACTCGGCGTGACGCGCGAGAAGAACATCCAACGCCAGAATTTCTTCTATAAATTTTTCCAGCGCTTCCCCAAGCTGAGCAAGATGTTGCTGCTGCGAGAAACCAAACGACAGCTGCGCGGCAAGGTGGACATGAAACATTTCACGCCCAGCTACAACCCCTGGGATCAGCGTTTGTGCCTGGTGCCGGATGGCGATCTGTTCAAGGCATTGCGTGATGGCAAGGCGGACATCGTTACCGATCACATCGACAGCTTCACCGCCAAGGGCATCAAGCTCAAATCCGGCCAGACGCTCGAGGCCGACATCATCATCACCGCTACCGGTCTTGATCTGCAGGCTCTGGGCGGCATGAGCCTGGAAGTCGATGGCGAGCCGGTCAAGTTCGAAGAGAAGATGTTCTATAAGGCCACGATGATCGAAGACATCCCCAACTTCTCGTGGATTTTCGGCTACACCAATGCATCGTGGACACTCAAGGCGAACATCGCTGCCAAGTATCTGTGCCGCGTCATCAATCACATGAATCGCACTGGCAAGGACATCGCGGTGCCCCGCGACTTCGAGGGCTGCAAGATTCCTGAAATGCCCTTTATGGGTTCGTTGAGCGCGGGTTACATCGTGCGTGCAAACGATCGCTTGCCGCGACAGGGCAGCAAGGAACCCTGGAGAGTCCTCAACGACTTCAAGCGTGACCAGAAAGTGCTGCTCAAGGACCCAATTGACGACGGCGTCCTGCAGTTTCTCAAGGCTGGCCAAAACAGTGCTTCTAAAGTAACGCCATTGCGCCGCGCGGCCTGAGAAAAGCGAACGCTTTACAATCGGGGCTCTTCCCCCGGAAGCAGCGGCCGCCAAACCCCGGGTTTGGCGGCCGTTTTACTTTGTGGGACGCATCAAAATTTTCCGAACCGCCGAGAGAGAGAACGCCGAATATGAGCATGACCCTGCATCACTGCATGAGCGCACGTTCACTGCGCCCGCTCTGGACGCTCGAAGAACTGGGTCTGGATTACGAACTGGTCATGCACCCTTTCCCGCCGCGCGTGATGAACAAGTCTTATCTGGGAATCAATGTGCTGGGCACTGTTCCGGCGTTTGTTCATGGCGACGTCTTCATGACGGAGTCCTCTGCTATCTCGCAGTACCTCGCCGACCTGCACCCAGAAGGCGGGCTCAGCGTGGACAAGACTGACCCGATGTACGGCGAGTATCTCAATGCGCTGCACTATGGCGAGGCCACGCTGACGTTTCCGCAGACGCTGGTGCTCCGGTACAAGATGTTTGAAAAACCGGAACGCCGACAACCGCAGGTCGCAGAAGATTATGCGAACTGGTTTCTGGCGCGCCTGCGTCGGGCTGAATCCATTGTCTCCGAGCGGCCGTATTTTTGCGGCGAGCGATTCACCGTAGCGGATATCTCAGTGGGTTATGCCTTGCTTTTGGGCGAAACATTGGGACTGCACACACAGTATCCCGAACATGTAGCGAGCTATTGGTCCAAGCTGAAACTGCGCGAAGGATTGCAGCGCGCACTCGCAGCGGAAAAGAGTGCAGCGAAATCTCAGGGTCTGTCTACGAGACCATCAGCTTCGTAGATTTCGCAGCGCCCTGACGTGCAAGGCTACATCCGCTCAAATATTGCCGAGATGCCTTGCCCGCCACCGATGCACATGGTGGTCAGCGCGTAGCGGCCCTTCGTGCGCTCCAACTCGTAAAGCGCTTTGGCCGTGATGATGGCTCCGCTGGCCCCAACGGGGTGACCCAACGCGATGGCTGATCCATTCGGATTCAGCTTTGCCGGGTCCAGATTCAGTTCCTGTTTGACGGCGCAGACCTGTGCAGCGAAAGCTTCGTTGACTTCGATCACATCGAGGTCTTGCACACTCAGGCCTGCGCGCTTCAACACCAGCTTCGTTGCCGGGACCGGTCCCATGCCCATGTAGGCTGGATCAACCCCGGCATGGGCATAAGCCACCAATCGGGCGAGCGGCTTCAAACCCAGCGACTGCGCGCGTTTTTCCTCGGCAAGAATCACGGCTCCAGCGCCATCGTTGGTGCCAGATGAATTGCCCGCAGTGACGCAACCGCCTTCGAGAAAAGAAGGCTTGAGCCTTGCGAGCGCTTCCATGTTGGATTTGCGGCGAACATGCTCATCCACCTTGAAGAGGATTGGCCGACCCGCGAATCCGACGTCAATATGCGTAATCTGAGACTCGAATCGTCCCTCGGAAATGGCCTGCGATGCTCGCTGCTGGCTTTGCAGTGAGAGTTCATCCTGCATCTGCCGGCTGATGCCATAGCGCTTGGCGATGTTCTCTGCCGTGATGCCCACGTGCACACCCAGCATCGGGTCGTGCAGCACACCGTTCATGAAATCCACGGTGGTGACATCGCCCAGGCGAGAACCCCAGCGATGGTGCGGCAAGGTGTAAGGGCCGCGACTCATAGACTCTGCGCCCGCACCGATGGCGATATCGCAATCGCCCAGCAGGATGGACTGCGCGGCAGAAACAATGGCCTGCAGCCCCGATCCGCATAGCCGGTTGACGTTGAACGCCGGCGTTTCAACCGGAATCCCTGCCTCAATGGCCGCCATTCGGCTCAGGTAGGTGTCGCGCGGTTCAGTCGCAATCACGTTGCCGATCACCACATGCTCGACATGCTCTGGCGCCAGTTGACTGCGCGTCAGCACCGACTTCAGCACTTCACTTGCGAGTGTGGTGACCGGCACATTCTTCAATGCACCGCCGAAACTGCCAATTGCAGTGCGCGTGGCACCGACGATCCAGATTTCCCTCTGCGACATACATACCCCGACATGGACCCGGAAAGTGGAACACGCCCGATGCACGCAGCGCGCCGAAACCTCCAGATACAGTCCCCGTCAGGGCCCATAAAGCAGGGTCATTGCCCTGCCGCTGGAAACTCGCTCAGTAAGACTTTGGCAGATCGAGTACCCGCTCGCCAATGAACGAAAGGATCATCTGTTCTGTCACAGGGGCAATTCGCGGCAACATGGACTCACGGAATAGCCGCTCAACCTGGAACTCACGGGCATAGCCCATGCCGCCGTGCGTCAGAACGGCCTTGCTCGCTGCATCGTGGCCCGCACGCGCGCCCATGAACTTGGCGGCATTGGCTTCGGCACCGCAAGGCAGGCCGCTGTCGTAGAGATAACCGGCGCGCATACACATCCAGTATGCAGACTCCAGCTGTGCCCAGGCTTCTGCCAGCGGATGCTGAATACCCTGGTTCATGCCGATGGGGCGACCAAAAACGACGCGCTCCCTGGCGTACTTGGCAGCTCGTGCCAGAGCGTCGCGACCCAGTCCAATGGCCTCTACGCCCAGCAGCACGCGCTCCGGGTTCAGTGAGTCCAGCAAGTAATAAAAGCCCTTGCCTTCTTCGCCAATGCGATCTTCTTCGGGCACGAAGTAATCGTCGATGAAAGTGGCATTGGAATCCACCGCATTGCGACCCAGCTTCTTGATGCGGCGCACTTCGATCTTGCTGCGATCAAGATCGGTGTAGAACAGCGTCATGCCGTCTGCGGGACGCTTGCAGTCCGCCTTGGCCGTGGTCCGCGCAAGAATGACGATCTTGTGCGCTTCCTGACCGGTGGACGTCCACATCTTGCGGCCGGTCACGCGATAGCCGCCATCGACCTTCTTGGCAAACGTCTTGATGCTGGTGGTGTCCAGACCGGCATCCGGCTCGGTCACGCCAAAACAGGCTTTTTCCTCGCCTTTGATCAATGGCGTCAACCAACGCTTCTTCTGTTCTGGTGTGCCATGAACCACGATGGCGTGCGGCCCAAACAGATTGATATGGATGCTCGACGCCGCTGCCATGCCGCCACCGCCGTTGGCCACGGTGTGCATCATGATCGCCGCTTCGGTGACGCCCAGGCCGGCGCCGCCGAGTTCTTCGGGCATGGTGATGCCCAGCCAACCCGCATCTGCCATGGCGCGATAGAACTCTTCGGGGAAACGGGCGTTCTCGTCGGCCTCGTGCCAGTAATCATCAGTGAATTCAGCACAGACTTTCTTGACCGAATCCTCGATTTCAATTTGCAGTTCGGAGAGTTTGATATCCATAAATAGGGTCCAGTTTTGTGTCTGTGTCGGAATTCAATAAGAGGAGAAACTCAGGCCAGGCCGGGCGCGACCTTGAACTCGGCCTCGGTCTTGGACTTGATCTCATCAAGCGATACACCCGGCGCCAGCTCGATCAGCGTTGAACCGCCGTTGCCGCGTCGATCGATCTCGAACACGCCCAGGTCAGTGATCAGCAGATCGACAACACCTTTGCCCGTCAGGGGCAGTGTGCATTCCTTGCGAAATTTGGAACCGCCGGTTTTGTCGCAGTGATCCATGACCACCACAATCTTGCGCACGCCAGCCACCAGATCCATTGCGCCGCCCATGCCCTTGATCATCTTGCCGGGCACCATCCAATTGGCCAAATCACCATTTTGGGAAACTTCCATGCCACCCAGAATCGAAAGATTGATGTGTCCGCCGCGGATCATGCCGAAGGAATCTGCGCTCGAAAAATAGCTCGATCCCGGAAGATCCGTAATGGTCTGCTTGCCGGCATTGATGAGATCGGCATCAATCTCACCTTCGTAGGGAAACGGGCCGATACCGAGCAGGCCATTTTCGCTCTGCAAGGTCACCTTCATGCCCTTGGGCACCATATTGGCCACCATGGTGGGAATACCGATTCCGAGGTTGACGTAGAAACCGTCTTCCAGTTCCTTGGCGGCGCGCTCAGCGGTTTGTTCTCTGGTCCAGGGCATTACGCAGCCTCCTTCTCGCGGGTGGTGGGACGCTCGATGTGCTTGGGCTGGCCCGTAGACAGCACGATGCGATCAACAAAAATGCCGGGCGTATGCACGGAGTCCGGATCCAGATCGCCGATTTCAACAATCTCTTCAACCTCGGCAATGGTCACCTTGCCCGCCGAAGCAATCATCGGATTGAAGTTGCGCGCCGTCTTGCGATAGATGAGGTTGCCTTCTTTGTCGGCCTTCCAGGCTTTGACCAGAGACAGATCAGCGGTGAGGCCGGTTTCCATCACGTACCAGTCTTTGTTGCCGTCACGGTCGGTGAATTCACGCGTTTCCTTGCCTTCAGCGATACGCGTGCCGTAACCGGTGCGGGTAAAGAACGCCGGGATACCGGCACCGCCGGCGCGCAGCCTTTCTGCCAGCGTGCCCTGCGGATTAAACTCAATCTCGATGCGATTGCTCATGAAGGCATCAGCCAGAATCTTGTTCTCGCCGGCGTAAGAAAGAATGACCTTTCCAATCTGATCATTGGCCAGCACATGCCACATGCCGTGGTTGTCACAGCCCACGTTATTGCCAATGACGGTCAGATTTTTCGCATTGCTCTGTTTCAATGCCATGACCAGATCCACCGGCACACCGCACAGGCCGAAGCCCCCCGCCGCCACGGTCATGCCGTCGAAGGTCAGCCCTTCAAAGGCAGCCTCGGCACTCTTGAATATCTTGGAACTCACTGGATGCTCTCCCTAAGGTGATCGTTCTTTTCTTGTGCGATGAGCCTTGGCTCACGCTGAATAATGCAGTCCGCCCTGAAAGCGCCTTACACCGGCTCCCAGGTAAAGATGTCGGACGAGCGATCCAGATCATAGAACGAAGGCTTCAGCGCCGGTATCGCGGTGGAAAGGCAGGTCTCCGGCGTCCAGCCGTCGCCGGCATGCACCGAGCGGATCGGTCGCGGCTGACTGAACAGGTAGATTTCGTTGCGTCGCACGCCAAAAACCTGACCAGAAACGTCTTTTGCGCCGTCTCCACATAGGGCCACCACGAACGGCGCAATCTTGTCGGCACTCATCATGCGGTTGATGCGATGCCGCTCGGCATTTTCAGGTGTATCGGGAATGCCAGCCACCATTCGGGTGTAGGCAAAGGGTGCGATCGCGTTGGAACGGGTGCCAAACTTCTGCATGTCCAGCGCGATGCTCTTGGACAGTGAGGCCACGCCATTCTTGGCAGCCGAATAATTGGACTGACCAAAGTTGCCGATCAGGCCGCTCGTCGATGTCATGTGAACAAATGCGCCCTTCTGCTGGCTCTTGAAATGCGGGGCGGCTGCGCGTGACACATTGAACACGCCGGTCAGGTTGACCTGGATTACCGCATTCCATTCTTCTGGCGACATCTTGTGGAAAATGGTGTCCCGCAGGATGCCGGCGTTGTTGACCACGGCATCCAGATCACCGAATTCCTTCATCGCAGTGGCAATCAGGGCATTAGCGCCATCCCAGTCGGCAACGTTATTGCCGTCCGCAACTGCTTCGCCTCCTGCGGCCTTGATCTCCTGCACGATCTCTTCGGCAGGCCCCAGAGTGCCGCCCTCGCCTTCCTGACTCACGCCCAGGTCATTGACCACGACCTTGGCACCTTCTGCCGCCGCCAGCTTGGCGATTTCAGCCCCAACGCCGCGCCCGGCGCCAGTCACAATGACTACTTTTCCCTTGAGTACATCTGCCATGTTCTGCTTCCTCTGATTGGGGATCACCCAGATGCCTCAAACCCTGCCGCAGGGCAGATTCAAGGCCAACCCGGATGCGTCTGGAAGTGCGAATAACGCACCTGCAAAAAATCGGTCGCTTCAACATGGTATGGTACACTACTAATTGCAGATTTCACTACCATCCATCCCTCAACACACTTCTGGGAGCTCAACATGCAGACTTTCAAAGACATTACTTACGAAGTTGGCGACAACGCTGTTCGCATCACCATCAACCGTCCGGAAGTGTTCAACGCCTTCCGCGTGCAGACGGTTGAAGAGCTGATCATTGCCTTTCGTCAGGCAGACGAAGAAAAGAGCGTCAACAGCGTGATTTTCACCGGCGCCGGCGACAAGGCTTTTTGCACCGGCGGCGACCAGAAAGTTCATCTTTCCGAAGATGGCCTCTACGGCCCGCGCGGCATGGTGGGCTTCCCCATCGAAGAACTGCAATCCGCCATCCGCGACTGCCGCAAGGTGGTCATCGCCCGCGTCCAGGGCTTTGCTATCGGCGGCGGCAATGTGTTCGCCACCATCTGTGACCTGACCCTGGCTTCCGAGAAGGCCCAGTTCGGTCAGGTTGGCCCCAAGGTCGGCTCAGTCGACCCCGGCTTCGGCACCGCATATCTGGCCCGCATGGTTGGCGAAAAGAAGGCGCGCGAAATCTGGTTCCTATGCCGTCGCTACAAGGCACAGCAGGCGCTGGAAATGGGCCTGGTCAATGCCGTTGTGCCGCACGACGAACTCGACGCCGAGTGCGAAAAATGGGCTGCCGAGATCAACATGCTCTCGCCCACGGCCATCGCCATTGCCAAGCGCTCCTTCAATGCCGACTCCGAAAATATTCGCGGCATCAGCTTCATGGGCGTGGCCGCAGTGAAGGGCTTCTACCAGAGCGACGAATCCAAGGAAGGTGTGAAGGCTTTCAATGAAAAGCGCGCGCCGGACTTCAAGAAGTTCGCCTGATCGTTCTCGCGGTCACGCGCATCGCTGCACCGTTGTAAAGTCGCCGGCCCTGTGCCGGCGACTTGCTTTCTGCAGTTGCCAGAACAGACAACCCAACTTTCCTGCATACAAACATTGATCGAGGCTTAGAGCATGAGCGACCCCAATATCCAGACCCAACTCGACAGCGACGGCATCCTGCTTGCCACCGTTGATATGCCCGAGCGGCCGATGAACGTGTTTTCGCGTTCGATGATGGATTCACTGGAAGCTCTGGTCGAACGCGCTGGTAGCGACGATGCGATCAAGGCCGTGGTCATCACCTCCGGCAAGTCCGCCTTCATCGCCGGCGCTGATCTGACCATGATCAAGACCTTCACTGAAGTTGCGCGTACCGGCACCACCGAAGAACTACACGAGCTGTTCGGTCACCTCGGCCGCCTGTTCCGGCGCATGGAATTGAGCACCAAGCCTTTTGTTGCCGCCATCAACGGGCTTGCCCTGGGTGGCGGACTGGAAGTCTGCCTGGGCTGTCACGAGCGCGTTGTGGCGGATGACCCTGAAATCCAGCTCGGCCTGCCCGAAATCAAACTCGGCCTGCTACCTGGTGCGGGCGGCACCCAGCGTCTGCCGCGTCTGATCGGCACCGCCAAGGGCCTGGAAATGTTGCTGAGCGGCAACCCGGTTGCACCGGCCGAAGCGCTGGAACTGGGATTGGTCAACGAAGTCGTGCCCGCCGATCAACTGGTGGCGGCAGCCAAGCGCCGGGCCAAGGCCATCAGCAAGCCGCAAGCCGCCTGGGACGCAGCCGGCGCCCGCTTCGACAGCGCGCCATACAACTTTGAAAGCAAGACCGCGTTCGACAATATCGCCAGCGCACTGAACATCAACGCCCATACACGTCAGTACTATCCGGCCTATCACGCGATCATGGATTGCGTCGTTGGCGGCTGGAACTTGCCGATGACCGAAGCCAGCGAACGTGAGATGAGCATCTTCGTCGAACTCATGCGCGACCCGGTTGCCGGCAACATGGTGCGCACCCTGTTCCTCAACCGTCAGAAGGCCGCCAAGCTCGGGCTGCTCAAGAAGGACAGCGTCTTCGCGCAGGGCGACGACGCACTGATCCCACAAACCCGTGCTGCTGCAGAAAAGGCCAAGGCGCTCAAACTGAGCGAAGAAGAACAGTTGCTGGCGGTTGCATTGGCCGCCTTGCGTGTCTGGGCTGCGGGCAAGGTCGAACAGCCGGAGCTGGCTGACGTTGCCGTGGTTTCGGCAGGGATCGCACCTGCATATAGCGGCGGCCCCTTCACCTATCTGAAGCAGTTTGGTCTGGACAAGGTCACCGCAGACGCCGCCAGCGCAGCGGCAAGCGACGCGCAGCTGTTTGCCGCCCCGGCAGACCTGGAACGCTTTCTCAAGACCGCTGCCTGAGCCCTGATCTCATGCCCACGATCTGCACACTCGACTCCGTTATCGACCGCTTCAAGCCCGGCCTGAGCGTCTTCGTCTCGGGCATGTCAGGAGAATGTCTGCCCCTGTTCGATGCGCTCAAGCAGCGCCCCGATGCGGCAGACGGCGTGCAGTTTCGTGGCGTGACTTTTCCGGGTATTAATCGCTCGGACTATTTCGGGCTGCATGAGAATACGCGCCAACGCGCCTATTTCATGCAGTCCGGTTTGCGCAGCGGGCTGGAGGACGGCCGCGCCGAGTTGCTACCACTGGACTACCCGGGCATCTATCGTGACCTCGCAGAGCAGGGTGAGATCGACATCGCCTTTGTGCAGGTCTCATCGCCCGATCAGGACGGGCAATGCAGCCTCGGTGTCTCCTGTGATTTTCAGCCTGCAGTGTGGCAGCGCGCCAAACGCAAGGTTGCGCTGATCAACACACAGATGCCGCGCACGCGTGGTTCGTTCCAGATTGCCTATCAGGATATTGACGACGTCATCGAGTGCGACTTTGAAGTGCTTCGCTACGATGGCGGCACGCCGTCCGAGTCCATGCAGGCGCATGCAAACCTCATCGCCAGCCTGGTTCGAGACGGAGACACGCTTGAATTTGGCGTGGGCAAATTACAAGCCGGTGTATTGGCGGCATTGAAAGATCACCAGAACCTGAAAGTCTGGTCCGGCATGGTGTCCACGCCCGTCCTTGGCCTGCTCGACAGCGGCGCCATCAAAGGCAAGGCCGCAATGAGCATGGGCGTTGCCCTGGGTGATGCAAATCTCTACGAGCGCGCCGCGAAAGATGATGCGTTTTTCTTCCGGCCCGTGAGCCAGACGCATGACGTTCGGGAAATTTCCAAACACCCGGATTTTTGCGGCATCAATTCGGCAGTCGAGGTGGACCTGCTCGGGCAGGTCAATGCCGACGCACTCAACGGACGCTTCCTCGCAGGGGTCGGCGGGCTACCCGCATACGCCGCTGCGGCCGGTCTGTCGCAAGGCGGCCGATCCATCATCGCCCTGCCCGCTGCAACCGACGATGGTCGCTTCACAAGAATTGTCGCAACGCTGGGCAAACCCGGCGCCTGCGCCATTCCGCGACACGCCGCAGACTACGTGGTAACCGAGCAGGGCATTGCATCCTTGCGCGGCCTCAGCGTGCATCAGCGCGCCAAGGCCCTCATTGGCATCGCTGCACCCGCCTTTCGTGATTCGCTGGAACAACAGTGGGCGCAGATTCGCGCGCGCTTCTGATTTCGCCTGACGATCCGGATCAAAATTCACCTGACTCGATCGGGTGAATGACCACCCCCAAAAAGTTCCAAGCTGCGCGGACCCGCGAAACCACCGGCATATCGTTACGTAATTCCGCCCCCACAGACAGCCTCGTAACATGATCATTCCGCTGTCGCGATCGGACATTTCATCAGGCTCAGAATGTCGGCCTGTCAGCAAAATGATCCACACATTCTTCCTGCCCATCGGCAAAGGTGCGGCCGCTCCGAGCCAGGGTCCGGTAACTTCCAGGACCTTCAATATGTCAAAGCACGTTCAAGATTCCTGCGTGTCAGCCGATGACGGTGAGGTAAAGGAGTGCATGATCTGGCCAGGCAGATGAATTGCCGCCCTCGAAAATAGAGACTATCGTCTAATTCTCGATTGCCCTTTCTCGGAATTATCCAACCGCAGACAAGAACGTGAAAAAAGACGAACTGCCGATTGCAGGCTCCAAGAACGAATCAGTGGATGCTGCCGTCTGGCCGGATGTCTCGGAAATGTTTCAACTGGTGCTAGATGCTTTCCCAGTGCGTGTGTTCTGGAAGGACCGGCAGTTGATCAATCAGGGCTCGAACACCTTGTTTGCGCGCGACGCCGGGGTTTCCAGCCCGGAAGATTTGATCGGACGCTCAGACTACGAAATGGGCTGGACGGTGGAACAGGCCCGAGCCTTTCGCAAAGATGACCTACTGGTCATCGCGTCCGGCGAGGCGAAGCTGGGCATTGAAGAACCTCAAAACCATCCAGACGGCAAGACTCACTGGCTGGAGACCAACAAGGTACCGCTCAAAGCGCCGGACGGGACGGTGATTGGCGTCTTGGGGACTTACACCGACATTACTGAACGCAAGGAGCAGCAGCAGCGTATTGCCTACCTTGCGAATCACGATGAACTCACCGGCCTGCCGAATCGCAGAAGCCTGCGCACTTCAATCCAGAACTACGAGGCGCAGGGTTCTGGATCCAAGTGGGCCGGGCTGCTCTTTATCGATCTCGATCAATTCAAGGTCGTGAACGACTCGCTGGGTCACGCCGTCGGCGACAAATTGCTTTGCGAAGTCGCCAGTCGCTTATCCGAACTCCTCGGCGGAAGCTTCCAGCTCAGCAGACTAGGCGGCGACGAGTTCGCCATTTTCATGCCGGATTTTGCTGACTGCGAGAGAAGCGCACACGCCGAGTCGTCGATGCTGGCAGACCGTATTATCGGAGCCTTCTCGGAACCCTTCGACATCTATCCGCACTGCGTGTACGTCGGCGCCAGCATCGGCATCAGCCTATCGCCTCCAGGCACTACGGAGCTGGTAAACAACTTTGGCGAAGCAGATATCGCCATGTATGAAGCCAAAGCACGTGGGCACAACTCGTATCTGTTCTTCGACGCAAGCATGAAGCTTGCGGCATCACGTAGGCACGAACTGCAGAACCGACTCAGGCAATCAGATTGCGAGACCGGTTTCGCATTGGTTTACCAGCCGCAGTACGACAGCGCGGAAAGGCTCGTGGGATGCGAGGCACTGCTCAGGTGGAATGATGCAGAACTAGGGCCCGTCCCACCGGGGCAGTTTGTGCCTCTGGCCGAGCAGGCAGGCCTGATTCACCGCATCGGTGAATGGGTACTCCGTGAAGGCTTTGCCCAGTTTGCAGCCTGGCGACGAGCCGGCCTGCTCCCACAGCCCTTCCATCTGGCAGTGAATGTGAGCACGGTGCAGTTTCAAAACAGCAACTTCGTCGGCAGGGTGAAGGCGCTGGCCGCAGAGCACGGCATCAGCCCTGACAGCGTTGAGATCGAAATCACCGAGACGCAGCCAATTGAACAATCGCCCGCCATCACCAAGGCGCTGAATGAGCTGACCTCACTGGGGTTCAAGCTCGTGATTGACGATTTTGGTACGGGGTATTCATCAATCAGCTATCTCGCCCGAATGGAACTGACCAAGCTCAAGATCGACCGAAGCATCGTCAACGGACTTTCAGAGAACTCTCGTCACAAGGCCATTGCACAATCGATCATCCAGCTATCCAATAATCTGGATGTCACGGTGATCGCCGAGGGCGTGGAAACCCGAGAGGACCGGGACGCTCTGATTGATCTTGAGTGCGAGTATTTCCAGGGCTTTCTTTATGACAAGGGCTGCCCGCCAGAAGAGTTCGAAGCCAAGCACCTGAGCAAGCGATAGGCGCGCCGCCTGAAAGCTTCACGACAAGCACTTTTTCACCCTATCCGACACAGGACAGTAGCTGCAAAGCTGACTGCAACGCCGACCATCAGGAGCGGCTAATGATCGATCAGCCGATCAGCAGCTGTGCCTGGAATGAAGAAGATGCTGATCGGCCCAACAAGCAAGCGCAGGGTCGGCTTATCCGCATCACATGGTAACGACGCAGCACAGGGGATTTTCCAAGAAGGTTTTTGCAAGCGCTTCGGCAGCTGCGCGCTGAGACGGCTTGAGACTGGCGTAGATATCGCCCACGACCGTGCCCTTGATGGCCTCGCGACGCTTGCCGCCGATCGCCTGCTGTATCTGATCGTAGGCAGCGTAATGAGCGTAGCTTTTCACGGGGTCGAAATACTCGCGCTCCCAGGGCGGATTGTCACGGTGCCCCTGCGCGTAGCGACCACCGAGTGTCACCAGCGCCTCCACCGAGCCGGCCTCACGCGCCGCAACCAGAGCGTTCATCATCGCTTTGTAGTGCTCAGCATCAAGCGCGTTGTTCTCTTTGCTGTCACGGTTCCAGGAGTAGAAGACGTTACCCGGGCGGCTCATGAACATCAGCGACTCCTGCGCATCCATCAGGCCCGCTGTTGCGGCTTTTCTCGCCCATTCCCGGCTGCGCCCTCGCTGGTCTGCGTCAACGCCTTCGCAATCGAGGTACTCCTGCCGCATTTGCTGAGCGAAAGCCTTGGGGTCCTGCACTCTGGTCCCGCCCAGATAGCGCCGCGTCTTGAGTGCAGTGGAAATGACGCTGTTGAGAGATGTCTCTGTGCTGGGGATGTTGCCGCATTGATTCACGATTGCGGCAATTCCGAACTGCGCTTCTGCATCACCCTTGCCTGCGGACGGCATCAGCCTTGCAAAGGAGGGCCCCAACGGCGGATTCATCGCGAGCATCATGTCAGGCTTGGAAAACACACAAACCTCCATACCTGCTGCCTTCAAGCTGACCCGCGAATGAAAGCGCATGGAAGGAGCGGCGCTGGTGCGTTTGCAGCCGGCGAGCTCGGCAGGAGAAGGCGAGGGCTTGGGCTTTTCCTGCACCGGCGGCTCGGATTCTGCAGGGGCGGTACTGCTGTTTGATGGCCATTTGGGAAATCGAGCATCAAGACTGCGGCAGGCCGATAGACCCATCGTCAGCGCAAGCGCGCACAGAGTAAAAGCAGCTATTCGCATCGCTCGATTCCCAGCTCGACTCCCACCGCAGCACATGTTTCGGCGCTATCGGCTGCGCCTGGATGTGCGGATTGTCGGCCTCAATCAAGCACCGGGACTGCGCTCATCCTCCGGACGGAGGCGGACGCACGTCGAGCGGTTGCTGGCTGCTTTTGCAAAGCGGAAAGCTACGCCCCTTCCAGCCCCACGATGCTGATGGCACACACGCCGTTGTAGGGCACGCCACCGAGGTTGTGTGACAAACCAATCGTGGGATTCTTGAGCTGACGATCGCCGGCGCGGCCGTTGAGCTGCAACCAGTGCTCATAGACCATGCGCAGGCCGGAGGCACCAATCGGATGACCGAAGCACTTGAGACCGCCGTCGATCTGGCAGGGCACGATGCCATCTGCATCGAACACGCCATCCATGACGTCTTTCCAGGCTTGGCCGTCTTGCGAGACGCCCAGATCTTCCATGGTGACCAGTTCCGTAATCGAGAAGCAGTCGTGCACCTCGATCGCTGACAGCTGCTTGCGCGGATCCGTGATGCCTGCTTCCTTGTAGGCCGCCTTGGCCGCATTGCGGGTGTTCATCACATAGGAGCCGTCCCAGTCATTGGTGCTCATCTCGCGGCCAGAGCTGGCGGAGAGTTGCAGCGCCTTGACCGTCACGATGTCTTTCTTGCCCAGGCTACGCGCGATTTCTGGTGTGGTGACAATGGCACAAGCCGCACCATCGGATACGCCGCAGCAATCGAACACGCCCAGCGGGTCGGCAATGGTTGGCGCATTGAGAATGGTGTCCATGTCCACGGCCTTGCGCAGATGCGCTTTCGGATTCTTGGCACCGTTCTGGTGACTCTTCCACGAAACACGCCCAATGGATGTTTTCAGATCCTGCTTAGAGACGCCGTACTTGGCGCGATATCCCGCGGCCAACTGCGCAAAACCTGCCGGGGCAGAACCATAGGGCATCCACAAATCATTCAGCGTGCCCTTGGACGATACCGGCAAGCCGCCATAGCCGGTGTCCTTGAGCTTTTCAGCGCCAATCGCCAGTGCGATATCGACGGCGCCAGACGCAACCGCATACACCGCGCCACGCAGTGCCTCCGTCCCGGTCGCACACATGTTCTCTACACGGGAAACCGGGACACCTTCGAGACGCAGCGCCGTGGAAAGGGGAATCGCCGAGTTGCCCACATTGACACGATCCAGCGCCGAGCCGTACCAGGCAGCTCCAATCTGCTTTCGCTCAATGCCTGCATCTGCGAGCGCCTCGAGAAAGGCCTCATTGAGCAGCTCTTCAGTGCCGCAATCCCAGCGCTCCCCAAACTTGGAGCAACCCATGCCGAGAATTGCCACTTTGTCCTTGATCCCGCTTGCCATTCGAATCTCCAATTACTTCTTCAACTTCAGTGCCCGCTACAAGCTCACGACTCGAACCCGGACAAAGACAGCGACTCGCCACGCTACGATCCCCGCAAAAACGCGGGGGCCCTCAACGCTGCTAGACCTGTTCCTTGTCCCTGATTCCGCTTGCCATTCGACTCTCCAATTACTTCTTCAACTTCAATGCCCGCTGCAAGCTCACGACTCGAACCCGGACAAAGACAGCGACTCGCTACGCTACGATCCCCGCAAAAACGCGGGGCCCCTCAACGCTGCTCGACCTGTTCCTTGCCCTTGATTCCGCTTGCCATTCGAATCTCCAATTACTTCTTCAACTTCAGTGCCTGCTGCAAGCTCAAGCATTCAATCTCAGCTTGAGCGCCGCCCAATAGAGCCGAGCTGCAAAAGCGTGAACTGCGACTACGCCTTGGGAGTCGCTTTCCAGAAGTAGCGATCCCAACCACGCAACTTGTCACGCTCCTTCTTGCGGAAGGTCATGCTTAGTTCTGTGCCCACGTCGATGCCGTCTGCGCCCACATCCACAATCTCCATCAGCACACGGGCACCACTCTGGAACTGCACCAGACCCATGTAGAGCGGGGGCGAGGGCGAATACATCAACCAGTCCGCCGTGTAGGTCGCAACCTTTGCGGGGTCGTCTACCAGAGGGAAAGGCTTCTGCGTTTCAGCTTCACCGCAATTCACGCAGTTGGGCAGGCGCGGAAACTGCACGGCATCGCACTTGCTGCATTTGCCGCCGATGAAACCGAAGATCTGGTCTGACGAACGATAGAGCTGCGTTAATGCTGTCTTCTGGTCCGTCTCGGCGCGCATGCCCCAATCCAGTTCGACATGCCCGTCGTTGGACAGCAACTTCATGTAGGCGGTTTCTTCAATGCGGTCCGCAACCGAACCCGCCAGTCCGCGCCGGCCACTGTTGCCTGGCGCCTTCTGCATCTCAAAGGCCACCACTTCCACGCCTTGCGCAAAGCACGCCACGACGATGACATCTCCCGGCTTGGCTTTTTCCAGCCCGTCAATCAACTGGAGGATGGGCTTTGCGGTGCCGGTATCACCGACCTGCGCAGCCAAATCGGGCAGAACACTTTCCGGTGCCAGCTTGAGCAGCTTGGCGACAAAGGAGTCGCTGCGCTTAGGGCCGCCCGACAAACCAAAATGAGCGACCCGGTCCGTGCCCAGCTTCAGCCGGTCCAGCAAACGCTTGATCGCGGCGGGCACGATCTTGGCCACACCCTCATCGCGAATCCAGCGCTCTTCCCAGGCGTAGTCAAAGTCCGCACCCGCTTTGCGGAAATGGTCAATGAACGGCACAGAGACCGTCTCGCTGCCCAGATAGCGCGCGATACAGTCTTCGCTGCTGCCAATGGCCAGTGCGCCAGCGCCGCTGCCAATCTGCATTTCCTGCGCGCTGGCAGGTTTAGCGGTGCGATGCTCAGATGCCAGCACCATGCGCTCACCTTCTGCACCAGATTCGCAGGCGGCAATCAGGGCGGACAAGCCGGCGCGGGTGGTGCCACCAACATCAGAAGCGCCGGCTGCGCTCGGCAGACGCAATGCAGCGCCCACAAAGACCGCGTTGTTCAGATCAGCATAGGGGGCCGTTGTACTCGCAAGCGTCAGGTTGCTGAGCTTCTCAACGGAGCGTCCGCGCAAGCAGTCGCGGCCCGCCTCGACTGCCATGGTGATGACGTCCTCATCCCAACCGCACATGCTGCGCTCACCTTTGGCCTGCCCCTTGAGACCCGGAAACGCCCAAGCGTGGGCGGCGGCAATGGCGCTGCGCTGAAGGCGACGGCGCGGAATGAACGCGCCAAAGGACTGGATGCCAGAAGATTTCGATGTACTCACGCTGTCTCCATGAATCGCAATTTCAATCCCGGCTCGTACCCGGGCTTCGCAACCGCCCCGATCAAGAATCGGGCGGGATCGACTGTGGTGCGCTAGCTTACTATATCTGGGGCACGCAATGTTTGGACCGCGCGCGACACCGGAGCGCTTGCGCTTTTGATGGCTTGCACCAGAATCAGGCGAGCCGCTACAGTGCCCGCGTTCCAGGTGTCCTGAAGCCATGCGGCCAAGGGATGAAACGGGAAGCCGGTGCGAACGTCTCATCAACGAGAAGATTCAATGCCGGCGCTGCCCCCGCAACGGTAAGCGAGCGCGCTTGAACGGATTCACCACTGTGCACATGCATGGGAAGGTCGTTCAGACGGTTGGATTGATGGAAATCATCCATGCCTCGCAAGCCCGGAGACCGGCCCGGAACAGCTTTACCAAGGACGCGCGGTGGGCGTGGCTGGTCACTGACGGCTCCAAGAAGTGCGCAACAAGCATGGAGCGGAACGCTGACCTGCACAGGCTCTCTGCATTCTTCATGTGTCGCGTGGGGCGACGATCGAGCGGAGTGACATCAGATGCAGTTCATGATTCTTATCGGCCTTTGCCTACTCATGCTGGCCACCCTGGCGTCATGCGCAAATCTGAGTCGTCCATCATGATCCGCTCCGAACCCGGAGCGCATTTGAGACCGATCACAACCCCACCCTTGCACTGTGCAGCAATCAGCCTGCGCGGCCCGAACGCCAGCAGCTTGCAGCCGGATTTCACATTTCTTCCCGCTGCGACCGCACGGCCTCTAATGCCATGAACCCGACTCATGTACGGCGTCACCCCCGGCGTATCGTCTGCCTCACTGAAGAAACCACGGAAACCCTGTACCGGATTGGCGAGCAGGATCGTATCGTCGGCATTTCCGGTTTCACGGTTCGCCCTGCGCGGGCCCGCAAGGAAAAGCCGCGTGTCTCGGCTTTCACCAGCGCCAAGCTCGACCGCATCAAGGCACTCAGACCGGATCTCGTACTCGGGTTTTCTGACATGCAGGCTGATATTGCCGCAGACCTGATTCGCGCCGGCATCGCCGTGCACATCTTCAATCAGCGCAGTGTTGAAGAGATCATGGAATTCATCGCCCTGCTCGGTCGCATGGTGGGCGCCCCGGCTAAAACCGATGCACTTCTGGACGAACTGCAACGCGGCATGGATATGGTCATGGCGTCGGCGTCCAGACTTACGCTCAAACCACAGGTCTACTTCGAGGAATGGGATGAGCCGATGATCTCGGCCATCAAATGGGTTTCAGAACTGATCTTCATTGCGGGCGGAAAGGATTGCTTTGCGGATCGCGCAACGTTCCAGGGCGCCAAGGAGCGCATCATCTCTGACCCGGCAGAGGTCATTAGCCGCTCACCCGACCTGATTATTGGCTCCTGGTGCGGCAAGAAATTCAGACCGGAAAAAGTGGCGGCGCGTCCGGGCTGGGACACGCTACCAGCCGTGCGCAACCAACAACTGCGCGAAATAAAATCCTGCGACATTCTCCAGCCCGGCCCGGCAGCGCTGGGTGATGGCCTGCGCCAGCTTCACCAGCACATTCACCAGTGCGCGGAGCAGCAGTCTTGATTAAACCTCGAACCCTGATGGTTCAGGGCACCACATCAGACGCTGGCAAGACCACCCTGGTCGCGGGCCTGTGCAGGGTATTTGCGCGGCGCGGGATTCGCGTGGCGCCCTTCAAGCCCCAGAACATGGCGCTGAATTCTGCGGTGACCTCTGATGGCGGAGAGATCGGCCGGGCACAGGCGCTGCAAGCGCAGGCGGCCAACATCGACGCCAGTGTGGACATGAATCCGGTGCTGCTCAAACCCAACTCGGATATCGGCGCGCAGGTGATCGTTCAGGGCCGGTCCATTGGAAACATGGATGCCAGGGCATTTCACGCTTACAAGCCGCAAGCGATGCAGGCCGTGCTGCAGTCCCACCAGCGCTTGAGTGAACAGTTCAATCTGGTGGTCGTGGAAGGTGCGGGCTCTCCCGCCGAGATCAATCTTCGTGATGGCGACATCGCCAACATGGGTTTTGCCGAGGCAGTGGATTGCCCGGTGATCCTGATTGCCGATATCGACCGCGGCGGCGTGTTCGCGCATCTCGTCGGCACGCTCGAATTGCTCAGCGAAAGTGAGCGCGGCAGGGTCTGCGGCTTCGTGATCAATCGCTTCCGGGGCGACATCAAACTGCTCGAACCGGGATTGCGCTGGCTGGAAGAGCGCACCAACAAACCGGTACTGGGCGTGCTGCCCTATCTGAGTCAGTTGCACCTGGATGCGGAGGACGCCATCGATCGCAGCCCGACACAGCACACGGCAAATTTTCGCGTCGTCGTTCCGGTGCTGCCGCGCATCAGCAATCACACGGACTTTGATCCGCTACGCCGCAGTCCCGGCATTGAATTTCAGTACGTGGGCCCAGACCAGACACCGCCACCTGCCGATTTGGTCATTCTTCCGGGCAGCAAATCAGTCCGCGACGATTTGGATCACCTTCGGAGACAGGGCTGGCCAGCCTATCTGCAGAAACACTTGCGTTATGGCGGCAAGCTCCTGGGCATCTGCGGCGGCTTTCAGATGCTCGGTCAGCGCATTCATGATCCGGATGGCATCGAGTCAGCCCCTGGCACATCACCGGGCTTGGGTTTGCTGGATTTCAACACGAGGCTTGCGCCGAACAAGCAACTGCGCCGACAAAGCGGACGATTTTTGCCCGGAGGCGCGAATGCCGATGTCGAGGCCTACGAGATTCATTGCGGTATCAGTGAAGGCCCTGCACTGCATCGCCCCATGATCCAGCTGGAAAACGGCACTGATGGCGCAATCTCTGCTGATGGTCAGATTGCCGGCACCTATCTGCACGGCCTCTTCGATACCCCTGCCGCCCAAGTCGCAATACTTGACTGGGCAGGCCATGCAAACGCTCGGGTGGTGGATGTCGCTACTGAACGAGAAGCCGCTTTGGAACGGCTGGCCGATGCACTAGAAGCGCAGCTTGATCTACCGGCGCTGAGCCGCTTGATCAGCGCCTGACTCAGGCGGCAACCGGCAGACAGAATTTGGGGCCGCCGAGCAGCTTCTCGAACTTCTCTGCATCGATTGCAGGACTGAACAACCAGCCCTGTGTAATCGCGGCGCCCAACCCGGTAATGACCCGGTACTGCTCGACAGTCTCGACGCCTTCGGCAATGCATGAGGTGCCCAGATGTTTGGACAGGTCAGCGATGGTGCGCAGCACAGCATCTCCGCGCTGGTCGCGCCCGATCTCGCGCACGAAGGACTGGTCAATCTTGAGCGTATCGATGGGGAAACGCTTGAGATAGGACAACGAGGAATAGCCGGTGCCGAAATCATCCAGCCCCACAGAAATGCCCATGCCACGAATGGCAGCGATCTGTTCTGCTGCCGCACCCTGATCGCGCACCATGGCCTGCTCGGTCACTTCCAGCTCGAGATTCTTCGCCGGCATGCCGGTATCAGCCAGGACCGCGCGTAAATCATCAAGCAGGCCGGGGTATTGAAAATCGGCAGCAGACAGGTTGACCGCAAACTTCAGGTGATCACCGTAGCGCTTGATCCAAGCAGCGCCATCAAGACAGGTCTGATGCAGGATGATCTCCATCAGCCGGTACGTAAGACCCAGGTTTTCTGCCAGCGGAATGAAATCGGACGGGCTGATAAGCCTTCCATCCGGTCCCGCCCAGCGAGCCAGGGATTCAGCACCGAGGATTCTCAGCGATTCGTTACATACCTTGGGTTGATACCAGGGCTTGATCAGCCGAGCGTCCAGCGCGGCGCGAAACTGCACTTCCATGTTGAGCAGGTCACGCGAACGCGAATTCATTTCCTTGCGATAAAAGCACAGGCGCGTCGCCATCTCTTCCTTCGCCGCAGCGGCAGCGGCCGTCGCGTTCTTAAGCAACAGCTCCGCGGTGTCTCCATCCTGGGGCGCCAGCGCCACGCCAGCGCTGATCTCTACATTGACCGACTCTCCCAGCAACTCGATATTTCCCGCGGCCAGCCTGAGCAAATGTTCCACACGTGCCGCTGCGAGTCGGGGCAGATCTGCCGCGCCTGACTGAGCGTGCACCAGAACGGCGAACATATCGCCGCCGATATGTCCCAGGACATCCTGGCGCACCATGCCATTGGCCAGTCGCTTGGCGATCAGTCTCAGCAACTCGTCACCAAACTGAGGTCCCATGGCGTCATTGATGCCGCTGAACCGATCAATATCCAGATGGATCACGGCGAAGCCAGGGCTACCGCTGCTCGCCGCCTCTTTGATGCGCTTGCTCAGGAAACGGCTGTTGGGCAGACCGGTGAGCGCGCTGTAGTGATGCTGATACTTGATGCGTTTGATGGTCTCATTGCGCTTGGCCATTTCCTCAGTCAGCGCGCGGGTACGTTGCTCGACCAAACTGGCCAGATGCTGACTCTGGTCTTGCAGCGCCAACTGAGCGCGGACACGCGTCCGAAGAAGCTCTGCCGATACTGGCCCCGTCAGGATATCCGAGGCACCGGCCAGCAAGGCACGCGCCTGCGCTGAAGGATCAAGGACCGCTCCAATCAGAATAATCGGCACCTGATTTGTCCGCCGGTTCGCGCGAAGTCGCCGGCACAGACTCAGCCCATCAGCACCGGGCAACCAGAACTTGAGCAGAATCAGTGAAGGCGGCTCGAGCAACACCTGGTTCCAGGCATCCTGACCATCAACGCAAATGGATACTTCAAATTCGGGCGACAGGGCATCCCGAAGCGCGTTCGCGTTTTCGGGAACATCGTCAACGATAAGGATTCCTGGCTTGCTCACCAATCCACGCTCAATCTGCCCCACCCCTTGCTGCGGCAATTTTAGTGCCGCGCCTGATCACTGGGTTCCTGCCTGATCCAACTGGGTTCAACTTGGGCATCCGGCACTCGCCACGTGATTCTGTAATTTGCAATCCCGTAATTCTTGCATAGTGTCCAACTGATAGCGCTATGTATCTGCAGATAATGCTGATCCAAAGACCAGATTGGGCCAGATTTCTCTGCACTACAGGTGATTCGCCCCTCATCAACTGCAGGTACCCGGGGCCGTATATCCGGCTTCTGGCCGGGCGCCACCTGACCCTGATCAGGAAAGCCATTTCCTACCTGCCGACCGATGTCTTGCTGCCCCACCCGTCGAGGCCGACTATATTGATGGTCAGTTCACCCGCCCCCATCGCATGAGCAGCAGCGACGACGAGACTCTGCACCCACGGCACCACGCGCAGTCTGATCCGAAACGGGTTGCCATTCGCATGGCCGATTGCGATGAGAGCCTGAGTTACGGCGAACTGGTAGCCAACGCGGATCGCGCCGCCCAGTTGTTCAAGCATCTGGGCCTGCAGCAGGGCGACACCATCGCCCTGCTCATGGAAAACCATGTCCGCTACGCCGAGCTGTGCTGGGCGGCCAAGAACTCCGGACTTCACTATGCCTGCATCAGTAGTCAGTCCAGCCTCGCGGACGCCGCGTATATCGTGGAGAACAGCGAGGCAAGATTACTGATCAGCTCAGCAAGGCTTGCGTCATTGGCGGCCGACCTTGCACGGACATTGTCGCCACTCGTTTCGGGAGAGAAGCGTCGTTTCCTGATGGTGGACGGAGAGAATCCCAGCGCCCCGTTCATTTCGTATGAGTGCGCGCTACAGGAGATGCCGGCCCGCCCCCTCGCCGGGCGCGTCCGCGGCCCCTCCATGCTCTACTCATCGGGCACTACCGGACGCCCCAAAGGCGTGCGAAGCACGCTCAGCAGTGAGGCGCCAGAGGTTCCGCCGAGACGCCTGGCCATGTTGCGATCGCGCTATCCGCTGACTTCGGAAACGGTCCTGTATGCCCCGGGCCCGATGTATCACGCCGCACCCGGTCGTTTCATGATGAGCGTGCTGCGCTGTGGCGGCACCTTCATTTCCTGCAGGAAGTTCGATGCGCTGCAGAGCTTGCAAACCATTGAACGATACAAGGTCAATTTCGCATTACTGGTTCCCACCATGATGATCCGCATGCTGAGGCTGCCGGAGACTCAGCGCAGGACAAGCGACCTATCCAGTCTGCAATGCGTGTTGCACCTGGGCGCACCTTGTCCGGTTGCCATCAAGGAACAGATCATCGAGTGGTGGGGGCCAATTGTGGAAGAGCTTTATGGCGGCACAGAAGCCTTCGGCCACACCATGATCAACTCGGAGCAATGGCTTGCGCACAAAGGTTCAGTTGGGAAGCCTGCAGCGGGCTGCTCGATCCGCATCGTGGGCGAGAACGGCCAGCCCGCGCAGAGCTTCGAGCCCGGCTTGATCTACATGAACAACGGACATCGATTCGAGTATTTCAAGGACCCGGAGAAAACGCGCGGGGCCATTACTGAGGACGGCTGGGGCACACTGGGCGACGTGGGCTATCTTGACGACGAGGGATATCTTTACCTGACCGATCGCGCCTCGAACATGATCATTTCCGGCGGGGTGAATATTTATCCGCAGGAAGCCGAGAACCTGCTGATGACGCACCCCGAGGTTTCCGATGTTGCCGTTATAGGCGTTGCGCACGAAGAGTTCGGCGAAGAAGTCAAAGCTCTGATTGTGCCGATGCTGTTGCCGGTAGCGGACCCTGTTGCAATGGAGCGCGACATCATCAGCTTTTGTCGCTCACACTTGTCCGCAATCAAATGCCCGCGCTCGGTCGAGTTTGTCGATCAGCTGCCGCGCAACGAATCCGGCAAATTGCTCAAGCATCTTCTGCGCGAACGTTTTTCCTGAATGACACGCTCCAGATTTACAGGGACATCGCTCCCATCGAGATAGTTCGGTAACATACTGTTATTGACATTGCGAAGGCGCAAACGCGTGGCAAACAAGAAAGCACCTTTTCGTGCGGGATTTCTGATCCATGACGCATCCCGGCTACGACGCACCGTGGTCGATCAACGCCTGCGTTCGCATGGCATTACCCGATCACAGTGGTGGGTACTGACCAATCTTTCGCGCGGCGGCCAGGAAGGTTTTTCGCAGATCGAACTGGCGCGGCTTCTGGACGTGGGCAAGGTGACTCTGGGTGGTCTTGTAGATCGACTGGAAGAGAACGAACTGGTCGAACGCGTTCCCGATGCACAGGACCGCAGAGCGAAGCGGGTGCTGATGTCGCGTAAGGGAAAAGCCCTGCTCGCAAAGCTCGAAGTGATTGCCGTCGGCATCAATCAGGAAATCATGAAGGGCATCAGCGCTGAGGAAGAATCGCAGCTGATCAGCATCCTCAGCAAAATGAAGCACAACCTCAAGGAGATGGACGCCGTGCCATCGTCCAATTCTCCGCGCAGCAAGTCTTGACGCCCGCCTGAAGAAAAGCTGCTCGCCTTCTGGCTCATTCACGCTGAACCACGCCATGAACAAAGACAAACTTCTATCCAAGGTCTTTCCTGATATTCAGGCTGACTACACCCATCGCGACACCATTCTCTACGCGCTGGGCGTCGGCGCCTGCGATGATCCTGCCGATGCACGTCAGCTACGACTGGTCTATGAGAAGGACCTGCTCGCCCTGCCGTCCTTCTCCTGCGTGCTGGCACATCCCGGCCCATGGCTTACAGAGCCAGGGCTTGAGATCAAATGGGTAAAGCTGCTTCACGCGGAGCAATCCTTTGAGCTTCAAAAGCCACTTCCAGCGCAGGGACATCTGGTCGGAAAATTTCGCATCACGGGCATCGCGGACAAGGGCGCAGAGAAGGGCGCGATGCTGTATCTGGAGAAGAACCTGCACAGCAGCGATACCGATGAACTGATCGGTTCGGTACGCAGCACCTACTTCCTCAGAGGTGATGGAGGTTGCGGTAATTGGGGCACCGTTGCACCCGCACCGGAGCCAGTGCCAGATGAAGCAGCAAGCGGGCAGATCGACATGCCGACTCTGGACATTTCGGCGCTGATCTACCGCCTGAGCGGCGACTACAACCCCTTGCATGCGGACCCGGCTGTTGCGCAGAAGGCAGGCTTCGAAAAACCCATCCTTCAGGGGCTGTGTACCTATGGCGTTGCCTGCCAGAGTCTGGTCAAGGTGCTGTGCGACGGAGATGCAAGCCGACTGCGCAGCATGAGCGCTCGCTTTACCAAACCGGTCTATCCGGGCGAGACAATACGAACCGAATTCTGGCGGCAAGAGGGTGGCTGCTATCGCTTCAGATCGTTCAGCGTGGAACGTGAACTTGTTGTCCTTGACCGAGGCAGTGTGCGCATCACCGACTGAGAAATAGCGCGCATGTGCTATCCAATGCGCAGGCTCGCCACACTGCCAGCTCTTTTTCAGACTTAGGCCCAGGGTCGGGCGCGCCCTCAATCACAGTTCCCTTCTGCGCCCTTCCCCTCCTGTGCGCGCGCCCCTTGACACACACCCCTGTTCAGCGCGCCGCCCTGAAACACACCAAAAGCGCTTGTTTTTCAGGGTTTTCTGCAACTCAATCCGCACAGAGCCCTGCACGATGGGGTCATGCCGGGGGATTCGTTCCGGGGATTTTCTGCGGTATACGCAGCATGTTCGCCGCAGGCATCGCACGAAACCCTGCCAAACAAGGGGTATTCGCACTTTGAGGTGCTTGGCATGTGGCAACGCATGCCCTACATTCCGCATTCCGAAGACGCCTTCGGAAAAATTTTTGTCTTCCAACAACCATGAGATCACACATGCCCAAATCGAAGAAAGCCGTAGCAAAGGCCGCACCCAAGGCTCCCAAGGCCATCAAGGAAGTGCTGAGCAAGTCCGCACTGGTTGCCAACATTGCCGAGAACAGCGGCGTTGCCGCCAAGGACGTGCGCGCAGTGATGGCTGCACTTGAGAACGCTGTTGCTGGCTCTGTCAGCAAGCGCGGTGCCGGAGCTTTCGTGCTCCCTGGCATTCTGAAGATTACTTCAACCAAGGTGCCGGCCAAGCCGCGTCGCAAGGGCATCAACCCGTTCACCAAGGAAGAGCAGTGGTTTGCAGCGAAGCCGGCCAGCATCAAGGTCAAGATTCGCCCGCTGAAGAAGTTGAAAGACGCAGCAGCCTGAGTCAGCTTCGGGTTCTTCTTTGGAGGGCCCTGAGCTTCAGTCTGAAACAAAAAACGCGCCCTTTTCAGGGCGCGTTTTTTATTGCCTCTCAGTGACCACCCCGGCCTACATGTTGCGGCGGTAACGGCCTCCGACCTCAAACAGGGTCTGGGTGATTTCGCCCAGTGAGCAGACGCGCACGGCGTCCATCAAGACCTCGAAGGTGTTTCCGTTCTCGATCACGGCCTGCTTGAGACGCTCGATCATTTCCGGGCGCTCCGACTGATGTCCCTCATGGAATTCCTTGAGCCGCTTGAGCTGGCTTTGCTTCTCTTCGTCTGAAGAACGCATCAGCTCGATCACCTGCTCTTCGTCATCCGCCTTCGGGTTACGGAAGGTATTGACGCCAATCAGTGGCAGAGAACCATCGTGCTTGCGGTGCTCATAAAGCATCGATTCTTCCTGAATCTTGCCGCGCTGGTAGCCGGTCTCCATCGCACCGAGTACGCCACCGCGTGAGGCAATGGCCTCGAACTCACGCAGAACCGCCTCTTCCACCAGGTCAGTCAGCTCGTCAACGATGAAGCTGCCCTGCAAGGAGTTCTCGTTCTTGGCCAGGCCAAACTCACGGTTGATGATGAGCTGGATCGCCATCGCCCGACGCACGGATTCCTCGGTCGGCGTGGTGATCGCCTCGTCGTAGGCATTGGTGTGAAGGGAATTGCAGTTGTCGTTGATCGCCAGCAAGGCCTGCAAAGTGGTGCGGATGTCGTTGAAGTTCATTTCCTGGGCGTGCAACGAGCGGCCCGAGGTCTGCACGTGGTATTTGAGCTTCTGGCTGCGCTCGTTGGCACCGTACTTGTTCTTCATTGCCACGGCCCAGATGCGCCGTGCCACGCGGCCGATCACCGTGTACTCGGGGTCCATGCCGTTGGAGAAGAAGAAGGACAGATTGGGCGCGAAGTCATCAATGTCCATGCCCCGAGCCAGATAGGACTCGACGTAAGTGAAACCATTAGCCAGCGTGAACGCCAGCTGCGAGATCGGATTGGCTCCGGCCTCGGCAATGTGATAGCCAGAAATGGAGACCGAGTAGAAATTGCGGACCTTCTTCTCGACAAAGTATTCCTGGATATCGCCCATCATCTTGAGCGCGAATTCCGTGCTGAAGATGCAGGTGTTCTGGCCCTGATCTTCCTTGAGGATGTCGGCCTGAACGGTGCCTCGCACAGTCGACAAGGTGAACGCCTTGATCTTGGCGAGTTCCTCGGCATTGGGGGCACGCTCGTTCTCAGCCTTGAACTTCTCTACCTGCTGATCGATCGCCGTGTTCATGAACATGGCGAGAATCATGGGGGCCGGACCATTGATGGTCATGGAGACCGACGTTGTGGGTGCACACAGGTCAAAACCCGAGTACAGCACCTTCATGTCTTCCAGCGAGCAGATCGACACACCGGAGTTGCCGATCTTGCCGTAGATGTCGGGTCGCAGATCGGGGTCCCAGCCATACAGGGTGACCGAGTCAAAGGCCGTGGAAAGACGATGCGCCGGCATGCCTTCCGAGACGCGCTTGAAGCGACGGTTGGTGCGGAAAGCATCGCCTTCACCGGCAAACATGCGGGTGGGGTCCTCACCTTCGCGTTTAAACGGGAACACGCCGGCGGTGTAAGGGAAGTAGCCCGGAAGGTTTTCCTTCATCAGGAAGCGCACCACTTCGCCGTCATCCTCGAAGCGCGGCAGGGAAACCTTGCGCACCTTGGTTCCGGACAGCGATTCGCTGGTCAGTTTGGTGCGAAGTTCCTTGTCGCGAATCTTGACGACATCTTCGTCCTGCTCGTAGCGCTTGAGTTCGTCCGGCCACTTCTTCAGCAGGGCGCGCGCCTGCGGGGTCAGCTCGCCGTCCTTGGCTGAAACCATTTCATCGAAGCCGGCGACGGGTTTGCCGGCCTTTTCAAACAGGGCCTTGGCCGTTTGCAGAGACTGACGTTCGCGCGCCACACGGGCCTGCGCAGCCACCTCCTTGTGGTAGGCGCGAACCGAATCCGTGATCTCGGCCAGATAGCGCACACGATCTGCCGGGACGATGGCCCGGCTGCGGCTGGAGGCCTTGACCTCCACCTTGGGCAGCTTGCCGTCCTGCAAAGGCAGACCGCGCTCCGCGAGCTTGGGCAGCAGCGCCTGGTAGAGCGCGGTGACGCCGTCATCATTGAAGCGAGAAGCCATGGTGCCGTAGACCGGCATGGTGTCGGGCCGCTGGGTGAACAGTTCCCGGTTGCGCTGGTACTGCTTGGCAACGTCGCGTTGCGCGTCTTCTGCGCCCTTGCGGTCGAACTTGTTGATGGCCACGAAGTCGGCAAAGTCGAGCATGTCGATTTTTTCGAGCTGACTTGCGGCGCCAAATTCGGGGGTCATCACATACAGGGACTGATCCACGAAAGGCACGATGGCGGCATCACCCTGGCCAATACCCGAGGTCTCGACGATAACCAGGTCAAAGCCAGCGAGCTTGCAGGAGGCGATCACCTCTGGCAGCGCCGCGGCGATCTCCATGCCGGTGTCGCGGGTGGCCAGCGAGCGCATGAACACCTTGCCGTTGAGGTCAGTGGACTCGATGGCATTCATGCGAATGCGATCTCCCAGCAGCGCGCCGCCGGTTCGTTTGCGGGAAGGATCAATGGAGATGACCGCGACTTTCAGCCGGTCTTCCTGATCCAGACGCAGGCGCAGGATCAGTTCATCGGTCAGGGAGGACTTGCCAGCGCCGCCAGTACCGGTGATGCCCAAAACTGGAACGGGCAGATCCTTGGCCTTCTCGATCAACTCGACGCCGACGTTTTGAGGATAGCTGCCGTTCTCCAGCGCGGTGATGATCCGCGCGAGTTCGCGCCGGTCGCCGGAGGCCAGGGTTTCCTGCACCTTGGCGGCTTTTGGTGCGGCCTTGGTCAGATCCGCATCGCTGGTTTCCAGCAGATGGTTGATCATGCCCTGCAGGCCCATGGTGGCGCCGTCTTCAGGAGAATAGATGCGCGTGACGCCGTAAGCCATCAACTCCTTGATCTCGCTGCCGACGATCACACCGCCGCCGCCACCATAGACCTTGATGTTCTCGCCGCCGTTCTGACGCAGCAGGTCAACCACGTACTTGAAGAATTCGATATGGCCGCCCTGATAGGAGGTGATGCAGATGCCATGGGCATCTTCCTGCAGGGCCGCGTTGACGATTTCGCCCGCGGATCGGTTATGCCCCAGATGGATGACCTCCGCGCCAGATCCCTGAATGATCCGTCGCATGATGTTGATCGAGGCGTCATGGCCATCAAAAAGAGATGTGGCAGTGATGAATCGGATCTTGTGGGCTGGCTTGAAAGGCGCGAGCTTGGTCACGGCGGAGGGATCGTTCATGTGGAATCAACCTGTGTGGGACTTAGCATCAGCAACATAATTGGCCCTCATGTCTTTGGCCATGCCTATACCTACCGGCAGGCATGAGAGAATTTGCAAGTACAGCCATGATTCAGCCAACAGGACCCGCATGGAGGAAAAGGACAGCGTATCGATCTGGTTCGTCCGCCAGGCCCTGATGGGCCTGCGCCAACGCGGGCAGCCCTACGAGCCCCTGCTGCTGGATTCGGGCATTCAGCCGGGGCTGCTGCGCTCGGATCAGTCCCGCGTGTCAGCCCAGAGCTTTGGCGCCCTGTGGCTGGCGATTGCCTCCGTGCTGGACGACGAGTTTTTTGGCCTGGACCGGCGGCGGATGAAAGTGGGGAGTTTTGCCCTTCTCTGCCGCAGCACAGTGCAGGCGCCCAGCCTTGAGCAGGCCCTGGGTCTGGCCGTTCAGTTCTTCAATATTCTGCTCGATGACACACGCGTGGAAGTTCAATGCGACTCCGACCAGTTGTGGATACTGCTGACTGACCGGGAGGGCGCAGATCGTCCCGAGGCTTTTCGTGTCTACGCCCATGAAACCCTGATCATCATGTTGCACGGCCTGTTGTGCTGGCTGGTGGGCAGACGACTGAGCGTGCGATCTGCGCATTTTTCCTATCCCAGGCCGCAGTGGTCGGCAGAATACCGCTCGATGTATTCGGAGGTCCTGTCCTTTGGCCATGCGCAGACCTCCATCTGCATGAGCGCGGACCTGCTGTCTGCTCCGGTCATTCAAAGCGAGGAAAGTGCTCGCGAGTTTCTGCGCGAGGCGCCGCACAACTTCATTGTGAAGTTCAAGGACCCCAAGAGCTTCCGGGCACGCATTCGCCAAAGGCTGCGCTCGACCCCGCCTGATGAGTGGCCGAAGCTGGCATTACTGGCTAGTGAACTGGGGGTTTCCACCTCTACCCTGCATCGTAAGCTCGATGCAGAGGGCATCAATTTCCGTCAGATCAAGGACGCGCTGCGGCGTGACCTGGCCATCGATCGACTGGCCCATTCACCCGAAAGCGTGGCTGATATTGCCGCTGAACTGGGTTTCGCGGAGCCCAGCGCCTTTCACCGCGCTTTCAAGTCCTGGACAGGATTGCGCCCCGGCGATTATCGGCAAGCTGAATCCTGAGTCCCGCTAAAGCGCGTCTGCCGCGCGGCAACATTTGACCAAAAAAAAGCGCCGCCAGATTCACTGGCGGCGCCTTTTATGGCTTGAGCCGGAGCGTGCCGGACTTAGGTCTTGTTCTCAGCTGGCATGAACTGGCTGAGGTCCACGCTCTCGCCAACCATGAGATCCTCGCGGCCAGCAAACTTGGGCTTGATGAGCCAGACCAGCAGCGGCAGGAGCACCAGTGCCAGCACCATGTTGATCAACATGATGGCCACCAGGAGCAGACCCATGTCGGCCATGAACTTCAGATCAGACAAGAAGTACCAAGGCAGAATGCCGATCAGCATGATGGTTGCGGTAAACATGATTGCCTTGCCGGTGGTGGTCAACGCGGCGGTCAGTGCGCGTCCCCAGTCTCGATCCTGTGCGTTGTACTCCTCACAGATTCGAGACAGAAGGTAAATGCCGTAGTCGATACCGACGCCCACACCGAGCACCGTCACCATCACGGAGTTGATGTCCAGACCAATGCCCAGCACGTGCATGGTCGAAACCAGCATAAAGTTGGAGAGGTTCACCGGAATCAGAACGATGATTGCGCCAACGACGGACTTATAGGCGTAAGCCGCGACCACAAAGATGGCGATGTTCAGCAGACCGAGAATGATCCAGTGATAGCGTTTCACAACTTCGTTCATGGCCTGCTGCAAGGCGATAAAGCCGGTACCCATGCGCACGGTGAACAGTTCGTGTTCCGTATCAACCTGTTCAACAGCCTTTTCGGCCATCGCAAGGGCGTGGTCAACAGTCTCCTGCTTGTTGTCCTTGTACCAGAAGGAAACGGTGGAGTGCTGTCCTTCAAAGTCCATGACGTGGCTGAAGTTCAGTGGCGTAGAGCCAAACAGCACCGCCTGGCTGGCGCTATAGGCAGCACGCTTGTTGGGGTCAACAGGGAGCCACTGCGGATTACCACCCGCGAACAGACGATTGCCTTCCATCATGTAGTCCGAGAAGGACAACGTTGCACGCGGCGGCAGCACGTCATCGGTTTCCATCAGGGCCTGAAGCTGCGAGCGGATCTTCATGGCATCTTCGGAGAAGGCGACACGGTTCGTGCTGTCCTGCGGGTTTTTGGATTCAATGATGATTTCTAGGGTATTCATGCCCGGGAAGTTACGATTGATGGCGCGTACTGCCGTGTTGAATTCCGAGTCTTCCCAAAGCAGGTTACTGCCTTCGACCGGGTTACCGATCTTGATCTGGAAGTTGAGATACACGGCAGCAACCGCGGTCACAGCCATCACGACGGTAGTGATGCGCGCGGGCTTTCCGTAGGTCAGGCGCGAGATCTTGTCGAGCAGGCGACGCTGGAAAGCGTGGAATCCACCAGCTGACTCGTCCTCATTGATGATGGAATCAATGTTGTTCGGATCCGGCATGTAGGACAGCAGGATCGAGATCAGAAACACGCCCGTCGGGATGATGCAGAAGGCCCAGAAGCCGCAGAAAAGTGCGAATCTTTCCATGGCCGAGATCGGAGCGACGGCGATGAAGATAATGCCCAGGGCGTCGGTAACCACACCCAGGACCGATGGTGCGACCATCACGCCCATGGTGATTTCAGCGGACTTCCGCTTGTCCTTGATGTGCGCGTAGATCTCGTAGAAGCGCTCCGTGAACTGCACACAGTGCGAGAACGAGCGCGCAACGAGCAATAGCGGAACGATCAGCAGCAGCGGTTCGATGGGAGACTTCAACCAGCCCACCAGTCCGAAGCCCCAGATGGCGGCAACCAGGCTGCAGATGATCGGGGTCAGGGTGCCCGCGATGTTGCGCATGTACAGCACCAGAGCAACCATTAGCATGCTCAGGGTGATCGCGAAAATCGAGAATGTCTGGCTTCTCAGGTCGTACACCCAGCCGGTCAGGATCGGCTGACCCGCCAGATAGATTTCGTGATCGTCATCGGCGTACTTATCGATGACTTCCTTGTTGATGAACTCGAACGCAACGCCGTAGTCGATGGAGTCCTGGAAGGTCGCCTGAATCATGGTGGCCTTCTCATCACGAGAGATATAGAAGTTTCGTGCGTTGGGCGATTGCTCGACCCGGCGCCGGAATTCCTTCACGTCCTCTTCCGTCTTGGGCACGAAGTCGCCCATCAGGGGCTTCACATCCACACCGGCCGGCGTGGCTTCCACGTAGCGCAGTTTCTCGGTTGAGATGGAGATAACCTGGGTGTGATCGACGGAAGGGGTCAAGTCGATGTCACGCGTCATGTTCCAGACTTTCTGCAAGGTTTCAGGCGTGTAGATGTCGCCGTCCTTGCGTTCCACCATGACGAAGACCGTCAGAGGGCTACCGAAGTTGGGGTGGTCGTAATAGACCTGAACGTAAGGATCATCTTTTGGCAGAAGGTCCTTGAAGATGGTGCGGATTTCGATGCCGGGAAATCCCGCCAGAAATCCAAGCGTGATCAAGGCAAATACGGCGAGCACCGGTGCTCGATGATCCATTACCCATTTGGCAAGGCGGAATTGAAAATTAGGATTTTGCATAACGTCGATTCACCGGTTTAATGACTTTGCGCTTTCAGTTCATTGTCAGGCGCACTGACTCCGCGGCCGCCGGGAGGGGGAGTTTCCATCCCTCATGAGGTGCGGGGTCGGTGTCCTTCATTACATTTCGGCCTGGCGTTTAGGCACTCGGCGAAATGAGCTGGCACTGATCCCGATCACCTGGGGCGGCGCTGTTGAAGAATACTTTCTGTTTCAAACTTTGACTGATTCGGCGCTTGTCGCTGCGCCTCTCTCCACGATGCTGCGTTAAAACTTTTGAAAAGCCTCGTTGCTTCTCAAGATGCCCCGGCAACCCTGATTGGGCTGCCGGGGCGCTACTACCTGTAGGCAATATCAGAACTGATAGCCCAGACGGACAACAACTTCGTCCGTGTGATCAATGAGGCTCAGGAAGGTACGGTTGGCATTGTCACCCCAGATTTTTGCGTCCACAAAGTTGTAGAGCAGGTTCAGGGTTACGTTGCCGCGCGGCTTCCACTGCACGCCGGGCTGCACAAACACGCCGCCCTGCACGTCGAACAGCGCTGCGATGCTGTACTCGAAGATGTAGGCGTTGGAAGGTGCAAGTGCCGCGAGCACGAAGTAGTTGGCACCACCGCTGATTCCCGGGGTTAAGCGGGGATTGGCGCTGGTCGGAACGGTGTCGGTCAGGATGATGCCCTGGTCGGAAAAGTTCTCACTGCCGTAGCCACTTAGGTGGAGCCCTTCCAGGCTCGACTCTTTCTGCCAGAGGTACTGGAATACCAGGTAAGTGGCCGGCAATTTCTGGCTGAAGCGGTGGTATTTCTCAACGACCAGACCTACCTGATACTCATCGCGGACGATCGGCTTTCGTCCCAGATCCGGGCTGGTGAAGGCGCGGTCGGGCGAGTAGGTGGCTTCCATATTGATGACCATTTGGTCAAAGAAGGAGCCAAGTTCTGCCTGGGTCACGATGCCGCCGCCCAGTCCGTATACCTCTTCACGGCGGTAGGTCCGTTGCACGTGGCCGTGAAGCCCCTCGGCGGCCATGAAGAAGGCATCCAGTTCATTGTTGGCGGCATCGGCAGTGGTGACCGTGGAGGTCAGCAGTGGTCCGGTGAACTCGCTGAAGTCGTCAATAGCGCGGTTCAGACCTTCAATACCGTCGAGCTTGGTATAGCTGGCGCGATCGAACCATTCCTCGGCTGAGCCTACACCGCCGGGCGCGACCTCGAACGCCGTACCCGCCAGCAGCGGTCCGCAGCCCTGACCCGGTGCATAGCCCTGGGTGGCTTCGCAGTAAGTATTGAACACGAAGCCCAGGTAATTGCTGTTGGGCAGTGGCTTGTTGATGCCGGACGCCGCCCAATGGACTTGGCCGAGATGGTTGTATCGGCTGGTCACCATGGCCTGGAGATTGAAGGTGCCAAACTCGGCTTTCAGTCGAACGCCGTAGTTAAATTCTTTCTCGAGGCCCTGATCGTAGTAGTTGTCGTGCAGGATGAAGCGCGAGTCGACGATGTTGTAAGCCGTATTCGGGTTCGGCAGAATCGTTGGGATGAACTGGGTGGCGTAGAAGTCGGCCACCATGTTGTCCAGCGCCTGCCATGTTACGCGCAGACCGGGGGAGGCGCCGCGTTCGTCAGCATATTCTTCAATGGCGCGATCCATGAACAGATGGCGGCGAAGATCAAGCCCGTTGGCCACGTCCATGATGCGGAAGAACAACAGCTGCCCCCATGCGATGGACTGATTACCCAGTCGAGCCGTGACGTTACCGTTAGTCCATTCAACGAAGAATGCCGGCAGATCAATCTGGTAGTTTCGTCCCGAGCGTTCAAAGAGCAGGGGATTTCGTTTGCCATCGACCTGATAGCCTAGGAAGTCAGGGCCATCGGTGGCGTACGCGCGAAGGTTTAAGCCTTTCACCTGTCCGGTAAAGAAACCGTCGTTGATATCTGCGTAGTCTGCGTAGTCGAAGTCGCGGTAGCCGAGTTCACCCGGGTCGTAGATAGCGCGGAGACGGGCCTGGAAGGACCAACCGCCACTCCAGTTCATGGCCATCGAGGATTCGAAGCGCAGAATGTGGTAATTCAGTTCCTGTTCGCGGTAGGGGATGTACCGTGTATAGGTATCGGAGGTGCCGAGGTTGTTGGTGACACCACGAGGGTTGCCGCCGCTGGGGCCGGGTATGCTGATACCTAAGCCGTTCAAGGTGTCGACGAGGAAGTCGGCGCCACTGAGCCCCAAGGCGCTGCCGTCGGCTGCCAGAGTCGTGGTGTAGCCCGTCAGCGGATTGCCTGCTTTGCGGTCTACGGCGCGTCCGTTACTTCCCAGTCCAAACTGGTTTGCAGACGGGGCCTTGTCGCTGGTGCTGAAGGCAGTCTCGATTCGGAACTGTCCGTTGATCGAAAAATCAGCGCCTAGAAACTTTGCAGCTGACGCGTTGCTGCTCAGCAACGTCATCGCTGCGGCGGCCGCAATGCCAGCGCAGCGTGTTTTAGTGAATGTCATCTTTACTCCTCCGATTCCAAATGTTTTTTGACTCGAAGGCCTATCCGAGATAGGCGCTTCATGGTCAATGACCCCAGCCTTCCTGATAAATCAATCTTTCCGCCGTTTCTTATGAATCGGCTTGAAAGCCCACCGCAGGCTTTACCCTCTACCCCCTCTATAAAGCCTTAACTCTTTGCGACAACCAGAATGTTTTCCCGCACTCATAAAGCGTGCGGGAAAAATATCATGGCGTGTCAGCTGCCACCAATTTCAATGATGCGCCCGGAATGGCCCGCTGCGAGAATGCGCCCGCTCTGCCCTTCTGTATCGACGCCTTTGTACCAGTCTGTGACGGTGTCGTCTTCAATGATTCGCGTCCAGCTCTGACCATCATTCTGGCTACGGACCATGATGCGCATACCGGTCACGACGACGTGGCCATTCGGCGAGGCCGTGACACCCAGGAAGTTGGCGTCGGTCGGGAATGTTTTACGGGTCCAGTTATTGCCGCCGTCTGCTGAAATCAGCATTTCACCCGACTGCCCCACGGCATAGCTGTTGCCCTGACCTTCTTCTGCGATGTAGACAGAAAAAATGGTCGGCTCTTTGGCCTTGATCAGACGGACGGGCTCCCAGGTCTCTGCGCCGTCCATGGATCGGAACAAAGCGCCAAACTCGCCGGCAATGGTAACGACCCCAGCGTCATTTACCGTAACCGCGTACATGTTGGGCTCGCCGGTGCCGAAAGTGTTGGCATCAGCGTATTGCGCCCAGTCAGGGCGCGCCGACGTCCAGGACTTGCCACCGTCTTTTGATTTCCAGACGGCACCGAATTCGCCGACTGCCACGGCGAGGCCGGAACTATTGACGCTGACTCCGAAGAGGCGCTCGGTCGTGACGCCTTCAACGAGCTGCCATTCTTCGCCGTCACTCTTGGTCATGATCGCGCCGAGCTGACCAACAGCGATGCTGTGCGCGCCTCGTTTGGCTACCGCCAGAAGTGCGAGGTCGGTCTTGCCATGGTCAACCGCTTTCCATGTCTTGCCGGCATCTTCTGATTCTGCAATCAACCCACCAAAGCCGACGGCGACACCCTTGCCATCGGAGAAACTCAAATCAATCAATACGGAATGGGGGATCCCCTGCATCCGTGTCTTGATGATGCCCTGATCATCAGAGGCGTTAGCCGCCGCAACTGTGCTTGATGCCCCGACCCCGACCAACGCGGCGATCAACAGTGGCATGGCGCGCGAAATATATCGCCTCATTTTTCCTCCCAGTTATCAAAATTCTATCCCGGCCGGAGCATGTTGACTCCGGCCGGGATAGACAATTACCGCAGCGCAGCCCTTGTTATAGGGTCAGCGCAAATAGATGCTTTAGACCGCACCCAGTCGTGCAATTGCAGCCTGCGTGAGGAACTTGTTGTAAATCGCTTCCTCATCTCCGCCCGGTGCTTCGTACTGGCTCTTGTAGCCGCCGGTGATTTCCTTAACGTGGTTGAACTGATCCATGCGTCCCGACTGGATGTCATGGAAGTGGACCTGCGTCCAGGACCAATGCGGCTTGCCGTACTTATCCTTGTTGACGAAGTTGCCCTGCTTCTGCGGGCCGAAGCACGGATCAACCTGCTTCCAGAGCTCACCACGACGGTCAAAGGTGATGTAGGCAACGACCATTGCGTTACGAGCATCGACCCAGATCTTCTTCTTGCCAACCGGCGCACGAGGATAGCCGGTAGGTTCGGATTCAATCTGGATGCACTCCGGAGCGAGTTCCATGGTGAATTCCATGAAGGTCTTGCCCTTAGGACCACCGTGTGCAGAGCCATTTTCCCAGTTCGGATGCTCTTCACCGCGGAAGTTGCCGCCCAGTGCCACGAGGTGAGGACCACGACCAACGATCTTGGTGTTGCCCCAGGTCAGCATGGGGTCGCCAGCTGCCCATGCGTCGGACAGGAAGAACGACAGACCCGGAACGATTGGCTCAAAGCGCTGGTTCGCAGGGAACTGACGAATGCGACGGAACTGCGGCAGGTAGCCGTAGATGTCCGGGAACTTGCGCTGATCGTAATGCCAGGGCACGAGGAAGGACGCACCCGCCTGCTCCTGCGGCGCGGTAAAGAACACCGACTGATGACGGAGCATGTCGCTGTCGTTACGGAAGACCTTCTTCTCGCCGGTACGAGCGGTGGTGTTCAGCTCGGTCCAGTAGAGATCATAGGTGTAGGCAGGTGAGCCGTCGGGGTTCAGTGAGTAGGAACGCACGCCGTACTGAGACAGGTCATGACGCCCCCAGCTCAGCGTCAGGTTGGCGATGCCTTCCTGGCCGGTCTTGACGTCCGGGAATGCGTTGCCGCCAATCCATGGGCCGCCGGTCTCCTTGTCGATCACGTTGCCGTCTGCATCAAACCCACCGCGGCCTGCGTTCTTCAACGTAGCCTGCAGGTATTCGTGCGGGAACAGCTCGGTCAGGTCCTTGGTTGGCGCACGAATCTTCGCGCGACGCCCCATTTCTTTGATCTGCTTGAAGAAGATGGGGTCAAGCAGATGCTTGGCGTGATCAACGTTGTTGGCGTCGAGGGTGTCGCCCGGCTTGATCTTGCCCTTGGTCTGCAGCTCGATCGAGGTCAGCTCGTCCGGGTAGGCCTTTGACACATCACCAGAATTGGCGATCGTTGGCCAGAGCGGCGCAAGGATGCCACCACCAGCGCCCATTGCCACTTTCTTGGCAAATTCGCGGCGACTGTAGTCGAAGTCATACTTTCTGATACGCATTTGATGAATCCTCCAGTTTTACTTCATTAAGGCCTGCGAAGGCCTCTCGAGTTTCCTGCTTCAAATCCGGTCATCCACATCTCAAAGCCTGCGCGGGCTAACCGACCTGGGGAGCCCCGAGCAGAGATGATTCCTCTGATCTCAGGAGAACCGCACAAACGATACGTCGCCCAAACATTGATTGGATGCAGGCATTGGCGGCGCGACCCGAATCTCATGCGAAATAAAAAAGAGCATGATTCCGGCACATCGGCCAAGGCCTGTTTTGCTGTCTTTAATCTCCTCCAAACAAGGCACTTTGGCCCTAATTTCCGGATAAATCCGGCTTTCAATTTATTCGTTTCGGGGCCGCTAAAGGCCCATTGACTGATAAGGTACCATATTATTACCGCATTGCAAGCACGCTTAATTCCATCGGAAGCGTAGCCCAGACTGCGACTATTTCCCTCCCCAAGACCGTACCAAGCAGTCTGCCCCGCAGCCCCCTGACTTTAGTCGGGGCAAGAGAATCAGGAGTGTCATTCAAGGCCGCTCAGAAAATCAAGAATGAGTGCATTGGTCTGCTCCGGCTTTTCCTGCTGGACCCAATGACCCGCACCTTCGAGGATCGTCTTGCCCCGCAGATCTGTCATTCGCTCCTCTGCTCGTTCGATCGCCTCCATCCCCCAAAGCGTCCCCACATCGTACTGCCCGCCGATGAACATTGAAGGCGGGGTCAGCGGTTTGTCCGCCTGGTCAGCCAGATCACTCCAGCTGGCATCCATGTTGTGGTAGTAACTCAGCGGCCCTGAGAATCCTGAGCGCTCGAATTCGCTCACGTAGAAATCAAGATCGGCTTCGCTCAGCCACGCGGGCATTCTTTCAGGAACAACGAAAGCGTCGCTCATACGCGCGCCGTCCGGAATTGCGACGGGACTGTTCTGGATCATCTCGAGCGGCGTCATGTCGGCGGGCGGCGGGGGCATCAGCGCGCCCGCGTCGCCGCTAACCGTGTACATCAGCCCCAGTAACCAACCGCGCAGGTCTTCTTCCACTTCGCGAATGATCGCGTCTTGAGCGCTGAAATATGCTTTGTAGAAGGTTTTCCCAGGGCCGGCCAACACCTTGTAGTAGTCCTTGGGTCGCACTTCGCCAAAGGGGCTACCCGGATAACCCACAAGACCGCGCCCTGCAAACGGCACACTGATGCCAACCACGCCGCGACACATTTCAGGGCGCGTCCAGGCGAACGTCCAGGCAATTGGCGCACCCCAGTCATGACCAATGACCACGGCGCTTTCTTCGCCGTAGGCCTTGATCAGATTTGCGATGTCATCTACCAGAGGCCCGATGCGATACGCCTCCTGCTTGCGAAACTTGGAGGAGCGACCGTATCCACGTTTGTCGATGGCAACGGCCTTGTATCCCGCAGCAGCCAAGGCGGGAAGCTGATGACGCCATGAGTACCAGGATTCTGGAAAACCATGGATCAAAACAACCAGCGGCCCTTCGCCCTCTTCCACAGCGTGGATGCGCGTGCCTTCAAGATTGAACATCCGGTGCTTCAATGCCATGCAACATCTCTCCTCATCATTCTTATTTCTGCTGACGCAGTTGTTTTATTAATCTTATCCTCTGGCATCAGCGATTGGGGACATGGCCTCCAATCCGACTAACGCGATACGCCGCCACGAACATCTGCCGCAGAGCCTTGCACCGGCGCACGGGCAACAGGTTCGTAGTTTCTCTCGATCAAACTCTTCCCACCCTTGATCTTGATTTTCAGCCAGTGACCAACGACACGAACAATCATCGGCGGTGAAAGAATCGCCGCAGGTGAGTTGACCATGTGGAGGACAGAAAGGAAACGTCGATAAGCGTCCATGTCCTCGTGCACCAGTTCAAGCAGGCGATCCATGTACCAGGTCAGCACCGGGAAGTAGAACGGCCGCTTCTGCTCGACATCCTTGAGCCACGGGAATCGCAGGTTCTGCTCGCGGATCACAAACCAGGCACCGTCTGCGATTTTTCCGAGATCGCGATAGAACTTCTTTGCGAACGAGGCATGTGTGGGCGCGCGCTTATCGAGATTCTCACGCAGCTTGGCCACACCCTGAACCGTGATGGTCATGCCCAGACCGGCGATGGGGTCGGTGCTGGTATACGCATCTCCAATGGCGACGATGCCCGTCGGCAGCTTGCGCATTTTTTCGTAATAGAAACGCTGCATGCGCGGATGACGGAAGTTAAAAACCTGTGAAGCCGGCTCTAGCCCGTCAATGATCTCTCCCACCTGAGGCGATGGCATGAGCTTGGCGTACTCGCGGAACTCCTGCGGATTTCGCGGCGGGTTGTACATGTTGTACGCCACCAGTGTCGTGGAAAGAATGCTGCGGCTACTGTCTCGGTAGTACTGCGCAGAGTAGGTTTCCTCATTGGGCCGATAGGCATAGCAGATGACCATGACCTTGTCTTTCCAGCGACGATCTTCCGGCACCTTGTGATACAGCGTCGAGTAGAAGCAGTTGATCATGTCCTCTTCGATCGCGGGCGTGCCCAGTCCCATGCGTTCCATGAATTCCGGGAGGCGCGTGCTCTTGCCCGAGGCATCGATCACGAATTCGGCAGGCACAACCGATAATCCCTGCGCACGATCCACGGCAACACCGAGCACGGCGTTGCGGTCCGCGTCATAAACCAGGTCCTGAACTTCACTGTCGTAGTGGAATTCAATATTGGGAATGGCATCGAGCCTGCGGCGGATGCACCACTCCAGCAGTGGACGACCTGCACAGACGATCTCGATCCCACTCTTACATTGCTTTTTCCAGGCACCAGCGAGACGCAGCTGGTATTGCTCCGCCATATCAACTTTGAACGCACCTTCGGCAACCATGTCATCCACGATGCCGGGAAACAGTCGCTCCAGTTCCTGCTGACCGGCCGTCAGGATGTGATGCAGGTGCGCGCCCTGCGATGCACCGGGCCGCGATTCCGTTCGATGATGCTGGCCGTCCTGCTCAAGCACGATGACCTTGTCGAACTTCTCGCTCAGGACTCTTGCACTGGCAATGCCGCCGATACTGCCACCAATGACAACCGCAGTTCCGCGGCCCTGCTGGCGAATCGAGGGAAGATTGAGGCTGGACGCATCCAGACGCTGATTCCTGCGCGCCGACACCGCCTGTCCACTGGGCACAAATTTCTCGAAGAAGACGCTAACCTTGTGCAGATTGGCATTCTCAAGCCACTGCCGCGTGGCCTGCACCATGGCGGCTGGACCACAGAGATAAATGTCCGCATCGCCACCGTTGAGCAACTCCGGATTCAGCAGGTCCGTTACCAGACCGGTGGCACCCTGCCAGTCCGGGTCCTGATTGGCGACGATGCAGAAAAACTTGAATTGAGGCTGAGCGGCCTCCAGCGCACGCAGCTCATCGAGCTTGCAGAGCTCCTGATGTTGGGTCACGCCGTACAGGACTGTGACAGGCTGCTCCAGCGTCTCGTTTTGCAGCGACTTGGCCATGGACAAAATTGCTGACAGGCCGGTACCGCCGGCGATGAGCACTGTCGGTCGCTTGATCTGGCGCAGATGAAACCCGCCCTTGCTGCAACGCATTGCAATGGCGTCGCCGGGCTTGGCCTGCTCACGCAGGTAGTTGGACATCGCGCCGTCTGGAAGCAGGCGAACGATGAACTCCAGCTCCGAACCCTGTCCCGGGGCATTGGCGTAGGAGTAACTCCGCCAGGTTTCGCTGCCGGGCACCTGCAGCTGGGCATATTGACCGGCTTTGAAATCCAGCTGATCGCTCAAGGATGACGCGTCAATCCTGAGTAGTGCAGTGGTGGGCGAGTGCAGCTCGACGGAGCTCACAATGCCCTCCCCCACGAGAATGCTCGCTGCATTGTTTGCCGCCGGATAGCTCAGCTCGATGGTGCAGTCGCTCTGCACCGTGGCCTGACAGGTCAGAAGTTTTCGGTTTTCCCGATCCAGATCACTGAGGCCATCGACTCGGCCAATCTCGTACTGGCCGGAACTGCAGGTCCCGACGCAGGTGCCGCAAACACCGGCCTGACAGTCACTGACGATGGGAATCCCGCTGGCTTCCGCGGCATCCAGTACGGTCTGCCCGTCCGCCACTTTCATTATTTTTTCAACGCCATCCGAGTAGCGCAGCGTTACCGTGCGGTGCATGTGCACGCTCCTTGAATTTGAGATTCAAGGATCGGCCTCGACCAGATTAATACCTATCACCCAATCTGGGGATCACTGCAGCGGGGATGCGGACGGCCCAAGCGCCACCCGCTGAATTCAAGGCGCCATAGGCTTGAATATGGCGCTAACCGAGCTGATCGTCCGCTACCCGATAATGGGGATCTTCGCGGTAATTCACCTCAATCATGTTGCGCGCCTTGTCCAGCAAGTCCAGGCAATCCGCGCTCAGATGGCGAAGGCACAATTGCTTGCCGGCTCTCTGGTAACGCTCTGCGAGCGCGTTGACCGCCTCAATGGCGGAATGATCCATAAGCTTGGCTTCGCGAAAATCAATCTCGACCCGAGCAGGGTCACGCTGGGTTGAGAACTGCTGCAGAAAGTCTGCGGTTGAGGCAAAGAAAAGCGTGCCCCGCACCTCGTAGACCTTGCTGCCATCGTCGCGAAGGCTGGTCTTGATCTGCACATGCTTGGCGTGTTCCCAGGCAAATACCAGCGCCGACACAATTACGCCGACGATGACGGCGATGGCGAGATCGGCATAGACCGTGACGCCGGCCACCAATAGACCGACAAAAATATCCGTGCGCGGCACTTTGCCAAACAAGCGGAAACTGCCCCACTCAAAGGTCTTTTCAGCGACCACGAACATGACGCCGATCAAGGCTGCCAAGGGGATCTGCTCGATAACCGACGATCCAAACAAAATAAAGGACAGCAGGAATAACGCCGTGGCGATGCCAGAAATTCGGTGCAGCGCGCCGTTGTTCACGTTGATCATGCTCTGGCCGATCATCGCGCAACCGCCCATACCGCCAAAGAATCCGGTGACCACGTTAGCTACGCCCTGCGCGGCACTTTCGCGGTTGGGGCGGCCGCGTGTCTCGGTCATGTCGTCAATCAGATTCAGGGTCAGCAACGACTCAATCAAGCCGATGGCGGCCAGAATCAGGGAATACGGCAGGATGATCTGAAGCGTTTCAAGATTCAGCGGGACGTCTGGAATCGAGAATTCCGGCAAGCCTCCGGCGATGGAACCGAGATCGCCCACGGTGCGCGTATCAATATCCAGCCCCAGAACCAGAAGAGATACCGATACGATTGCCACCAGCGTGGCCGGCACTGCGCGTGTCAGCTTGGGCAGCAGATAGATCACCGCGACAGTCAGCGCGATCAAGCCGAGCATGAGCCACAGGGCTGAACCCTGCATCCACTGCGCGCTGCCGTCTTCGCCAACCGTCTTGAAATGTGAAAACTGGGCCAGGAAGATCACGATGGCGAGTCCGTTGACGAAGCCCAGCATCACCGGGTGCGGCACCATGCGAATAAATTTTCCAAGCTTCGCCGCCGCGAACAGCAACTGCAGAATCCCCATCAGCACCACGGTTGCAAACAGGTACTGAACGCCGTGTTCAACCACCAGCGCCACCATGACCACCGCCAGCGCACCGGTGGCACCTGAGATCATGCCGGGCCTGCCGCCCAATGCAGATGTAATCAGCGCGACGATGAAGGCTGCATAGAGCCCGGTCAGAGGAGACACGTGCGCGACGAGCGCAAAAGCAATGGCTTCCGGCACCATGGCCAGCGCGACGGTCAGGCCGCTGAGAAGATTGGTTTTGAGCTCGACGGCTGACAGCTTTGGCATGAGAACAGATGGGATAAGGCGACAGGAGCGGCCCGGCTTCAATGAAGCCGGGGCTCAGAAAGGGTTGGTATAAAGCGCCAAAGCAGGACAGGTCTCTCCAGCCCGCCCCTACATCGTCGGCACGTGTTGTCACGTCGCGATGAGATTTGCTGCTGCTGAGGGCGCTCTGTCACGCCATGTTGCACTGCAACATTGTGCGGGATAGCGCCTGTTACGTCCAGTTCGCCTTAGAAAATGGCCGATGATCCGGTAGCGCAGAAGCGGAGATTCGCGAGCTGAATTTCGAATCAGGCGGCGAGTTGATCCAGCGCCCAGTCGGCGCTGCCACAGAGGCTATCCAGCATCAGGGCCCGCTTGTAGTAACGGGCAACCCGCGTCTCTTGCGTGACCCCCATACCGCCATGGAGTTGCACCGCTTCTGCGGTGATCTTGCGCAGGGCCCGCGACACTTGCGCACGCAACACCAGCACCTGTCGCTGGATATCCGGCGCCTGAACATCAAATGCAGCGACTGCCTGATTCAGCAAAGCCCGTGATTCGTGGGCCAGCACATGCATGTCGACCAGACGATGCTGAAGATTCTGAAAACCGATCAGGGCACGACCAAATTGCTTGCGTTGCTGCAGATAGCTCACGGTGTCACGACAAGCGCCCTGCATGATGCCGATGGATTCAGCAGCAACCAGCAGACTCGCTCGATGCAATGCTCGCAGCAAAATGTGCTGCCCCTGACACAAGAGTCGCGCCGGGACGGCATCCAGGCTCAGGTCATGCGCCTGACTTTGATCCACACAGGGATATGTCTTGCTCGAAAGACCCGCAGCGTTCTTCTCGACCAAGAAAAACAAGGTTCGAGACTGTGAATCAGTTGCTGACACGATCAATGAACTCGCCGCGGGCACCCCGCGTACCAGGGCCTTGCGCCCGGTTAGCCGCCACTCGCCATCCACACGACTTGCCTGACACTTCGGAGGGGCCAATGACCAGCCGCTCGGATGTTCGCGATGTGCCAATACCAGAGGAGCAGAGGCATCCAGCAAACCTGACAAGCAAGTTGCTCTTAGCGGAGCATCTTCCACCCCCGCTACGATCTCGGCTACGCCTCCGAATACGACATCAAGAGGCAGGTCCCATAGATACTCACCTGCGATCTGATACAGCGGCAGCAGGTCCTCCACAGAACCCAGGGCATCGCCGTCGTCATTGCCCAGCAGATAAAACCAGCCGAGGTCCTGCATCTGCTTCCAGGCCGAAACTTGAAAGCCATCTTGAGCAGCCGACCGTTCTTGAGCACGGGCCGGATCAAAATGTTCCTGACTGAATCGCAGAAGTCCCTGCTCCAGCAGTTCGCGCGTCTCTAAATCCATTTTTTCTCAGCCCCTCAGCAGGGTCTTGGCCAGAATGCCGCGCTGAATCTCGTTGCTTCCACCGTAGATACTCGCCGCGCGTCCATGCAGCTGTTCGTGTATGAATCCGGCCAGGCGCGGCTCGGATTCGAGATTCACTTTGGGGGCGCCGTGCAAGGCTTCGGCCTGAAATGCCAGCCCGGATTCGGATAAGGTGTCCAGCAGAGCTTCGCCGATTTTCTGCTGCAGCTCCGACCCTCTGATTTTCAGAACAGAGGCGTCGAGTGGATTCTCTCGACCTTGCTCAGCGTCGATCACAGCAGCATAGGCAGTGGCGCGGAGCGTGTCGTACGCAACTTCCAGATCCACGACTCGCCGACGCGCCGCAAGTGCACAAAGCGCGTCAGAGGTATCCATCAAACTCCATAGCTGATCAAGCAGATGCCGTGCCTTGCCGACTTCTGCGACCAGCACGCGTTCGCGGCTGACGATGAACTTGGCAATGTCCCAACCTTGGCCTTCTTTTCCGACCAGATTCTCTGCCGGCACTTCAACGTTATCCAGAAAAACCTCGTTGACATGATGCACACCGTCAAAGGTTTCAATAGGTCGGACGGTGACGCCGGGACTCTTGAGATCAATCAGCAAGAATGAGATGCCCTGCTGCGCACGTTCGGTCTGCCCGGTGCGAACAAGACAGAAAATCCAGTCCGCCCACTGCGCCATGGTGGTCCAGGTTTTCTGCCCATTGACCCGGTAGTGATCGCCTTCTCGCACGGCCTGCATTCGCAAGGACGCCAGGTCTGAGCCTGCACCCGGCTCCGAGAAGCCCTGACACCACCAGACATCGGACTGGCGGATCCCCGGAAGATGCTGATCACGCTGAGCCTGTGTGCCGAACTCGCACAGCACAGGCCCCATGAAAGACACGCCAAAATGCGCCAACCAGGGCGTGCCGGCGCGTTCAAGTTCTTCGATCAATACGAAACGCTGGATGGGGCCCCAACTCTGGCCGCCATGCTCAGCCGGCCAGTGCGCACAGAACCAGCCCTGCTTGTGAAGTGCTCGCTGCCAGAGCACGCGATCTTCTTTCGAGAAGTACTTTAGCCGGTGGGCCTTGTCCCGAATCGAAGCCGGGATTGATGTACGGCAGTATTCACGCACCTCATCGCGGAACCGGGAAAGTTCAAAGCCTGCAGCTCGCGCGGCTCTCTCCAGAGCAACGCTCTCACCCCCCGACGAAAAGCGCTCACTCGCTTCCGCAGCCATCTGACGCTTTCCCGATTCCGCCCCCACCGTCGCCGCTCTCCCTGTTCATGCCACAAATTTAGTGTCATGAGCATTCTGGTCGCCACCGGCAGCCTCGCCCATCACGCAGATCAGTCGCCTCGCGGACTCAAAAGGGGGATGGCCGGCAGGTCTAACCGATCAGGTTCTGCCTGAGCGCGATGGCAACTGCATGCGCACGGTCCGAAGCCCCCAGCTTCTCGTAGACCTTCTTCAAGTGCGATTTCACGGTTTCTTCGGTAATGGACAGGGAGCGCGCAATCATCTTGTTGCTCAAGCCATCAGCCAGTGCTTCAAGGATATGCATTTCCCGAACAGACAGCGTACTGCGGTCGTCTGCCACCCGGGCGTCCTGCACCAGCCGCTTGAGCAGAGGCATGGTGATCTCGGCCTGCAGGTAGGCCCCGCCCTTGGCAACAGAACGCACCGCACGAAGCAGGTCCGAGCCCGACGCACTCTTGAGCAGATAACCGCGTGCACCGGCATTCATGGTGCCCCAGACGTACCCCGGGTTGTCGTACATGGTGAAAACGATGATGCGCGTGTCCGGATGATCGCGAATGATCTCGCCTATCGCACTCATCCCGCTCTGCCCCGGCATCTTGAGATCAATGATCACCACCTGCGGATACGGCACCAGCGCTTCCATCTGCGCAATGCCTTCCTGAGCGTCACCGGCCTGGCCGACGACGACAATGTCCGATTCCTGATCGAGCATGCGCGCGATGGCCTGGCGCATGACGTGATGATCGTCGATCAGAAAAACCTGAATCTGTCCGTTCACAACTTTCCTCTTGGCATACGAACCTCGACGCGCGTTCCCTGCCGCGTCGGCCCTGAGTGTATATACAGCTCGCCTCCTGCGGCCTCTGCCCGCTCTCGCATGGTCATCAGGCCGTAATGGCCAAGGGGAATCTGCCCCGGATCAAATCCATCGCCATCATCGGTAATGGTCAGAACAACATGCTTGCCCTGCGGCTGCAGCACCACCTCCACCAGACTGGCGTTGGCATGCTTCTGCACATTCAGAAGCGCTTCCTGCAGCAAGCGGAACAGCATGGCGTCCTGCGTCGAACGCCAGTCGCGCAACGACGAATCCATGCGACTGCGGAGCTTGAAGGGCAGCAACTCCGCCTGCCGACCCAGGTACTCGCTGGCGGCCTCAACAAAACCGAGTTCATCGAGCACCGTGGGCCGCAACTCATTCATGATGGAGCGAACGTCCTGCGTACAGGCACTCACCGTCGCTTCCAGTTCCTCGAGCTTTTCGCGCAGCACGTGCTTCTGCACATCTCCATGGTTGCACTGCTCGAGCCCCTGTCGCAGGCCAAACAGATGCCCGCTCATGCGATCGTGCAATTCGCCGGATATGTTTCGACGCTCTTCCTCCTGCACTTGCGCAAAGCGCCGCAGCACTGCTTGATAGCGCTCACCCGACTCGCGCAGTGTTCTCGCATGCTCAAGGATCAGCATCGCATGCTGACGTGCCCATCCGGCGATGATGGCGCCCATGAAGCCGGCAAAGCAGAGCAGGAATATCTTGGTGAGCAGCATCAGGGCAGGTGCCAGCGTGCCTTCTCCCGTGTAGATCGGCTCCACCAGATAGATCAGCATCGTGAGCGCACAATTGAACAGCGCAATACCCAGCGACTCGCGCACGCCGAAGCGAATGGCCACGGACATCTGCGTGAAATAAAAGAAGGGATACAAGATGGCATCGATGCCACCCGTGAACAGGCAGATCAATGCAGCCAGAATCGGATCGCCAAAAGTTGTCGTGACCGCGGCGCGGCGGATATTGCGTGTGGTCTCGGCGCGATGATGCATCCAGACGGCATAAGCAACACCACCGAAGTACACGCCCCAGACCGGGGTCAGGCCAAACTCATATCCATGCCCGTACAGCACTGCCAGCCAGCCGACGAGACCGAAGTTTCGCATCCAGCGGATATCTTTTTCCGCGCGTCGCAGGCGGTTTTCATCATTCGCGCTTTCATTCCAAAGCGCTCTTTCATGCTGTGCAGGCGAATCCTCAGTGTCGGGGACGCTGGCAGTCATTAGTCATGCACTCTCGTATATGGCCAGAGCATACCCCAGGCACACATCTGGCCAGTACGGCGTCCGCTCAAGGCATCATTCCCCTCAAAGTTTGAGGCCGCTCTGCCGCTCAAAATCCGCCAGATCAAAGTAGTCGCTGAATCGGCTGATCTTGCCTTGCTTGACGATAAAAACACCGGTAACGGGGAGCGCAATCTTGTTGCCGTTTCGCATCAGGAAATAGTCAACGCGCTCGGCAATGACCAGGCCCGGCTCGGCGGCAAGATTGACGACTTCCAGCTTCGCAGTCTCGAAAGCCTCAAGGAATGAGTCGAAAATTTTGCGGATGCCATCAATGCCCTGGATCGGGGCCACCGGCACATTGTGATAAACGGCATCTTCGGCGAAACCACCACAAATTCGGTCTACATCGCGATCTTCCCAGGCAGCCAGGAAATCACGGACCAGCGCCTCACTCGACTCTTTTGTATCCGTGCCATTGCTCATGCGTCTCCTCCATTTATTGTTGATCTAAACGGGATTACTGCGCCAAAAAGCCGCCATCGATCACCAGCGGATGACCGGTTACAAACGTTGACTTGTCCGAGCCGAGCCAGACTGCGGCATTGGCCACTTCATCGACGGTGCCGACGCGGCCGCTCGGGTTCATGGTCATCAGGGCTTCGCGCAAGCCCGGGATTTCAGTGGCCACCTTGTCGAGCATGGCGGTGTCCGTCATGCCCGGACATAGCGCATTGATGCGAATGCCGTGAGCCGCCACCTCCAGGGCCGTGGTCCTTACCAGCCCGACCACCCCGTGCTTGCTCACGCAGTAGGCTGACAGCCCAGCCGCCCCAATCAATCCGCCCGCCGATGCGGTCGCCACAATGGTTCCGGATTTTCGTTCAATCATGCCCGGCAGCACGGCCTTCAGAGTGTGCCAGGCGCCCAGGACATTCACTTCGAGCACCGTTCGGAACTCGTTCTCGTCGTAACGCCAGACGTCGCAGGGCGAGCCCAGAATGCCGGCGTTTGCGTAAACCGTGTTGAGTGGTCCAACCGCCTTTTCGCCGTCTTGCACCAAGGCATCAAGCTCTGACTGCTGGCGCACATCGCAGGCCGCAAAATACAGATTCTTGCAACTCGAGCGCAGCGCATCTGCAGTTTTGGCCAGTCCCTGCGGATCAATATCGCCGAGAACCAGACTGGCGCCCTCACTGGCTGCGGCACTGGCTATTGCGCGTCCAATTCCAGTGGCCGCTCCCGTAACCAGAACGGTCTTCTGCTCAAACAGTGGCTTCATCTTCTACGGCTCCCTGCGCGTGTGATTCACTTTGAACGTCAGTGTCAGCGGCCACACTCAGGGCCGAAATCACGCAGGCAGGGGATTGCCCCCATGCAAATGAGTCACTCAGATTGTTGAAGTGCTGACGGCAGACCACTTGTCGCTTGCGCAGGACGCAGGGTCATTGCCTTGAACAGGAAGGCTGGCGTCAGCAAGGAGCTGGGCGGCTTCTGCATATGCATAACATCGAAGAAGGCCAGCGCGGCTTGCTGGTCATGCCACGTGAGTTGCGCAAAGCGATGCATGTAGCGGGACAATAGCGGCGTGTACCAGGCACGCTTCGACGCCGGGCCCAAGGTGCAGTAATCCTCGGTAGTGGAGGTCATCCAGCACTGATCGAGAAAATCTGCGTAGGCGCGATGGAATCGCGTGGAGAGCCCTGCAATGCGGGCCTTTCCGGCGTGCCTGCATTGTTCATGCAGCACCTTGTCGAGAATGCTCGCGCCAATGGCGCCTTGCGACATGCCCTGTGCGTAGATCGGATTGAGCGAGGTATTGGCATCACCAATGACCACAATGCCGTCGGGCAATTCGTCGTGCCGTTCGTAATGACGTCGCTGGTTGGATGGAAACCGCCACGACCAGACGCGATCCACCGGCTTGGCCTTGCAAATGGCCTGATACAAGTCTGGAACGGGCAAACCTCGCGCCCACTCCAGAAACGAGTCGTCGTCCTTGCCCGGCAGGTCGCCGCCCCACCCAACGAGGGTGACAATCCATCGCCCGCCCTCGACCGGCATCAGGGCTGCGGTGCGCGTGGCGGGAGGGCGGGAGTGAATGAGCATGCCCCGCCAGTCATGACCCCTGTCATTGGCATCCGGCAGGAAGAGCTGGGACGCATAGCCAATCTCCACAGGCAGTTCGCTGGTCTCTGGCAGCTTGATATCCAGGTCCTTCAGAAAGAACGGCATTTGAGAGTTGCGGCCACCGGCGTCTATGACCAGATCCGCCTCGAGGGTTTCGCCACTGCGCAACTGAACGCCGCAGACGCGACCAGACTTCAGTTTCAGGCCGGTCACCTCCGATTGTTCCAGCAATTGAACATTCGGCCATTGCATCAGGCGCTGGCGAATATGCCACTCCAGAAACCCCTTGGTCTGGCATTGCATGGTCACGCCACTGGAGAATCGCGTCTTCCAGCCGCCGAAGTGATGCCATGCAATGTGCTGTCCGATATCCACCTCCGAGGCCCCCTGCGCCAACATGTGCGCCGTCAAACCCGGGAAGTAATGACTGAAGACGTTCTGCCCGCCTTTGAGCAGGGCGTGTACATGGCGTCCCTGCGGCACACCCCGACGCGTATCAGCTTGCTCTGGCAGGCGGTCCCGCTCCAAAACCGTTACGCGAGCAAAGTGTCGTGCAGCCGCTGCAGCTGCCGCCAGGCCAGTGGTACTGGCGCCAATAACGATCGCGTGCCTTCCCCCAAACCCACCCAAGTGCAAGGCCGGGCCATTCAAATCTGTTCGCATGCCTCCCCCGAGAACAACGCCACTGCAAGATGTCACGATTTCCAAGTCACCACGATTTGCAGACTGGCATGACCCAAGGCGACCGCCCATCACTCAGCTCGGGGAAATCCAGAATTCTTTCCGGGGCAGCACATGGCCTCAGTCTGAGTGCAATTTGGCGGACAAGCTGCGGTGCCTGGCGAGTCGCGCTCCGCACAGGCCTGGCCAGAAAACAGGGCATACGTCCGCTCGCGGATCGGCAGCTGGGATTCGCCAGAAGCTATTCGTACGGCGCCATATTGTTTTAAAGGCGCCTTATTTTTTAGGAAAGTTTCGCCGGCAGCCGCATGGGGAACCTGTAAATTCAAACAGGTTAGTGCTCTTACCCGGTATTCAGATACGTAACAGCGGCGTATCATTTTGCGAACAAGAGCGGCGAAGCATTGATTTCGCTCCAAAAAATAATATGAATTTCTGGGAAGTAGAGCCATGAGCAAACGGCGCACGAAAGCCGCTGACGTTGCCAACGTGACCCACGCCATCGCGAGATCCCGGGATCCGGAGTTGGAAGACCTGCTCGCACAGGGCACGACGGGCTCCGCTGCCGGCGACGGCAGCGCGGCGCAAAGCGATGCCCTGAAGGAAGGCATCCGGCTGGGCTTCCTGCTCCATGATGTCTCGCGCATGCGACGCAGCGCTTACGATCAGTTCATGAAACCGCTGGGCATCACGCGAGCGCAGTGGTGGGTGCTGGCACATCTGTCTCGCCATGACGGAATGATGCAAACGCAGCTTGCCGCCGTGCTTGAAGTAGGCAAAGCGAGCCTGGGCGACGTCATTGAAAGTCTTGAACGCAATGGCTGGGTGAGCCGCCGGCCCGACCCTTCCGACAAGCGCGCGAAGCGCGTTTACCTGACTAAATCAGCGCAGGGCCTGATCAAGCGCATGACCGAGATGGAGCATGAGTTCAACTCGAAGATTCTCGGCGATCTGAGCGCGAAGGATCGTCAGGACATGACCCGGAGCCTGGTACTGATCAAGCATGCCATCGCCCGCCTTGATATCAGCAGCGACGGCACTTCGGGCAAAGCTGACTGACTCACCCCGGCGCTGCAGGAGCAATCCGGGTAACTCAGCGCCCCCTGTTCAATCAGCGGCCTTGAGGCCCCTGCCGCGTCGCTGGGTTCGCGAAGTGACCGGCGGCGCGATCACCTGATCGATGATGGTGGAAACACGCGACAGGAAGTGAACGCCCTGATCGGCCTCGCTATCAGAAAGATGATCCACCATGGTCTGGATGAAGCGTCGGCCGCGCTCAACCATGTGATCGATTTCTTCTAGACCCTTGGGGGTCAGCTCCACGATTCGTTCTCGGCCCGACGCGGGATGCTCAAGAATCTCTACCAGCTGCAGCGGCTCACGTGCCATCACCCGCAAGGCCTTTGATATGGCGGAGTTCTGAAGTTCGAACCAGCGTGTGATGGACAGTTCGATCTGCTTGCGGGAGATTTTTCTACCCTTGTTGCCTTCACTGCGAATTAACCAGAGGATGGCCACCTGATGACGTGTCAGCTGGCCTCCGCGCAGGGCATCTTCAATGCCGATGCCAATCTTGTAATGGACCGGGTAAAACAGATCCAGAAAGGCCTTCGCCGACTCGGATACCGGTGACTCGTGGGCAGTACTGTCTTCCAATGTGTTCAAGCCTATTGACGTTTCTGAAGTCCCGGGTTTATTGTGTCTCAGGGACATAGTTATCACTGTTCAAGTATTTGTGCCGTTGCATCATGCACCGCTCTGGAGGAAAAAATGAAGACTTCGTATCAACCGCAAGACTTGGCAACCCCTGAGGTCATTGCCAACCCCTACCCCGCCTACGATGCACTCCGCGACCAGTCGCCAGTGTCAGGTTACGCCGACTGGCCGCCGGGCACGGTACCGGGGAGCGACGAACCGCTCAAGGCCTGGGCCTTTCTCAAGCATGAGCATGTCGTTGCAGCCGCCAAGGACGTCAACACTTTTTCCTCTGCCAGCTTCCAGCAGAACACCAGCGCGCCTGAACTGATGCTGGTTAACCACGACGACCCCGAACACGCCAAGCTGCGCAAGCTGGTCAGCCTTGCTTTCACGCCGCGCCGCGTGAAAGAACTGCGTTCTGAAATCGAGGAAGTCGTCGCCGATCTGCTCGATGGCGTCCCGTCTGGCGAAGAAGTGGACGTTGTGACGCAGATCTGTGGCCATCTGCCCGCACGCCTGATGCTTCGCCTGCTCGGATTGCCACATTCCATGTCGGGCAAGTTTCAGCTGTGGGCCAATGCCTTCATGCTCTCCGCCAATATGGGCGCCGAAGAGCGCATGCAGCACAACGTGGAAATGGTCCAGTACTTTCAGCAAATCGTGAAAGAACGCGGCGAGCGCCTAGCCAGTGGCGGCGCACCCGGCGAAGACCTGATTGACGCACTGCTCACCGCTGAGGATAACGGCGAAAAGCTGTCTTACGACGAAGTCTGGCGCTTCTGCTTCACGCTCGTCGTCGCCGGTAGCGAAACCACCATGTATTACGCCACCAACTGCATGCACCAGTTGCTCACGCAGGAAGGCATGTTCGAGAAACTGCAGGAAGAACGCTCACTGGTGGGCAAGTTCCAGACCGAAGCACTGCGCCGTACGGGCCCGCCCCAGCGCCTGTTCCGCAAGGTCATGAAGGACACCGTGGTCGGCGGCAAAGAGATCAAGGCCGGTGAATGGGTGGCGCTGTTCTTTGCTTCGGCCAATCACGATCCGGACGTGTTCCCCGACCCTTATGCCTTCAAGCTCGATCGAAAGAACGCAGCAGGACAGCTGAGCTTTGGCCATGGCATTCACTACTGCCTGGGCGCACCGCTGGCCAACCTGGAAGTGGAATGCCTGATTCAGGGCGTGCTCGATCGTTACAAGGGTCTGCGTCCCGGCCCTACCCCGGCAGAACCGCAGACCGCCACACTGCTTCAAAGCAGCCTGGCCAAGCTGCCCATCATCTTTGACAAAAAATAAGGAGAGGAGAAGCGCATGTCACAAGACAACATTGCAAAAACGCAGGAGCTGTTCGGTCATTTTGGTGCCGGCAATATTCCCGGCATTCTTGAAATGCTCAATGACGACATCGTCATCGACTTTTACGGCCCGTCCACCATTCCCTACGCCGGTCATTACGAAGGCAAGGAACAGGCGCGCAAGTTTTTTGAAACCGTGCTGGCCTCGGTCAACATCAATCAGTTCGATCAGGACAGCTTCGTTGCACAAGACGACAAAGTCGTGGTGTTTGGCCATCTGAACCTGACCACCAAGAAAACCGGCGGCAGCATTGACTCAGATTACGTGCACTTCATCACCATGAAGGACGGCAAGTGGTCGCACTTCCGCGACTTCATGAACACCTACGTCGGGCACGAAGCATTCACCAAGAAATAGTCCCAACGAAAAAATGCTTCCTACTCACCCGGTCCAGCGACATCGACCGGGTATTTTTTTGCCCGCACTACCCCTGGCCAGCAACTGCGGATTCTGAATGCAGCGTGTAGCCCGACTTGGGCAGGTGCACATTGACTTGCCCGATACGTGGATGCTCGCGTCGCACCACCCAGCCATGATCTTGATCTGCAAGCAGAGCACCGCTCACCGGATCACGCGCGTAATCCGCCGGCGCGATGCTGACTTCACTCTCTGCCACTCTGGTATCTGAATCAAGCTCTGCAGGCCTCGCATCGCGGGCGATATCCAGCGCCTGCTCGGCCGAGATGGAAGTGACTGTCCCATGACCAAAGGCACGCATCCGCGCATACCAGGCCTGTACCCCGGGGACATCAGCGAGCACGTTCCGTCCACCTACATCCACCACCATCCAGAGACTGTGGTAGGCGGAGAAATCAGCAGCACACGGCGCCTCTCCGAATAGAAAATCCTGTTCCAGCATTGATTCCATCTCTGCCAGATGCGCCATGAACATGGCCTTGGCCTTCTTGCCTGCAGCTGGCTTGAACGTCGCCTTGCCCAGCAGTCCCGCCCGATCCTTGATGAAGGCAAACGCGCCCATCCAGGAAGTTTCCCGCTTGAGCGTCAGGATGACACCCGGCCCCAACAGGGACAGGCTGGCAAAGAAGATATCCAGATCAACCCGCTGCGAGAAGGCCTGCGCTTCCGGGCTGCAGTTTTCGAGAATCAGCTCGGGTTTGTTGCCCAGGCGCGCGACCTGTCGCGCAATCATCTTCGAGTCGCAGAAAACATCCGCGCCGATCTGCGCCACCGGAATTTTTCGATAACCCCCGGCGAGGATGTCCAATGCAGGACGCGGCGGCATGGGCATCACCGTGACCGACTGCCAGGACAGCTGGGCATAGCCCAGCATGGCGCGGATTTTTTCCGAAAAAGGCGAGATCCGGTAGTTATAGAGAATGAGTTGGCTCAAGGTGCGGCCCCAGTGTGAATTGCGAAATCAATGAACTTGATTCGCAATGTCGCACAGGAGATCCGCCTTGTCGCTTTACGCTTCTCAGTTTGCGGCGAATGCCGCCCGCACCGAACCCAGGCCACTGACTGTGGCTTCCAGCACGTCACCGGGCTTGGCCGCCACCATTGGACCCAGCGCGCCCGACAGCACGATGTCGCCGGCATGCAGGGGGCGCCCCACTTCCACCATCTTTCGCGCCAGCCACAAGGTGGCATTCAGCGGATGGCCGAGGCAGGCATGGCCAACGCCGGTCGAAACCGTCTGATCCCCGAGGGTCATTTGCATGGTGCAGTCGCGCAGATCCAGACCATTGAGCGAGAACGGCGTGTTACCGAGCACGAACATCCCGCTTGAAGCATTGTCGGCAACGGTATCCACCAGCCGGATATCCCAGTTGGCGACCCGGCTGCCGACGATCTCGATTGCGGCAACGGCATAGTCAATGGCGCCGATCACATCGGCCATGGTCGCCTGCTCGACATCAAGATCACGCCCCAGAACAAACGCAACTTCGGCTTCTGCCTTGGCCTGCATGACCGCGCCTACTGGAACAGGCTCACCATCGCACACGGCCATGTCAGCAAACAGAATGCCGAAATCAGGCTGGTCCACGCCGAGTTGCTTCTGCACCGCTACCGAGGTGAGACCGATCTTGCGTCCGACCAGTCGGCGTCCCTGGTCCAGCCAGAATCGCGTGTTGATCTCCTGGACCGCATAAGCAGACTCGACATCCTCCAGATCAATCAGGTCACGGATGGGCGCACAGGGTGTGCCGCTGGTGTAGGGCTCGATCAGCCGCTTGGCAGCCTGCGCGACAATCTTCGCCTGCGCTTTCTTGCTTTCGGCCATGCGATCAGGCTCCAGCAAAGAAGTCGCGGGCAACGCGATTGAATTCTTCCGGCGCTTCGTACTGTGGCCAGTGCGCGCCGTCAGCCTCCATCACGTACAGCGTTCCATTGGCAATGCGTTTGACCGCAGCCTGCGCGCACTCAAGGTCATGGATAGGATTGTTTCGCGTCCACAGGAGCATCGTTTCCTGCTTGATGCTTTCAAGGTCCAGCAAGAACTCGTCGTGGCGCGGCAGCATCTGGTTGACCATGGGCGTGACTTCACGGCCTTCCGGCATCAGGTAGTACTTCAGCCGCAAATTCACCAGCTCGTCGGTGACCAGATGATGGTTATCCGGGTGGATGAGCCACTCGATGCGATGCTTCACGGCGTCAAAATCCGGCGCTTTGCCAGCTGCTTTCTTTGATCGCTCCATGAGGTCGGCGAGGTCTGCGCGCCCTTTCTCACTCACGATGGGCACGCCGGCACCGGTGTTGAGCATGACCTTGTTGACGCGCTCTGGATGATTGATCGCCATGAATCCCGATACCCATCCACCCAGCGACTCACCTGACAAATGCGCCTTGTCGATGCCCATGGCATCCATCAGTTCGCAGACCTGCTTTGCGAGCACCGGAGGCGTGTACTCCATGGCCTTGCGCGTTGACATGGCATGGCCCACGTAGTCGAAAGCGATGACGTGAAACTGATCCGACAGGGGCACCAGATTCTTGCAGTAGGCCTCCAGATGGCCGCCAATGCCATGCTGAAACAGGATGACGGGCGCATCTTTCGGACCTGCCTCTGCAATGCGAATGCGGCCAAAATTTTGCGTTTGAACGTAGCGGATCTCTGTACCCACCATATCGAGCCACAGACTCATGTCGACTTCCTTTCTTTACTGATCGTTCTAAGGTGACTGCCAAGAATGGTCTTCCATTCATCCAGCAGGTCGCGAAATAAAGCTTCATCGTTTTGCCACAGCGCGCGGACCGCAAAGCCGCGCACAATACTGGTGGTGAGCATCACAATCTTCTGGGCTCGTGCGCGTTCAATGCCGCGCTCTTCGAATACCTCTACCCAGGTTTGCTCAAGTGCCAGACGATTGGTGCGCGTATGCCCGAGTACTTCCTCACGCAACCCGCGCTCCTTGGTGCTGGCCAGAACCAGATCGAGAATCACACTGAAGTCCGGCCCCAGAAAGAAATCGATACTGTCTTGTATCAGGGCCTCAACTGGCTCATCGCTAGCAATGCGCGTTGCCGCACGGCTTTGCCCGCGTTCAAATGCGCTGCGCAGCAGATAGGCGGCCGTGGCCAGCACCAGCGCGTCCTTGGTTGGAAAATGATACTGCTGCGCCCCGCGAGAGACCTTGGCGACGCGCGACACCTCGTCGGTGCGCAGACCGGCGTAGCCCTTCTTGCGTAGCACCTTGGCGGCAGCCTCGATAACGCGTTGCTGCGTCTCGTCAGAACGCTCTGCCTGCGTGCGTCGCTTGCGTGGCGCGCCTTTCACCGCACCGCGCGGGGAAGCCGCGTCTGTTGTGCTAGCGGCTTCAGCACTCGACATGCAGGACGCCATCGATAATCTGAACCGGATAGGTCTTCAGCGGCTCGCTGCAAGGAGAAGCTGTCGCCGCACCGGTCGCGATATCGAAGCCGCAAAAATGCCAGCCGCAGATCACCTGATCACCGTCGATATCCCCCTCTTCAGACAGAGAAGCCTCTTCGTGGGTGCAGGTATCGTCGCTGGCGTAATAGGCCCCATTCAAATTGTAGAGCGCGATCTTGGTGCCATCCGGCAACTCGGCAGCTCTGATCTGTTCTTCAAAAATCTCGGAGGCGGGGCAGATTGCGTGCAAGTTCGACATGATGAAAATCTATTCTTTGTTCAGTGAATGTACTTGAGCACTCATGCGAGTCCGAAAAAAATCCGGCTCGCCCTATGCAGCTCAAAGCATGGTCGTACCGCCGTTGACGCTGATGACCTGACCGGTAACGAAAGAGGCTTCTTCGCTCGCCAGGTAAGTCACCATCGAAGCAATTTCTTCCATCGTACCCGGACGACCCATCGGCACGATATCGGTCACCTTCCTGACCAGTTCGGGATTGCTTGCCGCAACTTCATCAAGCTGCGGCGTCGACACCACGCAGGGCGCCACCGTGTTGACGGTAATGCCGTCCTTGGCAAATTCGCGGGCAAGCCCGGTGGTCATGCCGTGCATGCCGCCCTTGGCTGCGTTGTAAGCCGCATGATCGAACAGACCATTGCGAACCGAGTCTGCGCCCAGATTGACAATGCGACCGTAGCCCTGCGCCTTCATGATGGGCAGCGCGTACCAACTGCACCAGATGCAGGTCCACAGATTGCGATCCATGGTGGCGCGCAGCGTATCCGGCGTGTGGTCCAGAAAGGGCCGAAGAATGCCGCCGCCGGCATTGTTGGCGAGGATGTCGAGCTGCCCGAAATGGTCGGTCGCGGCCTTGATCGTGCGCTCGGCCACTTCCTGTTTGGATAAATCGCCTGCCTCTGTCACCACCTTGGCGCCGGTGACTCGCAGCTTGTCGGCCGCCTGCTGCAACGTGTTCTCATCCAGATCAGCGAGAACCAGTTGTGCGCCCTCGGCGGCAAAGCGTTCCGCGATGGCGTAACCGATGCCCCGCCCCGCCCCGGTGACGACCGCCACTCTGTTTTTAAGCGCGCTGCTCATGCCCCGGCCTGCTCAATCTCGCCAATCTTGCCGAAGTCCGGCGTGGGCACGCTGCCCCAGGAATCCAGTGTGCCCGGAACAGGCTCCAGCAGACGTGCTTCGCGGGCCTGCTCTTCAGGAAAGGTTTCCATACCGAAGCTGTATTCAACGGTCATTCGATCCGGGTCGAGGAAATACAGGAAGATGCTTTCCGAAGGCTGATGCCGCCCTGGCCCGAATACGATATCTACATCTGCCTTCTTCATTCGGTTCATCGCGCGCCCGACATCATCAATGTCACGCACCATGAAATTGACGTGGTTCAGGTGCGAAGACTCGCCGCTGAGAATGGCCAGGGAATGATGCAGCGGATTCGGAAAGCACCGCAGGAAGGCAGCGAAGCCCGGCACGAAGTCAGACGTCTGGAAGCCGAGCTGTTCGTTGAGAAACTTCAAGGTTGCGTCGAAGTCAGAGACATTGATCACGACGTGTCCAAGCCGTTCGATCTGCGTCACGCTCGGTGCATAAGCTTGCGCGAGCTGCATCATCTGCACGAAAAACTCAAAGCACAGGCCACTGCCCGGAATGCGAAAACGAAAAGCCGCCACCGTCCGCAGAGCCTTGAGCTCTTCCGCACTGACGGACTCGATCGTGATGCCCAGCCCTTCCAGGTGTTTCTGCGCCTTTGCCAGTTCAGCGGCCGACTCCAGCTCAAAACCCACTCGCTTGATACCTGGAGCGCCTGCGGGATACAGCAGAAGATTGTGATGATCGCGCGAGCAGCGCAGGGCAACAAATTCATCACCGCGCTCGGTGACATTGAGCCCCACCAATTCCTCGTAGTACCGGGAACTGCGGTCAAGATCCGTCACGTTCAGCGCGACATAGGCCAGACGTCTATAACGAAAGGGTGGCGTCATCGAAGGCTCTCCTTCTTTAGAGAATGATGCTGATGCGCCCATTGGGCTTGAGTCCGTCCATATCCAGGATGCAGCGTTTCTCCCGGATGCGGAGACCATCCTCGGTCACGGCAATGCGATACCGGTAGCTGCCGACATAGGTTTCCGTCAGACCCATCTTGGTTCGGTAGGTGAGCACCGCAGCGCCCACGTCCAACTCATCGTCCTTTCGGCCACGAATGCGAACGTTGCTCACAAGATGACGTGTCTTGGATTTGGGAAACTCGGCATGGGCGGTTCGCTTGAGCAGGCGCTCCACTCGCTGCTCCAGGCGGAAGCGATCATCCGCAACATAGAACAAGGAATTGTCTGGCGACGCGTTGGGCGGCGAATCGGTTGTTGGCACGTAGTAGGTGCCGTCTGCAGTAAACAGGTTCAGCCAGTCCTTGAGCTTCCACTCGTCCAGCAGCTCGGCCTCGTAGTACATGAAGTCCTCAACCTGATCGCGGGTGACGGTATCGACATTCATCACTTGCCCTCCTTGCCGACAGCTGTGGCCTGGGTGCGGCGCTGCCACTCCTTCCAGAACACGCGCATCTGCAATTCATCATCGTAGTTGACGATTTCTTTTTTCATGCCCTTGGACATGTCGTTCCAGGGCGCTTCCTTCATGGCCTCATAGCCACGCTGGCACTGCTCGAGTGCCTCGACATCATCCGGCGTAGCAAACCCACCCGGCCCGAGAAACTCGAGGAAATTCGACAGGCGGAACTTGCGTGCCCACGCGCTTTCGTCATTGGGCGCAAGCGCCCAGGCATTGACCTGCATCGCATCCGGCGCGGTAGGGAAGTAGGTGCGCACGGTGATCGCCATGATGTCGTTGATCACCAGATTGGGGAAGATGAACATGTTGCGGTTCAAGGTAGCGATACGCTCGGCGCGCTCGGCGCCAAAGCGCTCAACCAGCCGCGCCTTGACCTTGTCGAGTTCCACCTTACCTTCTTCGCCCCACAGGGGAATCCACTGCGCGACCGGCCTGCCCCAGGGCGCCTTGTACTCGATGACCGCATGGCCATTGCCGAGGTCGTAACCGGTACCATCAAAAGGGACCGGCGACATGCTGCCCTGCATGTTCTTCAGATAATCCACGTACGTGGCATGCGTGTTGATGGCGTGATAGCCGTCGATGCTGTTTTCAGTGAGCAACTTCCAGTTGGCGCGAATCTGATATTCCTGCGTGCCACCCACCAGCGTCATCCCCGCCTCGGACTGATCCGCAATGATGTCGATCCAGGACTTGGCATCCGCGAGGTAGTCGCTGAGCGATTCCACATTGGGATCAAAGCAGATGAACCAGAAGCCGCGGTAAGAATCCAGACGCGTCACCGGCACCAGATTTCCCGCGCCGTTGGCGTTGAAATCGTCGGGATAATCTTCCTTGCCGGGATGGCTCTTGAGCGTGCCATCAGAGCCAAACACCCAGCCGTGATAGAAGCACTGGTGAGACTTGGCATTGCCTTTTCTGTCGCGGCAGACCTGCGCCCCGCGATGCGGGCAGACATTAAAAAATGCGCCGATCTTGTTCTTGGTGTCGCGGGTGAACAGGATGCTGCGCTTGACCACCACGCGGGTCACGAAATCGCCCGGCTTTTCCAACTCGGATTCGTGTCCGAGATAGAGCCAGCATTTCTCGAAGATCTGCTCGTACTCGTCCTTGAAGATGCCCTGGTCTGTAAAGCTTCGGCGCGACACCTTGAAGATGTGCTTTTCCGGATCATTCCAGACGGCGGGTTGTTCGGGGCTCAGTGGCATATTCATGTGCGCGCTTCTCCAGCCTTGCGTTTCGTTATGTTGTTCGGATATGTGATGCCAGCGCATCAACTCTCATTGATTGCGATCAGCTTGTTGCCTGCAGATTGCGTTGAAGATCCAGCGCAACGTCTTCGATCATGTCTTCCTGCCCGCCAACGGTTTTGCGACGCCCCATTTCCACCAGGATGTCACGAGCCGGAACACCGTACTTGGCTTCGGCACGCTTTGCGAAGAGCAGGAAAGATGAGTAGGCGCCGGCGTATCCCAGGGTCAGCGAGTTGCGGTCAATGCGGACCGGGAAATCCAGAATCGGCGTCACCAGATCTTCTGCAACGTCGGTGACCTTGAACAGGTCCACACCAGTTTGCATGCCCATGCGCTCGGCCACTGCAATAAAGACTTCCAGCGGCGTATTGCCTGCACCCGCGCCCATGCCGCCACAGGCGCAATCAATGCGCTCTGCGCCTGCCGCCACAGCCGCAACAGAATTGGCCACACCCATCGCGAGATTGTGATGGCCGTGAAAACCGATCTCCGTTTCCGGTTTCAAGGCATCGCGCAGCGCAGCAACTCTTGCGCGCACATCGTCGGGCAGCATGTAACCGGCAGAATCGGTGGTGTAGATGCAATTGGCGCCGTAGCTTTCCATCAGCAGGGCCTGCTCGACAATCTTTGCCGGATCAGCCATGTGCGACATCATCAGGAAGCCCACAGTATCCAGCCCCATCTTGCGGCCCAGCGCGATGTGCTGCTCCGAGACATCAGCTTCGGTGCAATGCGTTGCCACGCGAATAGACGCAATGCCGCAGTCGGCCGCCATGCGCAATTCATCCACGGTTCCGATGCCCGGCAGCAGCAATGCAGAAACCTTGGCGTTCTTCATCAGCGGCACGACTGCGCGCAGATAATCTTCGTCTGAGGCCGCAGCAAAACCGTAGTTCACGGACGCGCCTCCCAGACCATCGCCATGCGTGACTTCAATCAGAGGTACGCCGGCTTCATCAAGACCAGTGGCAATGGTCTTCATCTGCTCGATGCTGATCTGATGGCGCTTCGGGTGCATGCCGTCCCTAAGAGACATGTCATGTACCTTGACCTTCTTGCCCTTCACCAGCTCGGCTTCGCTCTTGATGATATGACTCATGACACAGCCTCCTGTGAATTGGCGGCTTTCTTGCCACCCTGACCTGACAGCATTTCACTGGCAAACATTTCTGCGGTGCGCGCAGCCGCCGCGGTCATGATGTCCAGATTGCCTGCGTACTTGGGCAGGTAATCCCCCAGACCCTCCACCTCCAACAAGATGGTGACGCGCTTGCCATCAAAGATGGGGCCGTTCTTGAGTCTGTAACCCGGCACGTATTTTTGAACTTCCGCAATCATGCGATGCACGGATTCAGTGATCGCAGGGCGATTGGGCTCGTCCACCGTCAGGCAATGCACCGTATCGCGCATCATCAATGGCGGCTCAGCCGGGTTGATGATGATGATGGCCTTGCCGCGTTTTGCGCCGCCAATCTTCTCGACGCCGCGCGCGGTGGTGCGGGTGAACTCATCAATGTTCTTTCGCGTACCAGGCCCGACAGATTTGGATGAGACGGTGGCGATGATTTCGCCATACTCAACGGCCTGCACCTGCGACACCGCTGCCACCATGGGGATGGTCGCCTGCCCGCCACACGTCACCATGTTGACGTTGCTCGCGCCGAGCCCCATCTGCTCCTTGAGGTTCACCGGCGGCACGCAGTACGGGCCGATGGCGGCCGGAGTCAGGTCAACCATCATCACGCCCAGAGCCTGCAGGGCGGCGTCGTTGTCAGCGTGAACATAGGCAGATGTGGAGTCGAAGGCGATGCGGATATCGTCTTCCTTCACATGCGGCACCAGGCCGGCAACGCCTTTGTCAGTAGTCTTCAGGCCCAAGTCGCGGGCGCGCGCCAGACCTTCCGATGTGGGGTCAATACCCACCATCCAGACCGGCTCCAGCACATCGCTCCGCTTGAGCTTGTAAAGAAGATCCGTCCCGATGTTGCCGGGTCCGATCAGGGCACATTTGATTTTGCTCATCTGCCTTCCGTCGTTTTTGCTCAGGCCAGCAAACGCCAGCCGGGGACTGCAAGGTACAACAACATTCCGGCGCAAGCAACATTCAAGCTGTACAGCTTGTAACTTGCGAATCCACGATGGGGCACAGGGCACAGCCCTAGCGTCAGACCATGTCTGCTGATGAGCCGATAGAATCCGCCCATGGAGCCTTTCAGTGACACCTCAATTGCCAGCGAAGATGTTCTGCAACAGTCCTCGCTGCTTCTGGTGGACGATGAACCAACGGCCCTAAAGGCGCTCCAGCTTGTGCTCGGTCATTACTCCGACATCCGCACGGCTGCCGACGGACAGCAGGCGCTGGCACTGATCGAGCAGCGTTTGCCTGACCTGGTTCTGCTCGACGATGAAATGCCCGGCATGAGCGGCATGAATTTGTGCAAGCACATCAAGTCAACGCCCGATCTTGCGCACATTCCCATCATCTTTGTAACGGCGAACTCCAGCAACGAGCTGGAAGCCGCAGCCCTGGAAGCCGGCGCCGCAGATTTTCTGGGCAAGCCGATATCGCCGATCCAGGTGCGCGCACGCGTTCTGGCGCAATTGCGCCTGCGCCACACGCTCGACTCCGCTCGCGATCTCGGCACCCGTCTGGAACAGGCGCTGGCGGCGGGCGATCTGGGCGCGTGGGAATGGCAGATCGAGAATGATCAGATGCGCTGGCACCGATCGATGCAGTCGGTGCATCAACGCGAGCCTGCCCAGATCCAGTCGCTGCGCGACCACATGACCGGGCTGGATGACGAGAATCAAGCCGTTCTCCAGCAAGCCCTGGATGGCATTCGCAGCAGCTTGCAGCCGGCAGCGATCGAGTACGCAATCAAGTCGGGCGAAGACCTGCGCATGATTCGCAGCCGCATGACCGCTGTGCTCGACGAGAGCGACGCAATTGAGCGTATCAGCGGTATCGACGAAGACGTGACGGCGTTGAGCCGTTCCGTTGCCCTGTTGCACGGCGCCAATCGACAGCTCGAACAATTTGCCTATTTCGCTTCACATGACCTCAAGGCACCGGGCCGTCAGATGGCCTCGTTTGCAAAGCTGGCACAAAGCCAGCTGGAGACGGGGCGCATGGAGGCCCTGTCACGCACGCTGGACCAGATCCAGTCAGCGGGCGGGCGTCTTCAGGATCAAATCAATTCCTTCCGCGATCTTTCCAGACATCGCCTGGCAGAAGCCGGCGAGTGGCGATACGAATCCATGTCGGAGTTGGTGAAACCGATTCTTGACGTTCTGGAACCTGAAATCGCGCAGAGAAAAATTCAGATCGACTTGCAAGCCATGTCGCGTCTGTATGTCCCGGTCAATCTGGTCACTCACGTGTGGCGCAACCTGATCAGCAACGCAGTCCGCCACCAACAGGCAGAACACGCGGCGATCTGGATTGGTGAGCGCAGCGGTGACAACGGCACGGCTTTTTTTGTTGAAGACGCCGGCGACCCGTCAAAGCCGTTTCGTTCGCCACTGGATGCGCCGCGCCGGCGACGTCACCCTGGCCGCACGGATATCGGAAAAGGCGTCGGTCTGACCATCTGCAAACGTGTCTTGCGCGTACTTGAAGGCGATTTGTGGTGCGAACCGGGCGATCATGGCGGCATTCGCATGCTCTTCAACCTGCCGCGCATCCACGCGCTGTCTCATCAGGTAGTCCAGCGACCCGGGCAGTAAGCGAGGCGCACTGGCTCAGCGCCGGGAGATGATTTCAGGGTACCGGTGCCGCAACTGTGCCTTGCACATAATCGATGCCGGTTTCGCGCAGTGACTGCATCAGCTCATGCGTTTCCACGCCCACCGCGATCGTGCGAATGCTGGACCGCCGACACACATGACTCAAGGCTTCCAGCACGGCCTGGTCCAGTGGCGGTGGCCGCCCGAAACTCAGATCCTGCGGGCGCATGTTGATCTTGACGTAATCCAGGTCGAGCGAGCGGATGGCAGAGAAAGAGTTCATCTGCGAACCGAACTGATCCATCGCCAGAAGGAATCCGGCTTTCCGGGCACGTGACGCAAACGCCGCCAGAAGTTCCATATCCTGAGTTGCTGCGCTCTCCGGAATCTCCAGACAAATGCGGCCAGGCGCAACACCGGTTTTTGCCGACTGCTCCGTGAGATGCGCAAGAATCTCATCGTCACGCACGGACTCGGCGAACAGATTGAGCCCATAAACATGATTCGGCTTGTCGTCCTTCGCAATCTGTTGCAAGGAGTGCGTGATTGACAGTACATCCAGCGAACGGGCGAGCTGATGGCGCCGAACGGCCAGTACAAAGCCATCCGGACGGTGAGTGGTGCCGTCCTGGGCCTGCAAGCGCATCAGCAATTCGGTGTAACCCGGCTGAGATTGATCGCCAATCAACAACGCATGCTGCTGGACGATCACACAGCGGTCCGACTCCATCGAACTGCGCACGACATCCAGCGCTGCAGATTCAGAATCGAGGCCGCTGGCATCGAGGTCGCTGAGCTCCACCCGACCCCGACCATTTCGCTTGGCCACGTAACAGGCAGCATCAGCGGCATCGAGCAATTTCGACAGGGCCGGCGAATCCGATCCCATCATGACCAGCCCCGCCGAAGCTCCAATGCTCAAGGACTGACCCGACCAGTCCAGGCGAATCTCTGCGATCGCCTGGATCAGGCCATCCACAATCTGCAAGGCCCGTTGCGGCCCGCAGTTGGGCAAGAGCACGGCAAACTCATCACCGCCGACTCGCGCGAGCGTGTCCGATTCGCGCAGTTTTTCTCGGCCCACCTGCGCCACTTTGCGCAGTAGCGCGTCTCCGGCAGCATGCCCGGCGGTGTCATTGACGGGCTTGAATCGATCCAGGTCTATGGCCACCAGCGCGCAGCGCGCGTTCCCGGCTTGAGCCTCCTTGAGTGCCAGCTCCGCACGCCGGTCAAACTCGTCACGGTTTGGCAAACTGGTCAGAGGATCATGCGCTGCGCGATAACTCAGTTCCCGGGCCAGCAGTCGCGTATCCGTCACATCACGGAAAACCAGCACGGCACCGATTGCAGCGCCATCGTGGTCGAGGATCGGCGCAGCGGAATGATTGATGGGAATGCGCTTGCCATCACTGCGCAGCAGGTAGAGATCAAGACTGGCGTCCTGGACGGGTTCGAGCTCACGCAAGCAGCGCTCAACCACATTGGAGACATGCGCCAACTTCTCTCCGCGAACGACGTTGTAGACGCTGAACAACGATTTTCCGTGTGCTTCGTCAGCACCCACGCCACACAGCTCCAGAGCGGGCGGATTCATGGTCTCAATGCGCCCTTCTACATCCGTGGTGATGACGCCATCGCTGATGGATCGCAGCGTAATCTCAACCCGCTCGCGCTGCTCATCAAGGCTGCGATATGCCTCTGCCCGCTTCTCGCGTGACTCTGCGTCGCGCTCTGCCACCGAGACGACGTCCGCCACGGCGCGCAAGAGATCAGTGTCGTACTCACTCCATTCACGGTGAATCGGCGATGCCAATCGGATGACGCCGGTCAGCTCCAAGCCGTTGGAAACTGCCACGTCCAGATAAGACCAGGCATCCGGACTGCCGGCGGCCAGGCCGGAGGATTTGTCACCGGGACCCTGATGCACGACCAATTCCAGATTGCGCAATCTGCGCAGAATGGGATTGGATAGCTTCAACGGCCCCTTTCCGGAAACTTGTTCAACGCCTTCTCCCGCAGACACTCTCATACGCGGGATGAGGCCGACGGCAGGCGTCCATTTCAGGTACATCACTTCCAGATCATCAAACAGAACCGAAAGGTCGCCGAGCACAGTGCCCAACAGCTCCGGGATGGACTCGGAATCCAGGGCACGCCGCGAGACAGCGTTCAGGAAACGCAACTGCGAGTGCTCGGCCGTCAGGCGCTCCTGCTGGCGCTTGATGGAGTGGATGTCATGGAGCTGAACGACCAGGCCGCCGCCTTTATCGGCGCCGCCCACTCGCGCGATGCTGACCGACATCCACCGGTTGGAGCCATCCTGGCGTTGAATGAGGGCGTTACAGGTTGCGGTGCCGTCGCCGGAGGCGGACAAGGCGGAGCGCACATGCCCCCGAAAGTCACCAATGCTTTCTTCTGCAAACAGGGAATCGATATCGCGGTCAATCAATTTTTCTCGCGAAAAGCCCGTCACCTCTGCGGCTGCCGGATTGCACTCGGTAATGCGCCCCTCCGGGCTGGTCATGATGGCACCCGAACGCGAGGACTCCAGCATGATCCGGTGCAGCTCTTCCTGTGCCTGTTGCCTGTCCCGGATCTGCACCTGTTCGGTGATGTCAGCGAATGAAATCACCGCGCCAGTGCCCTGCCGCTCTCCGCTGTCGCGATACGGAACAATTTTCAGATGCAGGTGGCGCCCGTCTTCTGTGGTGATGGTTCGCGCGCGCTGCTTATGGTCGCTGATAACGGCCAGCACTTCCGACGAAATTCCCTTGTTCGGAATGGTCCAGTGCAGAGAACCAAGCGACACGCCGAGGCGCACGCTGTCCAGATCAGCCACCATGGTGATGGCCTGATTGAACTGGGTAATCGCCAACGCCTCGTCTACAGCAATAATGACCAGATCCAGCGCTTCCTTGATATTGATCAGGTCCGCGCGGGAGCTCTGCAGTTCTTCGGACTTGTTGGCGACCTCTTCGTTGACCGTCAGCAATTCTTCGTTAGTGGACTGCAACTCCTCATTGGAGGTCTGCATTTCTTCATTGGTGGACTGCAGCTCCTCATTGGATGACTGCAGCTCTTCATTGACGGTCTGCAATTCTTCATTGCTGGTCTCAACTTCCTCAACCAGGGTCTGCAGATGCTCGCGCGTATTGGCCAGCTCTGATTCGAGTTCACGGATCAGGTTGATGGACTCATGATCCGCACCGTCTGCCCCCTCAACGCTCAGAACCCGCGATTCAAACGCCAGCAACACCACGACCTTGTTCTCTTGCACATCAGGATGGGCAGCCAAGGTGACTCGCCGTAATTGGCCGTTGACATCCATCGTGTAGCTGCCACCGCGAATGCTGATGCGCTCCTTGCGGCAGCGATGCAACAAGGCGCGCATTTCCACATTCAGCGGAGCCATCACCAGTTGCTGCGCGGTCCAGGTTGTTGCACCGCGTGGCAGGTTTACAAACGGCGACAGGTCACCAACAAAATGAATAATGCGGTCATCGTCATCGATAATGATGGCCGGCGGAGAATAATGCTCGGCGACAATATCGCGGGTGCGCTCGAGAACCGCCCTGCGATTCGAAGGCTCTCGGCGAACCCCGGATTTGGGCGGGGTGTCAGCGCTGGAATCGGGAAGCGCCTCCTCCTGCACCTTACGTGAATGACTGAACTGGTAAACCACCGGATGGGACTTTCGCCCATACAGCCGCGCCTTGGAATCCAGAATCTCGAACAGGTCTTTTTGAATCTCGATGGTTTCGGATGCGCCCAGAAACAGGACGCCATCAGGCTTGAGCGCGTAGTGAAATGCGGCGATGACATGTTTCTGCGTCGGCGCTTCAAAATAAATCAGCAGGTTCCTGCAGCTGAGAAGGTCGAGCTTCGAAAACGGCGGATCTTCGACCGTATTCTGTGTGGCAAAAATCATGAACTGGCGAATGGCCTTGCTGACCTCGGCAACACCATCGGTAATGTCGAAGTAGCGCTGGCGCAATGGCTCCGGCACCAGCTTCAGTCGCTCTTCCGAATAAAGCCCGGCCCGTGCCATGGCCACGGAATCAGGATTGATATCGCTGACAAACATCAGGAAAGAAGCCTGTCGATTCTGCTGACGGAAAGCCTCCATGAGCAAAATCCCGATGCTGTAGGCCTCTTCGCCTGAGGCGCATCCCGGCACCCAAATCCGCAGCATCTCGCCAACTTCGAGTCGCTCCACCTTTTCCTCGACGATGGCCTTGAGCTTCTTGAAATGCTCTGGATCACGAAAGAACGAAGTCACCCGAACACTCAGGTCGCCCGCCAGCCGTGTCGCCTCATCGGCATCGCCAGTCATGAAATCCAGATACTGCTGCATGTCGGAACAACCGGCGAGTTGCATGCGCCTGCGGATCCGGCGCAACACCGTCGTCATCTTGTAATGGTCTAGATTCAAACCGGTGCGCTTGCGCACGAGCAGCTTGATTTGCTTGACCAGAGATTCCGGAACCGCCTTGATCAGTGACTTGGCCTCCACTGGATCACTGGCTTCCCGGGCGATGCGCAACAGGGCGTCACCCATGTCAGCAGGCGACAGAATCAGATCGTACTGCCGCGATTCGATGACCGATCTCGGCATGGCATCAAACTGGGCTGAACCGGGTTCCTGCACCAGGACAATTCCGCCTGCGGCACGGATCGCCTCGGTACCATTGGTGCCATCGGCTCCGGTGCCAGAGAGCACGACGGCAACAGCACGATCACCAAACTCGCTGGCCAGAGAACTGAACAGGTGATCAATGCTCGGACGAGGGCCGCGCACGCGCGCGCCGTCGACACGCAAAGGCTTGAACCGCCCATTCTCAACCGTCATATCGCTGTTGGGCGGAACAACCAGGACCGTATTGGCTGCCGGTGTCATCGCCCGGTTCAGATATTTGACTTTCAGCTTCGTCCTGGGCGAAAGCAGTTCGGCCAGCAGGCTTTCGTGCGTGGGCGTGACGTGCTGCGCGACCACCACGCAGAGCCTTGCACCCACGTCGAGGCTACCGATCAGTTCCTTCAGTGGCTGCAAGCCACCCGCTGAGGAGCCCACCCCCACGATCATGGTCGGCTCGTCCTTGCCCCCTTTCGGACCAGCATTGTCCCCCGTTGCGAGCTTTTTCCCGGAGACTTTGGGCCGAATGGATTTCTTGCGCGGTGCGTCAGTCATGAGCGCTCGATGGGACTGTTACAAAATGAAGTATCTGTCAGGTTGTCATTGCACAACCGACCAGCGAGTCTATTCTAAGTATGATTGTGCCGATGTGTTGGCCCGCGATGAAATTCGGGCCTGTTGGCACGCCTTTCAAGTGAGTAGAAATGAAATCTGGAAAAGCCTCAGACAAGCCAAAAGTCGTGCCTTCGGCGAGCAAGAAAACGGCCAAGCTCCCCGCCAAGAGCGCGGCCAAGAAAGCACCCGCCAAGTCTGCGGCGAAGCCAGCGTCAAAGCGAGGCAAAGTTGTAGCAAGCAAGTCCAGCAGACCGGGAATCGCAGACCCGTCCAAACTGGTGATCGTGGGCATCGGCGCATCCGCCGGCGGCCTTGAAGCGCTAAAAGAGATGATGTCTGGGCTGGCCCATACTGGCTCGCTGACCTACGTGGTGGCGCAACATCTGTCCCCCTCGCATTCGAGCTTGCTTCGGGATCTGCTGCGGCCAAGCACGGAACTGGCGGTGCGCGATGTCACCGACAAGCTGGTGCCACTGCCGGACACCATCTACATCACGCCTCCCAACCACGATGTGGAATACATCAATGGTGCCTTGCGCCTGCTCAAGCCCAAGGCCACCGTTGGCCCCAAGCCTTCGGTCGATCATTTTTTCACCTCTCTGGCAGAAAACTACGGCGAAAACACGGTCGGCATCATCTTGTCCGGCACTGGCAGCGATGGCGCGCTGGGCATCAGGGCCATCAAGGCTGCTGGCGGCGTTGCACTGATTCAGGACCCGCAAACGGCAAAATACGACGGCATGCCACGCGCGGCCATACAGACGGGCTCTGCCGATATGGTGTTGCCTGCGCAGAAGGTGGGCGATGTGCTGCTCGGCCTGGTCGCCTTGCCAGCCTCCATGCGATTGCCGCTGCACGAAGAAGAGATTGTTGGCGCTCAGGCCAAGATCAATGCTCATGTGAAACGTCATACCGGCTTTGATCTTGGCCACTACAAGTCAGCCACGGTCAATCGGCGGTTATCGCGGCGCATGGCCCTGCACAAGCTCTCGTCGCTGGATAACTACGCAGAGATGGTGCGCATCAATCGGGAAGAGGCCCAACAGCTGGCCAAGGACGTGCTGATCTCGGTCACTTCTTTCTTCCGTGATCCGCAGGCTTTTGAGCTGTTGCGCATCCAGCTCGAGAAAATGGTCGATGAGACGGGCCGCGACAGCGTGATTCGTATCTGGGTACCGGCCTGTGCCACCGGCGAAGAAGCCTATGGCATTGCCATGCTGATCTCGGAGATTGTGCGAGAAAAAGGCTTGCGCACCGATTTTCTGGTTTTTGCCACCGATCTGGACACCGATGCGCTGGCCTTCGCGCGCAACGGCAACTATCCGGACACGGCCGTGGAATCACTGCCAAAGCCGATGCGCGAACGATATTTCGAGCACACCGGTCGCACCTATCAGGTCAAGAAGTCGCTACGCCAGAACATGGTGTTCGCCGTTCAGAATGTCATTGAGGACCCGCCGTTTTCTCGCGTCGATCTCATCAGCTGCCGCAATCTGCTGATTTATTTCAACCGCGATGTGCAACGCCGCGTACTTGAGATTTTTCACTACGCACTGCGCACCAATGGCCGACTCTTCCTGGGCAAATCGGAATCCATCGAGCTGCACAAGGAACTGTTTGCAGATCTGGACAAGAAGGCGCGCATCTATATTCGCCGGGAAACGCCTGGCCCTTCGTACGCCGTGCCACTGCGTTCGAGACGCGGCGACGGGCAGATGGAAGAACCTGCGCGACGCGGCGGCCCGGAGTTTCCCAACACCAATTACAAGTTGCTGACGGCGATCGCCGAACGCTACTGCCCGCCAGCGGTTGTCATCAATGAAGCGGACGAGGCGCTGCACTTTCTTGGCGAATTGCGGCCTTTCCTGCGCTTCCCTCGCGGCTCTGCAGACCTCAAGGTTTTTGATCTGGTCCCGGATGAAATGCGCGGCGAGATTCGCGCCCTGGTTCACCGCTGCAGACGCGAAAGACAGCCCCAGACCGGCACTGTCATTGCAGTCACCATGGACAATGAAAGTCGCAGCTTCGTCCCGGTGGTCAACGCCTTGCAGCTGGACAAACAACTGCTGCTGTCACTGTCATTCGAGCCCGCCGAGAAACCGCTGCACTCTGCCAGCGAGCGTGGGACCGAAGAACATCGTGACAACGTCATCATCGAGGAACTGGAAAAGGAACTGGCCTCGACCCGTCAGCATTTGCAGACCGTGGTTGAGGAGCTGGAAACCTCAAACGAAGAACTGATGTCGCAAAGTGAGGAACTGCAGTCCGCCAATGAAGAACTGCAGTCAACCAACGAAGAATTGCAGACCTCCAACGAGGAACTACAGTCGACCAACGAAGAGCTGCTGACCGTCAATGACGAAATGCAGTCCAAATCCTACGAGCTTTCACAGCTTGCCAGCGATTTGCAGAGCATGAAGGAGAGTCTCGACTTTCCAATGCTGGTGACCGACCAGCGCATGCACCTCAAGCATTTCAATCGCTCTGCCGACCAGACCCTGCCCAAGGAAGGCCTGCAGATCGATCTGTCTCTGGCCAGCATTGACTGGCATGTGGACATGGTGGGCCTGCTTCCCACCATCAAGAACGTGATCCGGCTGGGCAAACCCAACGAAGTCAGCATCAATGATGATCAGGGACGGACTTTCAATGTTCGCGCGATGCCTACACTGACCGCTGACGGAGAATCACACGGCGCTGTGGTGACGTTCATCGATGTCTCCACTCGGGCAGCGGCTGAAACCGTGCTCCGCGATCGCGAAGCCATGTACCGCCTGAATTTCGAGATGAGTGCAGTGGGCATGGGCGTACTCAAACGCAACCTGCAGTTCATCAAGGCAAATGCAGCGCTGTGCGAGACGCTGGGCATTACGGAAAAGGAATTGCTGAACAAGACGCTCACTGAAGTCATTCACGACCCCAAGAGTCGGGAGTGGCGAACAATGCTGGATGAACTTGTGCACGCCGAGCGCACCAGCATGAGTCACGAATTGATGATCAGCGCCCCGAATGACAGCAAGTCCAAGACCCCGGCCTTATTGGTCGCCTCACTGTCCAAGGGCACGACCTCAACCACGCCGGTTCAGATCAACATACAACTCATACCTCTGAAACACTGAGTCAGCCGGATTGAAGGTCTGCCTCGCTAAACAGCGTCCCGCCCGCAACCAAACTCAGGGACAGGCGCGCGTGCAGCGTGGCGGACTGGCGACTGCTCAATAGCGGCATGACGCCAAGACATGCCACGAACTGCATTTCCTGCAGCGGGTTCTGATTCAAGGCATCGTGGACAGTGAACAAGGTCTTTCTGCGCAACTCCCTTTTCACGGTGTGAAAGCGCAAATGCGGCACCATGCACCGGGTCAGTGTGTCCCTGGTCAGGCACTCCACCTCGTAGTCACTGTAACTGCCGGTGCGCGCCAGACTAATGCAGTCTGGCCGCAGGTCTGTTCCATACACCAGAAAATCGGGTGCATTGTCACGACGTTTCGCGGCGGCTTCGAGGGCGAAGACCATGGCATAGGTCTCCTCGCCGGTTGCGCAGCCCATGCTCCACGCACGAAACGGCCGCGCGCCCTGATATTCCTGATAGCAGGCAAGCAATGCCTCGATCATCTGATGGCGCTGGGGAGCCTTGGGGTCGAAACTGCCGGAGGGTTTCAGGATGTGCCGCAACAAGGCGTCGGCCTCGGCCGGATGTTCCGCCATTTTCTCTGCGTAGCTCATCACTGAATCCGCACCCACCAGTGCAGCGCGGCGGTGCAGCGCCTGATCCGCGACAGCCGGGTCGAATCGCCCCAGATCAATACCGAGAAGGGGTTCGGCAAATGTGCTCACCGCCTTCAACTCAGCGGCCCGCACGCTGGGCCCACTGCTCAGAATGGACTCGCAGATACCCGGAAGACGAGCGCCAATGGTGGCAGCTGTTGCAACCAGTTCGGCACAGGAGCTCCTCAGCGCTGCTTCGGGCATGCCCGCGGATTGCGCTTCGCGCAGGGTCTGAACCAGGATCACACCGCCCGCTCTGGACAACGCCCTGACTCCGCGCTCGCCGTCGCGTCCGAGACCGGAAAGAATGATCCCGATGGCCGGGCACCGTCCCGGGTCATTGGCAAGACTCTCAAATAAGGCATCCACCGAAGGAAACGGCACAATTCTCTTCTCGGGCACGTTGAGCAGCAGTTGGCCCCGGACATAGCGCACGTCGAATCCGGGCGGGGTCACATAGACCACACCGGCCTGCACATACTCCTCGTGCTCGATGGTCTTGACCTTCATTGCACTCGAGCGCTGAAAAATCTCGACCAGACTACTGGCTCGCGTAGCTGACAAATGCTGCGCCACGACGATGGCAAATGGGGGCACCTCCCCGATCGCCCTGATCAACTCACCGATTGGGACGATGCCACCAGCAGACGAGCCAATGGCAACGATCGGCACATCGGCGGCTTCTGATTGTGCTGATGCCATCACTCGCGTCCGGGTTCGACCTTATCCCTGCCGGCAAGATCAAATTCCATGATCTGGATACGGCCCACATTTGCAGCTTGCTCGCGCTCTGCGTCTCGCAGGAATTCCAGAGCGGCGTCCTGGCTGATGTCAGAAAGCGGGCCGCGAATACACGCCAGACTGACAGGTTCGCGCCATTTTTGGTTTGCTGAATCAACCGCCATTTCCGAGACTGCGTCACGCAGAGCTTCTCGCAGCCCGGTCATCAGGTCTTCGGATTCGTCGCTGAGATTCACTGGCGTGGCGGTCACAAAGCATTCAGCAGAAGCCACGCCGACGCGCCCCGTATGCAGGCTTGCAAACTCCACCAGTTGCCTGGCGATCTTCACACGCCAGTGCAGCGCTTCCTCCTCTTCAGTTTTCCGTGTCCCCTCGAGCAGCCCGGGAATGCGGATCATTGTCAGCAGCCACTGGGAGTCAGCATTTGCAGCAAACTCAGTCAGTGCAGAGAGCTGCAGCATCATGGCCTTGGCGGTGGGCAACTGGGTTTGCGGGTCCAATACGGAGTACTTCATCAGGTCCGCCTGAAGCCGCTGCTGCTCGCTGATATCGCGCGCAATACCGACGACGTATTGCTGGTGCGCCTTGAATATCAGCCGCGCATTGATCTCCACCTGACGTCCTAGATAGCTTCCCGCCCAGACTGCAGTTTCAAACCTTGCGGGAGAGGCACGGGCCAGCAATCCCCTCAAGGCTGTCCAACTGGCATATCCGGCTTTGAACAGATTGGAGACCGACACCGGATAGTCATCGTCAAAACCATCCGCGCCGCGCCCCAACGCACGGCGCGTGGCAGCGTTGGCATGGACGATAGCCTCACTCTCGCAATCAACGACAAAAAGCAGATCTTCGGTTGTGTCAATCAGCTCGGCCATGAGTGACAGTTTTTCCTGCTTGCGGCGCAAACTGATTGCCAATTGCACCTTGCTGACAGCACCGACAATGGCTTCATGAAGCAGGGAAGGCGTCATCTTCGCCTTTGGCAGGTAGTCATTGGCGCCGCGCTTGAGCGCCTCAACCGAAGTCAGCTCGTCGCCGCTACCTGTCATCATGACAATCGCCAGATCGGGCCATCGCTCGCGCAAGCTTTCGACGAAATCCATTCCAAGGCCATCTGGCAATACGTTGTCGATCAGCACGCACAACGTGTCCGCACCGATCAGGATTTCAGCCTCTGCCAGAGTTCCTGCTTCGCGCATCCGCATGCCCACTGCTTCGCCGTGCAACAGGATTTCTCGCAGCAGCAAACAATCTGCCGGGTCATCGTCAATAACGACCAGCTCGGCTGGGTCATGCGTCAGGAAACGATTAGGATCTTGCAGGTTCATCGGCTTAAAAGCTGGAATGATGCATCAGGACCCAAATTAGGCATATGGGGCAAAGCGCCGGAGCTCGGCACACGCCGAACAGGTATCGAGCCGTCACTCTCAGATTACCTGACACGCAGATCAAGTGTCACGACTGCACAGTCTAACGTAGGATCGTGCTGACCTATGCTCGACATGAATCACAAGGGCGTCAGCCCGACGCCCTGAAATGAAGGCAAAAGCACCATCCAACGTGTCTGCCACAAGCGACAAAAAGCCGCCCGCGAAATGCTCACGAGCCGCCGAACGCGCGGCACTGAAAGCCCTCGGCCCGATCCGGGTGTTGCTGGTTGAGGATTCCCCGCCAGAAATGGTCAAGCTCTGCCTGAAAGTCGAAGCGGTGTCGCTTCCAAACCTGACAATTCTGCAGGCCGTCAGCTTGCGGGACGCGCTAATGGTGATGGATACCGAATCAATCGATCTGTGCATTTGCGACTTTGAACTTGAAGGAGGAAGCGCGGCCGACTTGTTCCAGGCGTCTCGAAACAGAAATTTCTCCTTCCCTTTCGTGGCCATCACCGGAAACTCGACGGAAAGCGAGCTGGCCACCCGCCTGCTCAGTATTGGGTTCGACGACGTCGTGCTCAAATCCGACCTTCCCAACGCCAATCTTCTGCGGGTGATTCGCAACGCGCTGTTGCGCGCCCAGCATGTGCAGTCGCTGGTGGACAAGGCGATGTTCGATGAGCTGACACAGGTCCTGAATCGGCGGGGCATTCTCATGCGAATGCGCGTGGAAAAAGAGCGCGCGCGCCGCCTGCGCCTGCCAATCTCGCTGGTGTTTGTGGATGTGGACAAATTCAAGCAACTCAACGATGAGTACGGACACCACATCGGAGACCAGGCACTGCGCCACCTCGGAGATCTGATTCGTCGCACAGTGCAGCCTTCGGACATCGTCGGTCGCATGGGCGGCGACGAATTCGTAATCGTCAGCCCCGGTGCCTCTGCAGTCATCGTCAAGATTCTGATCTCGAGAGTGGAGCAAGCGGTGCGTAATAATCCGATCGACGTTGACGGCAAAATGGTGAGCCTGTCGGTCAGCCTGGGCGGGACCACACACCTGCCGGCCGACCCCGAGCTGGAGATCGAGGATCTTCTTGCGCTGGCGGATGCCCAGATGTATCAACACAAGCGCACCGGGCAAAGAGATGCCCACCCGGAGCGACGCGCGCGCCGAAAAGCGGCATCCTGAGCGCTTCGCTAATGTTTGCTTCCACTCTGATTGATCCAAAAGATGACAACTGACCTCCAAGTTCAGGTCCGCCTGGCCGCTCGTGGCCTGGCGCGGGCCAATCTCGTACATGCCTACGGGCATTGCAGCGCAAGGATCGACAAGGATCATTTCCTGGTCTGCGCCGCCCGCCCCATGGGCACCATTTCTCCCGGAGAAGATGGCGTGGTGGTGCCGGTGTCTGGCCCGCTGCCGGAAGGCGTGCTCGGCGAAGTGCGTATCCACCAGGCCATCTATGCGCGCCGGGCGGAGATCGGCGCGGTATGCCGGATCATGCCGCCCCAGATTGGCCTGCTGTCTGTCCTGCGGCGGACACCCCGCCCCCGTCATGGTTTCGGCGCCTACTTCGCTCCCGGCCCGCAGCTCTGGGCTGATCCGCGCCTGCTGCGAGATGACGAAGCCGCAGGCAAGCTTGCGGAGCGACTGGGCAAGGGCAAGGCCGTGGTCATGCGCGCCAACGGCGCGGTCGTGGTCGGCGAAGATCTGATCGAGGCAGTGGCACTGTCCTGGTTTCTGGAAGAAGCCGCACGCGTGGAGGTCGGTCTCATGCAGATGGGAGAAGATGGCGACCACACGCTGCTCAATGCCGAAGAAACCACGGCTCGCCAAGTCACGGCCGGTCGCGTGTACGAACGAATGTGGGAATACCTGACACATACTGACCCCGAAGCGCCGGCCTGATTGCACCGACGTCCGCTGGCGCAAGATCTGAGCGATCAGCCCCTCACACTAACTTTTCTTTTGGCGGCCTTTGATTCGTTGGCTGCGCGCCACTTCGACAAAGCCATTGAGCAGCGGCGAGCTGTCATCGCGTCGGCGGATGATGCTCAGGTCCACATTGGCACGATCGGCGGGACGCAACCCGACGTGAACAATGCCGGTCACGTTGAGATTGCATCCAGAATCGGTCACCAGACTCACCCCGAGACCGCTGGCGACCAGTGCCGTGGCGGTGAGCACATCGTCCACTTCCTGAATATTGGAAGTGGCGATACCGCGCTGATGAAACAGCTGCATGAGGTAGTCAATGAAGCCGGGACGCGGCGACCTCGGATAGAGAATCAGTGATTCCTTGGCAATCTCGGCGAGCGCGAGATTATTCTTCTTCGCCAGCGCATGGCCGGTTGGCAACACAACATTCATCTGCTCGGTCTGGATCACTTCCCAGACCAGATCAGGCTCTTCGCCAAAGAATCGGTTGAACCCGACGTCGATGCGCCGCTCGCGCAGGGCCTTGATCTGCGCCGCACGATCAAGACTATGCAATGCCACTTCAACATCAGGGTTCTGCTGTCTGAATTTGCGCACGATCTGCGGGATCACACCCAGAATCGCTGAGCCGAATACACCCACATCGAGCCTTCCCACGCGCCCCTGGCCGGCAAGCTTTACCCGTGCCGCCGCCTGCTCTGCCAGCGCCAGCAGATTGCGTGCCTCTACGTAGAAAAGCTTGCCTGCTGCGGTCGGCTCTGCACCGCCCGGCCCTCGCTCCAATAGCTGCACGCCAAGCGTGGCTTCGAGCAGCTGCAACTGCCGCGTCAGCGGCGGCTGCGACAAGTGCAGCTTGAGCGCCGCCGCGCGAAAGCTGCCTTGCTCAACAACGGCAACGAAGTAACTCAGGCGACGCAACTCCATGAACCCGATGCTCACAACATTCTTCTCCGGACAGTGATGCTTTATTTGTATCACGACTGCCACATAAAGGTATTTGACGCAATCACCCCTGAATCCTAGATTGAAGCTCGACGCACAAGGGCGGCGCGACGATGCGCCGGACAAGATCATGTGAGGAGAAACGATGCCCATCATTCAGGTCAACATGCTCGAAGGGCGCAGCGCTGAACAAAAGCGCGGCATGGTCGCGGCGGTGACAGAGGCGATTGTGAACTCGTTGGGCGTTGCGCCGGAGTCAGTCCGGATCATGATTCACGAACTGCACCCGGAACACTTTGCGGTGGCTGGGAAAAGCGTTGCGCAACAACCGCTGGCATCAAGGGCCAAACGGGGCAATGGCGCGCACGCAGCGGCGAGACAGGATCTGCAACCGCAATAAAACAAAGATCAGCGTTGGAGGAGATATGACTCAGCAAAGTAGCCTGCCACTAGGCTTTGAAGATCTGGAAGGTTTTGTCGCGTACTGGTCGCTCGAGACCAATGACGAACGCCGCCGCGCACGTTCAACCGCTGAGATGCGGGACATACAACAGTTCTATGACGCCATCGTCGCGCGCGCCGAAGATGCGATTGCGCATTGCGACACATTTGGATTGGACGCCATGCCGCCAGAGACCGAACGCCTTTTCAAACTTCTACTGGCCATGAATCACGCGGCCATCGCAGTGGAAATGCACGGTCAACCCAGGGCCCTGGAATCCGTCTGGCCAAGCGCCGTACGCATTTCGCAGGGACCGATGCCGTTCGGCGGCAGCATCTGACAGGAGACCGCATCGATGAGCGCAGTTCTGGATAATCCCGCGCCTTTGCGCCATGTTGTCACCGAAGAATGTTTTACCAAGACCGCAGGACTCGGGACCGGCCCGGTCTCTGCCGAGCCCTACCGTTCACCTGAATACTTTGAGCTTGAACGCGAACGCGTTTTCAAACGTGCATGGCTCTGCGTAGGACGGGTAGAACAACTCCCGGAAGAAAATTGCTATTTCGTCAAAAAGCTGGATATCTGCAAGGCCTCGGTGCTGGTCACACGAGGCAAGGCCGGCAAGATCCGCGCATTTCATAATGTGTGCAGTCATCGCAACAATCTGGTGATGAACACACCCTGTGGCAAGGCCGAGCGCTTGGTGTGCAGCTACCACAACTGGACCTACCGACCTGATGGCGAACTGATTGGTGTACCCGACCAGAAACATTTTTTTGACCTGGACAAGAAAGCCTGCGGCCTGACCCCCATTGCCTGCGACGTCTGGGAAGGCTTCATCTTCATCAATTTCCAGAAGAAGCCCGAAGTGTCCTTGAAGGAGTTTCTGGGCCCGTTCGGCACCACTTATGAAGGCGTGCCGTACTTCAACCTCGACCAGACCATCGTGATCGAGGCTGATTTCAAAGCCAACTGGAAACTGATTTGCGACGCTTTTGCAGAGCCCTACCATGTGCCTGCCTTGCACCCGGCAACACTGGCGCCTGGCTTTGCCCATCCTGAATTCAATCGCTTCGCGCGCCCCCTGAGCGCGCGGGTGCATGGCATGCACCGACATTTCTCGGCTTACGGGAACCCCGAGTATGTGCCGTCAGAAAAATCCAAAGTCGAACGCATGGTCTATGTGCAGAAGACCGGCAACGTGCTTGGCGGCGACTCCGCAGAGGCCGCAGCGGCACTGGCGGCACATCCGGCAATCAACCCCACCAAGGAACCTAGCTGGTCGGCCGATGTGACCTGGATTTTTCCTAACTTCAACATTGATTACTCAACCGGCGGCTTCTGGACCCATGAGTTCTGGCCGGTCGCTTACAACCGCACCAAGTGGACGCTGAAGATTTTCATTCCGGCAAGCACTTCCGTGCGTCATCGTCTGCAACTGGAACACTATGCATGCAGATGGTCAGAGGTCGTACTTGAAGACGTCACCAACTGTGAACGCATTCAGGAGGGCCTCGAGTCAGGGGCCAAGGACCACATGATCCTGCAGGATGCAGAGATGCTGATTCGTCACAATCTTCACGTGCTCGACAAGTGGGTGAAGGCCGATAGCGTCAAGGAAGCGATGAGCTGAATGCCCTGCATTCTGACTGCGCGCCGAAGCTAAGGCGTGACTGGAAATTTTTAATTCTTAACGAGAGGGAGACACCGGCATGAGCAGTCGCCGCGAAGTATTGAAAGGGCTGGCCTTGGGCTCAGCCGCCGCTGTTGGGGCAGGCCTGCCTGCCGTCAGCGCCGCGCAGAGCAAAAAGAAGATCAAGTGGGAGATGCAGGCCGACATCGTGATCGTGGGCTCTGGCATTGCCGGCACGGCTGCTGCTCTGGGTGCGGCCAGCAAGGGTGCATCGGTCATCATGCTGGAAAAAATGCCGTTCAAAGGCGGCACCACTGCAAAGTCCGGCGGCGTATTCTGGATTCCCAACAATCCCTGGCTTCAGTCCGAAGGCATCAAGGATGAACGCAAGGACGCCATGCGTTACATGGTGCGCCTGGCGCATCCGCAACGTTATGTCGCCTCCGATGAACATCTGGGCATCGGCAAAAGCGAGTTTGACCTGATTGCCTCGTTCTACGACAACGGCAGCCGTGTGGTGGCCAACCTGCTGGAAACCACGGGCCTCAAGCTGATGCCCTGGTATACCTGGGAGGAGAAAGCCTATCCGGATTATTTTGCAGACCTGAAAGAAAACACCGTCAAGCGGGGCCGCTCGCTGGTGCCGGATCTGTCCGAGCATGCGGATCGCGTGATCTGGCCCAAGGGCGGTGGCAGTGGAGAATCCCTGCTGTGGCAGTTGCAGGCAAAGTTTGACCAGTTGCCGATTCAAATTCTGCTGGATCATCAGGTTTTGGATCTGCTGCGTGATGACAGCGACAGGATCATCGGCGTATCGGTGGATCGCGGCGATGCCGAGCCCATCAATGTGGGCGCCGCCAAGGCGGTGATCTTCTGCACCGGCGGCTTCACGCACAACCCCAAGCTGGCACGCGAATTTTTGAAAGGACACATCTGGGGTGGCTGCGCTGCGCCGGGCAGCACGGGCGATTTCATTCCCATTGCACAGCGTGCGGGCGCCGCACTCGGCAACATGAACAATGCCTGGTGGGGTCAGATTCCAGTAGAGGTGGCCTTGAAAACACGCAGCGTCGCGGTGGACGTGTGGTCATCGCCTGGCGACAGCATGATTCAGGTCAATCGTTATGGACAACGTTTCGCCAACGAGAAGATTCAGTACAACGAGCGCACGCAGGCTCACTTTGTCTGGGACCCGGTGAAAGGCGAGTACCCCAACTTGCTCAGCTTCATGATCTGGGACGCCCGCACCGCTGAACTCTACGCCGGCTACGATCCCATTCCTGCAGCAGACGCCAAATTGGATCAGATCATCGAAGGTGCGACCCTGGCAGAGCTGGAAGCCAACATCCGCGCTCGACTGAAGTCCATCGCCACGCACGTCGGCGACGTAGACCTGGACAAAGACTTCGGGGCAAGCCTCAAGCAAACCATCGCTCGTTTCAACAAGATGGCCGTCTTCGGAAAAGATGACGATTTCTCGCGCGGCCAGGCTTCGATTGAAGTGGCGTTCCAATTCATGAACGCGCCCGTTGCACCCAACCCCTACCCCAACATGGCACTGCATCCGATTGCAGACAAAGGCCCGTTCTACGCTGTCATTCTCGGCGCCGGAACACTGGATACCAAGGGCGGCGCAGTGGTCAACGCAAACGGACAGGTACTGGATTCACAAGGCCAGAAGATTCCGAATCTCTATGCCGCGGGCAACTGCGTCGCACATCCTGCAGCACAGGCCTACTGGGCAGGCGGCGGCACCATTGGCCCTGCCATGACCTTTGGTTACATGGCAGGAGAAGCGGCAGCAGACGAGGCATCGGAACCACTGTGAGAAATTTCTACTTCGCATTGGCGGCCCTGCTTGTGGCCGCTACAACGCCAGCATCCATGGCGGAGGACACCGCTGTCAGTTTCAAGGACGACATTCAACCTTTGCTCAATGCGCAGTGCGTTTTCTGCCACGTTACCGGCGCAGAAAACGGCGGCCTCAATGTAGGCCGCAGACAGAGTCACGCTGCGCTGTTGGCACCCAGCACGGTATCCGAACTGCCCAGAGTCACGCCGGGCGATCCTGAGAAGAGCTACCTGATTCACAAGTTGCGCGGCACCCAGCTCAAGGTGGGCGGCAGCGGCAGTCGCATGCCCATGACCGATCCGCCGCGTCCGATGGACGCCGCACAACTGGAATTGTTTGAGCGTTGGATTGCGCAGGGCGCGAAGAACAATTGACCCCGGATTTCACGCTCTAAGGTTTGGCTGAACTGTTCTGCGCAGCCGTCAGACGGAAAGTCTCAGCCACTTTCTTGAGCGTGAATTCATTTCCCGAGGTATAGCTCTTGTAGGTGAACTCATCCTCCGTGAGATTCACGATGCTGTAGGCATCGTAGAGACCGTAGTCAGTTGTATCAGCAGCTTGAGTCCCTTCCGGGCCGACGAAGGCACGAACCGCCGTGAAATAGATGGGCTTGCGCACACCCCAGATCCCTGCCTCGGCCCATTCCTCGTTGCTGCCGTCGGGGTTGGTAATCAGAAAGTGGATCAGATAGCTGCCGTCTGCAGCACGTTTGACGTGCCAGCGTTGCAAGACGCCATCGTCATGCGTCTTTTCGCCGTACCAGTCTCCCAACAGTAGCGCCCTGGCTTGAGCTGTTTCTTCCTTTGGTGCGGCAAAACCTGCGGTGCCCGACCGCTCGCTCAGGCTCAGTGTGCAAGCTGACGTCAGGACGCAAACAAAAATCAGGAACAGTCTGTTCATCCTTGAACCCTCTCGTGTGAAAAAAGTGTGGGCGCTGTGACGACAAAGGGCGCTCAGACAAAGGCGATGGCCCAGCCTGACAAATCAAAGGAGGAGTCGGCAAGCAAATCCTGATGAGTCGAATCGAAAGGTTTTTCTCTACTACACTTCTGGATGCCCAATTCAAATTCCATCGCACCCCGCTGACATGAACCAAGATAATGAAAAGCCTGCTGCACCGGACGGTTTCGTCGAGCACTATTTTGGAGGTCAGTTCAATTCTTATTTCGGCCCGGTATTTCGCCATGAGCGTGAACCCCGCCTGAGGTTCAGGGTTGGCCTGCAACATCTGAACCCGGCCAAGACCCTGCATGGCGGCGCCTTGGCAACCTTTGCCGACATGATGGTGGCAGCACATTACCCAGGCGCGGGCAGCGCCGAAATGCACTGCCCGACGATCAACATGAGTATTGATTACGTGGCCACCGCCACGCTCGGGCAATGGGTCGAAGCACAGGTCACGCTGGTCAGGAAAACCTCACGAATGATTTTCCTGAGCGGTTTGATCCAGGCCGATGGCGAGACCATCGCACGGGCCAGCGGAATCCACCGGATTTACGCCTGATGCTGCATCTGGCAAAGCCGAAGAGACCTTTGCCAGACGCAGCCGTGCTTGCCGCTCAGGCCTTCCCGGCCGCCTCCCGGTTGAGCTCGCGATACATGAAGTAGGCGGTGCCATTGAGGTAGATTCCCCAGATGATCATGGGCATGTAGAAACCGAATAGCCCGTTATAGGCAAAAGGGCCGCTCTTGAAAAACGCCGGCCCCATGGCAGTGACTTCGGCGAATGCACCTGCGAACGTGAACCATGTGAACCAGCGCGGCACCATAGGTGTTTCGCGCTCATCCATCAGCTCGGCCACGCCGGCCGCAATCATCTCCAAGGCCAGATAACACCAGCCCAACAGGAATGCGAACCACGCCCAGTCATTCCAGCTCTGGATGACATCGGCACCGGTTTCGGGCCGGTAGGCGGTCACGATCCATGCGCAGGCATTCAGGAAGATGATCAGTGAGATGAAAATGCCAGCGACCGAAACCGTGATTGACCACAGTGGCCATCGCCCCTCCTGCTTGGAGAGCATGATTCCGAACTGCACGGAAGATGGCACCAGGAAAATACAGGCGAAGTAGAGAATGGAACAGCCGATGATGGTCGGCCAGCGATTGGTTTCGGTGTACCACTCCTTGGTGGCGTCAATGCCCAGATCAGCCGGGAATGGCGCATAAAAGCCGCCGATACCCAACCAGCCAACAATCACCAGTAAGCTGAAAATCCAGGCACAACGCACGCCTGCTTTCTGCGAACGGATACTCGATCGCTTCTCCAGTTCCATCTCCCCTCTCCTGTTCTTTTATCAGCATTTCGCAGGGCAGATCATGGTCTGCCCTGCTTTTATCGCTACACCTGAAATCTCAGATCAATTGCTTTAGAACACCATGACCGGCTTGATCGCTTCACCGGATTCGGAAGCCTTGGCGGCTTCGTTGATCTGATCGAAAGCGAATGTCTTGATCAACTTGTCGAACGGGAACTTGCCGGCTTTGTAGTATTCCAACATCTGCGGAATGAAGACCTGCGGATCAGCGTCGCCTTCGGTGATGCACTTTACGCCGACACCGCGCACCAGCATGCTCATCATGTTGGCCGGCAGCGTTGCTTCCGGCGGCGGAACCGCAATGAGTCCCAGCATGCCATTGGGCAGCATGGTCTCAACGGCGATGGCAATGACATCCGGAATGCCGGTGGTATCGAGCGCATAATTCACGCCGCCACCGCTGAGTTCCTTGATTTTCTCGAGGACGTTCTCGGTCTCTTTGGGATTGATGACATGCGTAGCGCCCAGCTCCAGCGCCAGCTTGCCGCGTTCGGCATTGGGCTCGACCACGATCACCGTTCCTGCATCCACCGCACGGGCACCCAGCAAGCCGGCAAGACCTACCGCGCCGCCGCCGAAGATGGCCAGCGTTTCGCCCTTCTTCAGACCTAGGGACAGAATGGCTGCGCCAGCACCGGTCTGGATACCGCAACCCAGGGGACCGAGCAGTTCCAGCGGCAAGCTCTTGTCAACGACAACCGTATTCTTCTCGTGCGCGATAGCAACGGTGCCGAATGAAGATTGTCCAAAAAAGTTACCCGACACCTGCTCGCCTTTCTGGCTCAGCGGGCTGCTACCGTCAGCCGGGCGCACGCCGGAAAAATTGTTGGCGAAGAAGTTGTAGCAATAGGCTGGCTGCTCCTTGCTGCAGCTCGGACAATCCGAACAGGAATTGAAACTCAGCACAACGTGGTCGCCCACCTTGATGTTCTTGACCGCACTGCCAACTGACTCGACCACGCCGGAACCTTCGTGTCCAAGCACGATGGGCATCGGAACCGGAAACCCGTCCCGAGCCACCAGATCGGTGTGGCACATTCCAACAGCGACCATACGGACACGCACCTCGTGTTCACGCGGCGCGGCAACTTCGATCTCTTCAATGCTGAAGGGACCACCGACCTGTCGAATCAAAGCGGCCTTGGCACTGATGGATTCACTTGCTGTGCTCATCTTGTTCTGCTCCTCGTTGTTTCTGGTTTGTATTGAAGACAAATCTTGCGACACCGGAATAATCAGCTTTGTGATCTGCCCTGCAAGACAACAAGGGCTATAGTTCACGCGTCGGGCGGGGCTGCAGCACAGCCGCCAGCGACGTTTTGTAAGATGATCGTATGGTATCCTACTATATTCAACAAGCACCCCGAGCCGAGCCTTCACCAGACGCCGGGCAAAACTGAAATTTCGGAGGGGATATGGGGTTTCTCAAGTCGCTGTTTGGTCCCAAGGAAGCAAAATTCGTAGAAGTCGCACCATTCGGCGCCCGTTATGAGGTGCCATCGGGCGAAACCATGCTCGAGGCCGCGCTCAAGAATAACGTCCCTTTCCCGCACAACTGCACCGTAGGGACCTGCGGCTCCTGCAAGTGCAAGCTCAAATCTGGCCGGGTCAGCGCCCTGACAGATTTCGGCTACACCCTTTCCCAGCAGGAGATTGCAGCAGGCTTCATCCTCGCCTGTCAGGCCATCCCCAAGGATCCACTGACCCAGGTGGAGGTCGAAGGCAGCTCTGGCGACGTCCCGGCCGCTGAGCAGTTCACCGGCAAGCTGGTCAATACCGAAGAACTGACCCACGACATCCTCAAGATCACAATTGAATTGGATCGCCCGATCAAATTTGTGGCGGGCCAGTACGCCAACATTAAGTACCCCAACATCGCCCGCGCCCGAAATTATTCGTTTGCCGATGCGCCTTCGCGCGATGGTCGCAAGCAGATCAGCTTTTTCATCCGCAAGGTGCCGGGCGGCGTCTTCACCGAAGCCCTGTTCAAAGGCGAGATGACTGACGTGCCGCTGGACATCGACGGGCCTCACGGCAACTTCCACCTGCATTCCGGCGACAAGCCCATGGTCTGTATTGCCGGCGGCTCAGGCCTGGCGCCCTTGATGAGCGTTCTGGAAGATGCCCGCAAGAACCGGGTCAAGCGCCCCTGCATCTTCCTGTTTGGCGCTCGCACGCCCAAGGATCTCTACTGCCTGGACCAGATCAAACAGATCGAGCAGAACTGGGCAGACAAGTTTGTCTTCATGCCGGTGCTCTCGCATGAACCTGCGGACAGCGACTGGAAAGGCGCACGCGGCTTGGTGACGCAGTTCATTACCGACGCCATGCCGGACATCGACTTCAAGAACGCCGAAGGCTACATGTGCGGGCCTCCGGGTATGATCGACGCCGGTATCGCCTCCATGACCGAAGAAGGCATGAGTATCGAATCCATTTTCTACGACAAATTCACCGACGAGAGTCATATCTCGAAGATGCCCTGATAAAGTAGACGAGGCCCGAAAGGGCCTCTTTTTTGAATTAATGATGTCCCCTGGACATATACAACTGTATGCATAGCCGCACCAAGGGCTGCTCCCACCTCGACTAAAGGTGGGTTGATCCAGCCCCCAGAAGTTGGACCTTACGCAAGCAAATTCCTACGGAGAGAGCGCCATGACCCTGACCCAGATCGCATTTTTGTTGTTTGCCGCCATTGCCGCGGGTGGCTTGCTGATGGTGGCCATGATTTTCAAGAAGATGCAGATTCCATCCTTTCTGGGCGCCATGCACGGGCTCGGTGGCCTGGCAGCTGCGGCGGTGTTGCTGGTTGCAAACCTGAGCTCTGATGCAACGCCGGAACGCGCATGGTGGGCCTTGGGCGTCTTCGCCGTCGGCCTGGCCGGTGGCTTCCTTTTCTTCCGCGTTCTGTTTCCACGTGCCGCGCCGATGCTGCTGGTTGCCGGCCATGGCTCCATCGCTGCCCTCGGTCTCTACCTGCTTTATGGCGTGGCCTTCTGAGCATTTGCTTCAAACACCGAACGTTTTCCTTCATCCACTCCATCAATTTTTTGTAATGACCTACCACATCTCTAGGGCGACATTGCTCTGCGCCTGCGCCTTGGCGCCAGCATCTGCCCACGCCGCTCTCGGCATCTTTACCCATGGCAATGGCATCAAGTCCCTTGGCATGGGCGGCGTTTCATACTCCATTGCAGAAGAATCGATGGCGCTGGCGGCCAACCCTGCCCACGCAGCAGGTCTGGGCAAGCGGATTGATGTTGCAGTCGACGTATTCGGGCCTCAATCGAATGCCCGCATCTACGGCAACGCGGCGGGGCCGGATATGCGTTACCGAACGGACGCAAAACGCGCGTACATGATCCCGCAGGGCGGATTCAATCTTCCGCTCACCGAGAAACTCTCTTTCGGCCTGACTTTGCTCAGCGCCGGCCTCGGGCCGGATTACCCAGATAGCCCCTATCAGCGGTTTGGCGGCGCAACGCGAACCAACATCCAGCTTGCATCAACGAGCATGGTCAGCGCGCTGGCCTACGAGCTCGCGCCGAAGCTGGTTGTCGGCTTGAGCGCCAACCTGGGCTACCAGCAACTCCGGCTTCAGGGAATCAATTTCCTGAGCGCAATTTCAGAGCGGCCCGGGAAAGTCAGCAACCAGGGCAAGGACGGGTCGGCCTCCGCCGGCTACAGCGTCGGCATGGTCGGCGAACTGACGCCGCAGCTTCGTTTCGGGATGGCCTATCGAAGCAAGAGCTGGACAGGACGACATACCGACTATTCGGGGCTTCTGCCAGAACGTGGACGTCTCGAGTTGCCGGCGATCTGGGGCGCGGGCTTCACCGCCACCCCCTTGCCCCAGCTGGAAATTGCACTGGAATACCAGCGCTATGAGTACGCCAATGAGCCCGCTTTTGCCAACCGGCTGGGCGCGCTGGCTGCGGGCCACCTGCTGGGCTCATCCGAAGGGCCTGGCTTCGGTTTCAAGGACCAGAGCGCGTACAAGCTTGGCGTGCAATGGCAGGCGACCTCCAAGTTGACACTGCGAGGCGGCTATATCTCGGCCTCGCAGGTCATGCGCGAGTCAGAGAATCTGTTCGGCATCCTCGGCACCCTGCCCACCACCACCCATTACACCGCGGGGGCCAGCTACGCGCGTGGTCACTGGGAGCTGTCCACTTATGGCTACTACGCACCCGAAGTGGATGTGCGCGGACAAAATTCCATCCCTGCGTCTTTCGGCGGAGGCGAGGTGAATGTGTCCAATCGCGCGACGGGCATTGGCCTGTCCGTAGGACGCACCTTCTAATACCTGCAAGGAGTTGACATGAAATTCGCGACACTGCGCATCCGGAACGCGCTCCCCCTAATTGCTTCATTGCTGGCCTCCAGCCCGGCAAGCGCCTCACTGGGGATCTTCGAAATTGGCAATGGCATCAACGCGCAGGGCATGGGCGGCATTTCCTACGTCTTGGGCGATGAAACCACGGTATTGGCCGGCAACCCGGCATTGCTCTCTGGCCTGGGCGAACGCATCGATCTGGGCGTGAATTTTCTGTATCCGCAGTCCGAAGCCGAGTTCAGAGGAAACGCCGCAGGACCCGATGAAAATTACCGGAACGTGGGCCGCCGATTGCTGTACATCCCGCAAGGCGGATTCAGCCATCGTATTAACGAGAAATGGATGCTTGGCGCGACCTTGTTCTCCGCTGGTCTTGGCCCTGATTTCAGTGGCGGCCCCTACCAGAGATTTGGCGGCGGTCACCGAACATCGCTGATCTTCGTTTCCTCGGGCATCGTGTCTGCAGTCGGCTACAAGCTGAAAGAGGATCAGCACCTTGGCTTCAGCCTGAACCTCGGATACCAGACGCTGCGCATCGAGGGCCTGGAGTTTGCGGCCGCACTATCCGAAACACCGGACAAGGTGACCAATCAGGGTAAGGACGGCGCCTTCAACGTCGGCTTCACCGTGGGCTGGGTCGGCAACATCACCGAGAAGCTCAAGGGCGCGGTGACCTATCGTTCCAAGGCCTGGACTCAAAAGCACAAGGACTATCGCGGCCTTCTGCCCGATCAGGGCAGCCTGGAGCTTCCCGCCATCTACGGTGCGGGTCTGGCATACGCGCTGAACCCGGCCTGGACACTGGCGGCGGAGTACCAGCGCTATCAATACTCTTCCCAGAAATCATTTGGCCACCGCATTGGCCGGCTTGCTCAGGGCAACCTCCTGGGCTCGGACAATGGTCCCGGCTTTGGTTATCAGAATCAGGATGCCTACAAGCTAGGGCTGCGATGGAAAGCCACCGCGAATCTCACATTGCGCCTGGGACACGTGACGGCCAGTCAGATCATCGCCGACAGCGAAACTTTTTTTGGCGTGATCGCCTCGTCGACGCCGACAAAAACCTTTACCACCGGGGGGACTTATCAGTTTGGCGCATGGGAAGCCTCGGGCCAGATTAATTGGTCCCCGGACCGACAAGTCCGTGGGCGGAATTCAATTCCCCCGGCATTTGGCGGCGGCGAGGCCAACGTGAGCTTTGAAACCCTGTTCTTCGGATTCTCCGTAGGGCGCAGATTCGGACAATAAAAAATGACGCTTCCAAGACGCCTTGCCCGCACATTTCTGGGCGGAGCACTGGCGACAGCCTCTGCGACATCCCTCGCCTCACTGGGCCCCTACGAGCCCGGTAACGGCATCAAGGCGCAGGGACTGGGCGGCATTACCTATGCGGTGGGCGAAGAGACCACGGCTCTGTACGGAAATCCTGCGCACCTGTTCAATCTGGGTGAACGCATTGATCTGGGCATCACTTTCCCCACCCCGATTGGCCAGACTGAAATCAAGGGCAATGCACTGGCCCCGGACCAGAGTTCCAAGGTCGCGGGCCGTCGTTTTTTCTATATCCCGCAGGGCGGTTTCAGCCGCCGCCTCAGCGAGCGATGGATGTTCGGCATGACGGCGTTCGCCGCGGGCCTGGGTACCGACTTCACCAGCAGCCCATATGAGCGCTTTGGCGGCTCCAAACGAGCGGCGCTGTTCCTGTCTTCTTCGGGCGTCGCTACCGCCCTGGCCTACCAGCTGACGCCGAGAAACGTCATCGGTGCCACCCTGAATCTGGGCTACCAGACGATCGAGATCGAAGGCTTTCAGTTTCTGGCTGATCCGGCAATCTCGGAAAACCCGGACAAGGTCAGCAATCAGGGCAAGGATGGCGCGTTCAACATCGGGTTCAACATCGGATGGCTGGGCAAGATCACCGACCGCCTGAATGCCGCAGTGGCGTATCGGTCCAAGACTTGGGCCGAGAAACATGATGACTACAGCGGCATCCTGCCGGAACAGGGCCGATTCGAGTTTCCAGCCATTTTCGGCGCCGGGCTTGCCTACGACTTCACCCCGCAACTGACCCTTGCTTTCGACTATCAGCGCTACCAGTACTCGTCGCAGAAGGCCTTTGGCCACCGCATCGCAAGGCTGAATCAGGGCAACCTGCTCGGCTCGGACAATGGCCCTGGATTCGGCCTGGAGAATCAGGATGCCTACAAGTTCGGGGTCCTGTGGAACCCGGACAACGCCTGGACCTACCGCCTGGGTTACATCAGCGCCACGCAGATGGCTCAGGCGTCGGAAAACTTCTTCGGCGGCCTGGGCCTGGTGTCCGCATCGACGCACTTCTCTGGGGGGCTGAGCTACCAGTTCCAGAAATGGGAAGTGTCAGGCAGCGCCATTTATTCCAAGCCTCAGAAGGTCAAGGGTCGCGACTCCATTCCGGCCGCTTTTGGCGGCGGTGAATCCAATACGCGTACTGAAACGTTGATATATGGGTTCACAATAGGAACTCGTTTCGGAAACTGAATTTGACGACCATGAAACAGATCGCGTTTGTTCTAGCCCTGTTCACCTTGAGTTTCGGCGCTTTGGCTGAATCTGTTCCGGCACAAGCGGCCGAGTCAGCCAAGCCAGTGGATGCAGCGAAGAACGAAAAGCCGATCTTGCGCGAGTTCCGCATGATCGTGAACGTCGACGCCGAGCAGGATTGGTACAAGAACGATCCGGAATACCCCGGCGATCAATATTCCAAGGGTTGGACCAAACAGCGTTACGAGTTTGCAACGCGACTACGCTCCACCGGAAAACTACAGGTACGCAATCTATTGCACCCGAACCTGGAAGAACGCCTTGAGGCCAAGGTCATTCATCTGGCCAGACAGGCCAAATCCAGACTGGAAGCCCAGGGCAAACCGTTCAAGTTGCCCGAGACGCCGGAAGAACGAGCCGCTTTCATGCGCGAGTTCAACGAACGCCTGATCGGCTGTGCAGGCAACGAAGCCTGTCGTTACGAGCTGAACATGCACTACGGCGCCATTCTCGCGGCCATGGATTATCCGGGTGCACTTGAGGAAGACACCGTGCCGGGCCAGTTCCTGTACTTCGAGCCCTACAGCGGTTGCCCGGAGGCGTCGCGTGTCACGCTGGAAACGCGCATCGAAGGCGTGCGCTACAACAAGACTTCGGACAAGTTTGTTCCGTTTGTCGAGACCCACCAGGCGGACACGAAGAACCGCGAAGAGAACCTGCCCTACTGCGCTCACATGCTGGCGGTGATCGACACCCTGGATGAAGAAAAGCCGATGTGGCAGGAGACCATCTTCATCCCGCAGCCTTTTGGCGTAACCGAATACACCGAGAGCGGCCACACCAGCCGCAGTGAAGAACCTCAGTCCATGCCGACCGCAGTGTTGGACTGGATGACGGAAAGGCTGCGCCACGCAAAGAGTTCCGGCAGCGATACCGTTGAAATTCCGCTGCCACTGCCCTTGAACGCCAACTCTACCTGGCTCGGCAGATTCAAGGGCGTTGCCAAAGTGACCATGAAATGGTCGTTTGAAGAGGTGGAAGCAACTGCGCAGTAAACAACCGGCACCAAGACCGGAGGGATACAACAACCCGTGTAAAACAGGAGGAAGGATCAATGCGGCATCGCCCCAGGATGTTCTTTGCCCTCGGCTTAATGCTGATTGCATCCACTGCCTGCACCCACCATCGGGTACAGAACGTACCCATAGAAGGTTTCTTTGAGGCCATGTCGACCTGCCGCGATGAGTTTGCGGCGCTCGATGCCCGCGTTGAAGCGGCCGGCGTTCAGGACACGGCCTACTATCGCGTACCCGGCTTCCCCTATCTTCGTACCGACCGCCTTCTGGCATCGTTCGCCGACGAAGTGACGGATTTCGAGCAACTCAGCGGCTGGATCCGGCGAATGCGCGAACTCGATCAGGAGGCGCGCGAGTTCGAGTACATGAATCTGGGCATGAGCACGCAGGAAGCCGCCATCTCCAGATCCCGCATGCAACTGTGCAGCAGCACGCTCGCCGGCCTGGAACTCGAAGTGCCGAGCAACATGACCTACCTGAAAAGCGTTGTCATGCCGCCTGACGAGTATTCCACCACCCGTCGTGCGCTGGGGCTGTATCCCTTGAGCGTTCCCATCCTGCGGTCGCGGATCGAAGCCAAGCGCGAGAAAGTACGCGCAGACTTTGCGCGGCCGCTGACGGAGCTGGAAAGCAAAGGGTCCATGACCTTGTGGAGCGTCACTCCAAGCATGGACCCCGAGCTGGTCAAGAACGGCTTCAACCGAGCAGTCGTCGATGAACTGGGATTTCCAGGCCTTGTCGCCTCGCAATGGCTCGCACTGGCTGAGGCCTATGCACCGCACCTGTGGATTGAGTCTGCCAGCGAGAGTGATCTTCCCGGTAGCCCGGAGTGGACCGAATCGGGGGTCTCGGTCGACACCAAGAACCCGGTGCTCAACTATCACATCAGCTTCGCCCGATTTGGCGGCCAGCCGGTGGTCCAGATTACCTACTTCACCTGGTTCAAGGGCCGACTTGAATCACTGCCTATCGACGGCACCATGTGGAGGGTGACTCTGAATCTGGATGCCGAACCCATGCTATATGAAAGCATTCACACCTCTGGGCAATCGCATCAGGTCTTTCCGGTTCAGGCGCTGCAGCGGCGTGAGCATGAGGGCTACTTCGACCAGGCGCCGTTTTTCCCGCAGCCCAATGGCAGCATCCCGGCCCGAGATGCCGCCCTGCGACTGAAAGCTGGCACGCATGAGCTTCGACGGGTTGTTTTTGAAATCGAAGCGAGCGCCCAACAGAAAAAACAGTACACCCTGCAACGATATGAGGAACTGTATTTTCTCAAGAAGCCAGACGGCGGCACACGCAGCCTGTTTGGCCCCGACGGCCTCATTGCCGAAACCGAACGACCGGATGACAGCTGGATGTTCGCGTCGGGCGTGCGCCAGCCGGGCGCGTTGCGGCAATACGGTCGTCACCCGATGGGCTATATCGGCAATTCCCACTTTGACGACCCCTTCCTGCTCGAATCTATTTTCGTCGCGCCGACAACAGAAAAGCCCCGTCAACCTGCCGGATAATGGCGGGCATGCCTTCGGAAAAACCTGCCCCCGAGCACCTCGGTGCACTCATTGCGCGGATCAGCAAGGGCGACCAGAAGGCACTGACTGAGCTGTACGACCTGAGCAGTCCGTTGCTGTATGGATTGCTTCTGAAGATGCTCCGCAAGCCCGAGTCTGCAAGCGAGGCACTGCAAGAGTGCTTTATCCGGGTCTGGCAAAGAGCGGAAACCTATTCCGCCGACAAGGGCGACCCGATGTCCTGGCTCATCGGCATCGCGCGCTACCGGGCGCTTGATGTGCTGCGCGCCGACAAGGGTCGCCGCGAACACCTGGTCAACGAAGAGTTTCTCCTTGATGAAATTGCCGACCCGACGATCGGCCCACAGGCCAGCGCCGAGGAAGCTGAAGGGCTGTCGAGGTTGGCTTTTTGCATGCGCAGCCTCTCAGAGGTGCAACGGAAAAGCGTTTTGCTCGCGTACTATCAGGGTTACTCTCATTCGGAGCTTGCCGAAGCCATGGGCGCTCCTCTGGGGACCGTCAAGGCCTGGCTGCGTCGGGGCCTGAGCCGTTTGAGAGCCTGTCTGCTTGAACCCTAGCCGATGCTCTAGCCTGATGAAGCACTCCAATTCTCAATTAATTGAAAAGCTTGCCGCCGAGTATGTGATAGGCACGCTGCGCGGCGGAGCGCGTGCACGATTCGAGCGCCTGCTGGAGAAAAGCCCGGATGCTCAGGCTCAAGTGGCCTTCTGGGAACAGAGATTGAGCGAATTCAGCGACTCCATCAGTCCCGTTTCCCCGCCTGCCCAGGCACGTCAGGCGCTTCTCGATCGCATCAGGCAATACAGCGCAGCGGACAGTTCCTCCTCATTGCCGGCGCAGGAGGCCACGGGATGGCGTGCCTGGATCGGCCGTTGTTTCTGGCCATATGCCACCGGTTTTGCGACGGCAGCAGCGATGTTTCTGGCCGTGGTGATGCTCTGGCGCGGAACTGTGCCGGAGTCTGAAGATCAACCAGTGAGCTTGCCGCAGGCGTCCACACTGGAAGTGGCTCTTGTAGAACCCCCGGCGCCCTCCGCGTTTCCGATTTACTCAGCCCAACTGAAGGTCGCTGCCTCCAGCATGAGCTGGCTGGTGAGCATATCGGCGGATCACGAGGAACTCAGCGTGACGGCGGCCGAGGATTTTCTGCAGGTGGGCCGCCACACCGTCCAGCTCTGGGGCCTGACGTCCACCGATGAGGCGGTGGCATTGGGCGCGCTACCGCATCAACGTGACGCGACGACGACCTACCGTATTCCCGCACAGTTGCGCGGACGCCACGACGTGCGCTTCGTTATCAGTCTGGAAGGTGAATCCGCCGAGCCTCTGGATCGGCCACGCGGCGCTGTGTTGAGCGAGGCGCGCGCCTTGGACGCGATCTAAGGCTCCTCGTCGGCGCAACAAGAAAAAGCCTGCCGTGGCGATACCACGGCAGGCTTTTATGTTCGGACCGGGCCGACCTTATCCCTTGGCAGAGAGGAAGGCCTGCTTCATCACGATAAAGATGGCGATGATGGAGATCACGGCAAACAGCAAGGCCGGGGCAAGCCCAAGAATGGCTGCGAGGTTGGATTCACCCAGACGATTGTCGGCAAAGCTGAGCGCACGGTTGGGGGCAAAGAACGACGCCCAGTAAAAGATCGTATTCGCCCAGCCGGTTCCCACCAGCATCCAGAACATGCGATTGGCGGCCGCGCCATTGATGCCAATGCCACCCATGAACGTTGCCACCAACATGATCAACATGCCGTTCATCATGCCGCCGATGTGCGTTCTCACCCAGGAAGCGGGATCGCCAAAGATTTCAAACTCGATGATGTAGCCCGGAATCAGTTCGATACCGCCGAGCAGGCTCATCAGCAGGCCGATGCCGGCAAACATGCCAACCAGCATTACGGCAGCGCCCTGCCCAATCATTTTTTTCTGCAACGGTGAGAATGTCATTTCGAGCCTTTCAGCAAAGAGTTGGGGGCTAGCCGGTAATGCCCGTGCGGACGGCGCGTTTGAGCACCTTGCCAGTTGCTGTCATCGGCAACTCTTCCACAAAGCGGACTTCCTTCGGCACTTTGTAACCTGCAATGAGACTCTTGCAGTGCGCAATGATATCCGCTTCCGTGGGCTTTGCATCCGGATTTGGAATGATCACGGCAGTCACGCGCTCGCCCCACTTTTCGTCCGGCAAGCCGATCACGCAGCACATGCGTACTCCAGGATGCTTTGCCAGCGCCTGTTCGACTTCTGCTGAGTACACGTTCTCACCGCCGGTGATGATCATGTCCTTCACCCGATCAACGATGTACAGCAAACCTTCTTCGTCGCGATAACCCGCGTCTCCGGTTCGGTACCAGACCCCATCCACAACTGCCTTTTCATAGGCCTCGGGCTGATTCCAGTAGCCACCGAACATGTTGGGCATGCGCACCCAGAATTCTCCGCGCTCACCGTCCGGCACTTCATTGCCTTCGGGATCCATGATCCTGAACTCGATCAGCGGCAATGGCGTGCCGCAGGAGCGCAGGCGTGCTTCGTCGTTCACGTCGTGCTGCTCTGGACGCAGCAGGGTCAGCGCACCAGACGACTCGGTGGCCCCATAGAACTGCATGAACTTGCACTTCATTTCCGTCAGTGCACGTTTGAGCAGAGTGGAACTGATGGCCGAGCCTGCGTACATGATCAGGCGCAAGCTCGAAAAGTCGGCGCCCTTGGCTGCCGGATGATCCAGCACCATCTGGATGGCAGTAGGCACCAGCGCACAGATAGCGGGTTTGTCTCGCTGGATGATTTCGACCATCTTCCCAGGGTCCAGCGCTGGCAGCAGCGAAACTGCCGCGCCGTTGTAGAGCGCCTGTACGGAGAGGCCGCTGCCGACGAGGTGAAACACCGGCATGACGGTCAGCATGACATCACCATCCTGCCATTCGTATGCGGGTTCAAGGTGCTCGCACAGACGCATATTGTTCAGACCGCCATGGGTCAGCTGCACGCCCTTTGCTTTGCCGGTCGTTCCGGATGTGTAGATCAGAAGCGCCGTGTCCTGAGGATGAATCCGCAACAGCGGGTCCTGTCCGTCACCCTTTGCCAGCCAGCTGTCAAACGGGGTCTTGTCTGTTGTCGTGGAATTGAAGACAACGATGTCGAACTGGGTGGAACACAGCTTTGCGACCTCCCGTATCACCCCTTCAAATTCAGCATCCACAAAAACCAGCGGGGTCTGCGAGTCTTCAACCACCGGCGCCATTTCGGGTGGCGGCAGACGCCAGTTGAATGGCGCAATCCCGCAACCGGCCTTGTTGGAGCCGAACAGCAACTCGAAGTATCGCGAAGAGTTCTTGCCCAAGAATCCGATATGCGAATTCTGCTTCACGCCACTGGCAACAATGGAACTCGCGATGGCGCTGCTGATCTGATCAAGCTGGGCAAAAGTCTGCTTCCCGAGCGGATCGATCAACGCGGTATTGTCAGGCGTCTTGCGTGCGTAGTATCGGGGCAGATCGGCCAGGCTTCGAACTTCCTGATGCAACCACATGGGGATTCTCCTGATTGATTCTTGCAGTTGGCTTGCGGGGATACTCGGCGCTCTAGCGCCCTTTGAATTCTGCTTTTCGTTTCTCGACAAATGCGGTGATGCCTTCGCGGGCATCATCGCTGGCGGCGACCTGACTCAAGGCCTGAGCCTCGTCTTCAAGTTGCGCTTCAAAAGACTGCGACGTTGCCTTGGCAAACAGTCGTCGAATCTCCCCGTAAGCGCGAGTCGGCCCTTTGCTTAGTTTGATGGCGGCCTTCTCGGCAGCTTGCATCAGGGCATCGTCATCGACCAGTTCATCGACCAGACCGATGTCAGTCGCCTTCTGCGCGTCCAGCATCTCGGCCAGCATCAGGAACCGTCGCGCGCGCGCGACGCCCATGCGCGAAGTCAGCGTGACCGAAGCGCCCGCATCGCAGCTGTAACCAATTTGGGAATAAGCAGCGCCGAATTTCGCAGACTTGCCGCTGAAAACCAGATCACAGCCCGCGATCAGGGCACAGGCCCCTCCCATGCAGACACCGTGAACGGCCACCACGATGGGCGCGTCGAGTCGCGCCATGCGCGCCGTGCCCATATGCAAGCCGGTCGTCCATTCGCGAATCTTGCCCGGCAGCACGTCCAGGTTTTTCGAGAACATGCCGATGTCACCGCCAACGCTGAAGAACTTGCCAGCCGCAGTAATCAGGATGGCACGAACGTCCTTGAGCTCGGCGAGTTCATTGGCGACCTGCGCCCACTCGGCACAAAACTCGGCGTTGAACGGGTTGCCGATTTCGGGTTGGTTCAAGACCAGACGGGCAAGGCCGTCGCTCACACTCAGGTCCAATGATTGATAAGCCACGCTTGCTCCCCTAAGAAAAAAATGCGCCACTGAATATGGAGGAAACCAGCAGCGCAAAAAACGAGTGATCTTGCTTTTAGACGCCGACGGTGGCGGCTTTACCGACGTCGAGTCCTGGTTCGTTCTGCCAGTCTGGCCATCCTGCGGCTTTGTTTTGTTCGGCTGCGAGTTTGAGTTCTTCGGGTACGGCGAACTCGGTATCCCAGCGTTTCAGGGCCG
>JBFIES010000004.1:0-301562 GCA_041603235.1 Panacagrimonas sp. | reverse complement strand
CGGCCCTGAAACGCTGGGATACCGAGTTCGCCGTACCCGAAGAACTCAAACTCGCAGCCGAACAAAACAAAGCCGCAGGATGGCCAGACTGGCAGAACGAACCAGGACTCGACGTCGGTAAAGCCGCCACCGTCGGCGTCTGAACTCGCTGCCTCGTTTCAAACAATGCGGCCCCTCATCGCCATGAGGGGCCGCATTCGTTTATGTTCTTGAAAAACCGGTCAGCAATCTTCCAAGCCAAACTCGAAAAAACAATCGGAAAACAATTATCACCATGAGCTATCAGTCCGTCTTTCGCCCCGACATTTTCAAGAATCAGGTTGTCATCATCACAGGTAGCGGGAGCGGCATAGGTCGCTGCAGTGCGCACGAACTGGCCTCTCTGGGTGCCACCGTGGCATTGGTCGGTCGAAATCTGGACAAACTCGACGGCGTCAAGAAGGAAATCGAGGATGCAGGCGTCTCATCTGAACGCATCAGTTGCCATGCCTGTGATATCCGCAAGGAAGATGAAGTCATCGCGATGGTTGAAAGCGTGCTCGCCCAACACAGCCGTATCGATTGCCTGGTGAATAACGCGGGAGGTCAGTACCGACAGCCTCTGGAAGAAATCAGCAGCAAGGGATTTGAGGCCGTCGTGCGCCTGAACCTCTTTGGCGGCTTCATGGTCATGCGTGAGGTCTACAACCGCTGGATGAAAAACAATGGCGGCGCGATCGTGAACATGATTGCCGACATCTGGGGTGGCTGGTTCCACTATGGCCACTCCGGCTCTGCCCGCGGTGGCATGTGGACGCTGAGCCAAACCGCCGCAGCCGAATGGGCCCACTCCGGCGTGCGTGTAAATTGCGTTGCACCGGGCGGCATTGCAAGCAGCGGCTTCGATACCTACGAGCCCCATGTGCAGGCCGACATTCTCAAGTATCCGCCATCAGTTCCCGCACAGCGTTATGGCAATGTCGCCGAGGTTTCCGGCGCCATTACCTATCTGCTGTCGCCAGCCGCCGCCTACATCAACGGCTCTTGCATCCGTATCGACGGCGGCGCGCCCAATGCACGCCCCTGGAATCCGCCGGAGCCGATGACCGACAACTTGGCTCACGACAAGTCGCGGGAGTTCGATGCATTCCATCTGGACACTCCGCCAAAATTGCTGACCGAGGGCGTCAAGACCAAATCTTCGCGCAGCTAAGCAAGCACTTTTTCGTTGTTGTGCGATACACAAGGGCCTCCAGATGACTCTGGAGGCCCTGATCGTTTCTGCTGCGAAATCTCCCTTACCCAGACCACTCAACTGTGGCAGCGCGTTGGCAGGGACGGTCTTTCTCTGCCGCCAGCGGCAATAACCCGCAGCGGAATTTGACTCCACCGAGCGATTCCACAACCCTAGGCCGCGATCATCAAATCAACAATCAGTACCCCGGTTGTTCTGCCCTGATCCAAGCCGCTGAAGTGGGCCAGAATCCGTGTCTGGATCTGCCTCGCGTGCCGCAGGTTTGATCAAATCGCGGCGCCGGGCTGCCAAAACAGGTGGGAGAAAAGCACTTGAGCAACAGCCATCCAGAAAACATCCCTGTCATCGTCGGTGTGGGGGAATACGTCGATCGTCCCGAGACGCTCGAGCAGGCCCTTGAGCCTCTGGCGCTGATGGCGCACGCGTTGAAAGCGGCAGACGCAGATGCCGGAGGCGATTTGCTCAAGCGAGTCGAGTCCCTGGAGTTGATCGGCCTAATGTCATGGCCTTACGAGGACCCCGTGTCTCAACTTTGCACACGGCTCGATATAAGCCCCGCTAGAACCGTCAACGCCAGCATGGGTGGTGAAACGCCGATTCGTCTGGTCTATGAAGCGGCGGTTCGCATTGCCAAAAGCGAACTGAGCGTCGCAGCCATTGTGGGTGGTGAGGCCATGCATACTGCCGCTCGTTTGGCCAAAGCCGGGGGCAACATGGGACTGGCAGCAATGGTCAGTGGCGAGATAAATCCTTCCGCAAACCCCGGAAACTGGACACCGCCAGCACCCCGCGACAAGGCCACTCGCTTTGCATCCAGCAGCTTCGAAATGAGCCCGGTTGCTGAGCAGCTCGATGTCGTCGATCCTGCGCGGGTCTATCCCTTGTATGAAATGGCCGCGCAGGCGGCATGGAAACAGACGCCCGCCCAAGGGCTGGCCGAATCGGCGCAGCTTTGGTTTATGTACGCCAGCGTTGCAGCAGACAACCCCAATGCCTGGTTGTCCAAGGGCGCGACTGCAGAAGAAATAAGCGCCATCGGTCCGAAGAACCGTCTCATCAACTGGCCTTATCCTAAATTGATGACGGCCAACCCGATGGTCAACCAGGCTGCGGCCGTCATCGTCACCAGTCTGGCAGCAGCGCGGGCAGCAGGCATCGCGGAAGATCGTATCGTCCATATCTGGGGCAGTGCTCAGGCGCGCGAACCGGAAGACTGGCTGAAGCGCGACCGCTACGACCACAGCGCCGCACAGCTGATGGTGCTCAATCGCGTCATGCAGATCGCCGGTGGGAGTGCAGAGCATTTCGGGCCAGTTGAGCTGTACAGCTGTTTCCCCGTGGTTCCCAAGATGGCTTTACGGGCACTTGGAAAAACTAGCAGTGAAATCTCGCCCACAGTCGCAGGCGGGCTCACATTTTTTGGCGGACCACTGAATAACTACATGACGCACGCGCTATGCGCCATGGTGCGCAAGCTGCGCGAGAACTCCGATAAGCCAGGCATGCTCTACGGCCAGGGCGGTTACGTGAATAAGCACCACGCGATGCTGCTGAGTACCCACCCTGCCCCGACCCCACTGTCCATGGATGACTCGGTGCAGGCCGAGGCTGACGCTGCTCGTGATCCGATCCCCGAAGTGCTAAATAGCTACGAGGGGCCTGCAAGCATCGAGACTTATACCGTTGCCTATGGCCGCGATGGCCAGCCCCTACATGGGCTGGTTGTCTTGCGTACCCCTGAAGATAAGCGAACCCTGGCGAAGGTGCCAAGCGATGATGAAACTTCGTTGTCACTGCTGCTATCGAGCCAGTGCAATGCCATCGGCAGCAAAGGTCACGTTCGGATCGATGCTTTTGGCGACCTGATTTGGGAAGCCGGAGATCAGCCGAGGGATCGCAGTCAGCGCAAACTGAAGTACTGCACGGTTGAGCGTGAGGGACACCTGAGCATCATCACTATCAACCGCCCTGAGTTGATGAACGCCTTGCACCCGCAATCCAACGCGGAACTGCAGGAGGTGTTTGACGAGTTTGATGCAGACCCGGACCAGTGGGTCGCAATTCTCACAGGTGCTGGCGACAAGGCCTTTAGCGCAGGAAATGACCTCAAGTACATGAGCATGGCGATGATGCGCGGAGATCGCATCAGCCCGCCCCTGAAGGGCTTTGCAGGCCTTACGGCACGCTTTGACATGAACAAGCCTGTGATCGCGGCCGTCAACGGGGTTGCCATGGGTGGCGGCTTCGAGATTGCGCTGGCCTGCGACGTCATTCTGGCCGCGGACACCGCGAGCTTCGCCCTGCCCGAGCCCAAGGTCGGCATTGCCGCATTGGCGGGCGGACTGCTGCGTCTGCCGCGCCAGATTGGCGAAAAGCGCGCAATGGAAATGATCCTGACGGCGCGCAAGGTGTCTGCGAGCGAAGGTGAAACGCTGGGCTTCGTCAACAAGGTAGTGCCCGCTGCAGAGCTGATGTCAGAGGCCAGGAGCGTGGCCAAGCTGATTATTGCCAACAGCCCGATGTCGATCCGTGCTTCGAAAGAGGTCGTTCGCGAAGGCCTGAACGAAGCGAACATCGCCAAAGCCTATGCCGAACAGCAGAGCTACCCGGCAGTCAAAGCGCTATTCAAGTCTGGTGACATCATTGAAGGGCCAACCGCGTTTGCACAGAAGCGGGCGCCGAAGTGGAGTGGCCAGTAGTTGTCACTGAGCGAGGCGATGCTTGCTCGGAATATTGAACCGCCTCGTTTGCACCGGCCTTAAAAACTTCCGCCCCCGCCAAGTCCTATTGGGCATGGCGGGGGCGGAAGTCACAACGGGTTTACTCAATCAAGACTGCTCAGCGCAGGTCGAAGCGATCCAGATCCATGACTTTGGTCCACGCACTGACAAAATCATCCACAAACTTTTTGTCTGCATCCGAACTTGCATAGACCTCCGCAATGGCGCGCAGCTGCGAGTTTGAACCAAAAAGCAGATCAGCTCGGGTCCCTGTCCACGCAATCTTCCCGGAAGCACGGTCCCTGCCCTCATAGATTCCATCGGTCTGCCCAGGCTTCCATTCCGTGGCCATATCAAGCAAGTGGACAAAGAACGCGTTATTCAACTGCCCTGGCTGATGGGTAAACACGCCGTGCTTTGACCCGCCGGTATTGGCGCCGAGCACACGCAGACCGCCCACCAAAACTGTCATTTCCGGCGCACTCAAGGTAAGCAGCTGGGCACGGTCAATCAGGGCAATGTCTGGCCTCATTGCATTGCCATCCGCGTGGTAATTGCGAAATCCATCCGAACTGGGTTCAAGCACGGCCAGCGCTTCTACATCAGTCTGCTCCGGTGAAGCATCCGTGCGGCCAGGCGCGAATGGAACCGACACCTGGTGACCGGCCTTGCCAGCAGCCTGTTCGATAGCGGTATTTCCAGCCAACACAATCAAATCAGCCAGAGAGATTTTCGCGTTCTCGCTGCCAGCATTGAAGGAGGCCTGGATGGATTCCAGCACCTTGAGCACCTGTGCAAGTTCAGCCGGTTGATTGACAGGCCAGTCCTTTTGCGGTGCCAGTCGAATCCGGGCACCGTTTGCACCGCCGCGCTTGTCGGAATCGCGGTAGGTTGAAGCCGACGCCCACGCGGTACTCACCAACTGAGACACGGACAGACCTGAGTCAAGAATTGATTTCTTGAGGCCGTCAATCTGCGCCTGATTCACCAGCGGATGCTCAACTTTGGGAACCGGATCCTGCCAAATCAATTCCTCTTTCGGAACCAAGGGTCCGAGGTAACGGGAAACTGGCCCCATATCCCGATGCGTCAGCTTGTACCAGGCGCGGGAGAATGCATCCGCAAATGCTTGCGGGTCATTGAGGAAGCGTCTGGCAATTTTCTCGTAGTCCGGATCGGCGCGCAGACCAAGATCGGCAGTCGACATCATCGGTGCGTGTGTCTTGGAGCTGTCATGCGCGTCAGGGACATTTTTGACGCCACCTTTAGGGGTCCACTGATGTGCGCCCGCAGGACTCTTGGTGAGTTCCCATTCGTGAGCAAACAACGTCTCAAGATAGCTGTGATCCCAGGTCACCGGAGTTGCTGTCCATGCACCTTCCAGTCCGCTGGTGATGGCGTCGCCCGCCTTGCCGCTACCCATGGAATTGGCCCAGCCAAATCCTTGCGCTTCCAATGCAGCGCCCTCAGGTTCGGCGCCAACGTGCTGGGGATCACCCGCACCGTGACATTTTCCGAACGTATGCCCGCCTGCCAGCAGGGCAACCGTTTCTTCATCGTTCATCGCCATTCGCGCGAAGGTTTCGCGAACATCTCGCGCTGACGCTGCAGGGTCGGGTTTTCCGTTAGGACCTTCGGGGTTCACGTAGATCAGGCCCATCTGAACCGCACCGAGCGGCTCCTGCAAATCGCGCTCGCCGCTGTAGCGCTCATCCCCCAGCCATTCGGCTTCCGGGCCCCAGTTGATGTCTTCCTCAGGCTCCCAGATGTCCTCGCGACCACCTGCGAAACCGAAGGTCTTAAAGCCCATGGACTCCAACGCAACGTTTCCGGCGAGGATCATCAAATCGGCCCAGGAAATCTTCTGGCCGTACTTCTGCTTGATAGGCCACAACAAGCGCCGTGCCTTGTCCAGATTGCCGTTGTCGGGCCAGCTATTGAGCGGGGCAAATCTTTGTGACCCCGTAGAAGCTCCGCCGCGACCATCAGAAATGCGATAGGTGCCCGCGCTGTGCCATGCCATGCGAATGAACAAAGGCCCGTAATGACCATAGTCCGCAGGCCACCAATCCTGAGAATCTGTCATCAGGGCATGCAAATCCTGCACAACCGCATCCAGATCAAGAGACTTGAATGCCTCGGCATAGTTGAAATCCTGCGCCGTCGGATTAGCGCGCTCCGAATGCTGATGCAGGATCTTCAGGTTTGGCTGATCTGGCCACCACTGCGCGTTTCCGCGAGCGCCTGTAACCGCATGCTGCCCACCGACCGCGGCCATCGGGCATTTTGAATTGCTAGACATTGCCTTCCTCCATTTGAAAAATCGATTCGGAACTCAGGCGACACAGTAGCTGGCAGGATGCGATTAAGGAAATTGCCTTTTTATTCGTTCGCGATTAGTTTTCTCTATTGCCTTGGCTTGGCAGCGATAATCGCCAGACAGGCGCAGCTCGAGCTGCCGCAGACCTCTCTTTTCATTTGCCCCATACACTCGGCGGCCCAAGTCCGAATTCGGACGAATGCCGGGTCCTGCCCATACTGCAAATCAAGTCATCGGGGGCGCATCAAACCCGTATGATGTGCCCCTGCCTATCCGCGCGATGACGCTTGGGAATGCTCAAGCCGAATATTCCAGCAGTATTGCATCTGCACGTAATGACACTTCAAAGTTGGTTTGAAGAGACACCAGTGCCGGCGCAGCATTGGCATTAAACTCAAAATGTGACGTCATGTTCCGCGGGGCAACTGACCGCAATAAGGCCTCTGATTCGGATTCGGTGTCGGAAATGATCCGCTGGACAGAAATCCGACATTCCATATTTTCCCGGCGATATGCGATTGCATCCCGAACCAACTCCAGACAGGCAAGTGTCCCGTGATCAATGACAATAATCTCGTCGAAACTTTCATTCCAAGGCAACGAAGATTTCAGTAAGCCTCGAATGCCTGAGCGAGCGCCGACCAAGGAGTTTTCAACATCTGGATTCTCATCATGCGCATCGAGTTTGAGTATCCTAATCATGCCGCTGCCCTCAGCGTTCCTATGGTGCGGCCCAATATTTTCTCAGCAGTCGCGACAGCAACGTTGTCCAACTCCAGCTCTTGAGTAACAGCAATGCATGAGCCGATTTGTAACGAACTTCCCATGCGGCGCAGAGAGAACCCAAGTTTGCGCGTCATACGTTCAATTCCTAGTGTGGTAACCCACAGAGCGCGATGGACCCCTCGCTCAACGCCAAACTCTATAGAGTGCGCAAAAAGAGTTTGCGTTAGAGATCTGAACTCACCTATACGTGATGCCCCGCCAGAATTTCGTGCAATCCCGAATCGAGAAATCTCGTAAATTAGTGGGGAGCTTGGCGCATCTCCGATAAGAAGCTCTGGAAAAGTATTCCTGAGCATATATCTGGCTGTCGTTGGTCGAAGTCGCCAGGTTGCCAATACAGTTCTAGTTTCTGCGTCATATCCGATAACGTAAGTAGCATCGCAGTCATCGTACTCATCACACTCTCTACCGTTATCGCCCGATGCGACCCAATTTAGACGATCATGGAAAACGTCCCACCTCAAATGAAACATTCCGTCAAGTAAATCATCAGCTATAGCTGTTGGCCCACTGTTACTTCCAATCACAAATTCGTACATGTGCTTTCTTCTCCTTTGTCAGAGACAAAGAAAAGCACAGAACCAGATGTATTTACCGATCGAAAGTGCTATTGACTTGCGAGCACTTTTAAAGAAGGGTCAGAATTTCTACGACTGGTAATCGTCCCGACGAGGGACGGCCCATGGCCGACTTAACCCACGCTCATCGAGGCGTAACTGACCAACTTCTAAGGCACGAGCGACAATCTGATGACGTCCCACGATGCCCCCTAACTTATTTCCAGCATTTGCGATGTGAAATCGTACAGTATTTCCGGAAATGCCAAGACTCCCACCAATAGACTTATCGTGATGTCCACCCGCGACCAGAGACAATACGTCCAATTCACGGTCAGTGAGACATTGGTCAGCATCACTTCCATGAGGCACAAGTACGATGCGCTCGAATGCTTCACAAATTAGCATTCCGGCCCAATGGGTTTCTCGCAAAAGGCCCTCTTGCTCTGCTTCGTCTAATTCGACACTTCTTGAAGTGGCCATACTAAATGCCCCAATCTCGCGGAGCTTTCCGATGATTGGCGAGGTGACGCCATCCACTAATCCGTGACGAGATGCATCGCTAAAAAAGCTCTGGGCCATCGGGCCAGATCGAGGCACCGTGGCCCATAAAACCGGTCGGAGGCTACTCATACAGTGGCGCACCACCGGATCGGTATTTATATAGCCCATTTCATCATAGCGAGTCCGCCATTTCTGAGGAAAGCCAGAAACCACAAACTGCAACGGCTTTATCGGGTCGCTCGCAAGAACCACAGCATATATAAAGAATTCGTAACCTAGGTCAGCCGCGTACCGTTTTATCGCGGCGTGAAGCTCCGGCACATTGCGGCATTCGTCCAAGTCATTGAGTAAATTGTTTTTACTCATTTCACTAAACCTCCCCCCGCGCGGTAGTGGACCCGCCTAATAATACTCGAACCAACGAATTGCCCCACTGTCACACTCCAAGAATGCCATACATTCAAAGACTTGCTGAACATTGCCCCTTACGAGTGAAGGCTTGCGATAAAACTTTGCACGCCCTCAGGCAGGATCGCTCAAGTCGGACTTAATGGTCGCAAGCTTGCCGAGTCCGTGCCATATGCGGTAAAAGCAGTGCGGCGGCGACCAAGCCCCGCAGCCTACATTCTTACAGCCTCTGTGGGGGGACAGATTGATGTCTTGGGATGCGACGATTGCCACCCAGATTGCTGGAGCTGTTTCCATGCAAGATATGTCGCAAATCGTTGCAGCGTATGCAGCACACTGCGGCTACACCTTCTACGGCTTAGGAATCCAAATTCCGCGGCCGAATAAGGAGCCAGATCACCTCCTAATAACCAACTTCCCGAGTCAATGGCGTGAGGAATATGACTCCTCCGGATATATGGCTGATGACCCCGTAATCAGGAAAGCACTTCAGACGACGATACCGACTTTCTGGAACGACTGCCCTCGCGAACGCCCAGAAGAAGCTCAGGTGATGTTACGCGCTGCAAAACATGGTCTGTCTTACGGAATTACCGCGCCATTTTTCGGCAGACGCGGCGTATTCGGCTTGCTGTCGTTCGCGCGAATGCACGATCAGGAATCGTCAGAAGATGACGATATAGAGCTGAAGCAAAAAATTGTCTGGTTCGTTCACGCAGCTACAGAACGGACTTTGATAATTCATTTCCAAACGGAAGGCTGCGAAGACAACAAGCTCACCGCTCGCGAGGCAGAGTGCGTCAAACTTTCTATGGACGGGCTCAGCACAAAGGAAATCGCAAAACAAATGGGCGTACAGCCGACTACAGTTTCATATTTTTTGGCACAAGCCGGCAAACGTCTTCACGCAAAGGGCCGAAATGAGATTGTCGCAAAGGCCATTCGATCTGGGGCTCTCGACGCGAACATGGCCGCATTGCTTGAGAGCGGCATCTCAACCAGCCTGATCATTGCTCCGGAAGATAATGGCTCTACTCATTGACATCGCGTTTCATCGACGATCTCCCAATTATGAGTAGCACAACGGTTAAGAGTCCGACCCATGACCAAGGAGGTCGGACGTGAAGAAGCGGTACAAGGAGAGCAGATCATCAAGTTCCTGAAGGAGGCCGGGGCTCCGGTGAAGGACCAGTGTCGTCGGCACGGCTCCTCGTGCGCAATTTCAAGCTTCCTTAGCCTCGATTTTGGCCCAAGTATCCCGCAAGGTGACAGTCCGATTAAAGACCGGCGTGGAGACACAATGATCTCTTCTATCGGCCACAAAGTAACCCAGACGCTCGAATTGAAATACTTGCTCTGGCACCGACGCAGCCAAGGACGGCTCTGCCCAACATGGTGTGAGGACTGAAAAGGAATCTGGATTTAGACTCGCATTGATCTCTGCATTGCCACGCTCAGGCGCCTCAATGTTGAAGAGCCGGTCATAAAGGCGCACCTCCACCTTGAGGGCATGCTTAACCGATACCCAATGAATAACTCCTTTGGGCTTTACTCCATCTTCAGGATCCCCACCCAATGTCTCCGGCTCATACCTGCAATGCACTTCTGTGATTTTTCCTTCGTCATCCTTCAAACATTCATCAGCGGTAATGACGTACGCATTGCGGAGCCGAACCTTTTTGCCAAGAACAAGCCGCTTGTACTTCTTGTTTCCTACTTCGCGGAAATCTTCTCGCTCGATCCATAGCTCCCGCGAAAAAGGTACATCACGCATCGGAAGATCGTCTCGATGCGGATGACCTGCAGCAGAGAATATCTCCGTCTTGCCATCAGGATAGTTTGTTATTACCAACTTGATCGGATCTATGACACACATCGCGCGCGGAGCATTTTCATTCAAATCTTCCCTCACAGCATGCTCTAACATTGCCACATCCACAGTGCTAGCTGCGCGACTGACACCTATCAGTTCGCAAAATTTCCGAAGCGATTTAGCTGGAATTCCCCGCCTTCGCATCCCTTGGATTGTGGGCATTCGGGGATCATCCCACCCCGTGACTCGACCCTCGTCGACAAGTTGCTTGAGCTTTCGCTTGCTCGTGATCGTATAACTAAGATTCAGACGTGCAAACTCATATTGTCGTGGGGTTGCGGGAACAGGCAAGTTCTTTATGAACCAATCATAAAGTGGCCGATGATCTTCAAATTCCAATGTGCAAATAGAATGAGTCACGCCGTCAATTGCATCAGATTGTCCTTGCGCAAAATCGTACGAAGGATAAATGCACCACTTGTTCCCTGTTTGATGATGACGAGCTTTGCGGATGCGATACAAGATCGGGTCGCGCATGTTGAGGTTGGCAGCTGCCATATCAATCTTAGCCCTGAGGGCGCAACTCCCCTCTTCAAACTCACCCGCCTTCATCTTCGCAAATAACCGAAGATTTTCCTCTACAGTGCGGCTTCTGTAAGGGCTATCAGTACCAGGCGTTGTTAAAGTGCCGCGACTCCTTCGAGCCTGCTCCAATGTCTGATCATCCACATATGCAAGACCACGCTCAATAAGGTGCACCGCCCAGTCATATAGCTGCTCGAAGTAATTTGATGCGTGACGCACGCCACCCTGCCACTCAAATCCGAGCCAACGGACATCCTCCATAATGGCATCAATATATTCCTGACTTTCCTTATCAGGGTTGGTGTCGTCAAACCTCAGGCGACACACCCCTCCAAATTTCTTGGCCAATCCGAAATTGATGCATATGGCTTTGGCATGCCCGACATGCAGATATCCATTCGGCTCAGGCGGAAATCGAGTGACTATTCCACGCTCAAAGTGACCCGCATCAAGTTGTTGCTGGATAAGGTTCTGGAGAAAATTTCGTTGCGTATCCGACAAGCTGCTATCCGTTAGGTAAACGCCCATTCAGGCGGTCGCAAATTATACCGGCTCCTAGGAGCGTGATTAGAGGATCGCTCGCCACCTACTGGAGATGTTCTGAGTTACGGTCGTAGCGCGGTCAAATGAGCTCGACGCAGCCTAATGCTTTGGCAACGCAACCATGTAGCAAGCAATAGTCATTCACCGAACGATAGAACGGCGCCTCTCTGACGAGCCCGATCGTCGTCACCGGACCGACGCCCCCTCTCCGCATCGTCATGTCCGTTTCGCAGATTCCCACCAATCAGCCCTTAAGCACGTCCGCCGTGTGCATCGTATCCAGATATTCCTTGACCGAGGCAATCTTGCCGTCTTTGACCTCGATCAGGAAGTGGTACTCGTTGTTGTAGGTGCGGCCATTAGGCAATACCCCGAACGACTCTGCTTCGCAGGCAATCTTGTTCCCTTCGGCAATCATGGCGCTGGGGGTAATCGCCAGCCCGTCCTTGGTTCCCGGAACCAGGCTATTAAGAATCTCGGTAATGGCTTGCTTGGATTTCAAGCCGGCAATTGGGAAAAGCTCCGGCTTTCCGCCGATCCACCAGGTGCCATCTTCGGCCATCATTTTCATCGCGCCCTCTACATCCTTACGGCCAAAATGGGCGAAGAAATCAGCAACCAGCTTTTTGTTTGCCTCGAGACTCATTGATCCAAGCTCCCCTCGTAATTTGTGGTGAACGTTTCTAGCACTGAATCGCGCTCCGGCACAATCGAGAGTGACCCCGTATCGAGATACTTCTTGCGCGCCTAATGACCAATGCTTGGCTCTGCGCCGTGCAGATTATGGGGCCACGCGCCGCGATTCTCAGAATCTGCTCGGATTCCCGATGGCGCAGACCCTTTGGTATCGGTATTCTTTGAGCCACAAATTCAAACTGATGCAACCTGACAATTCACGAGAGCTCAAATATGACTGCCAATTCCAGACGCTACCGCTGCCGCTACTGTTCTCATGTCTATGATGAAGCTTTGGGCGACCCAGATTCTGGCATTGCGCCGGGAACCTCCTATGACGATATTCCCGAAGACTGGATCTGCCCGGAGTGTGGTGCGGCAAAATCTGACTATGACCTGATCGAGGACGAGTAAAGGACGTTACGCCTGTCGGAATCCCGGCAGCGCAATGGTGCGGGGAATACCTTTCTCGCAAACAAGACAGCCCGGACTCACGTCCGGGCTGTCTTGTATCTAAGCCTCAAGAATTCTGCGGTTCTGATCAATACCCGCCGTAAATCACGGAGGCGATCAAGCCGCTTGTGATGGCAACCAGGATGAAATCGCGGTCGACCCGCACCCAGTGATAACCCCTTGGTGGGTGATGAAGATGGTGATGGTGGTAGTCATGCACTACATACCGATGTCCGCGATAGTGGTGCGGAATAAAGTGGCCACGGTGCCACCGGTGGGTAGAGTGACCGTGGTTAGATCGGTAGGCTGGCGCTCGATAATGATGGTTATTCCACTGCCGCCGGTGGTCGCGATGAGCCTGGCGATGGTCCCGCCTGTACTGCTGTTGGTGATACTGCCGATGGTGCCGTTTGGCTTCGCGACGACGCTCCTTGTGATGCTGTTTTGCATGGTGCTTGTGGCTGTCCTTCCACTGCTTGCCACCATGATGCGATTGATGCTTTGACGGACCAAAATGCGGGCGGTCGCGATCCGAATCAGGCCTTGCCAGCGCGGACTGAGACATACCCAGACTCAGCCCCAGCGCTGAAACGAGAATGATTTTCTTGAACATGGAATAACTCCGTTTGAGAAGCAATTCCAATCTAGTAATCGGGGCTGAATGGTTTCTGAGTATCTCGAAAATGCGACATCTTGTTACAAATTCAAGCTTTCAGCCGCCAGGGCCCTTCATGCCGCCACCACAGGGATTTTTCCAATTCGACCCTGCCATTCACGTGGCCCGGTCTGATGCACCGAGGTGCCCTGCGCGTCCACCGCAACCGTGACCGGCATGTCCTTGACGTCAAACTCATAAATAGCTTCCATGCCAAGGTCCTCGAAACCCACGACTTTGGCCGACTGAATGGCCTTCGCCACTAGATAGGCCGCGCCGCCCACCGCCATCAGATAGGCGCTCTTGTGCTTCTTGATGGCCTCGATGGCCACCGGGCCTCGTTCTGCCTTACCGATCATGGCGATCAAGCCAGTTTCAGCCAGCATCATGTCGGTGAACTTATCCATTCGTGTGGCGGTGGTGGGGCCGGCCGGCCCCACTGCCTCGTTCCCCACCGGATCAACCGGGCCAACGTAGTAAATCACCCGGTTCTTGAAATCCACCGGCAGCCTCTCGCCCTTGGCGAGCATGTCCTGAATGCGTTTGTGCGCGGCGTCGCGTCCGGTCAGCATCTTGCCGTTGAGCAGCAAGGTCTGGCCCGGTTTCCAGCTCGCCACCATCTCTGGCGTAAGGCTGTCCAGATCAACACGCGTGGACGTTTCCAGATTCGCTTTCCAGGTGACATCCGGCCAGTCCTCAAGCTTAGGCGGCGCCAGCTTGGCTGGACCAGAACCGTCCAGCTCGAAATGCACGTGCCGCGTTGCTGCGCAGTTGGGAATCAAGGCAACAGGCAAGCTCGCCGCGTGGGTTGGATAGTCGATGATCTTGATATCCAGCACGGTGGTGAGTCCGCCCAGACCTTGCGCACCAATGCCCAGTGCATTGACCTTTTCAAGCAGCTCAAGTCGCAGAGCTTCAATGCGGGTCAGGGTCTCGCCGCGAGCCGCCTTGGCTTTGACCAGATGAATATCGACAGGGGCCATGATGGCTTCCTTGGCCATAACGGTCGCCTTTTCCGGCGTTCCGCCGATGCCAAGTCCCAAAATTCCGGGAGGACACCAGCCTGCGCCCATGGTCGGCACCGTCTTGAGCACCCAATCGACGATGGAGTCGGATGGATTCAGACAGACCATCTTGGACTTGTTCTCCGAGCCACCGCCCTTGGCAGCGCAGGTGATATCCACCACATCGCCTGGCACCACCTGAAAATGGATGACGGCGGGTGTGTTGTCCTTGGTGTTCTTGCGCGCGCCGGCCGGATCACTCAATACGGAGGCACGCAGCTTGTTCTCAGGATTCAGGTAGGCGCGTCGCACACCTTCGTCAACCATTTCCTGCACGCTCATGGTCGCGTCCCACTGCACGTTCATGCCCACTTTCATGAATACCACACAGATGCCGGTGTCCTGGCAGATTGGACGCTTTCCTTCCGCACTCATGCGGGAATTGGTCAAAATCTGCGCAATTGCATCCTTGGCGGCTGGTGATTCCTCGCGCTCGTAAGCCTCACCCAACGCTGAGATGTAATCCCGTGGATGGTAGTAGCTGATGTACTGAAAGGCGTCGGCAATGGATTGAATCAGGTCGTCCTGGCGGATGATGGTCACGGCTGGGCTCGGATCAATTTTGGTGGGCGCGCATTATCCTGCATCCGCACACCCGACGTGAACCCGAAAGCCTGAACCTGCCATCACTGGCCCGAATCAGGCTTGCCCGATCCCCTGTAGCTGCCTCAATTCAACCGGATCGTGGGCACTGAACAGCTTGACCCCCTGCCCTTGTTCGTTATTCAGGGCGCGCAGTCGACGTTGATTGTGTAGCCGCTGAGCAGCATTAATCTGCACCATGCCCTGAAACGCTTTCAGACCGATCGGACAAGACGGCGGCGTCTCTATTTCGCCGCGATAAAAATAAGCGTCTCCACAGTGAAGTAGCCAAGTGTCTCCGTCTCTTACGGCAACGCCGCAATGGCCGCGCGTATGACCTGCCAGCGGAACAAGCAACACGTCCACGTTGAGGCCAGGAATGGCATGGATGGCGTCAAAACCCATCCATCGTTCCCCTTCCACTGCATGCCTGACCCAATTCGCGCCATGCGACCACTGTGCCTGGCAATAGCGCATGCGTTCGCGCAGCCCTGGAGACATTGCCGCGTCCAGCTCATCTGCAAAGACATGCACCTGCGCGTTCGGAAAGTCTCCCAGGCCACCGGCGTGATCCAGATCGAGATGCGTCACCACGATATGGCGCACATCTTCTGGCTTGAAGCCCAGCGCTTTTACCCGACGCAGGGCAGTTTCTTCCTCCCGCAGAACCGGCCGGACCAAGGCAGAAAAGATGCGTCCCAGCCGAGCGGGTTCGCGGACATCCTGAATGCCCATGCCCGTGTCGACCAGAACGAGTCCCTGATCGGTTTCAATCAACAGGCAGTGACAGCACAGCTCAGCGTTCTCGAACAGGCTGCCCTCGCCTGCCATAAGGCGGCGACCGTGTGGACACATGGTGCCGCAGTTCAGGTGGTGGATTTTCGCTGACATCGGTTTACCTCTATTTTCGGGCGACAGGATCACGTCACCTCAATCAGTGCAGTGCACTTTCAAATGGCGCGGCAGGACATCAGCTATTCGGATTCATCCAGTGTGTCCGGCAACCTGAATACACGTGCGAAATAGCCAGAAAGCTCTTCCACAACCGCGCCCTTGTCGCTCTCAACATCAACGCCAGCAAGGACACGCGCCAGGCGACCTTTGTATTCCAGCTGCATGGCCCGGCCAATCTCGATGCGCTGTGCCTGGGGTGAGCCCGCCCCGTGCATGGATTCAGTGAGATAACCGACGGCATTTCGCCCCAGGGTCATATTCTCGATCAGTCGCAGCATTCGCATACGCTGCTCGGTGCTGAAGGTCTTGCGCCCGACCAGATACTTTCTGATCAGGGCCCCGACCTCGGGATGATTCAGATCCTTCTCAGACGGCAGGGTCGCCACCAGGCCCCCGGCGATATCCTGCGCGATACGTCCCAAGTCGTAAGGCAGCTTGGTGACGTGATGCTTGCAGACATTGGCGAGCATGTCGTCTGCAAGGTAAGCGCCCGAGGCCGTTGCATATCCCTGGTAGCTGGCCGCGATGCCGGTGCCGTAGATCGTCTCGTTCAGATGCGTCATCTCAACCAGCTTGTCCTTGATGTGACTGGCCTTGTCTGCACCGTTCATCTGCGCAATGGAAGAAGCGGCACCGATCAGCACGTCACCAACGCCGCTCTTACAGACATAGGAACGTCTGTGATAGGCAGTGAATCGCTGTACCAGCATCGCGGCAAAATCAGTCTCGCCATCCATGAAAATCAGGTCATTGGGAATGAACACGTCATCAAAGATGACCATCGCTTCCTGTCCGCCGTACATGGCATTGCCCGGATCAATATCGCCACCTTCCATTGCCCGGGTATCGCAAGACTGCCGCCCATAGATATAGGTGATACCAGGCGCATCCACCGGAACCGCACCGATAATTGCGTAGTCCTGGTCTTTCTCGCCTAACCGCATCGTCGGCATCACCAGCATCCAGTGCGAATTGATGCACCCGGTCTGGTGTGCCTTGGCACCACGAATGAACACGCCATCGGCATTGCGCCGGCTGACGTGCACAAACAGATCCGGATCAGATTGCTCATGAGGCGCGAGGCCGCGATCCCCTTTGACATCCGTCATCGCGCCGCCCACCACGAAGTTGCCGCGGTGCATCTCCGTCAGAAACGCTCTCATCCGCTGGTGGTACGGGGTCTGATGTTTCTGATCCATCTCAAAGGTCACGGAATAAAGTGCATTGAATGCATCCATTCCGACGCAGCGCTGAAAGCAGGTCCCGGTCAGCTGTCCGAGCTTGCGCTGCATCTTGTTCTGCGCCACCAGATCGGGCGCTGAGGTGCAGATGTGCAGGAAGCGGCTGACTCGTTCGCCGGTGAATGGCGACACCACGCTGGCCAGCTCCGGATTCTCTACCGCCAAATCGTACGTTCTGGCCAGGGCATTGATCGAAGGCCGCACGACAGGGTGATCGACCGGCTCCTCAATTTTCTCGCCGAAGAGCCAGACGGTGAGATTTCTACCGCGCAGACTCTCAAGGTAATCAGCGCCATTCTCAATCTTCTTCTGTGGCTTTCCAGCCGATGCTGAGTTCATTCGATATCCTCACTTGGATTTTCCCGAGCACAAAATGATACGCGGGCACTCATCATTTCTTGCCCGCCTTCGGGACACCACCATGCGTCATTGCAGCCGGGTCCAGATACCTACGGAGCTCAGCTTCGGACAGCTCTGTCTGTTCCAGCGCGACCTCAAGCACCGGTCGGTTTTCGCGATACGCTTGTTTGGCAATTTTGGAACCCAGGTCGTAACCGATAACGGGATTCAGGGCTGTCACCAACACTGGATTGCGAGAAAGCGCGCTGTCTATATGGGCCTGATTGACCGTGAATCCGGAAATCGCTTTTTCCGCCAGAAGCTTAGCACCGGACGTCAGCAGTTCCAGGGATTCTATGAGGCTGTACGCGATCAGCGGCAGCATTACATTGAGTTGAAAATTGCCAGACTGCGCCGCAATGCCAATGCTCGCGTCATTGCCCATCACCTTTGCGGCAACCATGCAGACCGCCTCGGGTGCAACCGGATTAACCTTGCCCGGCATGATGCTGGATCCCGGTTGCAGAACGGGCAATGCAATCTCCTGCAACCCGGACAACGGACCTGAGTTCATCCAGCGCAAATCGTTGGCAATTTTCATCATCGAACCTGCGATCACCTTGAGCTGGCCGGACAGCTCGTTGGCTGCATCCATGCAAGACAAGCTTTCGAAGTGATTTGGGCTGGCTTTGAACTTGAGGCCGGTTCTCTGTCCCAGCGCCCGCGCGAATCGGCCCGCAAACTGGCGATGTGCATTGACGCCGGTTCCAATCGCCGTGCCGCCCTGCGCCAACCTCAAGAGTCTTGGCAAAGTCGCATCAAGGCGCGCGACCGCATTGCTGATCTGCTGCGACCAGCCTGACAGTTCCTGTTCAAAGCTGATTGGCAAGGCGTCCATCAGATGGGTACGGCCTGTCTTGACCTGCCCCTCAAGCTGCTGGCCTTTCTGATCTATCGTGCTCCCGAGTTGAACCAGCGCGGGTTTGAGCTGCTCCTCCACTATCAGACATGCGGCCAGATGAATTGCCGTGGGCAGCGTGTCATTGGAAGACTGGCCCAGATTGACGTGATCATTCGGGTGCACTTTGCGTCGCAAGCGCCGAGACGCCAGGCGCGCGATCACCTCATTAGCATTCATGTTGCTCGAGGTCCCGGAGCCCGTTTGAAAAATATCGACCGGGAACTGCCCGTCGTGCTCGCCGCTGCTGACTTCCAGTGCCGCGCGCGAAATAGCCTCTGCCATGTCCGTGTCGAGAAGCCGAAGATCCCCATTGACTGTGGCGGCGACAGACTTGATCAGACCCAGCGCCCGGATCATCTGTCTGGGCATCCGCAACTGGGAAACGTCAAAGTTCTCCACCGCGCGCTGGGTCTGGGCGCCCCAAAGTGCCGCCTTCGGGACCCGAATTCCTCCGAGGCTGTCCTGCTCCATGCGATAGGCCGACTGACTGCTCGGCGCTGATTTTTTGCGGCTCATTGATCATCTCCTGAGGCTGTCCGGAGGTGTAACAGGGGCTTCATCCATTACACTTTGTCACCAATTTACTGACCAGCGTTCCAGATGAATCTTTCTTCGCTCTCCGCGGTATCCCCAATTGACGGCCGATATGCCGAGAAAACAGTCGATCTACGGCCGATATTCAGCGAATTCGGCCTCATGCGGTATCGCGTGGTCGCGGAGGTCCGGTGGCTCATCCAACTCGCGAGCCATCCGCAAATTACTGAAGTGCCCGCGCTATCTGCGGAAGCTCTGCAGCGACTGGAGCAAATTGCGGAGAATTTCGGCATCGAGGATGCCCAGCGCATCAAAACCATCGAAGCCACCACCAATCACGACGTCAAGGCTGTCGAATATTTTCTGAAGGAGAAAATTGGTAGCCACGACGAGCTCGGGGCCATCAAGGAGTTCATTCACTTCGCCTGCACTTCGGAAGACATGAACAATGTCGCCCATGCGCTGATGCTGCATGACGCGCGTCGAGACATCATTCTCCCCCGACTTGATCGCCTGATCGAGCTGCTGACAGGGCTGTCGCGCCAATATGCAGACCAGCCCCTGCTCGCGCGCACGCATGGTCAGCCCGCCACGCCCACCACGCTCGGCAAGGAAATGGCGGTCTTTACCCAGCGCCTGCGCCGCGCACGTGCCACCTTCGAATCTGTACTGTGTCTTGCAAAGATCAATGGCGCTGTTGGCAATTACAGTGCCCATTTGGCGGCCTACCCGGAAGTGGAATGGCCAGACCTAGCCTCAGAATTCGTTCATGCGCTGGGCCTGGAACAAAGCCCCGCGACCACGCAGATCGAGCCGCACGACTGGATGGCCGACTACTTCAACAGTCTGTGCCTGATCAACACCATCCTGACCGACTTCTGCAGGGACGTCTGGGGCTATATCTCGCTGGGTTATTTCCGGCAGCGAACGGTTGCGGGAGAAGTGGGCTCCTCGACCATGCCGCACAAGGTTAATCCGATTGATTTCGAAAATGGCGAGGGCAACCTTGGCCTGGCCAATGCCATGATGCGTTTTCTGGCTGACAAGCTGCCGATTTCCCGCTGGCAGCGCGACCTGACCGACTCCACGGTCCTGCGCAACCTGGGTGTCGGCATCGCGCACCAGGTCATCGCCTTTGAATCCATCACCAAGGGCATTGGAAAGCTCGAGGCAGATGCCTGGAAAATTGGTCAGGATCTCAATGACAACTGGGAGGTGCTGGGAGAGGCCATTCAGACCGTAATGCGTCGCTATGGACTTCCTGAGCCATACGAGCAACTCAAGCGCCTCACCCGGGGGCAGAAGATCGGGCGTGACGACCTGCGCGCCTTCGTCAAGGAACTGGACATTCCCGAAGATGCCAAAGAGCGCCTACTGAACATGACCCCGGCAGACTATCTCGGCAACGCGCCTCATCAAGCCCGGCAAGTTTGAGGCCTTGATAAGAGATCAAGGAAACATGACCGCTACTAACAACGACAAGCCGGGGAGCAATGCATCTCTGGACTTCGAACCGATCAGCGGATCAGATGCCTTTCGCGAGGCCGCTGGCAGGCTGATTGCCAATGCACGGCTGCAACTGTCGCTGATGACCGTGAAACTTGATGGGCGAATCTGCGCCAGCGAGGCCTTCACCAACCAGCTCCGCAACTTCATCCTGGACCATAGAAGGGCCCGCCTGCGCATTCTTGTCCACGACCCTCGAAGCGCTGTGCAGCAAGCTGTGCGCCTGATTGAACTGGGCCGCTCGCTGTCCAGCCGCATTGAGTTTCGCGAGGTTCCAGCAGATATTCCCACCCTGCAGGAAGAGTATTTCATTGCTGACCAGCGCAGCCTGCTGTTTCGCAGCGGGCCCGATCAACTGGACGGTCGCTACTATGACAACGCTCCAATGGTTGCCCGCAGCCAGCTCAAGGCCTTCGACGCGCTATGGGATCAGGCCACTGTTGCGCGCGAGATGACCGCACTAGGCCTCTGATTAATAATTGACTAGGTCTCGGGCTGAAGCGGCTCGAACTCCAGAATGGCCGCCCTGACCACTTCAGGGACGGGACACGTCTGCTGTGTCTGGTAGTCAAACCAGACCAGAACGCTCTGGGTCACCGAGTGGCAACAATCTCCCACAAAGGCAGCGCCTTCCAGTCCGATACTAGAGCGCCCAAGTCGCACTGCCCGGATACCGTAGTCAATCTCGGAGGGGTGGTTGAGCTGCACAAGGAAGTCGCAACCGATGTGTGCAAGGATGAACTCGGTCCTATTGACGTCCAACCCAGCCGCTACGATGCGCTGCTCCATGTACTGACAGCGCGCCTGCTCGTCATAGGTAAAGTATTTGGCATTGTTGACATGACCAATGCGGTCAACGTCCCCCCAACGCGTGGTGATCCGATCGAAAAAACTGAAATCACTTCGTTGCGCAGGTTTCATGAGGACTCACCACTGCGCGCTTTCATGCGCTGCTCAGCATCTGCAACAATTTTCCTGCGTTGCGTTGTACCCGCCAAGGGCCAGGCCATGATTTCATCGACGGACCGGCCGCAGCCTTCGCAAGTCTGATCGTCGTCCAGACAGCAAATACCGACGCAAGGCGAAGCCACTTCAAGCGACTCATCGGGCTCATTGCTCATCAGCTGCTATCTGACCTCAACCTTGAATTCCACCCGACGATTCTCTCGACGACCCGCGTCAGTCTCGTTGTCGGCGACTGGCAAGGTCTCGCCCTGCCCCACGGCCTGCAGACGGCCAGGCTCGACACCTTTGCGGATTAGACGCTGGCGGACGGACTCGGCACGCTGCTGAGAAAGAACCAGATTGAAATTATCGTTGCCCTGGCTGTCGGTGTGACCCGTTATCTGCACATCCAGATTGGGCTGGCTCTTGAGGGTCTTGGCCACCTGGTCCAGCGCCGCGCGTGCATCTCCCGTGAGTTGAGCAGAACCCGAGTGGAACTGAATCGCCTTGAGCGTGACCGTCTGGCTGACCAGACATCCGGTTGCGTCAATCTGCATGCCAACGGGGCTTTCCGGGCAAGCATCAACCTCGTCGAGGACGCCGTCACCATCGGAATCCACGACGCCCTGCACAGTACAACCCTTGGTATCCACGGCATTGCCAGCTGGCGTTCCAGGACACTGATCCTTGCCATCAGATACGCCGTCCCGGTCCGAATCATTGATGCACTCCGCGCGACCGGTCACAGGGTCAACGATTCTGTTCTCGCAGATGGCTTCCGGCGGATACTCCGGCGGTGCACTGGCGCTTACGGAAGATCGCGTGTCCGACCGCGAACCGAAAGGAACCTGCAAACCAAACTGGACATGAAAGTCGATCAGAAAATCTTCATCCGGCACGCTTTCATCGTTGATCTGCGCCAAAGCGCTGGCTTGTGTCCGAATGGCCCAGCCTCGCTGACCGATCGGAAAGAGTGCACCAAGACCACCGTCGAGTCCTGCATGAATGTGGTCGTCACCCAGGACGTCTTCCTGTACTGCACCTGCGCCGAACAGCACAAAGGGTTTGGCGTTTCCAATCCAGCTGCCGCCGATGTCACGAACCCAATGCACGAAAATTGAACGTTGTTCGTCGCTCGCGCCGCCGGCATCGCGATCACGCTCCAGAAGCTTGATGGTGAATTCCAGCGCTTCCGCTTCGCGTGAAAGCGGCATGCCAAAGCCAATCACACCGCCATAACCCAGCTCGGAATCCCGACGACTATCGCCCACCTCCAGAATTCCGGAGATCGTGCCGTATTTACCGAAATGACCGTCGGTACTGACGGCATGCACGTTGCCTGACAGCATCAAGCCGCTGGCCAGTGCCAGGAACGACAAATTGCGTTTGATCATGTGAATCAAGATATTCCCCGTAGATTGCCGGCGACTCTACCTATAGCGGCACGCGTCTTCAATGAATCAGGCCGGTCGATGGACGCTGGATTGATCCAATAAAGCCATCGCCGATGACTGGCATTGAATCAGGCGAATGACAAAGCCTCGGCGCAGCTGCGGATCAGGTCGGGGCCTTCGTAAATGAATCCGGAATAGACCTGAACCAGGTCGGCACCGGCAGAAATTTTCTCTCTGGCGTCATCGGCGCTGCATATGCCGCCCACGCCAATCAGCACAAACTTTTTATCGAGGTGCTGGCGCAACTTTCGCAGGACGTCAGTGGACATGACTCGCAATGGCGCGCCGGATAGTCCGCCCGTTTCTGACGCGATCGGCGACTGCTCCAACCCGGGTCGTGTGATGGTCGTATTGCTGGCGATCAATCCGTCAACGCCGTGCTCCAGCGCGGCGCGCGCGACTGCTTCGATCTGGGCCTCATCAACATCCGGCGCAATTTTCACCAGCATCGGCGTTCGTTTGCCCTGCGCCTGAGCCAGCGCGTCTCGCTCCTGCGCAAGACGACTCAGCAAGGCATTAAGCTGCTCGTCGCCCTGCAACTCGCGGAGATTCTTTGTGTTTGGCGAAGAGATATTCACCGTGATGTAACTGGCGGAAGCATGAACTTTGCGCAGACAGGCAATGTAGTCGTCTACAGCGTTTGCGATCGGGGTGTCCGCATTTTTCCCGATGTTGATCCCCAGCACACCGTTGAAGTTGCTTTTTTCCACCTGGGAAATCAGGTAGTCGACGCCCTTGTTATTGAAGCCCAGCCTGTTGATGAGCGCGCGTTGCGCCGGCAGCCTGAACATGCGGGGCCGCGGGTTGCCCGGCTGCGGCCGGGGCGTGACCGTGCCCACTTCCACAAAGCCAAAACCAAGTTGCGCCCAAGCCTTGAGACACTCACCGTTCTTGTCCAGGCCCGCTGCCAAGCCCACTCGATTGGCAAACCGTAAGCCCATGAGATTCACCGGATCATCGACCGGCTTGCCAGCAAAAGGCATCGTGCTTGCCACTGGAAAACGGCGAAAGGCCTGCAAACTGAGCTCGTGCGCGCGTTCGGCATCGAGCGTGAACAAGGCCCGTCTGGCCAGCGAATACAGCATGGTCACACCCTGGATCGAACACCGCCGGTCGCAGGCGGGATAATCATGGGCTCCGGCGCGGGCCGGCCGATATATTTGGGCTGCGGACGCGCCGCAGGCAGCATCCACTTGCGTAGCGCCTGGGGCAAAGGCAGAACCTGGGCGATTCGCCGACGCCAGGTACTGGCTTCGTAATACAGCAGGTCCTGTGTCGCGTTGAGCGGCAGTCGAGCTACGGAACGAGCGACGTCGCGCAGCATAAGACGTGCAGACGTGTTTTCGTAGAGCGAGCCATAGCTTCCCAGACCCGCCATCAGTGCACGCGACAAATGCAGATAGTCCCGTTTCAGCACCAGGCCAAACTGCTGTGTATTGGACATCAGATGCAACACGGTCTGGGCACGGCGATGCACGGCCTCGATGCCGCCGTTGCGAAGCTCATTGATGAATACCCGCGGCGTCAGCTTGGTGACCCTTTTCTTCATCAGGGTCTCATCAAGACCTGCCTTGATCTCGTCCCAGCGTTGGGCATTGAGCTCTGGCTGCGTAGACATGGTTACCAGCGAATCGGCAATCATCCGTGTATCGGCCAGCACTGCCGCGACGAGATAATTCCAGACCGGGCCGAGCTTGCCTTCAAGCTGCACGACGTTACCCCAGTCAATGAGATGAAGTCCGCCACGGGAATCGATCATGACGTTGCCAGGATGAAGATCTCCATGAATCTCGTGATAGAGGAACACATGCTGCAACACCGCGTATAGCAACTGCTCGGAAACCTGGGCCTGGAATCGACGCAGGTTTCGCCTGCTCATGCGCTTCATCGCCCGGGTGAGGCTCGCTGCGTCGGACAGATACTCCATCTCCAAGATCCGATGAGAGTGCCCGTAAAGTTCAGGTACCTTCCATGCGCGCGAGTTCAGGCTTCGTTCGTAGAAACGAAGGTGATTTTGCGCTTCCGCCTCGAAATCGAGTTCCTCGATGAATCCCGCCACAAACTCATCGACCTGCTCCTGCATGGCGCGAAGAAAGGGCGTGAGCTTGGAATGTGGCGCCCAATATTGGCTGGACATGATGGCCAGACCCAACACCATCTTGCCGATAGCGAACTCGCGGTCAATGTTGTGCCGGCCAATCTTGATTACCACCTCGCGCAAGACTTCCCGGCCATCCTCAAGGAAAGGCTTCTTGGCGAAATAGACACTTCCTATGGAACCGGACCGCACAGGTCGCTCTGCATCGAAATCCAGGAATAGCTGATGCGGCAACTTTCCATAGCACTCGAGAAAGGCAGTGTTGACCTCCTCTGCACTCATGGCCGGCACATCTTCGTGAAACACCGAGAGCTCGCGCGCGATCTGCTCGGGCAGGAACTCCGCATTGGCCGCGGCAACCTGTGCCATCTTGACGAAGAACGGTCCAAACTCACCGACCATCTGCGCCACGATCTTCGCCTGCGCAGTGAAGTCCTTGGGATCTGTCTGAAAGAAGGGCCGGATATGCCGCAAGGCCTTGATCTGACGGCGCATGATGCCCAAATCTTGGCGCACGATTCCGGCCCGCTGAATCACCTCGCGGATCTGCCATTCGTTGAAGCGGCGCCCGGCCTTGAGCACATTAATGACTTCAACCAGCGTCGGCTCGTAGGTCCGCAGCACCAGGCGCACCATGTCGACGGTCAGCTCTCCCAGACCCTTGAGCTCGGGCGACGAGAACAACTCCTCGAAGAAGTCCCAGAATTCCTGCACCAAGGGCTGCGGAATCGGCATGGGGCTGCGCGAAATCACCTGATCCACAACGTAGCGGATCAGGTCTTCGGTAGATTGCTCATTGGGTATGAGCTTGCGGTCGCGCAGGTAGCTGGTGAGCTTGCCGCCCTTCATCAGCGGATGCAGGTAGAAGCCTTCAACCGCGCGATCTATGGCCAGGGCCAGCTCTTCACGCGTGACATCGCGCTCCGAGCCCACCAGCTTGAACAAGGACCCGAACCCGCGCGTGAGCTTGTACGTGGAAACTGATAAGCGGCTAATTTCGCCAACGACGCCTCGCTTGCGCGCCGGTGGTCGCGCCGGACCGCCTCGCCCGTCGCCAGCGCCTTCCTTGCTCACGGAAGTGTCAGCCAATGACCCATTTTTTCCTGCTTGGCCCGCAGATAGGCTTCGTTGTGAGGGTTGCGCCCAGACTCAATGCTGACTCGTTCCACGATCTCGATTCCGTCCCGTTTCAAGGCATCCAGCTTGCGCGGGTTATTGGTCATTAGCCGGATCCGCCTGAGGCCCAGCTCGCGCAACAAGTCCACGGCCAGATCGTACTCACGCGCGTCAGCAGGGAATCCGAGCTGGTGATTAGCTTCGACGGTGTCGCTGCCCTTGTCCTGCAGTGCATAAGCCCGAATCTTGTTCCCGAGACCGATACCGCGACCCTCTTGTCGCAAGTAAAGCACAGCACCACAGCCAATCTTGGCGATTGCACTGAGTGCGGCATCCAACTGGAAGCCGCAGTCACAGCGCAGAGAAAACAGGGCATCGCCAGTCAGGCACTCGGAATGCACCCGGATCAGGGGGGCAGCAGCAGCTTGCAGATCTCCCAGGGAGATCACCACATGCTCTTTGCCGTCTGGCGATGCAAAGACAGTTACCGAGAATTCGGCAAAACGGGTCGGCAGGCGCGCTTCGGCGATGCGTTGCAGCTCGCTCATCAGATCAGAATCAAATGGGAAGAATTTTGGAGCGCGAGTTTAGCGCGCCCCGCCCCTTTTCTGTGCTGCAGCGGCAGTCGCTGGTTCTCGCAAGCCGAAAACCAGCAACCTTCGACCTAGGCCCCGATGAAATTTTGACCACAGACCCGGAGCGTCTGCCCATTCACGCCGGAAGACAACGGAGATGCCAGAAAGGTCACGGCTTCAGCGATGTCAATTGGCAAGCCGCCCTGCGACAGAGAGTTGAGCCGACGGCCGACTTCTCGGGTCATCAAGGGCATTGCGGCGGTCATCTGCGTTTCGATGAAGCCGGGGGCCACAGCATTGATTGCGCCCCCCTTCTCTGCCATCTGAGGCGCCATCGCAGCCGCGTAACCGATGATGCCGGCTTTGGTTGCGGCGTAATTGGTCTGCCCCGCATTGCCGCCGATGCCGCCAATGGAGGAGATGCACACCATGCGCGCGCCCGGATTCAGGCCCGTTTCCATCAGTGCTTCATTGATTCGCATGATGCTGCCCAGGTTGATATCCAGCACCATGTCCCACAGATGTGGCTTCATGTTCCGCAACATCTTGTCGCGGGTCACGCCCGCGTTGTGAACAACGATGTCCAGAGGGCCACATTCCTGGATGATGCGCTGCGCAGCATCAGCGGAGGTCACATCAAGCGCCAGACCCTGACCACCGATCTTGCTCATGGCTTCGCCCAGGGCCCCTTCCTCCTGTGGCCGGTCCATACCGATGACCTGAGCGCCCTCGCGCGCAAGTGTTTCAGCGATCGCAGCTCCAATACCGCGGGCAGCGCCGGTGACCAATGCCATGCGGCCTTCCAGGGAACCTGTCGGGTTTTCGATGACCTGGCCACCTGCGCCCAGGCCCAGAACCTGCCCCGTGATAAAGGCCGAATGCGGGCTGAGGAAGAAATACAGCACACCGGCCAGATTGGATTCGCCACCAGCGTCGACCTCAATCAGGTTGGCAGTAGAGCCCTTGCGCCCGATTTCCTTACCCAAGGCTCTGACAAAACCACGTAGCGACACCGAAGCGGTCTTCTGTCCCACTGATTCACAGTCGGAGGAAGCACGCGAAATCAGCACCACTCGACCGTGCGCAGCCAGCCGTGAAATACGAGGCTGAAGAAAGTCGTAGACATCACGCAAATCTGCCGCACTGGCGACACCGCTAGCATCAAAAACCAGCGCATTTGGAGCGAACTTTTCGCCGCTCGGCTCGCCCTTCAGGGCGACTCCAAGATCATTCGCGGCCTGCTTCATGCTAAGCATGCCGCGATGCTCCGGGGCTACAAAAACCTCGGCTCCCGTGGCGACGACACCAGACAGCAAAGCCGCACTCATCTGTGCGTTAGCAGCGCAGCCGAGCTGCGCAGCCTGGCCGATTAACGGCTTGTTTTCATAGGCTTGCGTAGCCCGCTTCAAGCGTGCGGGGGCTGGCAACCCCAGCAGCCCCGACAACTGCTTGCCGAACCCGGTCTGACTGAAGTCTAAAAATCGATCGCTCATGCTCGGCCTCTGAATATCTTTCATGCATTGCCTGTCGGACAAGGCATCAAGATTGTGGATGAAAGGATTTGTTAAGGGCGCGAAGCTTAGTTTCACCCCGAAATTGGCACAGTGACGAAAGCGACGCCGCATAACGGCACAGCAGCCTTGCCTGACGATTTGCGCAATAATGTCGAGGAGTCTTAGCGCCCTGATTGGAATGGAGCGTTCTGTAACAACCTAAAGGCAAAGTCCAGACTCACAATAATCAAAGGAAGAGGAAAGAGAGAGAAGATGGAGTCCAAGAACCAAGCAGACAGCAGCAAGAAGGCGGCATCCGGCGCAGGCAATGCCGCTTCCGCGCCCGAGCTGACGGCGCAGCGAAGCGCAAACTCAGCACAAACCGCAGAAGAAACGGGCAAAAAACCTTCTCTGAGTTTCATCATCGGAGCCACCGTTGCCGTGGGTGTAGGCGCCTACTTCCTGCTCAATGGCCTAAAGCCCATCACCGGTGAAGAAGAAACTGGCAATGTCGCGATTACCGAAGATCAGGTCTTCGAGGCGGACATTGAAGCACCCGGCGTGTTTGCCTCAGCAGACGGCTCTGATCCGGCTCCGGCAGCCAGTGCTGTCGCCGTGGACCAGGAGAACCTGACCCTGGCCGATGCAGCTGAAACCGAAGTATCGGAAGTCCCTATCGTTTTCGCGGGCGATCCAGCGCCAGCTCAGACAGCTTCCGCAGGCAGTTCGACCCCATCAGCAATGACAGCCAATGTGGTTGAAGGATCAGAAGTTCCCATCGAGTTCGAGAGTGAGCCACTGCCAGCGCTTGCTGAAACTTCGGCAGAAACCTCCGAAGCTGAGGCAACGGAGCTGGCGATGGCTTCGGAAGCTGAAGACGCCACTGGAGAGAGCGCATCCGACGAGTCCGTCTCAGCACCGCCTCCCGCCGCCCCGGTGCCTGAACCTAAGCCTGAGCCTGAGCCTCAGCCGGAACCGAAATCAGAAACCAAATCAGAAGCGGCGAGCAGTGAGGCCGAGTCCTCAGACGCACCTCCTGCAGTGGCAACCGCTGCCCCGGCACCAGAACCGGTTGCAACGCCCAGCACACCAGCGCCGCGCGCGGCGCCACCCGCTCGACGTGCGGTATCGCCCGCACCGGTCCGCAACAGGCCGCCGCCCCCTAATCTCTACAAGAAGTGGTGGCCGGCCGCCGAAGGTGAAAAGCTGAACGTACTGTTTGTTGGACCCGCCCAGTTCGGCACGGCTATCGCCATCCTGACGGACGGTCCTTTCGCCGACGCCGCATCGGCCAATGAACAGATCACGGTCCGGAATTTGACCGGTGGTGGGAAGGCCAGTGGCTCCTGGAAAGTCGCAGACGGCAATGACCGCATGCTGGTTTTCGAAACTGATAAAGGCCCCTACAGCGTCAAGATCGGCGACAAGCTCGCAGACAAAGAAGGCCGATCCTTCAGCCGTCAGGCGAGCGGCAACGTTCTGGTCAAGTAGCCCGCACACTTCGGCTCATGCGGCCGATGTTGGCGGAAAATTCGTCAGCAACATGGTTCGAGGCGGTTCGAGCCATGTTGCTGGCGCATGTCCCACCGCTCGATATGACGCTGGACACACCTACCGCGTGTGAGGTCTATACCTCTCGACCCAATGCGGATAACGAGATTGTCCGTTTTGCTCGACTCTGGATTCAGGATTCGGACGTTCGCATTGAGACGCTGGCTGTGGGTATTGACCCCCACGGCCCCCATGCCCTATCCGAGCAAATGGCGCAGCGACGACGCGGTGCGCACGCGTTTTCACTGTGGAAAGCCGACGAGAGCGTGCTGAAAGAAGTGCAGGCACTCATTGATTTCCGGGTCCGCATCTGCGAATCACGCCGCCTGATCTAAACAAATCTCGCGCCACGAATGGCGAGATCGCGCACATTCACATTCATTTATTAGGAAGTATTGCCATGAGCCAGGGACTGTTCGACCTCAGCGGAAAAGTCGCATTGATCACTGGCGCTTCGCGCGGCATTGGGGAAGCGACCGCTCGAGTGCTGGCGCAACACGGCGCACACGTGGTGATTTCCAGCCGTAAACAGGCCTCGCTAGACATCGTGGCTGAGAGCATCATCAAAGACGGGGGCAAGGCGACCGCCATCGCTGCTCATCAGGGAGATTCCGCTGCCCTTCAAGCCCTGCTTGGCGAGATCGAATCCGGCCTCGGCAGGCTCGATATCCTGGTCAACAATGCGGCGACCAACCCCTATTTCGGGCACGTCGCAAATACCGACATGTCGATGGTCGACAAGACCCTGCAGGTGAATATCAAAGGCTATTTCGAGCTTTGCTCGTTGGCCGCTAAGATGATGAAAAAGAGCGGCGGCGGATCGATCATCAACATTGCAAGCATCAATGGTCGAAAGCCCGCTCCGATGCAGGGCATTTATTCGATAACCAAGGCAGCTGTCATCAACATGACCCAGAGTTTCGCGCGCGAATGCGGCCCTTGGAAAGTACGGGTCAACGCGGTCCTGCCCGGCCTGACGAAAACCCAGTTCGCCGGCGCACTGATCGACAATGAGGAGATTCGCGATGATTTTCTGCGTCAGGTCCCCCTTGGCCGTATTGCGCAACCCAGCGAGATAGCATCCGCCGTTCTGTTTCTGAGCAGTGAGGCAGCGAGCTATGTGACCGGCTCAAGCCTCACGGTGGATGGCGGCTACATGTGCTGACAAACCACAACGGCACGAATCAAAGTATTTCCAGCACCCACTATTCGGAACCATCTGCCTGGAATGCACTCCAACCGGGACCAAAGTTCGGAACATTGCGCCGAGCTGCGGCGTAAACTGCTGACAGCCACCTTGTGAATTCTCATGTTTCGATCGCCCCTACTGATCCTGTTCTTTGTTGCCGGTCTCGTCCCGCTTTCCTGGGCCGCAGATACGACGCAGGAAGTCAGCTATGCGGACGGCGGTACACTCGAAAGACTCCCGGGCGGCTTCCCGAGCGATATTGAACTCCCGCAGCTTGGCGATCCGGCGGATACCGCCCTGTCGCCCATGCAGGAAGCACGCCTGGGTGCAGAGGTCGTCTCGCAACTGTATGCCTACGAATATCTGGTCGAAGATCCTCAGCTGACGGATTACCTCACCGCCACTGGCTGGCGACTGGCCGCTGCGAGTGATGCGCGTCCTGAACGACTTCAGTTCTTTGTCATCAAAGATGACCGTATCAATGCCTTCGCCCTGCCAGGCGGCTACATGGGCTTTAATGCAGGACTGATCACCGCCAGCGAGCATGAAGGCGAGCTGGCAGGCGTCATGGCACACGAACTTGCGCATGTGACGCAGCGCCACATCGCACGCGGCGCGGCGAGCGGAGGCGGCCTTGCAACCATCGCCACTTGGGCGGCCGTACTGGCCGCCATCATTGCCGGGTCGGCAGATCCCAACGTGATTCTTGCCGCCCTGGGAATCGGTCAGACCATCAGCTATCAGCGTCAGGTTGCCTTCACGCGGGCCCATGAGATTGAGGCTGATCGAATCGGCATTCAGACCTTGTCGGAAGCTGGCTTTGATACCCGCGGCATGGCCGGGTTCTTCCAGACGCTCGAGCAACAATCGCGTCTGTATGGCAACGGCGTGCCCGAATTCCTGCGCACACACCCTATCAACACCTCTCGCATTACCGAAGCGCGCGCGCGCGCGGCGGCACTGCCCAATGCCAAGGCGCCTGACACCATCGAGTATCAGCTGATGAAGGCACGCACCAAGGTGTTTGCCGCAGATCAGCCGAGTGCCGCGCTCGGGACGTTCACCGCCTTGATCGCGTCCGGCCAGGACACGCCCGCCCATCGCTATGGAAAAGCCCTGGCTCTGAGTCGTCTCGGTCAGAACAAGCGCGCTCTGGAAACTATCCAAAGCACGCTGGACATGTACCCAACCCAGATCAACCTGATGCTTCTGCAGGCCGAGATCCAGGCCGGTGCAGGTGATTCAGAACAGGCGCTGGAGACCTATCGCCGCGCGCTCGAGCGGCATCCACGCGCTGGCGCCGCCATCCTCGAATACAGCGAAGCCTTGATTCACCACGGTCAGCCCGAGGCCGCTCGCAAGATCCTGCTTGCATCCGAGCCTTCCTTCGGAGCCCGCGTGGACGTGTATCGCCTGCTCTCACTTGCAGCACGCCAGATGGACAACGACGCCGAAGCCAGTTACCAGATGGCGACCTATCTGTTCATGCGCGGTGATGCGGGCGGTGCCTTGTCACAACTCGATGCAGGCTTGCGGCTGAAGAGTCTCAATAAACAGGAGCGCGCGCGCCTGGTTGCGCGCCGCGCGGAAGTTCGCGATGCGCTGCCACGCAACTGGGACCCGGACCGGGACGACCGCAACCGACGCAGGCGCTAGACCCGCGCCAGACAATGGCTGATGGTCTGGCACGCCTGAATCCTGAGATACGGCTACGCGATCAAGCTTGCAGCACGCGCGGCAACACCCGGCGCCAGGGTGATTCCCAGACGGTAATGTCCGGTTGCATGGAACAGACCGTCACACCGCGGTGACCAACCGAACAACGGCTTCTCATCGGGCGTCACAGGCCTTAATCCCGACCACTGGTGCAGTACTTCCCGCCCTTCCAGCCACGGCGCCATTCGGAATGCGGCTTCACTGATCACTTCTCGTGCCTGCTCGGTGCAGTCATCTTCAAGGCCCTTGGCTTCCAATGTGCTGCCCGCAACGATCAAGCCGTCCTCACGCGGAATCAGGTAGTGACCACCCTGCAGGCAGATGGATTGCAGTTCACCCGGACTAGCCTGAAACGCCAACATCTGCCCTTTGGCCCCGTCAATCTCGCATAAAGCATCGAGTTGGCTACTCCAGGCCCCAGCGGCCAGCACCACGGCCCCGCTGGGGAATGACTGATTGGCGCAGACCACGCCGCGCACACGCTCATCGCCAATGAAGTGATCAACACTGTGGCCCTCGAGCAGCCTGCCGCCGCTGCGGGTAAAAGCCTGCGCCAAAGCCGCAAGAAGTCGGGGGCTGCGAACCTGGGCGATCTGGGGCAGGTGAAGCGTGCCGGGATTTCCGGCAGCGTCTGCATCGGCAATTTGCAGCTTTAGAGCACATCGACTAGCGAACAATTGCCAGGGCGCGACGTCTGCGACCTGTCGAACTTCCAGTCCGCTGGTGAGGTATTCCGGGTCCACCCCACTGCGATCCTTCAACTCGCGGCACCATTCCGCGTACTTGGAAAGACTGTCGATCAGCAATGGCCAGAGCACTTCCTCGTCCAGCGCATCGGGCTGCAAGGGAGAAAGAATGCCGCCGCCGGCCCACGAAGCGCCGCCCCTTCCAATCCGGTTTCGCTCAAGCAGTGATACCCGCATCCCGCTTTTCAACAGATCCAGTGCGGTGGCAAGGCCGATGACCCCACCGCCAATGACAATGACGTCAGGTGAGCTTTGAGTACGTAACATGTACACATTCTATGGTAAGCCACCAATGCAGCTCTAATCAGTAATGCCAGGTACGAAATCCACTTGCGTGACGCTAATAAGCCGTCCATCCGGCTGGCCGAATACAATGGCAAGTGACTGATATAACTAATCGCATGAATCGGCACCCAGGTAATGCAGGCTTCACTTTGCTGGAATTGATTGTGACGATCACCATCGTCTCGATCCTGCTTGCTATCGCGGTACCGCAATTGAGTCGTTTTGGACTGGCGGCGGCACGCGCAAAAGGCGCTACGGAACTGTATGGCGCGCTCAACGAGGCGCGCTCCGAATCTGTTGCGCGAAACGCTCCAGTTACCATTTGCCGGCGAAACTGGTACACGACCGAGGCATTTCCACAGTGTGCGTCTGACCTGGGAACCTGGGCGCAGGGCTGGATTGTCTATCAGGACAACGACGGCGATTTCTCCGGCTCCGAACCTGACAGCGCAGCAGAGATCATCACGGCATATGACCGGATTGGACAGACCAGCCCAACACTCGACAAGGATGCATTCGAGATTCTCACGACCCTGAGCTCTCAGACGCATCTGGTGTTTCAACCCAATGGCCGCGCGGGTGAACGCGTTCAGTTCACCCTGTGCGAAAACTCGGGACGGCTGAATGACGCCCGTCTGATTGATATCGCACTGAGCGGCCGGGTCAGTCTTGTGCCGCTCGACGAAGATTCCCTGCCCGATGCCTGCCCGGATTGATGCCATGAAATCTCAGCACGGCTTCACATTGATCGAAATTCTGGTGACGATGTTCGTCGCTGGCATTGGTTTGCTGGCCGTTGCGGGGTTGCAGGCCATGTCGAAGAAGCTCAATTACGATGCCATTCAGCGCACGACAGCCAGTGCACTGGCGCAGTCCATGGTCGAATCCATGCGCGGCAACCCCGCCAATCTGGATGACTACCTGACCAGCGATGCCTCGCAGGTCAGTGCGGCAGCAGATTGCGCCGCCGCCACCTGCTCACCATCCCAACTGGCCGCCTATGACCTGGTGCGTTGGGACGAGGCTCTACAGGGAACGGAAGCTACCTCTAATGGCGAAGCGGCGGGTGGTCTGGTCAATCCGACGGGATGTGTTCAGCGTGATGACGCCGTAGCAGGCCTGTATATCGTGGCCGTTGCCTGGCAGGGCGTGACGGGGATCAATCCTCCGGACGCAGACGATCCTGCCGACGACCCAGCCCGCAACACTTGTGGCCTTGACCTGGATCGCTATGACGACCCGCTCTCCAGCGGAAGCGATGATCGGCTGCGCCGTGTGCTGGTCATCAATGCCTACGTTTCGGATCCCAATGCGCCCTGAATCTCGACAAGCTCGCGCGCCTATCGGCCAGGGATTCACCCTGATCGAGTTGCTGATCTCGACGACCCTGGGCCTGCTGCTCTTGATCGGCGTAGGCGCTCTGTTTCTCAGCACCAGTCGTAACTACAAGGAAAACGAGCTCATTGCCGGCATGCAGGATCAGGCTCGCTTTGCTCTTTCTACCTTGTCTCGTGACCTTGCACTAGCCGGTTACTGGGGCGGCATGCTGGGCTCCAGCAATATCCAGCCCAATCTGAGTGATACCGACGAAGGCAACGATACTTCCCGCGCCACCAGTGCGCTTTTGCCTGCCAAGGACTGCGGAGCCTCCGGCCTGAGCTGGAGTTTCAATTTTGACCGGCCGATAGAATTCCGGAATCACGACAGCAGCACGTCGACCGCGTCCATCTGGAACTGCATTGGCAATCATGTTGCTGGAACCGACGTAGTGGCGGTGCGCCACGTCAGCGGCCAGAGCACCGGCGAAATGGCGCTGGGCGACAGCAATGTACTTCTCAGACCGCATCACTTTTACCTGCAGACCAATGGCACGGTGGGAACATTAACCCGTTGGGGTTCGAGCGCACGCGACCTTCCCGCGGCAGTGGAAAACCCGGCGGGACCACCGATGAGCTTTCATCGCTATACCCCGCGCATCTACTTTATCCGTGACTTTTCCCTCACTCCCGGAGATGGCATCCCCACCCTATGCCGGAAAGAACTTTGCCCGACAGACTACGCAGGCAGCAGCGACCCGGAACTAGCGAGCTGCAATGAAACCGGAGGCGTCAGCGGCGCCCTGGGCTATTACTCGGAATGCATCGCCGAAGGCGTTGAAGACCTTCAGATCACCTGGGGCCTGGATACCGATGGCGATTTTGTCGTCGACAGGTACGAGTCCGCCCCTGATGCAAACCAAGTGGCTACGCAGGCCCGCTCTGCCAAAATCCAGTTACTGGTCCGGTCGCGCCGTGGCAATCCGCAATATCTGGACACCAAGTCCTACAGCTTGGGCGACAAGGCCGCGTTCACACCCGCAAACGTCAGTGACCCGGATGGAACGGCAGCGGACCAGAAAGTCAGACATTTCTATCGCCGTGCGTACAGCACGACCGTGCAACTCAGGAACATGGGCATTCAGGCGGGAAGCGGGGTGAACTGACATGCGCGCACAAACCAGTAACCCGGACAAACAAATCGGTGCTGCTCTGGCAACAGCCCTGTTCTTCATGGTGGTCATCACCTTGCTCGGATTGGCAGCGATGCGTTCCGGTCGCACGGATATGCGCCTGGCACTGAATGAAGAAAGTCGGGTGCAGTCCTTGCAGAGCGCGGAGTCGCTGCTCGAAGACCTGCTTCAATCACGCGAGAATCTTGTGGTCTATCCAGGCTCTGGCTATGTACAGAACTGCTTCCTGACGGACAACCTGGATGCCATCGTGCTGGAGAACAAGCAGAATTTTGTTTGCCCCACCGACACGGCCGATGCCTCAGTCCTGTCGGACGGTCCTTTGAAAAAATATGCCTACACCCTGATCCGGCGCGAGAGCATCAGCGGCTCTGATTTTGCGCCGGTCTCGGCACTGCGCCGCGGCGACAGTGGCGTGCGCTATCAACTCGCGAACTTCACCGTGGTCGCGGGTTACGACAGAACCATTACCAGCCGCGCATCCGGCGCAGAAGAAGAGGGAAATTTCGGTGCCGCCGAAGTCAGCCAGGGCACCTACGTGAAAGTCGATTCCGTCGACGGCCTGGTCACGGAGTAGGAGTTGCCATGAACGCCATACATCAAAAAATTCTCGCCCTGCTGCTGGGCCTGATCATCGCCCTGCCCGCCGTCCGCGCTGACGATATCGATATCTATAACAATCCGGCTGACAACCCATTGAAGCCGCCGATGACGATCCTGGTTCTGGATCTGAATCTGCTCGGCATCTGCAACAACGTTCTCACGCGAGAACTCAATCCGGCCAATCCGGACGCCCCACAACTGTGCCTGGATATTCGCAACAGCCAGTTGCTCGAAGATCTTCTGGCCGGCACCACAGATGACCCTCAGGGCTTGCTCACAGGCTTGCTGACCGGCTCTGGCATGGATGCCAATGGCCTGTGCAATCTCTACGGCATCCTGGGCCTGGTTTCACCAGCCATCCCGATTCAGGGCGTCAGTGTCTTGTTGCGGCCCCTGCTGGGCGGCGTTACACAGCTGAGCTGCAGCACGCTGGGCTTCCTGACCAGCATCCCGCTCCTGAGTGGCGTGATCAACGGTCTGCTCGGCGGATTCGTCGAAGACCTGATCGAGGGGCTGGTTGATCCGCTTCTGACGACCGTGGTCGGCCAGTTACCCACTGCCGTAACCGGTCTGCTCAACACCACCTTCAGCGGCATTCTCAATCTTGGGCAGACCAGTCTGGTCTCGCTGCTTGAATCCATGCTCAATAATCTGATCAATTCGCGTGTCGCGATCATGGTCAATCACGCTGATCGCTCCAGTGCTGCGGGAGACACCGGCGCGGCCTGCGCATTTGGGGATCAGGCTTCCATCCCAACCAGCCGACGAGAAACCGTCAATTGCAGTAACGGCGCCTATTTCCTGGTGGGCTTCACGCCGCTGGTGGACCAGGGCGCGATTACCCAGGTGGTGACACGCGTTGTCAGCGCACTGACCGATGCACTCGACCCGGTCAATCTGCTCAACTCAACCACCGCCCTGCTCTCTTCAGCCGTCACCAATCCGGCAGAGTTGTTGCCGCCCTATCAGGGCAAGGAAGTCTATGTAGAGATTGCGCACTACCTGTCGGGCGATGTGGTCTACAACGCGCCGCTATCGCGCTGGGATGGTCTCACCGGTCTGCTGACACGGGACCAGTCGATTGAGAATGGCGCCAATTACATTCAACCGGATGCACAGTGCGATACGGTGAACGTACTCAACGTGCAGCTGACCAATACCGGTCGGGATGACGAATCAGACGACGAGTTGCGTCGCTACTTTCCTGCAGCGGAAGTCGCTGGCGGCTTTACGTTCCCCGACGTGGTGGCACAAGCAGCAGAGCCGGGATTCGTTGACCTGCTGGGTAATGAAATCCGTCTGAACTCGCATTTCCTTCTGCAGGACAATCTGACATCAGCGGCGGCGCTGGCCAGTACGGGCGCCAATGTCACGGCCTATGCCAACAATCTGGGTTTGCTGGGGTTGGGACAAACGGTTGCCGAACTGCTCAAACCCGTTCTCGAAGTAGATGCCAGCCTGCTCACGCCCAGCATCACAGCCGACACGCTCAGCCCCGGACAATTGCGCCCGGAAGCCTTCTTCGGCAGTTTCCTGCCCGCAGCCGAGAAATCACCGCGCTGGAGCGGGAACCTCAAGAAACTTGAACTACGTGCAGATGATGATGGCAATTTCCTTTATTTCGATGCGCGTAGTGCCAATGCCATCGCCAGTGACGGTCGCATTCGCGAAGATGCACTGAGCTTCTGGACCTTGCCGGCCCTGCTCGGGTCTGCGGCCGGCGATGGACGCGCCGCCGAACTAGGCGGCGCCGGGCAACGCATTCCGGGCTATCAGCGTAATGGTGGCGGCGAGCCGGGTCGCTCCAATGCAGATGGTGCCCGCCAGCTGTTCTACGATCATTTCAATGCGACCGCCATCCCAAGTCTGGCGGCGCTGGATGCCGACGACGCAGACGTGCGCAGCGAACTGCAAAGCGCACTGGGTGCCAGCTCAGATACCCACGCGCACGAATTGCTGCTGTATGCGCGCGGATACGAGGTAGGCCCCACTCTGTCGTCTCTGGGCACCGGCAATGATCTGGTCGGCCGCGAATGGCTGCACGGTGCGGTCCTGCACTCGCGTCCTGTGGCGATCAATTACGGCGCTCGTGGCAGCTACTCCGAGAGCAACCCGGATATTCGCCTGCTTTACGGTGCCAGCGACGGCTATCTGCGCATGCTGCGCAATACCAGCTCAGGCGGCGCCGAGTCTGGTGCAGAGGTCTGGGGCTTCATGCCACGCGTTGTCATGAACCAGCAGAAAGCACTGCGTGATAACGACAGCGCCAGCGTCTTCCCCTACGGGGTGGACGGTGCCCCTACCGTGGTGATTCGCGATCGTGATTCCTCGGGTGGCGTCGCAGATGGCGTCATTGACCACAACAATACTCACGACCAGGTGCGTGCCTACTTCGGCCTGCGCCGCGGCGGCAGCCATGTCTATGCTCTGGACATCACCAATCCTGACGCGCCGGAAATGCTCTGGCGAATCGGGCCGGACGGGCTGTTCAATTCAAGTGGACAAATTGCCGGCTCGGCGAGTCACTTTGCAGAGATGGCACTGAGTTTCAGCAATCCGCAGGCCGGTCGAATTCGTTACGAACAAAGTGGCAATACCAGCGTTTCCAGCGCCGTTGTCTTCGGCGCCGGTTACAACGGTGGTCGAACCGTAGCGAATGTGAGATTGGGCAAGGATCTTGCCCGTGGCAGTGACGGCGTGCTGGGGCTGGATGATGGCAAGGGCAATGCTATTTATTTGGTAGATGCCCTCACGGGTGAGCTGATCTGGAAAGCGGCCAAAGGCACATTCAATTCCACCACGCCTTATAACGCCGCCAGCAAGACTTTCCTGCATCCACTGATGACAGACAGCTTTGCCGCTGATACGACCGCAGTGGATACCGACGGTGACGGCAGTATTGATCGTCTTTACGCGCTCGATACCGGCGGACGACTCTGGCGTGCAGATTTTCCTGGCAGCGACCGCTCAAAGTGGACGATCACGCCACTGGCCAGTGTCGGACGTCACGACACGGCCAACGTCAGCAACGATCGCCGCTTCTTCCAGGCGCCAGACTATGTTCCCTACCGCGACAGCAACGGCGCTTATGACGCAATTGTCTTCGGCTCTGGAGATCGCGCGGATCCCTTCAATGCAGCCACGCAGAACCATTTGTTTGTCTATCGTGATCGCGATGTGGCCACCGGCAAGACCGTCGCCCAGATCAACACCAGCGAGAGCGACCTCGATACCCTGAGCGACTTCGTGGACCTGACCGCGGCCTGTGCAGACGGCGCAGCCGGATGTGGCACATCGGCTGACAACGCAATTGGATGGCGATTGGCATTGACTGGCCGCGGCGAAAAAATCATGTCGCAACCTTTGACCACGGGCGGCGTCATATTTGTGACCTCCTATGTCATGCCGGACCCGAATTCGCGTACCTGTGCGCCTGAGGAAGGCAGTAACCGCCTGTACGGTGTTTCGCTTGCCGACAGTCGCCCCGTCATCAACGACTTCATAGATGACAGCGATGGTGACAAGCGCAGCACCGACGGCGGGTCGCCGGGTCTGGCAGGTGAGGTCAATAGCCTGGCCAGCAACAGCATCGCCGCCAACACCATGACGCTCGAAGCTCGAAGCCCGCGCTACTACCCGGTCTACTGGCGAGAGCGCCGCGGTGACGATGAAACCCGTCCGCAAGCGAGCACGCCCTGATGACACGCCACGCCTTTTCCGCACCGGTTGCTCTCATCAAGCGCGCTCGCGGCTTCACGCTTGTTGAATTGATGATCGCGGTCGTCGTGGTGGCCATCCTTGCCACTATCGCGGTACCGAGTTACCGCCAGTACGTGCTGCGTGCCAATCGGACCGTGGCCAAGGCAACGGCGGCGGACCTCATTTCACGGCAGGAAGGCTACAACCTGGACCACAAGCGCTATGCCACTTCCCTGTCCAAGTTCGGGTACCCAAGCGGCACGCTCTATCTGGACCGCGAAGGCAATCTGAGCGGGTCCAGCGGCGACGACACCATCTATGCAGTGAGCCTGCAAGGCAACCCTGGTTCGAGCACCTGCCCCCCCGAAGGCTCGGCATCACGAATTGGCTTCACCATCGTCATGGCGCCTGTTGGCGGACAAACGGCGGATACCCACTGTGCAAGCCTCTGCCAAAGCTCCGCCGGACTCAGAGGGGCAAGCGGCGGCGGGACCGATTGCTGGAAGCGTTAGGAACAGCCCAGGCACGCGGTATGGAATGGTATTTAGCAGCCTTCGCCAAACCTGCATGAAGAGGCTATTGCCTTAAATATTTCTCAACAATCACCTTGGCGGTTTGTGCTGCCGCATCCCTGCGAAGCTCATGTCGTACCGCCGTGAACTGTGACAACTGCTTGTCGCGCTCACACTCCGATTCAAGTAGCCGCCCAATGTCTTGAGCGAGATTCTCAGGAGTGGCCTTTTCCTGCAACAGCTCCGTCACGCAGGGCTGCTCGCTGAGCAGATTGGGCAGGCTGACGTGAGCGGTCTTGAGCAAGCCCATCCGCAGCATGAGCCAGGCGGTCAGCGCGGACCCCTTGTAGGCGACGGTCATGCTCCTTCCCAGGAGCAGACATTCCAGCGTCGCGGTTCCCGAAGCCAGAAGCACGGTGTCCGCTGCCTGCATCGCCAATCGTGACTGACCCGCCACCACATCCCACTGGCAATTGGGGGCATGTTCCTCAATTGCAGCGCGCAGCGCCGGTTCAAGCGAAGGCTTGGCTATTGGCGTAACAAATCGAACATCATGGAAGCGCTGACTCAGCAGTGAAGCAGTTTGAGCGAAAGTGCTTGCCAGATATTTCAATTCGCTACCACGCGATCCGGGCAGGATGGCCACGACGCGCCCTTCAATCGGCAGGCCCAATTGCGCCCTCGCATGCTGGGGAGAGACGTGCTCGTCAAGTTCATCGGCCAGAGGGTGTCCAATGTAACGCGCATCAATGGGATGCCCCGCATAGTGATCCGGTTCAAAGGGCAATAGACAGAGCATGGTCTCCGCCGCCTCGCAGATGCCCTTGACCCTGCCCGCGCGCCAGGCCCAGATACTGGGACTGACAACATGCGCGGTATGCAAACCCTTGTTTCTCAGCCTGCGTTCTAGGCCCAGATTGAAATCCGGCGCATCGATGCCGATGACGACATCCGGTTTTTCATGCTCAAGTGTATTGATCAGAAAGCGCCGCAACTTCAGCAAACGCGGAATGGCCGGGAGGACTTCCGCCAGGCCCATGACCGACAGCGTGTCTATTGACGCGATGGCCTCGCAACCTGCTTCGACCATCCGGGGCCCGGCCACGCCGATGACCCTGACGTCAGCAATCTGCGAGCGGAGGGCGCGCGTAACTGCCGCACCCAGCAAGTCACCTGAAATCTCACCAGCGATAAGCGCAATGGTGGTAACCCTGCCCGTCTCTGTCAAAAGCCTGTCACTCCAATATTGAGGAACCGATGTTAGTCTGCGATGACTAACCAGTGACGGCACTTTAAACAATCTTCATCACAAGACGTGCCAACTGATGCAGGAGAAATGATGAGATCGCGCCTTTCATGGAGTCTTCCACTACTGCTGCTACCAGCCATGGCACTTGGCAAGGTCAGCGCTGAAAAGGCCTCTGAACTGGGCGCGAGCCTGACCCCAGTGGGTGCCGAGGCCGCAGGCAACGCCGACGGCAGCATCCCACCGTGGAAACCGCTGGTCTTGCAGGACTTTGAACGTGGCGATGACCCTTACGAAGACGACAAGCCCATCATCACACTCACTGCCGCGAATTATCGGGAACACGAGCAATGGCTGACCGAAGGCCAGAAAGCGCTGTTTAGAACATTCCCAGAGACTTTTCGAATGCCGGTGTACCCGAGTCATCGGGCAGCGGCATATCCGGACTGGTTTTTGACCGAGACACGCGAGAATGCCACGCGGGCAGAGCTTAGCGAGTCAGGTCACGGTTTCTGCTGCACAGCTCAAGGATTCCCGTTTCCGATACCGACCAATGGCATCGAGGTGATGTGGAATCACATCATGCGTTACAACACCAGCGGTTACCGGGGTTATGTCGCCTCGGCTGCCACCACCACAGGTGGCGATTACGTGATCCAGCGCAGCTATCTGGAGTTGAGTTACGTCTATAACAATCAGAAGGCAACGGCGGAGACGCTCGACAACCAAAACGTCTACGTGATGAGCAAGGTGGTATCACCCGCAAGCAAGGCAGGAGCGTCGCTGCTGCTGCATGTGCCGCTTGACCGTATCAAGCAGACGCCCGGTGTCTGGAGCTACAGCGCGGCTCAGAACCGGCAACTGCGCATCGGAGAAGTCGGCTACGACCACCCCGCCTTCGATGGGTTGATGACGCAGGATCAGATCGACATGTTCAACGGCCCTCTGGATCGTTACACGATCAAACTATTGGGCAAGCGCGAAATGCTGGTCCCCTACAACAGCTATCAGTTGTATGACGACGACCTGGATTACAAAGACATTATTCAGCCGGGCCACATCAATCAGGATCTGACGCGCTACGAGAAACACCGGGTCTGGGTCATCGAAGCGCATACCCGTCCCGACACTTCGCATCTGTACAAGAAGCGCGTGTTTTATGTAGACGAGGATTCCTGGATTGTTCTGGCACAGGACATCTATGACCAGCGCGATGAGTTCTGGCGGTACTCAGAATCACATTCCGTCAATTTTCCAAACGTGCCGGTGATGATCAATGGCGTGCAGGTGCATTACGACTTGCAGTCGCGTCGTTACGTCATTCTCAACCTCACCAATGAGGAGGATGAGCTGATCGAGTACGACTGGAAAGAAGATCCAGAGTACTTCACACCCTCCAACCTCAAACGGTTCGCTCGACGCCGACGCTGAGCAAATCCGCTGCTCCATCGGGCACTGACGGCCTGTCTGCGCAGATGGCCGGGGCGCGCAAACCACGGTCTTCAGTGGCAATTCATGTCCTGAATCTATGGTGTCAGGCAGTTCCTGCCCGGAAGCAGGTGCGCTACTGGAGATTTCCGATGAACAAGCTCGCCATTCCCTTGATTGCTGCCCTCAGTCTGGCCGCGACTCCGGTACTGGCAGGCCACAAACATCAACACCGGAATTACTACCCGGCATACGATCCCTACTATCCCCCCCAAGCGACTGCAGAGCCCCGCTACGCACCTCAGACCATCGAGTATGCGGACGTCATCTCAGCCCAGCCAATCTATCGCAGCGTCCGTATCGAACAACCGCGACGCGAATGCTGGGACGAGCGCGTCGTCCGTGAAGAGCACCGCGGAGGTCCCTGGTTCAATAACGGCGTTGCCGGTTCGGCCATTGGCGCCATCGCCGGCGGCGTCGCGGGCCACCAGTTTGGCAAGGGCCGTGGCAAGGATGCAGCAACGGTCATCGGTGCGGTCATCGGCGCCGGAATTGGTCAGCGGGTCGCACTTGAGAATTCCGCGCCGCGAGAGACAGTCCAGCACGTGGGTTATGAGCAGGTCTGCCAGACCGTTGTTGAGCACACAACAGAGCAACGCATTGATGGGTATGATATTTCCTACCAATACGGCGGCCGCACGTACCACACCCGAATGCCTTATGACCCGGGTGCCCGCATCCCCGTCGACGTCAATGTACGTCCCGTCAGCTACTGAATAGCAGCGACGAGACACAGCCCGAATATGAATTCATGCGATTTAGCCCATTAGCCATGATCGTCCTGGTCGGAGTCTTGAGCAGCAGTTGGCCCGCTCTTGCTGATCCGCTAGGTGGTATTTCCAACACGCTCGGCAGTGTTGGAGTTGATGCCGGAAGCCTTGGGGCAGATGCACGCCGCCCCGCTGACGCCTTGATCGACAGACGCAACAGCAACAAATCACCTGCACAAGCAGCCCGCGAAGCACGTCAGCGCTACGGGGGCGGAAAAGTACTCAACGTCGAGCAGACAGCCAGCGGATTCCGCGTAAAGCTGCTGACCAAAGGCGACGTCCGAATCGTGTTTGTTCCTAGATAAGCAGTTCCATTTAACGCCACTTAAAAAAGAAAACCTATATGCGCGCACTCGTTATCGAAGACGACAACATCCTGAGAGAACAGGTCACCAAAATGTTTGCTGACGAAGGCTTTGCCGTCGATCAGGCAGCGGATGGAGAGAACGGCCTGTACATGGCAACAGAATACCCGGTGGATATCGCCATCGTGGACCTTGGCCTGCCCGGTGAAAGCGGCATCGAGATTATTCGCAAGGCACGAAAATCCGGACGCAGCTTTCCCATCCTTATTCTCACTGCCCGTGACAGCTGGCAGACCAAGGTCGAAGGTCTGGAAGCCGGTGCGGATGACTATCTGGTCAAGCCCTTCCACAAGGAAGAGCTGCTGGCCCGTGCACGCGCCCTGCTGCGCCGCTCGGGCGGCTGGGCACAGCCCAAGCTGACCTGTGGCCCGGTCACTGTGGATACTTCTGCCAAATCGGTGACCGTCAATGAAAAGAACGTGGAGCTGACCGCCTACGAGTTCAAGGTGCTTGAGTACCTGATCCTGCACGCTGGAGAAGTGGTTTCCAAATCCACATTGACCGAGCACCTGTACGCCGAGGAAGACGAACGAGACAGCAATGTCATTGAGGTCTTCATTCGCCGGCTGCGCTCCAAGCTGGATCCGGATGGCAGCATGGCCCCCATTACAACGCTGCGCGGCAGTGGATACCGCTGGGATCTGGCTCGGTCAACCCAGGATTGATCCCGCACGAGGGAGAAGCGACGGCGCCGGGCGCGCTGCTCACGAGCGATGAACTGACGCCTACAATGAGGCAATGAGTTCCCTGCGCGCCAGACTGTTGGTTGCTGCCTCCCTTGTGCTGGCGGCATTCTTTGTCCTGACTGCTGCAGTGCTGGACAGTGCATTCCGTGAAAGCACCGTCCAGGCACAACGCGACAAGCTCGAAGGCCTGATCTACGCGCTGCTTGCAGCGGCGCGTACCGACATCAATGGCGACCTGACCGTTCAGACGGACGAAATTTCCGACCGCCGTCTGGTGCAATCCGTCAGCGGTCTGCAGGCGGCATTGTTTGACGAGCAGGGCCGACTGGCCTGGACTTCAACCGAGTTTCTCGAAATGCCCTCCCCGCCCGTACCTGACGTCGGGGAGTGGATTTTCCATCAGAGCCAGCTCCCGCCGCTGTTTTCACTCTCTTATGGTCTGCGCTGGATCGATCTGGCCGACGACCCGAAGCGCTACACTTTCGTGGTCATCGAAGACGCAAGCAGCTTCGAGCGTCAGCTTGGCGCCTATCGACGAGAGCTCTGGCTGTGGCTGGCCGCAACGGCAGGCGTACTGCTGCTGATTCAGTATCTGGTGCTGCGCTGGGGCCTGTCACCCTTGCGCAAACTGGTTTCCGAGCTGCAGGCCGTCGAACGTGGTGACAGTTCGGATATCAGCGCCCGCTACCCTGACGAACTGCGTCCTCTGGCCAGTGGCCTGAATGCCATGATCCGCAGTGAGCGCAGCCAGCAAACCCGTTATCGGAACGCCCTGGGCGACCTGGCCCACAGCCTCAAGACACCGCTCGCGGTTCTGCGCGGCATATCCGAAGACGCCTCAATGAGTGAGCAGCTGCGCCAGCCGCTGGTAGACCAGCTGGCGGTCATGCAGCAGATCACGGGCTATCAGCTGCGAAAAGCGGCAACCGCAGGACGCCGCACCCTGACCGAGCGCATTGCGCCCTACCCGATTGCGGAAAAAATCACCCAGGTGATGGGTAAGGTCTACTCCGACAAGGAGATCAAGTTTGATCTTGCCGCAGCACCGGACGTGCGCATGCGCGTCGACAATGACGATCTGTTCGAGATGCTCGGCAACCTGATCGACAACGCCTGCAAATACGGCGCGACTTGGGTCGGCGTGACTTTTGCCATTAGTGGCGAGAACAACCTGATCATGATTGAAGACAATGGCCCGGGGTTTCCCGAGGACGCCGATGAGCTGTTGGAGCGAGGCGCCCGCGCCGATACGCAACGACCTGGACAGGGCATTGGCCTGTCGGCGGTCAACGAGATCGTCAAGGCTTACGAAGGAAGCATCAGGCTCAGTTCTTCTGACTGGGGCGGCGCCAGCGTGGTGATCACCCTGCCTTCCTGATCTGCCCTGAGCTTGCGTTCCTTCGAGCCGTACTCGGAGCCGACTACAGGGCTGGCGTTACAGTGACTCCAGGAATGTAATCAGGGCCTGTCGATCCTTCTTGCTCATTTTCCGGAAGTTCTCGCGCGCACTTTCTGCTTCACCGCCATGCCAGAGAATGGCCTCGGCCATCCCGCGTGCACGACCATCATGAAGCAGGAAATTGTGTCCGTTGACGACCGGAATCATGCCGATCCCCCAAAGCGGCGCGGTGCGCCACTCGCGTCCGTTGGCTTTGAAATCCGGACGATCATCCGCCAGGCCCGGCCCCATGTCGTGCAGCAGCATATCCGTGAAGGGATGAATCGTCTGATGGGCAACCGCTTGCACTTCATGCGGTCCGGTCTGCAGGGTCTGCACATGGCATGCGCCACATCCCGCTTCTGCGAAGAGCTTCTCTCCCTGCCCCAGGGCAGCCTCCGAATTCATGCGCCGGTGCGGAACCGCCAGGGTCTGGCTGTAAAAGACAAGCTTGTCGAGAAACGTGTCGGACATTTCCGGGTCGCCGCCATTGGGTGATTGCCGGCATTCCTTCTGCGCCTCGGTGCAGGCGTCACCAGGAAACAGACGCGTCGTGATGCCGATGTCGCCAGCAGCCGCGCCCGCGACCTGCTGGCGCACATTCGGCTGATTCGCCTTCCACCCGAATCGCCCGATGACGTGCTTTTCCGCGCTCACATCCCACACCATATTCGGGCGTCCAGAGACACCATCACCGTCTTCATCCTGCGGATCAGCAAGCGCCAGAATCGCGGCATCCGGAATGGCTTCAAGCAGACCCAATCCGACCATGCCCTGCGCCACTCGCGGTGACATCAACAGGTCGTCAGGTAGCGGCCCATATTGTGGATCAAGCAGTTCGATGATCGGGGAACGCAGGGAATAGGGCTCTCCGTCCTCATAGCGACCGGCATGCTCACGCCATGTCAGGTGAACCGTGGCTTCCGGCTTCACGCCAGGAATTGAACGATCCTGGATCTGATCGCTGTAAATCGGATGATGAAGTGGGCCGCCATGCGCATCCTGGCCTGGCACTGAAACGCGGACCAGCATGGATTCGAGCGGCTGGCCTGCTTCCGGCGGATGACCGCGACCATCTCGCACATGGCAGCCGGAGCAGGACACACGATTGAAGATTGGCCCCAGACCGTCAAAGCTTTTGGTGGAGCTGCCGCTGATCACCCAGTTGGTATTGAACAGACGATTCCCGAAAGCAAACTTGCGCAGTTCTGCTGCGCTGATATTGGGTGCTGGCAATGCAAAGGCATTCTGTCCCGCGATGGGCCTTCCGGTACCGCCGCCGAGATTCTCTCCAAGCGCAGATGCGTTCTCAGCCAAACACACATTGGACCCGACCCAACTCAGTGCCAGGATGCATAGCACTCGATCAACATAAAGACGCATCATCCCTGCCCAATCTCCAGTCCAGGCACGATGACCAGCACGCCCAAACGCTGCCCGAGCTTTGCCAGCTGCGTCCCCAGCGCCTGGAAAGCCGTTACAGCGGCCTCGGCGCGCTGTCTTTTCGGGCTGCCCGGCTCGCTGGCAAGGATTGAATCAAAAGGCTTGTCCATCATCGCGACCGCGGCCAGCGCGACAGAAAACAGCTGGTCGGTCTGCGCAGCCAGTTCCGGATCGACTCGCTGCGTCAGCGCACGAATGCTGTGTGGACTTTCTTCCTCATTCGGGCTTCCGCGCCAGACGTTGTAGGCACCGCGAAGGTCATACAAATGATCCTGATGCGTGGTGTCCGAGAAACAGCTGTGCTCGTCCTCCTGATCACCGCTATCAAGCGCCACTGCAAGCCGCTCAATCGCCAATTCATGACCGACAAGGTTGGCCGCACCATTGATGGCCCGCCCTAACGCCTCCCGCGGTTCCAGCGCCAGAAATTGTTTGCGGTAGTTGTCCTGACCCGGAGCCCAGCCGGCTTCGAGCGATGCCAGGTCATCAATGAGCATCTGCACAGTGGTTTGAAGATACAGTCGCCGACGATCCCGATGGGTCTCCCCCGGCAGATAGTCTGTGTGCGGTCGCTCGCCCGGCCCGGACTCGGACAAATCCTGGCCCCACAGCAAAAATTCAATGGCATGCCATCCGGTGGTGACATCAGACTCGTCGCTGACCTGATCGCGGGACATGATGGATTCGCGCGTCAGCTCAATTGACTCATCCCAGACCAGACCCGAGCGCGGACGCCCCTTGACCGAATCAATAAACGCTTCATTCAGAGGCCAGGCATTGATTCTGGATTCGGGACCTGGGCTGCCATCGGCCGCCACATCAATGGGGCCGTCATAGAAGCGGAACACTTCAGTGACCAGGTAAGCCGGTCTGGCCTTGGTCCAGGTCTGGCGGGCTTTTTCCAATCCGGCCTCATCCGGTTTATCCAGAAACCGCGCTACAGCAACCTGCATGGTCTTGGCATCGGCCAGTGCCTTGGCATAGCTGGAATGAACAAGGTCCGCGTAATTGGCAACCTGCGTGGAAACATCAAATCCGTAAGTCGCGGGATCAGTTGACAGCAACTTGTAGGAACCGGGCATGGCACCGGCTTCACCGCCCTCACCGCCCTGTGCCATCAAGGGAAGGTGATCCGCATCCTGCGCAAATACAGATGACTTTACCGATTCCCCTGTAGTGGCCGCCGTAGCAACAGTTGCGGCGAGGCAGGTAAAGCTGCCTAGGCCCGTCCAAAGCTTGATATGTTTGCGATTCATTTCATTTGTCCTCAAGGCGCTTGCCTGTGAATCTTTGTCTCGACTCTGTTCTTGATGAAACTGCCCTGGCCCGAGTACGCGAAATGCTCACTGGCGCGTCCTGGCAGGCAGGTGCAGATACTGCGGGATGGAACGCCCGCCCGGTCAAAGCCAATCGCCAAGCCTCGCACACTGCGGCGGCCGAATTGATCGAAAAGGCGCTTGCCAGACACAAGCTGTTTCAGGCGGCGGCGCTGCCGGCCCGGATGCGGCCACCGCTCTTTTCGAGTTACGGCCCTGGCATGGCCTATGGCAATCATGTTGACAACGCGGTTATGGGCGGCGGATTGCAGTCGACCAGCCGCGTGGACCTTGCCATGACGCTGTTTCTCTCCAACTCCGCTGACTACGAAGGCGGCGTGCTGGAGCTCGAAACGCACGAAGGAACCTCGGCCTACAAGCTTGAAGCGGGCCAGGCTCTTCTGTACCCAGCCACCATGATTCATCGAGTCACGGAAGTTGAATCGGGCGAGCGTCATGCCGCCATCATCTGGATACAGAGTCTGGTCAGGGACGCAGCACGCCGGGAAATTCTCTTTGATCTGGATACGGTGCGGCGCGGGTTATGGGACAAAGCAATGGGAGCGCCATCGCCTGAATTCGATCTGTTGAACAAAAGTTATTCCAATCTGCTGCGCGCCTGGGCAGAGCCCTGAGCAAGTATCGGTTGCCGCATGACGCCAGCGACCTTGGATCAGTCGCCACCTTAAATGAGATTACTTCGCATTTGCAAGCAAATAGCAATTGCATCAGATGCAAGTCTCTGGGGCTAGCCAAGCGCGTTTGGCGAATCAGATAGACAACGCAAACAAGCCGCAGCGCAGCCTTACCAGCGGCCAAAGGACAGCCCCTCGCCGCAGCGAACCACGCTATGCCGAACCCGCTCAGCGAGGCCGGAACATATGCCTGACACTCACACCTTCGCGCGATCTGCTTAGCAGGAGTTCAGCAACAGGACGGTATCGTCAGGTTGTAGCGACCGTATGTCGGCCCGGATCGCACCAAATTGGAACACGCCGACATCATTGCCGCAAAACGGTCCGGCCTGCTCGTCAGGTTATCAATGAAGACCTCATACAAATAAGTACACCATGACGGAGAGAAGTCATTCGCTCGACTGCCGCATCGCAGATTCGGCGTCAGGCTAGGCCTGACGATTCCGAACTAGAGTCTGATTCGTACACACCTCGCTGGTACGAATGGGTCCTGCCGCCTGCTCGATTCAAGCCGGACGATGAGTATGAGTATCTCTATCGTTGGCGTCTTCGCCAAGCGCTGAGAATCCAGCGCTTTGCCGGGCTCATTGCAGCCCTGATGTTCGTCAGCGGTCTTTCTGCCGACTACTTCATCAATCAAAGAATCAAAGACCCCTCTCTATTCTGGTTCATTGCGGTCGTCAGCATCAGTATGTCGATACTGCTGACACTTCCGAGCTACTGGTCGAGCATCAGAATGCGGGCGTATCAATTTTCTTTCGGAACGCTGCTGGTCAATGGCGTCCTGTTGATCTGTGCTGGTGTGCAAGCCTGGATTGACGGCAACCCCTTTCCAACAGGCTGGATCATGGTGTTGATTTTCTACACCTTCGTTCTGACCGGACTCCCGTACCGCTACTGCACGCCGTTGGGCCTGGGCCTTGGGGCCTTTTCAATTGGTTCCACATTCGCTCTTGGCGCACCGGTCGGTCATCTCGTCGACCACTGCCTGCTGATCATTTCGGTCACGGTCACAGGTATGGTGGCCTGCTCAACACTCGAGCGAATCGACCGCCAAGGCTGGTTACGCGCCTTGCGGATGCAGGTGCAATCCTATAGCGATCCCCTCACAGGTCTGCTGAATCGCCGGTATTTCTTTGAAGAAGGTGCACGCCAGATCAACAGCGCAGACCCCAGCGATCTCCCCATCGCGATGCTGATGCTGGATATCGATTACTTCAAGAAATACAACGATCATCTCGGACACCCTCAAGGCGATCGCTGCTTGCGCAAAGTCGCGTCCGCAGCCAATCCACAACTCCGGCACCCCCTGGATATCAACGCGCGCCTGGGCGGCGAAGAGTTTGCCGTGCTGCTGTTTTCATGTGACCAGGAACATGCATTGGTGGCTGCTGAAGCCATCCGCGAATCCGTGGCTGCGCTCGACATTGAACACCCTGGTTCACCGCTGGGGCGCGTGTCCATCTCGGTTGGCGTCAGTGTGACCAATGAGACCGATCAGTCCAATCTGGACACGCTCCTGCTCGCCGCGGACCGGGCGCTGTACAGAGCCAAGAACGGCGGTCGCAATCGCGTCAGCCTCTGATGATCAGAGCATAGAAAAGCGAAGTGCGCCGCCAATCACTGCACTGGCCAGAATGAGCGGGATCAGACCCAGCCCGTAGCGACCAGCTGCAATCAATGCTCCAACGGTCAGGCTGACTGCAAGCCAGTCGACGGGTGCTGCGGCGCCGTCGGGAAAAAATATCGCCTGTGCCAGGAAAAGGGCCAGATACAGAATCGCACCTACAACCGCGGCCGTGACCGCCCGCAAGGGCGCAGCGAACCCCAAGACATGACGCGAGCGCTCCACCCAAGGCGCGCCGGCGAAGATGAAAATGAAGGAAGGCAGAAAGGTAAACAGGGTGGCGACCAAGCCTCCAATCACACCCACGCCGAGTGTGCCACCGACGTCGCCCTGCCAGGCCGCAAGAAAACCCACGAACGTCACCACGATAATCAGCGGCCCCGGCGTGGTCTCACCCAAGGCCAGGCCGTCCATCATCTGTTCACCGCTGAGCCAGCCATATGATTCCACGGCGCCCTGATAGACATAGGGCATCACCGCGTATGCGCCGCCAAAGGTCATCAGTGCAGCCTTGGTAAAGAACAGGCTCAACTGCACCAACAGAGCATCCAGCCCCAGACAGGCGATCATTGTCGCGAGCAGACCCGTCAGCAGTGCCACTCCTAGCAAGAGGCTTCTCGCCAGACCTCTGGCACTGAATCGGGCATGGTCTGGCGTCGCGCTGTTGGCGTTGATCAATGCGTTTTCGGTACCACCACCGTGGCGCGTCTCCACGCCCGCGCCGACGACCAGTGCTGAACGCATTAACCAGCCCAGACCGAGCGCGCCAACGACGATGACTGGAAACGGAACCTGCCCCATCAGCGCGAACATCGCCAACAGTGGCAGCGGCCACAGCAACTTGTGATTCAGAATACGGCGTCCCATCCGCCACGCTGCCAGCAGAATGATGGCAACAACCGCCGGACGAATGCCGTAGAGAACGTCAGCGGCGAGTTCTGCCCCCAGGCTCACGTAAGCCCAGGCCAGACTTAACAACAGAATCACGGAGGGCAGGACGAACAGGGCACCCGCCGCAATTCCGCCGCGCACGCCATGCATCAACCAACCGATATAGGTTGCAAGCTGCTGTGCTTCTGGACCTGGCAGCACCATGCAGAAATTCAAGGCGTGCAGGAAGCGTGATTCAGAGATCCATCGACGCTTTTCAACCAGCTCGCGGTGCATGATCGCGATCTGTCCCGCCGGTCCGCCAAAGCTGATGCAGCCGAGCTGGAACCACCATTTCAGCGCCGCAACGAACGGCACGGATGCTGGGGCGTTACCGTTCGCCTGCATCGGCAACGCCCCTTCAACAAAGTCAGTCCGCGGGCAACAGGCTCTTCAGGTCTACCGACTCATTGCTCAAGGCCGCAGGGTCCAGAGACAGCCTTGCAGCAACAAATTTTTTGGCGACCATGAATTCTTTCATGCGGGAAACCATATCCGCCGCAATGATCTGCCCCTGCTTGAGGTAGAAGGCGCCAAAGCTGCGCCCTGCTGGATCACCGCGCAATACAACCTGATCGTACCCCTGGGACATGCCCACCATCTGCAGCTTGAGGTCGTACTGATCAGACCAGAACCACGGCACGTTGGCATAACGAGTCGTTGCCCCGAGCATGTTGTCCGCAGCAACTCGCCCCTGTTCCATTGCGTTCTGTACCGACTCCAGACGCACGCGCCGTCCGAGGAAATCACTTGGATGATTAGTGCAGTCGCCGGCTGAATAGATATCCGGGTCGGATGTACGAGCGAACTCGTCGACGACAATACCGTTGTCCACTTCCAGGCCGGCGTCCGAAGCTAGCTCAGTGTTAGCGATCAGCCCGATGCCAACGATGACCAGATCGGCTGGCAAGCTACCGCCCGCGACCTGGACCTCAAGAGCGTCACCGTTCTGAGCGAAACCCGTCAGCAAAACACCGGTGCGGACTTCAACACCCGCCTCCCGATGCACGCGCTCGTAGAACGCAGACATCTCCGGCGCTGTCACGCGCTGCAACACACGCGGCATCGACTCAAGCACGGTGACCTCAAGACCCGCCTTCTTGGCAACTGCCGCCACTTCGAGACCAATATAGCCACCACCCACAATGACCAGACGCTTGCCTTCTGAGAACTTCTCGCGAATGGCGTCTACGTCAGCGATGCCACGCAAGGTGAAGATGCCGGGGAGATCAGCCCCGGGACAGCTCAGCTCACGTGGTCGCCCGCCCGTTGCGAGCATCAGCTTGTCGTAAGCAACTTCGCGGCCATCGGCCAGCTTTACCTTTTTTGCCGCTCGATCAATGCTCTGCGCGCGAACACCGCTGATGAGATCAATGTTGGCCTTCTCAAGGGCGGCTTGCGCCATCACATACAGGCTCTCAAGCTTGGCCGTGCCAGCCAGGTAGGCCTTGGACAGAGGCGGACGCTTGTAGGGAACATAAGCTTCGTCTGCGATCAGGGTAATGCTGCCCTCGAAGCCTTTTCGGCGTAACTCAGCAGCGGTTTCTCCACCTGCCTGTCCGCCACCAACAACAACAATTTTCTGAGGCATGCTTTGCTCACTCATGATTTGATCCTGTTCGCTGAAAATTTTTACGGCGCAGATTCTACCTGCCCTTGTCTAGACCTTGCTCGTGTCGCTCCCACAGCCAATCAGGCCGCACTAAGCCACTCGTCGAGCGGCCCTTGCAGCTCGCTCCAGGCCTGGTACCCGATGGTCAGGACTGACACCTGATCGCCGGTCAGAAGCAGAACCGCAGGAAAGCCCTGAATTCCCCACTGACGAACTGTGTTGATGTCCTTGGATGCCCAGCTTCGCGCATCAGGCGTGCCTAGTTTCTCTGCAAACGGGCCCGGCACTACACCGCAGGAAACGGCACAGTCGGTCAGGACCTCAAGCTGTTTCAAATCGCGGCGCTCCACATAGAAGGCTTGGTGCAAGGCGTGCAGATAAGGCAGCTCCATGCCCGGCATATGCCGAGCCATGGCTGACACCGCCAGACATGCGGGTGCGGTGTTGTACACAAACTCGGCATTCAGGGGAGACTCAAAATTAAAGGCCTGTCCTGTTGCCTTGGCAACGTCCTGCCAGTGATGCATGACCTCGTCCGCAGCCTTCTGGCCCATCTCGGAGGCCGCCTCAGTTCGCAGGCCGCCAGGCAAAACGCGAAGCGTTGCGGCTCCATGGGCATGCAGACGGTCTGCAATCTGCTGGATAACCGATGAGAAACCCCAACACCAGGAACACATCGGGTCAGCGATATAGATCAACTCCTTTTCACTCACGTTGCGATCTCCGCTTCATCGTGTGCCAAAAGAAACGCCCCTTGCGGGGCGTTTCATACGGCACTGACAACCTCAAATGCTGAGCAGAAGGCGAGCCGGATCTTCCAGGCTTTCCTTGATGGTGCGCAGGAACAACACCGCTTCGCGCCCATCAATCAGGCGATGATCGTAGGTCAGTGCCAGGTACATCATCGGGCGGATCTTGATCTCGCCATCGACGACGACCGGACGATCAAACATGCCATGCATTCCCAGAATGGCAGCCTGTGGCGGATTCAGGATGGGCGTGGACATCATCGAGCCAAACACACCGCCGTTGGTGATGGAGAACGTACCGCCGGTGAGGTCGTCCATGGTCAGCTTGCCATCGCGTGCCTTGATTCCGAGGTTGCCAATGTTCTGTTCGATATCACCGAAGGACAGCGCATCCGCATCGCGAAGAATCGGCACGACCAGACCACGATCGGTGGAAACAGCGACGCCGATGTCGTAGTAGCTGTGATAGATCACATCATTGCCGTCGATGGAGGCATTGACCGCAGGATATTTTTTCAGAGCTTCAATGGAAGCTTTCACGAAAAAGCTCATGAACCCCAGTTTCACGCCGTGGGCTTTCTGAAACTGATCCTTGTACTTGGCACGCGTGTCGCCTACCGCCTTCATGTCCACTTCGTTGAAGGTCGTCAGCATTGCGGCGCTTTGCTGCGCCTGCACCAAACGCTCAGCAATGCGGGCGCGAATACGCGTCATTGGAACCCGCTGCTCCTCACGGCCTCCGGTCGAGCGACGCGCTTCCGGTGCTGGAGCACTATCAGAGCTCTTTGATGAGGCCGGTTCACTGCCTTTCTCAGCATGCGCCTTTACATCCTCAACGGTGAGACGGCCGCCCTTGCCAGTGCCCTTGATCACGCTCGCCTTGAGACCAAGTTCTGCGAGCAGTTTGCGCACTGCTGGACTTTGCTGAGTATCGTCAGCAGATTCAGAAGCAGAACCTGACTCCGATTTGGCGGCAGCACCGTCCTCTGACTTTGACGCCGCAGGCTTGGCCGATGCACTGCCCTCTTCCAGGATGCCGATGACATCGCCGGCATTGACGGTTGCCCCTGCCTCGATGCGAATCTCCTTGAGCACGCCGTCAGAAGTGGCTGGCACTTCGAGCATGACCTTGTCGGTTTCGAGGTCTACCAGATTCTGTTCGCGCGACACCGTGTCGCCTGCCTTGATATGCCATTCCGCCACCGTGGCCGAAGACACGGACTCAGGCAGGTTGGGGACTTTGATTTCAATTGTCATGGGTCAATTCTCAAAAATGTGCGCTTGCTTTCGTTGTTTGTGTGCTGACTAGCCGCCCTTGGCAGGCTTGCCACCCACCAGAGCTTCATGGACCAGTTCCGCCTGTTCTTTCTGGTGAACCTTGAGGAAGCCGCCAGCGGTCGTCGCCATACCGGCACGCGTGGCGTAGAACATCTGGTGCTGAGGACCGAGATAGGTCTGCAGCCGGTGCTTGATGGGATACCAGGCGCCCTGATTCTCCGGTTCTTCCTGACACCAGACCACCTCCTTGGCATTGGGGTAGGTCTCGAGCGCTTTCTCGTAATCTTCCCGCGGGAAGGGATACAGCTGCTCAATGCGAACAATAGCCACGTTGCTGAGCTTCTCCTTGGCACGGGTCTGGACCAGGTCGTAGTAAACCTTGCCGGAACAGAAGATGATGCGGGTCACCTTCTCGTTATCCAGGTCTTCCTTTTCAAACAGGATCGGCCGGAAGCTTCCCTTGGTCAGATCATCCAGACTCGAAACAGACATCGGATGACGCAGCAAAGACTTCGGCGTCATCACGATCAGCGGCAGGCGCAGGGAGCGCTTCATCTGCCGCCGCAACATGTGGAACATCTGCGCCGGCGTAGACGGCACGACCACCTGCTGATTATTGCCGGCGCACAACTGCAGCCAGCGCTCCAGTCGACCGGATGAATGCTCAGGCCCCTGCCCCTCATAACCATGCGGCAGGAAAATGGTCAGACCGCACAACCGGCCCCATTTGGCGTATCCGCTGGCAATAAACTGGTCAAACAGCACCTGCGCGCCATTGGCAAAGTCGCCAAACTGCGCTTCCCAGATCACCAGCGTATCGGGGTCAGTGGTTGAATAGCCGTATTCAAAGCCCAGCACCCCTTCTTCCGACAGCAGGGTGTCGTTGATGATGAAGCGGTACTTGTCTGAATCCATATGACGCAGCGGGGTGAAGCTCTTTCCTGTTACTGCGTCATGCAAGGTGGCGTGGCGATGGAAGAAGGTTCCGCGACGGGCATCCTGACCCGACACGCGCACCGAGAATCCTTCGTTGACCAGCGCTGCGTACGCCATGGTCTCGGCGAAGCCCCAGTCCATGGGCTGCTTGCCAGCGGCCATCTTGTCCCGGTCTTCAAACATCTTCTTGACCCTGGGGTGCAGGGTAAAGTCTTCCGGCAGCGCGCTGACGCGCTTGTAGAGGGAGCGCAGCTGGCTGATCTTGATGGATGTATCTGTAGGCGTATCCCAGGTTCCGTTGCCGTAGTTACTCCAATTGACCGTGTGCTTATTACCGACCAGGCCCAGGGTCGTGCGGGCAATGTTCTTGCCCTCATCCAGCCCAGTGCGGTACTTGGCGATCAGTTCGTCAACTTCACCCTTGGCAATGAAGCCTTCTTCTTCCAGCTTCTTGGCATAGACCGCCAGCGTGGTGGGATGTTTTTTGATCTTCGCGTACATCAATGGGCTGGTAACGGAAGGCTCATCGGCCTCGTTGTGACCCAGGCGCCGATAGCAACAGATGTCGACCAGAACATCCTTGTGGAACTCGTTTCGGAAATCCATCGCCAGCCGCGTTGCGAAGACAACGGCTTCGGGGTCATCCCCATTGACGTGAAAGACCGGGCACTCGAGCATCTTGGCAATGTCGGTGCAGTAGCGGGAGGTGCGTGCCTCTCGTAGCGGTGCAGCTTCAATCGGATTAGGGGTCGTAAACCCGATCTGGTTATTAACGATGATGTGAACCGTGCCACCCGTGGAGTAGCCCTTTGCATGCGAAAGCTGCAAGGTTTCCATGACCACGCCTTGGCCCGCGAAAGCGGCATCTCCGTGGATCAGAACCGGCACCACGCGCTGACCTTTCTCGTCATGCCGACGCGTCTGTCGGGCTTTGACACTACCCTCGACCACTGGATTGACGATTTCCAGGTGCGAGGGATTGAAAGCCAGCACCATGTGCAGGCTCTTGCCGGACACTTCAACGTCCGTTGAAAAGCCCATGTGATATTTGACGTCGCCGGAACGCGACAGGCTCTCTGCCGAATACTTGCCTTCGAACTCAGCGAACAAGTCCGTGGGCGCCTTGCCGAGCACATTGACCAGCATATTCAGGCGGCCCCGATGCGCCATGCCGATCAAAATTTCCTCGACATCACGCTCGGCACAGGCACGCAGCACCTCATCCATGGCTGGAATCAGTGAATCTCCACCTTCAAGCGAAAATCGCTTCTGGCCGACGTATTTATTGTGCAGATAGCGCTCTAGCCCTTCAGCGGCGACCAGCTGCAGCAGCGTGCTTTTCTTGCGCTTGGCGGTGAGCTTGGGTTCGAAGGCACTGCCCTCCAGCCGCTTCTGAATCCATCGCTTTTCCGATGTTTCAGTGATGTACATGTACTCGACACCCATGGTGTCGGTGTAGATCGCCTTGAGCAGCTTGAGAATTTCACGCAGCGGCAGACGATCTGCGGTCGCCATGGAGCCGGTGTTGAAGACCGTATCCATGTCCGATTCATCAAGACCGTGAAACGCGGGATCCAAGTCGGGAATATTGGCGCCTTGGACCAGCCCGAGCGGATCCAGTCGCGCCGCCTGGTGGCCACGAACGCGGTAATAGTTGATCAGGCGAAGGACAGCGGCCTGTTTCTCGGCGGCGCGCGCGTCGAAGCCACCATCGGAGACCACCACGGTACCGGGTCGTTTATCCCGCGCCAGTGCCTCGAACCTGGCCACAACATCACTGTGGACGGTTTCCCGGGGGGCGTTCTGGTCCTGGATATTCCTGAAATAGGCGCGCCAACTCGGCTCGACCGACTCGGGGTCTTCTAGAAAGCGTTCGTAGTACGTCTCAATGAACGCCCCATTGCTGCCGCCGATGGAGGAGCTTGCAATGTCGCTTTGATATTTACTGGCAGTCATCTGTTGTTCTCGCTTACCGGCCTTCTTTGCTGTCTCAACTCAGGACTTTCCCTTCGCCGGCTTGCTTGGTTTCCAGTCGTGGGTCAGTTGCCCCAGATACTCGCGGAAGTCGTCCGCAAGCTCCGGATGTTTGAGACCATACTCGACGTTGGCCTTCAGGTACCCCAACTTTGATCCACAATCGTATCGGGTGCCTTCAAACTCGTAAGCCAGTACGGTCTGCTCCTGGATCATGGCCTCAATGGCATCCGTGAGCTGGATCTCGCCGCCTTTGCCGCGTGGCGTTCTTTCCAGCAATTTGAAAATTCTCGGAGTCAGGATGTAGCGCCCCACCACGGCCAGATTGCTTGGCGCATCCTCGGGCTTGGGCTTTTCGACAATGGCGCGAATCTCACCCAGCCCCGGCCCCACCGGATGAACATCAACCACGCCGTAGCCGGAAATGTCTTCCTTGGGCACGCGCTCGGTCGCAATCACGCTGGTGCCGTATTCCTGGTAGACACGCTGCATCTGCGCCAAGCAGGGGCGCAGTCGCCCGTCGATGAGATCATCTGCAAGGATGACTGAGAAATCTTCGTCACCCACTGCCGGCCAGGCACACAAGACAGCGTGCCCCAATCCAAGAGCCTCAGCCTGGCGGATGAAGATGCAGGTAATACCGGGAGGCAGGATTTCCTGCACCATCTGCAGAAGTTCGGTCTTGTTCTTCTGGGCCAGTTCCGCTTCCAGCTCATAGGCCTTGTCGAAGTGATCCATGATGGAGTTCTTCGAGCGCCCGGTGATGAAAATCAGCTCCTCTGCACCGGCACTGATCGCCTCCTGAACCGCGTACTGGATCAGCGGTTTGTCGACGACAGGCAGCATTTCCTTGGCGCTGGCCTTGGTCGCGGGAAGGAAGCGCGTGCCCATGCCGGCAACGGGGAATACTGCCTTGCGGATCCGCATTGTTGTGTTATCCCTGAATGTGTTCTGTTGTACCGGGCCCCCGAAAACAGGCGGGGCACCTGCTGTCTGGCCCGGACGAATCCCTATTCTAGAGTCTGTCGATCTGCTTTGCAGGCGGCGCGACTCAATCGTCGATGTCCTCGTAAGCCTCCCACTGAAATCGCGGCGAGCAAATAGCTAAAAATAGCAAGTCTGCATCACCCACTGCCGTGACTCGCTGTCGACACCCATCGGGGATCAGCACCACATCCCCCGGCGATATCTCCTGTGCTCCGAGGTCGCCTACTTCCACAAGACCACGCCCTTCGAGAACGACATAGCGTTCGCGGATTCCGATCAGGCGATGCCACCGGGTCGTGGTTCCTGCCGCGACCCGGGCGCGGGCAATGGACACCTCCCCATCGAAATCACCATTGGAGAGTTCCGCGATCGCACATCCTTCAGATGTCATGTGCTCTTCGGCTTGCGCGGCGCGCCGCAACTGAGCCTGGTCGAGCGTGTGTAGTCCTGTCATCTAATCCCTGATTTCCCTCTAACGCTCCGCGCTTCGCTAAGGGCGGAATTAACGGCTGATTCAGATGTGCACTGCTAAGGTCCATGCCACATTGAGAACGTATAAATACGCACCAAGGCCAGAGGCTCTGACGTGCGGGCAAGGAACGCTTCCAGACGAGTCTGTGGTCTGGGGCGCCTGCTGACAAGTAAGAGAGAAATCATGATCAGGATCAACCTGCAAAACCTTGCGGGCGGGAGGCGGCTGGCTCGCATCAGTGGACTGGCGCTGCTCATTTCAGCCAGTGCCGCCTGGTCGGATCAGGATCAGCCCGATCCCCCTATCGACTCACCCGAGCAGCAGCGCGCGCCTACGGCATTTGCCGAACCGCCTCCCGAGCCTGTTCTTGAATGGGGCACAGAGGAAGGAACCAGCTGGTGGATCCCGGCTGCCGATATCTTCCTGTTCGATTTTTTGCTCAATCAGTTCAACCGGGAATTCTCAGGCACATCCGATTACGACGTGGACAAGGACTCCTTGGAGCGCAACTTCAAGGGCAGCTGGGTCTACGACAACGACCCATTTGACATCAATCAGTTTGGGCATCCCTACCAGGGGTCGATGTATCACGGCTTCGCGCGCTCAGCCGGACACGGCTACTGGACGTCGACTGCCTACACGGTGCTTGGCAGCGCGGCTTGGGAAATTGCTGGCGAGCGCACCCCGCCCTCCATTAATGACCAAATCACCACCGGCATCGGGGGCGGATTCCTGGGCGAGCCCCTGTTCAGGATGGCGAGCCTGCTGCTTGAAAGCAGTGGTGGCAAACCGGGGCTTTGGCACGAGCTTGGTGCTGCAGCGCTGTCGCCAGCAACCGGCTTCAACCGTCTCGCTTTTGGAGATCGTTTCGACGGGGTTTTTCGAAGCCACAATCCTGCGGTCTACACCCGCATCGGCCTGGGGCTCAATGTGGATTCCAGTGTGGACAGCAACGTGAATACCAATCGCGATGCAGAGGCCCTGCCGATTCCGCAGAGTTACGATACCGGTACGGTAACGGGAGATTTCACCATCGCTTACGGCCTGCCGGGCAAGAAGGGATATACGTACGATCGTCCGTTTGACTACTTTCATTTTCAGTTCTCGGCTGCGTCGAGCAACTTTCTAGAGAACGTCATCAGTCGCGGTCTGCTTTACGGCACCGACTATGAAGCGGGCGATAACTACCGCGGTGTGTGGGGCCTCTACGGCACCTACGACTATCTCGCACCACAGATTTTCCGCATATCGACCACCGGCCTGGGACTGGGCACGACCGGACAGTGGTGGATATCGGAGAAATGGGCTCTGCAGGGTACGGTTCTTGGTGGCCTTGGCTACGGCTCAGCCGGCGCACTCGAAAACAACCGCGCCCAGGATCGTGATTACCAGAACGGATTATCCGGCCAGGCACTGGTCGCGATGCGCTTGATCCACGGCGACCGTGCATCTCTGGACATGAATGTTCGCCAGTACCACGTCAGCGACATCGGCACAGATATCCAAGGCGGCGAAGAGAACATATTCCGAGCCGATGTCACTTTGACGGTTCGGGTGCACAAACTCCATGCCATGACCTTTGGCGTCGTCACCTCACGCAGAGACGCTCAGTTTGACGGCTTCGACGACACCCACCAGCAGGTCATCGCTTTCAACGTCGGTTACGCCTATCTCGGCCAGACACGCTCCGGTGCGGTGGACTGGCGTCCACGCAGTGAAGGCGGCCCCGGAGACCCTGGTCTGCAGTCAGATCATCAATAAGTTCTGGAGACACTCTTGAATAAAAGCAAATCAACATGTGCCATCGTCCTTGTCTCACTGTTGCTGTCGTTCAACACGCAGGCCGGTGAACGCGAATTGCCGGGCGATATCGTCACAGCGATCCTCCCATTTGCCACGCTCGGTGTGACCTGGCAGAAGGAAGACAAAGAAGGCGCGTTTCAGTTTCTACGCAGCACCGGCGCAAGCCTGGTCGTCAATTCCGCTCTGCGCCTGGCGTTCAACGACACCGAATATGGCGAGCGACCTAATGGCAGCCCTTATGGGTTCCCCTCAGGTCATGTTGGTTTCACCACCTCCAGCGCTGCCTTTCTTCAGGACCGCTACGGCTGGAAGTATGGCGTACCCGCCTATGCCGCAGTGGCGTACGTGGCCTGGGTCCGTGTGGATACTGACCACCATCGTTGGCGAGACGTAGGCGCGGCTGCCCTTCTCTCCTACGGCATTTCCAAATTGTTCGTCACACCTGAAAATGCCACCCATCTGGCACCCGTGGTCGGACCCGACTTTCTCGGCATGCGCTGGCAGCGCTCCTTCTGAATCAGAGCCAGCGCTTCTTTCTGAATACGAACAACAGGCAGATCGCCAGAAAGACCATGAAACCCAGAACGATGAAATAGCCATCCTTGGAACTGAGTTCAGGCATGTGCTGAAAATTCATGCCGTAAATGCCGGCGACAAATGTCAGCGGCAGAAAAATGACCGACGCAATCGTCAGGGTCTTCATGATGTTGTTTAGCCGGTGCGACGCCACCGATATATATCCATTGATGAGGTCCCCGGTCAGGCTTTGCAGCATGTCGGTCAGGCTCGCCAGACGCTCCATCTGTTCAAAAGCATCCTGGAACTCATGCCGATAGTTGTCCTGAAGTGAATGCAAGCCTTCGCCCTTGAGCTCTGACAGCAGAGCCTGCTGATAAGCGAATATGCGGCGAAGCTTGCGCAGACGGCTGTTATAGCTGACCAGCTCGTTGAGCAACTCATCTCGCGCGTTCTCCAGCATTTCCTCTTCAAGCGTCTCCAACCTGGACTCCAGATTGAGAACGATTGGAGAGTAGCGATCGATGATGGTTCGCACGATCTTGTAGAGCAGATGCCCGGGGTGCTTTCTCGCTTCCGGGGACATGGCGTGCAAACCGTCCAGGGTCCGGTTGATGCTGGGAGAAACTTCAGCATGCCGCGTAAGCAGAAAATTCTGGCCGCAGAAAAAAGAGATGTGAATGACGGAGAAATCAATGCTGTCGGTTTCAGCGGAAAAGCCTTTCAGCAACAGGAAAAAATAGTCATCGAACCACTCGAGCTTGGGGGGGTGTCGCTTTCGCTGTGCATCGTCGATAGCCATGTGGTCTATGCCGAATTCATCGGCCAGCAATGCACGCTCCGGACGAGCCTCTTCGGCTTCAAGATCCATCCAGAGTGTCTGACGTTGGCAATCCCAGGAATCCATCAATTCCCGTCCGCCGCGTTCGATAGCGCCACTTTCATGGTCAATCAGCAACACTCTGATCATCTGTACCTGCTCCGATAGGAAGGGAACCGACTCTACTAGGATCAAGCCCTGAGCTCAGTCAACAGGGCTTGTCGCCAAACATGCGACCCGATTCTGAGTGGATCAGGATGAACGGGGCAACACTGCCATTGCGAGCGGGTATCCTGAACCGCGAATCCACGCTTTCACACGAACGGCCGTCAAGCACCGAGGTAGCGTTCCAGCGTGTCATTCCATTCGGGCTTGGACCTCAGCTCGAGCATTCGACGGTTGATCTCTTCGCGAAGCGGGCTTCCCGGTGGCAGTCCGATTGCGTAGGACTCTTCAACCAGGTCCTGTGGCAACAGATGCAACTGCGACATCTCTCCTGAATGAATCAGGTAACGCAAGACAGGCCGATCGTAGACCACGGCATCGACCTCGCCGGCTTTAAGCAATGCCAGCGCGGAGGCTGCATCAGGTTCACTCTTGAAACGAATCCCGCGCGAATCTAGCAGGTCCGCGGCAGTTGAACCTGCAACGCTGACGACTCGCACCCTGGGCAGATCCTCTGGGCCTTGGACACGGCCCTGCAGATTCTGCAGTGTAAGACTGGAGGTCATGGCGGCGGTAAAGCCGGAAATCGTGATGATGCCGACGAACATCCAGATCACCCCCAGAACGCGCCCGGCGAAAGTGACCGGGGCCTTATCGCCGTAACCGACCGTGGTCATCGTCACCGCAGACCACCAAAACCCGTCGCCAATTCCCGTAGCAGGATCACCCGGAAACTGCGGGTTGTGTTTGCGCTCTACCAGCCAGATGAGCAGCCCCACGACGAGCAGCAGCAAGCCAAGCGCGCCAACTGCCGACAGAAATCCGGGTGATATCAGGGCACGTGCCGCGCCCAGCATCGACCCGCTCTCCTGCTGAGAAGCGATGCCCACCCCGGAATTGAAGAAAGCATGTGAGAAGTCAATCAGCTCCTCACGCTCTGAGGTAACCGTCAACGCGCCGATAGCAGCATCCAGCTCGCCGCTTCCGAGTGCGGAGAACATGGGCTCGAGCAGGGGCTGGGATACCAATTCGTACTCGAGTCCCATCTCAGTGGCCACCTGCTCAAACAAATCGACACTGATGCCTTTCCACTGACCATCACTCTGCTTCTGAGCAAATGGAGGCGTTTCACGCACTCCGACCTTCAGGGGTTCAGCAACGGCAACCGTAGCCAGAAAAAAACCCATAACCAGGGCAATGGATCGGCAAGATATCTTCAACACGCTTCCTCCCGGCAAGACCAGTTATCGAGTCCGGAAATTTCCTGTACATGCGCCGGACCCGGGTTTACGCGGTCGATCATGAATCGATGGCCAGTACATCCTAACGCGGCAGTGGAAACCTGCCCTGAATTCGGGGGAAGATGGCCGAGCCGCGATAAGCATCACAACTTCGGCAATACGAAGTGCAGACACAGAATCCCGCAACCCTCACCACCATTCAGCGCCAGGACCCATTCTCAATGCGCCGACTCACACTAGCCCGCCACGCCAAATCTTCCTGGAACGATGCGGGCCTGTCCGACTTTGATCGCCCCCTCAATAATCGTGGCCTGCGCGACGCCCCTTTCATGGCCAAGCGACTCGCCGCATTGGAAAGAAAGCCTGATCTGATCGTCAGCAGCCCTGCAGTCCGTGCACTGACCACGGCGCGCCACTATGCTGAATGCCTCCCAGACATCCGTTTTCGTGAAGATCCGCGCATTTACGACGCCAGCACGCAGTCATTGATTCAAGTCGTCTGTGAACTGGGAGACGATTCAAATCATGCCCTGCTGGTGGGCCACAACCCCGGGTTCTCGGACCTCGCCTGCTGGCTCGCGACCTGCCCGTTTCAGGAGATGCCCACAGGGGCTTTTGCGGTTATTGAGCTCAACATCGCGAAATGGTCCGAAATCAGCGGTGGCTGCGGTCGCCTCCTTGATTATCTCTACCCCAAGGACGGCGAAAACAGAGCCTGAGGGCACGCCTCAACTCACGCCACCACCATTCTCGGACCTCTCAGTAACAGCTTGCAGGCCCGCTGTGTAGCGAGCGCCATTAGCCCGATAAATCTCTGCACTGGCAGCCAGCAGCTTGAACTCAGCGGGCCCAATCTCCCGCACAACCTTCGCCGGTTGGCCCATGATGAGCACATTGTCCGGAAACTGCTTACGCTCCGGCACCAGACTTCCGGCGCCCACAATGCTGTTCTTGCCGATCCTGGCATTGTTGAGAATGACACTGCCGATGCCGACCAGACTGCCGTCACCAATGTCGCAGCCATGCAACATCACCATATGGCCGATGGTGCAATTGCTGCCGATTCGCAACTTGATTCCGGCGTCGGTATGCAGCACGCAGGCATCCTGAACATTGCTGCCCTCGCCCACCACAATATCGTCCGTGTCGCCGCGCAGGACACAGTTGAACCAAACGCTGGCACCCTGCTCCAAACACACACGCCCGATCAGGCTGGCATTGGGCGCGACATAATTGTTGCCTTTGAGAATCGGTGTCCGGCCATCAAGTGTGTAGAGCATGAGTATTCGCGATAAAGATCAGATGAAGCTGCCAATGTACAACGCAAAGCGAGCCGTGCAAATTTTGCTCTTCGCATTTGGCCTGATATTGCTGTCGGCCTGCTCCAGGCCTTCTTCGACGGCCAGCCTCGCTCCCTTGCAAAGTGATGCACGGATTCTGGCCTTTGGAGACAGTCTTACCTACGGCACAGGAGCGGAACGCAACCAGAGTTATCCAGCCGTTCTCGAAGGACTGACAGGGCACACCGTCATCAATGCCGGGATACCCGGTGAAACATCCCGGCAGGGTCTCCAACGTCTACCCGGGCTGCTAGATGACAGTGATCCGGCTTTGGTGATCCTGTGCCTGGGCGGAAACGACATGTTGCGAAAGCATGATCGCAACGCAATGCGGGGCGCTCTGATAGAGATGATCGAGATCGTGCGGGACCGTGGCATTGCGCTGGTTCTTCTGGGCGTACCCGAGCCTGCCCTTTTCTCCCTCAAGAGTGAGCCGATCTACGCTGAGCTTGCTGCTCAGTACGCCATTCCAATCGAAAACGAAATCATCGCCGAAGTCCTTGGGGACGCCGATCGAAAGGCAGATCAGATTCATCCCAACGCCGAGGGCTACGCTGATATTGCAAAGGCCATCACTGCACTGCTCAAAGACGCTGGCGCCATCTGATCCCGAATCCGGGCATCAGCTTGCCAGCAGATGCTCTATTCGCGGCAGCACCTGTGCTGCTCGCGCCCTGATTCTCAATCCGACGACACCCGATACTTCCGTGTCGCCCGGATTGATTTCTATGGTCGGCAACCCCATGCGCGCCGCGCGGACAACCGGCCCGGATATATATGGGAATCCACTGCTGGTCCCGATAGTCATCACCGCATCGACACCATTTTCCAGGGTTTGTTCGAACTGACGCAATGCACTGTCAGGCAGCATTTCCTGAAAAAGCACGACTCTCGGACGGACCATGCCACGGCAATCTGCACAGTAAGGCGGCATTGATAGTGAGGCGTAATCCTGTACCCATTCCTCCTTTCCGCACTCGGTGCAGTACAGCTCGTGCACGTTACCGTGCATTTCGATGAGTTCTTCCTGCCCGGCGTCGCGATGAAAACCGTCCACATTCTGGGTCAGCACCGTCATGCGCTCGAAGCTGTGTGACATTCGGCTCAGCGCGCGATGCGCCTCGTTTGGCTGCGCGCCGCGGCAGGCGGTTTCAATCTGTGACAAATATTTCCAGGTCAATTCTGGCCGGGATTCGAACATGGGCCCGGACAGTGCGACTTCGATGGGCATCTCGTCGTCAGTGTCCTGGCGTTCATACAGTCCGCCAATTCCCCGGTAGGTAGGCATACCAGAATCTGCTGATATTCCGGCCCCAGTGATCACCAGCAATTTCCTGGCCGAGCGGAGCAATGCTACGGCAGTGGAAACATCCAGCTCGAGGTCGGGATCGAGACTCACGACTGCGCTTGCATGTATCGGTTGCCGCATGAAGCGGCTTCGAGTTCCTCGATCCGTTTCTCATCTTTCCCGGGACCCCCGGGTGCATCGGCCACGCGAGCCATGGGAATGGGATACCAGCCCTGCGGCGCTCGCACGACCAGAACGAAGCCTTCCTCTTCCGGTCCCCGCTCGCCACGTACCATTCTGCAGAAAGCGAATTCGGCGTTATGAATACATTCGGGATAGACGTTCTCGGGCGGACTGGACCCAAAGAAGCGGATCAGATCATCCGGCCCGGATTCCACATGCTCGCAACCGCCATGACAGCTCACATCCAGCCATGAACCATCCGGCTGACCATCCTCGAAACGCCATCCCGAATCGGTCTTGCTGACGCGGAGGATTTTTTCGACGGGCTGGCCGTCTTCTGTCAGGGCCACATAAGTTCCGGCTGCATCTTCGCTCAGCGCGAAGGCTGTCAGGCAATGCAGGGTCATCAGTGCCGCCAATGCCAGGTGCTTCATCGGACCGTCGTCGTGGGTTCAGAGTGGCCGACAGTAAACCTGCACAAGTTGCGCTTCAAGTTGGTTCAGTCTGGCGCCTGCGTTTCCCTGCCCAGCAGGTATCCTCGGGCCAGCCTGAGCAGGTCGTAGCTGGCCTCACCCGCCATTGCCTCCCAGGCCGGCTTTAGCCGCACATGTCCGTGGACCTGCAAGGCCTGCACCATGGATTCAAGTTGTTCGGCACGCACAATGGCACTCAGATCCAACGACGCGCCCGACGCCAGCAGGGCTTCCAGATGGGCGCACACGGTTCCAGGCGAAATGCCCCGAGCCGCGGCAATTCCCTGAAGGTCCAGGCCCTGCTCAAGAAGCTCCTGGGTGTCCCTGATGGTTTGGCGGTCAGCATCGGGGAGTTCCGGCGACGCGTTGCTGCTACCAAAATCTCCGCTGTTGTCTTCCAGACTGGCGCCCGTTTCCTGGCGGAAGTCCCGAATGAGATCCACAAACAACGCGCCATAACGCGCCAGCTTGCGCTCACCAACGCCCGAAATATCTGCAAACTGCTCCGCCGTTTCCGGCTGACGCGCTGACATTTCCCGCAGGCTTGTGTCACCAAAAACCACGTAAGGTGGAACACCCTGTTCGTCGGCCAGTTTCTTTCGCAGGCTGCGCAGTCTTTCAAACAAGGCCTCGGATGGCGGCAAGGCACCTGAAATATCCTGTGCGCCGCGTTTGCCGCGGCGGCCTCGCTCCTTGGACGGCAGCGGCACAATCATCACTTTTCTCTCACCCTTGAGGACCGGCCGGCTGTCCTGTACCAGTTTCAGCACCGGATACCCATCACCGGTCTCGCCAAGCAGCCCTTGATGGCGCAGGGCGCGCACCAGATTGCGCCATTCGTCGTGCGAGCGATGCTTGCCGATACCGTAGGTGCTCAAGCTCTGATGGCCGCGGTCGATCAGTTTCTGATTCTCGACACCACGCAAAATCTCGATGACGGCGGTAGCCCCGAAACGTTCGTTGCGCTGAGCGAGCCGGGCAATGCATGACAGCAACTGCTGAGCCTCAAGCGTCCAATCCTCTACGGCCTTGGGCTCAAGGCAGTTATCACAGGCACCGCAGCTGCCCGGATGCGACTCGCCAAAATAGCGCAACTGAACGGCCCGCCGGCACTCCGCACTCTCCGCATAGTCCAGCACCTGCCGCAGCTGCTGACGCGCAATGCGTTGTTCGGCTTCGAGCGGCTCGCCGCTATGTGGATCCACTTTCTGGGTGATCAGAAACTCAGCCGTCCTGATATCTCCGACCCCGAAGAACAAGGTGCACTCGGCAGCCTCACCATCGCGCCCCGCGCGCCCCATCTCCTGATAGTAGGCTTCCATGCTGCGCGGCAGGTCGAAATGAACAACCCAGCGTATGTCCGGCTTATTGATGCCCATGCCGAACGCAACCGTAGCCACCATGACCTGTGCATCGTCGCGTACAAATGCTTCCTGATTGTCGCTGCGCAGCTGTGCTCCAAGGCCGGCGTGATACGGCAGAGCGTCAATCCCTTCTGCAATGAGTTTTTGGGCCAGCTCTTCCACCCGCTTGCGGGAAAGGCAATAAACAATGCCCGAGCCGCCCTTGCGCGCTATCGCCAATAGCTCGGAAAAGGCATTGCGCCCCTTGGTCTTGACGGCGTACTGCAGATTGGGACGATTGAAGCTGGCAACGTGTACGGCGGGATCACGCAAGCCCAGTTGATGGAGGATGTCCGTACGAACCCGATCGGTTGCTGTCGCGGTAAACGCGAACACCGGTACATCAGGAAAATAATCACGGAGTCGACCCAGCTGGCGGTACTCCGGCCTGAAGTCATGCCCCCACTCCGAAACGCAATGTGCTTCGTCGACGGTGATGCCGGCAATCCCCGGTGACTGGGCCAATTGCGACATGAACCCGGACAGAAACTCGGGCATGAGCAGTCGCTCGGGTGCCAGGTAAAGCAGCTTGACCTCGCCGGCAAGGACCGAGGCGCAGACCTGGCGCATCTGATCGGCACTCAGACTGGAATTGACGAATTCTGCTGCGATGCCCATGTCGCGCAGCAAGCGCACCTGATCGTGCATCAGGGCAATCAGCGGCGAGACCACAATCGTCACACCGCTGTTCAACATCGCTGGCAGCTGGAAACATAATGACTTTCCACCGCCGGTGGGCATGACCGCGAGCAGATCACGCTGCGCTAGCGCATCTCTGACCACGGTCTCCTGACCCGGCCTGAAAGATTCAAAGCCGAACCACTGCTTCAAAGCAGCAATCAGTTTGTCGTCAGTAAGCGTGTCTGGATTCAATGGCTCGAAGCGTGGGCAAATGCGCGCTAGACCTCGGCGCGATTGCCTTCCCGCTCCAGCCAGCTTTTCCGGTCTCCGGCCCGCTTCTTGGCCAGGAGCATATCCATTAGCTGATGAGACAGATCCGGCTCATTCTCCTGAAGCTGTTCAACCGACAATTGCACCAGGCGACGCGTATCAGCAGACATCGTGGTTTCGCGCAACTGCAGCGGATTCATCTCGCCAAGGCCTTTGAAGCGAGTGACCTGAATCTTGGCGCGATTGCCTTCTGCGGCAAGCCGGTCCAGTACGCCCTGCTTCTCAGCCTCGTCCAGCGCATAAAACACGTTCTTGCCAGCGTCTATACGAAACAGCGGCGGCATGGCGATATAGATGTGCCCGGCTTCGACCAGCGGACGGTAATGCCGCAGGAACAGAGCGCACAGCAAAGTGGCAATGTGCAGACCATCGGAATCAGCATCGGCCAGAACGCAGATCTTGCCGTACCGCAGGTTGCTCAGGTCCGACGACCCAGGGTCCACGCCAATGGCCACGCTGATGTCGTGAATCTCCTGCGAGGCCAGAGCCCCGGATGCGTCCACTTCCCAGGTATTCAGAATCTTTCCGCGCAGCGGCATGATCGCCTGCGTATCGCGGTCGCGGGCCTGTTTTGCAGAGCCGCCCGCGGAATCACCTTCAACCAGAAACAGCTCGGTCTGGGTCAGGTCGGTGAGAACGCAGTCAGCGAGCTTGCCCGGCAATGCGGGACCACTGGTCACTTTCTTGCGCACGATCTGCTTGGCCTGGCGCATGCGCGCGCTGGCGTTGGCAATCACCAGCTGTGCGATCAGCTCACCCTGATCCGGATGTTGATTCAACCAGACGCCGAACGAGTCGTGCACCACGCCGGACACAAAAGCGGCGGTTTCGCGGGACGAAAGTCTTTCCTTGGTCTGCCCTGCAAATTGAGGGTCCTGCATCTTGACGCTGAGCACATAGGCGCAGCCGTTCCACACATCGTCCGGGGCCAGCTTCATGCCGCGAGGCAACAGATTCCGGAATTCACAGAACTCGCGAATGGCTTCCGTCAGGCCGGTTCGCAGCCCATTGACATGGGTGCCGCCCTGAACCGTGGGAATCAGGTTCACATAGGACTCGGCCACGGGTTCACTGGGCCCATCACCATTGATCCAGACCAAGGCCCAGTCCGCTTCTTCGCGTTTGCCCTTGAAACTCCCGACAAAAGGTTCTGACGGCAGCGTCTCGATACCCTTGAGCGAATCGATCAGGTAATCGGTCAGACCATTTTCAAACTGCCAGACGATCTTCTCGCCATTGATCTGATCATCCAGCGATACCCGCAGGTTGGGACACAAGACAGCCTTGGCGCGCAGATTCTGCTTGAGCCTCGGAACGCTGAATTTGACGCTATCGAAGTACTTCGCGTCGGGCCAGAATCGGAGGGTCGTGCCGGTCCTGGACTTGGCGACAGGCCCAAGCGGTTCCAGCTTGCGCTTTGTTTCGCCGCCGGCGAATTCCATTTCGTATTCGGTGGCATCACGCCGAACCCGCACTTCAAGCCGGGTCGACAGTGCGTTGACCACACTCACGCCCACACCGTGCAAGCCACCCGAAAACTGGTACATCTTGTTGGAAAATTTGGCGCCGGAATGCAGCTTGGTCAGGATCAGTTCGACGCCGCTGACCTTGTGTTCAGGGTGGATATCCACCGGCATGCCCCGGCCGTTATCGGCAACTTCTAGCGATCCGTCCGCAAAAAGGGTCACGTCCAGCCGCGTCGCGTGGCCGGCCAGGGCCTCGTCTACACCATTGTCGATGACTTCCTGCGCGAGATGATTGGGCCGCGCGGTGTCCGTATACATACCCGGGCGCTTGCGCACCGGGTCAAGTCCCTGGAGCACTTCAATGGATTCAGCACCGTAGGTTTTCGAATCAGCCATGAACTTCTAGTCGACATGCGGGAAGGCGGCGCGAACGGTATCGGATGACCTTGGGCCTAGCAAGCCGACGTCGCGCAAGGCCGGTCGCGCTAGACTATGCAAACTCATAACCCGCTTCCTGAAGATGCCCAAGAAAGCCGCCCCACAAGCCTCGCCGTCCACACCTGACGCCGCTGACAAGCTCTCCGCCAATGACGAGGTCGCTCGCTTCGAACAGGAAATGCAGGAACTCGACAAGATCGTCGAGCAGATGGAAAGCGGCGATCTGCATCTTGAAGAATCGCTGAAACTGTTTGAACGTGGCACCGTTCTGGCGCGTAGTTGCCGGAAATCTCTGGAAACGGCAGAGCTCAAGGTGCGCGACCTGCTGGATGACGCGCCTGCTGAAGACGGCGACGCAGCGTGATGCCAGCACCGTTTTCTGATCGGGTTACGCAGTACCGGGAACGCACCGCGCAGGCGCTGAGCGGAAGACTACCGCCCATCACGCAGCACCCGGCCAGACTCCACGAGGCCATGCACTACGCCAGCGATGGCGGCAAGCGACTGCGCGCCATGATCTGCTATGCCGCCGCCGAAACCCTGAAGATCGAGGCGGAGAGAGTCGATAGCGCAGCCTGCGCAATCGAGATGATCCATGCGTATTCACTGGTCCATGACGATCTGCCGGCGATGGACGATGATGATCTGCGTCGCGGACAACCTTCAGTGCACAAGAAATTTGATGAAGCCACTGCCATTCTGGTGGGTGACGCCTTGCAGACACTGGCCTTCCAGGTACTGGCTGAAGACCAGAGCTTGAGTGCCGATGCCCGCATTGCCATGGTTCGCGAGCTCGCCCTGGCTTCCGGCTCCCGCGGCATGGTCGGCGGCCAGGCTATAGACTTGGCGTCCGAAGGACAGAATCTGAGCATTGCAGAACTCGAAGCCCTGCACGTGCACAAGACCGGCGCCCTCCTGCGCGCCTGCCTGCGCCTGGTGTGCGCCAGCGCCGGGCAAGTCGATGCATCCAAGTCCAGCGCGCTCGATCGTTATGGCAAATGCATCGGCCTCGCCTTCCAGATTCAGGATGACGTACTCGATGTGGAAGGTTGCAGCTCTGTGCTGGGCAAGACCGCGGGCAAGGACGAAGCGAGCCAGAAGTCGACCTATCCGGCCGTTCTTGGGCTGCGCGCTGCCAAGGAGCGAGCGATGGACCTGTTCGAGTCAGCGCGGCTGGCCCTGACCATATTTGGTGAAGACGCGGCCCCCCTGTTGTGGCTGGCCAACTTTATTGAGGGAAGAGAGCACTAACAATGAAGAACACTTCCGGAACCAATAGTGACTATTGGAAAGCCAATCTGCGGCTCGTGGCGCAGCTGCTCGTGGTTTGGTTTGTGGTTTCCTTCGGCTTCGGCATTTTTGCCGCAGACATTCTCAATCAGTTCAGGATCGGCGGTTACCCGCTTGGCTTTTTCTTTGCGCAGCAGGGCTCGATCTATATTTTTGTGATCCTGATCTTTGTCTATGCGCGAAAAATGAATGCGCTTGATGCGCGCTTTGCCAACAAGGGTTCCAGCAAGTGAGCGCCCAGGCATGGACCTACTGGGTCGTCGGCTCCACCTTTGCCCTGTACCTCGGTATTGCCTTCTGGGCACGCGCAAGCAGCACCAAGGACTTTTATGTTGCGGGCGGCGGCATTAACCCCGTCGCCAACGGCATGGCCACCGCCGCCGACTGGATGAGCGCCGCCTCTTTTATTTCACTGGCCGGCATCATCGGCTTTCTGGGCTATGACGCTTCTGCCTATCTGATGGGCTGGACCGGCGGCTATGTGCTACTTGCCCTGTTGCTGGCGCCCTACCTGCGCAAGTTCGGCAAATTCACCGTTCCGGAGTTCATCGGCGAGCGCTTCTACTCGCGCACCGCGCGCATGGTGGCCGTCATTTGTCTGATCGTTGCCTCGATTACCTATGTAATCGGCCAGATGAAGGGGGTGGGCGTCGCCTTCAGCCGCTTCTTGCAGGTGCCTTACGAGGTGGGCGTGCTCACTGGCATGGGCATCGTGTTCTTCTACGCCGTGCTAGGCGGCATGAAAGGCATTACCTACACGCAAATTGCGCAGTACTGCGTACTGATTTTTGCCTATACCGTTCCCGCCATTTTCATATCTCTTGCTCTGACCGGCATGCCCATCCCGCAATTGGGTCTGGGTTCGTCCATGGCGGACGGCAGTGGCACCTTTTTGCTCGATCGTCTCGATCAGGTGGTCACCGACCTGGGCTTCGCGCAGTACACCGCGCACAAGGGCACCGACCTGAACATGGCCTTCCTCACCGCTTCTCTGATGGTCGGGACGGCCGGTCTGCCCCATGTGATCATCAGATTTTTTACAGTTCCTAAAGTTTCTGATGCAAGAAAATCAGCAGGTTGGGCGCTAATCTTCATCGCAATTCTATTTACGACGGCACCGGGTGTCGGTGCCATGGCGCGACTCAACCTGCTTCAAACCGTTCAGAGCGGACCGGTCGGCGAGCCCGCGGCAAACCTTGAGTACGAGCAGCGCCCCCAATGGTTCCGCAACTGGGAAAAAACTGGCCTGCTGGTATTCGAAGACAAGAACGAAGATGGCCGCATTCAGTATTACGATGACAGCAACCCCGCCTTCGCTAACAAGGCACAGAACATGGGTTGGCGTGGTAACGAACTGACCACCGTTGACCGGGACATCATGGCCCTGGCGAATCCCGAGATCGCCAACCTGCCCAATTGGGTCATCGCGCTGGTGGCAGCGGGCGGCCTGGCAGCGGCATTGTCTACGGCTGCGGGGCTTCTGCTGGCCATCGCTTCATCTATCTCACATGACTTATTGAAAGGCATGTTCACGCCGCGAATCACCGAAAAGCAGGAACTGATGGCGGGGCGCATCTCGATGGCAGTCGCTGTGCTGGTTGCGGGGTATCTGGGCCTCAATCCACCAGGGTTTGCGGCGCAGGTGGTCGCCCTTGCCTTTGGACTGGCCGCCGCGTCCCTGTTTCCGGCGCTGATGATGGGCATCTTCGACCGTGGCATGAACCGGCCCGGCGCCATCGCAGGCATGCTCGCCGGACTGGGCTGCACCTTGATCTACATCTTCATCTACAAGGGCTGGTTCTTCGTTGCCGGAACTCAGTGGCTGGATGACAAACCGGAGAACTGGCTATTTGGCATATCGCCAGAAGCCTTCGGCATTGTTGGCGCTTTCATCAATCTGCTCGTCGCAAAACTGGTCTGTGCTGTCACCCGACCACCGCCTGCCGAAATTGGAGAGATGATCGACCAGCTTCGCTTGTCTCCGGATGACGCCGATTTGAGTAATTCTCCAAATTGAACCCATTGCGGCAACGTGGGCACTCAGTATTTGGTGGGTGCGGTTAAGGCCGGCTGGGCAATTTGATCGCAAAGCGGCACAATGTGAAACAATAGTGTGATGTAAACTACTAATAATCGTGCTTGGCCGACGGCGAAGCGCAACAAGAATCACCATCTGAAACCAAATCATTGCGGAGAGAAAAAATGATGCCGAAGCGCCATTGGCTGGGCTCCATAGCTGGGTCAGCCTTCATATTGGGGGCGATGATTTCAGCCCCCGCCTCTGCCGGCGAAGGGTTCTATCTCGGAATTCACGGCGGTGCCAATAAGGTCGCTCGTCAGGACTTCCGTGTCTTTGGCGATCCAATCGTTGCCCCAGACTCACTGGTCACCAGCGCTCATTACGACGATGGTGGCTTGTACGGTGCCGTTATTGGCTGGAGCTTTGACCTTGGATTCTGGGGCATGGGCCTCCGCCCGGAAATCGAATACTCCATGCGTCTCAACGATCAGGAAAAGAGCAACGACGTCCTGACACCGCAATTCACCGACGACGCCGGCCACATTGAAGCCGAAAGCGTGACCGCAAACCTCTGGTTTGATTTCAACAAGGGCGGTCGGCTGCACCCCTACCTCGGCGGCGGCTACGGCTACTCCGATGTACTGGTAAACGATCTGAACTATCGCGGCATACGCAGTGCTCAGGATGAGCAGAGCCAGGACGGCGACATCTTCCAGGTCGGCTTTGGTCTCGCATACGACTGGACCTCCAGATTCACGACCTCGCTGGACTATCGCCATCAGAATTCGGAAGTTGGCCAGTACAACTTCACTGACGGCAGCACAACCCGGACGATTCGCGAAGATTATCGATCGGAAGCGCTGGTCGTGACGCTGCGTTACGCGCTGTTCCACAAGGATCCTGAGCCGCCTGCAGCACCGCCACCGCCTCCTCCGGCTCCTGTTGTAGTGGAAGAGCCTAAAGCACCTCTCGATTCCGATGGCGATGGTGTGCCGGATGACCTCGACAAATGCCCGGACACCCCACCTGGTGTGCAGGTTGATGAAAATGGTTGCCCGCTGCCTGAGTGCGAAGATCCGATCCCTGGCCAGCCCGTCAATCTTGACGGTTGCGCTGAAGGCGACGTGATTGTCCTGCGTGGTGTGACCTTCGAATTCGACAAGGTCACCCTCACACCTGAAGCCGAGAAGATTCTCGACGGTGTAGGCGAAGCCCTGAATCGCTCCAGAGTGATTGAGGTCGAGCTGCGCGGACATACCGATAGTCTCGGCTCTGACGGCTACAACCAGAGTCTGTCGGAAGGACGCTCCAAGTCGGTCAAGGCCTATCTTGCCAACCTGGGTGTTGATCCGGCGCGCATGACGACACTCGGCTTTGGTGAGAGTGTGCCGATTGCCGACAATGGCACCAAGGAAGGACGCGCCCTCAACCGACGCGTTGAGCTCAAGGTCACCAAGGGACGGGCACTGGTCGCCCCGATCGAGGTCACCGCTGAGGTCAAGTAAGCACTGATTCGACCTGCCCGCATCAGCGGGCAGGTCGAATGCATCGTAGAGAGTGAAATTGAAAGCGTGGCGGGAAACCGTCACGCTTTTTTTCGTTTGGAGGCTCGCCAAAATTCCGCGTGACACCAGACGGAGCAATCAGCAGTGGTTCAGTACAGACTGAAACCGGCGCGCGCAGACATTGCACACGAACTCAGCACTGCCGAGCGCAGATCAGATGAAGATAAGCGCCCGCAGGCGCGCATCGAGCGGCAACCGCTTACTGCGATGCAATCGATGGAAAACGTAGGCCGGGAGCCCGCCTTTTGCGACCCTCGCAGCGCCCGAGAATCTGGTCCAACTCCCTACTGATCAAACCGGAAATTCGAATCATCTCGATCTTTGGCCAGGTCTGACGTTCACCCTCCAAGACCAGGTCACTGATCTCTTCCAAAGTGTTTGGTGACAGCAGCTTGAATGGCGAAACCAGCCGCTGATGTGGCGCGATATTGATGTCACCAACGTAATCCTGCGACAGCAGGTCATGCACAACCTTGTTGGCCGCGCCCAGAGTTGAGGCCGGAAGATACTTGCCCAGCACAACGTCTGCGGATTTCACGAAATCCTGTGCAGCACCCTTGAGCATGGTTGTGAACGGCTTCAGCCGACTCTTCCGGCCTGGCGCGTCCCGGAACGCAGGCATCAATACCGGATTGATATAGCTGACGATGTAATGATTGATGCCGTAAAGCCGGCCCAGTTGCTTGGCCGGAAGATCTGCCGCGAACACGCCATCAATCCAGCGTGACTTGAGGTAGGGAACCGTCTCGCCGTTCGCATCACGGGCAAGAAGTTGCACGGGCTCAAAAATGCCGGGAATCGCACAGGACGCGCGGACCGCGGACCTGATCAGTACATGCGGCGATGTCACTGCATTGAGCAGACGGGGGCGTTGGTGGCGTTCACAGGGACTGACCGAAATGCTGATGTTGCGGCCAGACAACTCGAAAGCCTCCCGAAACGTCATGTCCGGAATGAGCCGCTCGAAAATCTGATCGAACACATCGGCCTTGTACATACGACGCAGGCCGGTTGTGCGCTCAAGAAGGTTGGGCTCCCACTCCTCACCAAAATGCAGATTTTCCGGCGTAAAGAATGAGGCTAGTTCTTCGTCGGTGTGAGTACCTAAAGCCGCAGCGACGATCGCACCGGCACTGGATCCCGATATCACATTGGGCAGAACGCCCCTCTCAAACAGGCTCTTGGCGACTCCGAAGTGAAAATACATCAGAGTTCCGCCACTGCTCATCATCAGCGCTGAACGCCCGTAGCAGTGGCTCGCGCGACCGAACAGGTCGAGCTTCTCGTTGAGCGTCATCTGCTCATCCGGGATCGCCTCGATAATCGACAGCACCTTACACACCTCGTCGACAAATTCGACGATCTGCTGCTTGGTACCGAATCGTGCGCGGTTGAATAGACTGGGCTTGCCCATGCCGCCGAGATTCCCGTGGACACCCTCTTCTATGGCGAAGATCAGTCCGCGAACATCACCCAATGCACGCAGGGTGCGAAACTCTTCCAACCTGCGCCCGACCATGGCGTAGTCATACTGATTGCTCTTGACGCGCTGCTTCCAGAGCTCGCGCCCACTGAGCACATCCAACTCTTGTGCAATTCTTGCCCAGGTCTCGTAGTCACGCGCGGAACGAAGCTGCTTGCGGAGCGCCCCACTATTGGCCCGACTACGAGGCTCTCTCATTTTCAATATTCCGGAGACATCGGTAGGAACAGGAAGATTCATGAATTAAACAATGCAATAAAAAATGAGCCCCGCTGGGGCGAGGTAATTAGTGAAGCCTCCCCCAGCAAGTCGGCCCTATTTTGTCATCTTTAATATCGGAATCATCCGATCCCCGATCGAAGGCACCAAGGTGCAGTTCCGGCCACACGCGTTGTGGCCCCGCCTCCTTGAAGGCAGAGCTTCAGATGAGCTCGTCTATTCTTTAGCTGCCGCCGCTTCCAGTCTTGCAGACTCTTCCTTGGTTTCCATGGCGCGCTTACGCAGATAGTGCTGCAGACTGATCAGATCGTCTTCGCTGAACTCAGGATAAGCGGGCATGCCGCCACTGATCTTGGCGCCGTCTGCCACAACCGCCTTGAATGCGGGCAGCGACAACGCAATTGGTGTTGCACGCAGGTCGGGCGCGTATCCGCCTGAGACTGCGCCAGAACCATGGCAGATCACGCACTGACGCAGGTAGTGCTTCTTGCCCAGAGCGACACGTTCCTCGTCAATCTCGAAGTCAGGCAACACGATCGGCTCCGCAACGAGCGGGTCACCAACCTCCGGAATTTTCTTGGTCTGGCCAAGCGCGAACGTCAGGAGCTGGCGCTTCTGTGCTCCGTGCGCCCAACCAAACTGGGCCAGGGCGGTTCCGCCTCCCAGGGAGGTAGCCGCTCCACCCCAACCCACGAGCAGAGACACATACTGCGTACCCCCAGCTTCGAAGGTGACCGGCGGCGCACTGATTCCGCTGCCCACGTTGACGTTCCAAAGCTTTTCACCAGTTTTTGCATCAAAGGCTGAAAAATCACCGGTGACACCACCCTGAAACACTAGATCCCCGCCGGTAACCATGGTTCCTGCGTTCCAGAATTCAGGCTGCTGGACTTCCCAGGCCTTTTTCTGTGTAACGGGATTCCAGGCCAGGAGACTGCTTGTGCCTACATTTGCCGGGATATTGTTTCCAAAACCAGCGTCGACCGCGACATCGGCGCCAAATACCGGCGATTCCCAGGTCGCTTGCTTGACGCCCTCATCATCGAACTGTCCCGGCAGTTCCTGCTTTGGAATGTAAGCCAGCCCTGTACGTGGGCTAAAGGACATGGCGTGCCAGTTATGCGCGCCGAAGGGACTCGGCCAGACGACAGCGGGCTTGTCCTTGTAGCGCTGCCCCTCTATTTCCACTGGACGGCCGGTTTCCATATCGATATGACTGGCCCATGTGACCTTGGCGATCTTCTCAGCCGAGATCAGCTTTCCGTTTGATCGATCCAGCACGTAGAAGAAACCGTTCTTAGGCGCATGCATCAAAGCCTTGACCTGCTTCTGATCAATCTCGAGGTCCGCAAGGACCATGTCCATGCTCGAGTTGTAATCCCAGGTTTCACCCGGGACTGTCTGGTAGTGCCACTTGTACTTGCCGGTTTTCGCATCAAGCGCGACGATGGAGCACAGGAAGAGGTTGTCGCCCCCCTCCGGAGAGCGAACTCTGCGGTTCCAGGGAGAGCCATTCCCGGTCCCGATCAGAATCTGGTCAAACTCGGGATCATAGGTAAAACCGTTCCAGACGTTGCCTCCGCCGCCATGCTCCCACCACTTGCCGGTCCAGGTCTTGGCAGCCATTTCCTGCGCCTCGTCCTCGAATCCAAGCGCGGGATTCCCCGGAACCACAAAGAATTGCCAGGCGAATTTTCCGGTGGTGATGTGATAGGCCTTGACCACGCCGCGCGCCGCACCGAACTCGGTTCCGCCGTCACCGATGATCACCAGTCCTTCAAAAGCCTTGGGATGTCCGGATATGTAGAGCGGCTTGCTCTTGTCGGTCACCTGCGTCGACCAGATTTTCTCTCCGGTCTTGGCCTTGAGCCCAATCAGTCGCCCGTCTATCGTGGCGATGACGATGGTTCCCTTCCAATACGCTAGGCCGCGGCTGGAGTCCCACATGATCCGCAGGCGGTCGCCCGCATGTTTGATCGACTCAGGGTCATATTCCCAGAGCAGCTTTCCCGTGGCCGCCTCAACCGCACGCGTCTTGCTCCAGCTACCCGTGAAGTACATGACGCCGTCAATCACCAGTGGGGTGGACAGCAGAGAACGGTCTTCGGGCAGCGGCATCGACCAGGCCAAGCCCAGTTTGCCGACGTTGTCGCGGTTGATCTGATCGAGCGGACTGAAGCGCTGTTCATAGTAATTTCTCCCATACGCTAGCCAGTTGGCGCCCTGCTCCCGGTCGCTCAGAGCTTTGCCATCGACCACCGTTGCGGCAACAGCCCCTACCGAGCACACACTCAAGAAAGCAGCCGCCAGGCCAATGCTGAACCTCATACGAATTCTCCAGTTTTCCGCTTTATAGTTGAGCGCTTACTGCGCTTTCTTTAGATCAGGCCCACGCAAATTGACCCGGGGAGAAAGTTTCGTCAATTCGGAATGTCACCTAGTTGGCCGATTTCAATCGCGCTTGAGATTGCTGAACCTTGTTTCGGGCAACCCCGGAAAGAGACAGTGTGGGCAGCATCGCGCTGACCCGCGGACCAATTTGCACGATAATGTCACCAGCCGTGCGCCGATTCGGCATCCCGCAATGACAATCTCCACTGCATGACTGATATTCCTGGCTATTCCCTGCTTGGGCGCGTGCAGCGTCCGGAAGATCTTCGATCCCTCGCCCCCTCGGAACTCGCGCATCTCGCCGTAGAAGTGCGTCGCTTTCTGATCGAGACACTGGGGCGGGTTGGCGGACACTTTGCGGCCAATCTTGGGACAGTAGAACTGAGCCTGGCACTGCACCGTTCACTCAACACGCCTTCAGATCGTCTGATCTGGGACGTCGGGCATCAGGCCTATCCCCACAAGATGCTGACGGGTCGGCGATCCCGTCTGGAAACGATCCGCCGGCTTGGTGGCCTGCACCCTTTTTGTTCGCGTTCGGAAAGCGAGTACGACGCGTTTGGAGTGGGCCATTCCAGCACTTCCATTTCAGCAGCAGCGGGCATGGCCGCTGCGGCAAAGATTAAAGGTGAATCCCGGCGGGTCGTGGCTGTTATTGGTGACGGCGGCATGACGGCCGGGATGGCCTTCGAAGCACTGAACCATATTGGCCATCGCAAACTTGATGTATTGGTCGTCTACAACGACAACGACATGTCCATCAGCGAAAATGTTGGCGCGCTTCGAGACCGTTCTGCTCGTCTCGTACAGCGTCTGGGGCTGGTTGCCCCCCATCTGACACGGCTCCCTCAGGATGCCGAAGAAAACGAAGCACATCTGAATGATCCGGCCAGTCTTTTCCAGACGCTGGGCTTCAAGTATCACGGACCGGTGAATGGTCATGATCTCAAAGCGCTTTCCACGGCCATGGACCAGCTCAAGGCCCAGCCTGGCCCCAAGCTGCTTCATGTACTGACGGTCAAGGGAAAGGGCTTCGAGCCGGCCGAGATGGACCCGATCAAGTACCACGGGGTCACCCAGTTTGACCCTGTCACGGGCGAGTTCCCCAAGAAGACCAGCAAACCCAGGATCAGCTACACGGAAATTTTTGGACAGTGGCTATGTGATGCTGCAGAGGCCGATCCGCGGGTCGTCGGCATCACCCCAGCCATGCGCGAAGGCTCGGGTCTGGTGGACTTTGCGCAACGCTTTCCAGAGCGATATCACGATGTCGGCATTGCCGAGCAACACGCCGTGACGCTCGCCGCTGGGATGGCTTGCGAAGGCTTGAAACCGATCTGCGCCATTTACTCGACCTTTCTTCAGCGCGGCTACGATCAGCTGATCCATGATGTCGCTCTGCAGGATCTGCCGGTCGTCTTCGCGCTGGACCGAGGTGGCCTGGTCGGCGCTGACGGCGCCACACATCATGGCTCGTTTGATCTTTCCTTCCTGCGCTGCATTCCGAACATGGTCGTCATGGCGCCCAGCGATGAGAACGAATGTCGCCGCATGCTTGAAACCGGCCTGCGCCTGGATAAGCCCTCTGCGATTCGCTATCCCAGAGGCCATGGTCCCGGAACCGCATTGGATTCCGAAGTGCGCCCATTGACCGTTGGCAAAGGCCGGATCGTTCGAGAACCGCATGGCAGACGCCAACCGCGCGTTGCGTTTCTGGCGTTCGGATGCATGGTCCAGACCGCAATTGAGGCCGCCGACATCCTGGATGCGGTGGTCGCCGACATGCGCTTCGTCAAGCCTCTTGACCATGACCTGATCCTAGAACTGGCCAACGAGAACGACCTCATTGTCACACTGGAAGACAACGTCCGCGCAGGCGGCGCAGGTAGCGGTGTAAACGAGGTGCTGATCGCACAACATCACACCCTGCCCGTCCTGAATCTGGGTCTACCAGATCACTTCATCGAGCACGGCACACGCGAAGAACTGCTGGCAGAAATCGGTCTGGATTGCAGCGGCATTATTCGAGCCGTGCAGAAGCGCTTACGCGGACGCGACCTGGACATGCAGATCGCCCGCAAGCTGTAGCAATCCAAGCTTAGCCGCCGAAGTTGATCTTGGATTCAAGATTGGCGCGTGAATCAGCATTGGACAGCGCTTCTTCGAGCTCAATCACGCCCCGTTTGTAGAGCTGGAACAGCGACTGATCGAAGGTCTGCATGCCCTTGTCCGATGACTGCTCCATGGTTGTTTTCACATCCTCGATGCGACGCGACAGGATCAGTTCCTGGATGTAGGGCGTATTGAGCATGATCTCAACCGCTGCACATCGCTTCCCGTCCTTGCGCCTCACCAATCTCTGGCTGACGATGGCTCGCAAGGTCAGCGACAAATCCATGTAGAGCTGATCGCGTTGATCACTCGGATATAGATTGATCACCCGCTGCAGCGCCTGATAAGCGTTATTTGCATGCAGGGTAGAAAGCGCGAGATGACCGGTATTGGCCAGCTGGATGCAGGCCTCCATGGTGGTCCGGCGCCGCACCTCGCCAATCAGAATGACATCCGGCGCTTCTCGCAGGGACGAGATCAAGGCGCGGTCATAACTCTCCGTGTCCTGACCCACTTCGCGCTGATTGATGATGGAACGCCGGTTGGGGTGCAGATACTCAATGGGATCTTCAATGGTCAGAATGTGCCCGGCAGAATTCTCGTTCCGGTGATTGATCATGGCCGCCAGCGTGGTTGACTTGCCGGAGCCGGTCGCACCCACCATCAGCACCATGCCGCGCTTTTGCATCACCAGATCCTTGAGCACCTCCGGCACGCCCAGTTCTTCAAGCTTGGGCACTTCCGACTTCACGTAACGCATGACAATGGCCAGCGCATTTCTCTGATGAAACACATTGACTCGGAAACGGCCAAGGCCGCCCGCATGCGAAGCCAGATCAATCTCGCGCTCTTGCTCCAGCTGAGCCTGTTGTTCTGGCGTCAGGATCGAATAAGCCAACTCCTTGATGAACTCTGAAGTCAGGAGCGATCGACCTACTGCGCGCATCTCCCCTTCAATTCGAAGCATCGCTGGGGCGTTGCTCGTGAAATAGATGTCGGAAGCATTCTTCTCAACGCAGAGCTTCAGGTACGGGAGAATCTTGAGCACGGCCCCTCCTGGGATATTCTTCTGTTATTGCTTGCGATCTTGTTGCCTGCACCGCCTAAAGGCAGCGGATTGCAGCCGCCCTCATAACGCCCTGGCGAGCTATCGGCGCAGGATCTGACCTTCATCTTCTTCTTGCATGGTCATCTTCTTGACCACCTCATCCTCAAGAAGGTTTTCCTTGGCACGCTTGGAGTCCAGTTTGATGCGCAAGCGAACTTCGTTCTGTGAATCAGCGTTGCGCAGCGCTTCTTCGTAACTGATGACGTTGTGCTCAAAAAGATCGAACAGGAACTGATCAAAAGTAATCATGCCTTGCTCGTTGGAACGCGCCATCACGTCCTTGAGCTCGGCCACCTCACCTTTGAAAATCATGTCGGATACCAGCGGCGAGTTCAGCAGAATCTCCATCGCGGCCACACGACCGCCGTCTTCACGGCGCACCAGTCGCTGAGAAATGATGGCCCGCAAATTCAAGCCCAGATCCATCAGCAACTGCTCACGTTTTTCTTCAGGGAAGAAGTTGATAATGCGATCCAGAGCTGTGTTCGAGCTGTTGGCGTGCAGAGTGGAAAGCACGAGGTGTCCGGTTTCCGCAAAGTGAACCGCGTATTCCATGGTTTCGCGTGAGCGAATCTCACCAATGAGAATGACATCCGGTGCCTGACGCAGCGTGTTCTTCAGCGCGTTGTCCCAGTTATGGGTATCAATCCCGACCTCGCGCTGGGTAATCATGCAGCCGCCGTGCTGGTGCACGTACTCGATAGGATCTTCAATCGTGATGATGTGCCCTTTACTGCTTGCGTTGCGATAGCCGACCATCGCGGCCAGCGAGGTGCTTTTACCGGACCCCGTAGCGCCCACCATGAGCACCAGACCGCGTTTGGATGCCACGATCTTCTTCAACTGCTCAGGCAGACCAAGCTCATCAAATGTAGGAATCGCCGTATTGATGGTTCTGAGCACGGCGCCGACGCTGCCCTGCTGCACAAAGGCAGAAACACGGAAGCGGCCAATGCCTTGCGGACTGATCGCAAACTGGCATTCGTTGGTTGCTTCAAATTCCTTGATGTGGCGGTCTGCCATCAGGCTGCGAACAATCAGGGCCGCATTCTCCGGCGACACCGGTTTGTCCATAACCGGGGTCACCTGGCCATCCACCTTAATCGCAGGCGGAAAGCCAGCAGTGATGAACAAGTCCGAGCCATTCTTGCTTTTCAGCAGGGTCAGAAGCTGTTGAACCAGTCGTATGGCTTGATCGCGTTCCATCGTCTTATCCGATAATCAGAAAACCTACAGATCCAGCGTCTTGTTCGCCTTTCTGCGTGCGTCTGCTGCATCTACCTGCTTGCGTGTCACCAGGTCCTTCAGGCACTGCTCAAGGGTCTGCATGCCCTCCTTGTGCCCGGTCTGGATCGCTGAATACATTTGCGCAATCTTGTTTTCGCGAATGAGATTCCGGATGGCCGGCGTGCCCACCATGATCTCGTGCGCCGCGATACGACCACCTCCCCGCTTCTTCAGCAGGGTTTGCGAGATCACGGCTTTCAGGCCTTCCGACAACATCGCCCGAACCATGTCCTTCTCAGCCGCCGGGAAAACGTCGACGACTCGATCAATGGTCTTGGCAGCGGAACTGGTGTGCAGGGTTGCCAGAACCAGATGGCCGGTCTCGGCGGCTGTGAGCGCGAGGCGGATGGTTTCCAGATCGCGCATTTCGCCGACCAGAATTGTGTCCGGATCTTCACGCAGGGCAGAACGCAGCGCCTCATTGAAACCGAGCGTGTCGCGATGGACTTCACGCTGGTTGATCATGCAGCGTTTGGACTTGTGAACAAACTCGATTGGATCCTCAATGGTCAGGATATGACCATGATCGGTTTCGTTCTTGTGGTTGATCATCGCTGCCAGCGTGGTCGACTTTCCCGAGCCCGTTGGGCCAGTGACCAGAATCAGGCCGCGCGGCAGATCGGCAAGGTCCTTGAATATCGGGGGGCAATTGAGATCTTCCAGAGAGACAATCTTGGTCGGAATGGTTCTGAATACAGCGCCGGAACCTCTCGCCTGGGTAAAGGCATTGACGCGGAATCGCGCCATGCCGGGAATCTCGAAAGAAAAATCGGTTTCGAGAAATTCGTCGTAGGCCTTGCGCTGTTTGTCGTTCATGATGTCGTACACCATGTCGTGGACCTGCTTGTGGTCCAGCGGCGGCAAGTTGATTCGCTTCATTTCGCCGTCCACACGGATCATGGGTTCCACACCCGCGGACAGATGCAAATCCGAAGCCCCGTTCTTGACACCAAAAGTCAGCAGTTGCGCAATATCCATGACCCCCCCAGGTCGCTCCCAGACAGCATGTCGATCCCCGGACACTAGCCGTAAAAACGTAATCAGGCAACATAGTTAGATGATAAACCTCAGACCGGTCCTGCAACGCATAGAGAAGGCCTGCGAAGCCAGTGGGCGCAATGCTGAATCCGTCGGGCTGCTGGCGGTGTCAAAAACCTTTGACGCAGGCGCCATCCGGCAGGCAGCAGCACTGGGCCAATGTCGATTCGGTGAAAACTACCTTCAGGAAGCCCGGGTAAAACAGACCGAACTGGCCGACCTGCCGCTGGAGTGGCATTTCATCGGACCGCTACAGTCCAACAAGACCCGCGAGATCGCAGAACATTTTTCCTGGGTCCACAGCGTCGACCGTGAGCGCATTGCAAGACGCCTGCATGAGGCGCGACCGGCCCACCTGCCCCCGCTCAACGTCTGTGTCCAGGTCAACATATCAGGCGAAGCAAGCAAATCGGGCTGCAACCCGGAGCAGGCGCAAGCGCTATGCGAGTTTGTCTGCAGCCAGCCAGGCCTTAAACTCCGCGGCCTCATGGCGATCCCCGCGGCGACAACCGATGTTGCCCGCGCGCGCGCGTCCTACGAGCGGCTGGCAGGCCTGTTTAATGAACTCAAATCACAGGGCATGCCGCTGGACACCTTATCTGCCGGGATGTCTGGCGACCTTGAACTCGCCATAGCCCATGGCGCCACACTTGTACGCGTGGGCTCTGCAATCTTTGGAAATCGAAAAACTGGAACCGCACATCAATGAATCAGGATCAAGCCAAGAAGGAAGCAGCACGGGCAGCGCTCAAATACCTCGAACCCGGCGCGGTACTGGGTGTGGGGACCGGCTCTACCGTCAACCATTTCATCGATCTTCTGGCTGACCGGCGCGACGATGTTCGCGCTGCCGTGTCCAGTTCTGAGGAGAGTACCCGACGGCTGAAGGCCATCGATATCGAGGTCATCGACCTCAACGAAGCGGGCGCTCTATCTCTCTATGTCGATGGCGCCGACGAATCCAACCGCTTTCTGCAGCTGATCAAGGGCGGTGGTGGCGCGCTGACTCGGGAAAAGATTCTCGCTGGAGCGTCCAAGACATTCATTTGCATCGCGGACGAATCCAAGCTGGTGCCAGCTCTTGGAAAGTTTCCCTTACCAATCGAAGTGCTGCCCATGGCACGCAGTTTTGTTGCCCGCAAGATGGTTGCCTTGGGTGGTTCACCAGAATTGCGGCACGGCTTTACCAGCGATAACGGCAATCCCATCCTGGATATTCACGGTCTTTCGATCGAAAAGCCCCTGGAGCTTGAGACCAAGATCAATCAGATTCCAGGCGTTGTCAGCGTGGGCCTGTTTGCACACCGCCCGGCAGACTTGCTGATCCTCGGTGGCCCTGCCGGCATTCGCGAACTCAAGGCAGATTGAGGCAGGGAGTCCTCAGTGCACCTTGCGGTTCTTGCCCGCTCTGCGGGCAAAATCCTTTTGCGGCTTGCCGAAATTGCTCCCTTTGAAGCCCTGGGATTTAGGACCGGTCGACCCGACCTTGCGGATGTGATCGGGAAACTTCACTGCGCTTTTGCGAGCAGGTGCCGGCGTTTCCGATGCGGTCTCATCGGGAACGGAATCAGGGTCTGTGGGTCTCTTGTTCATGCCGAATTCGACTTGCTCTGTGTCAATCGACTAGTTTAATCCACATCAATACAGCTGCGATCAAAGATTATGATCGCTTCCAGACCCTCTATCACCACTCTTGGAGACTTGCCGTGCGCAATGCAATCGCCTTAGCCCTGACACTCGGAATGGGAACTTTTTCCAATCTGGCAGCCAGCGACACCATGGAGGCCCTCAAGGAAGCCGCCCGCCAGCAGGCCGGCAGCCGAATTGCCGAGAAACTCAACATTCCCTCAACCCCAGCGCCAGGCAGCCGGGTGTATATCGTGTCGCCAGAAGACGGTGCCACGATCAGCGGCCCTGTAACCGTCGTATTCGGCTTGTCCGGAATGGGCGTCGCGCCAGCCGGGACGCAGGTTGAGAACACCGGGCACCATCATTTGCTGATTGATGACCCCACCGTGGATTACTCCGTTCCCCTGCCGGCATCGGAGCAGTTGATTCATTTCGGCGGCGGACAAACAGAGACCACGGTGACCCTCGCACCGGGAACCCATACTTTGCAATTGGTTTTTGCGGATTGGAAACATCAATCATTCAATCCGACGCTCACTTCTGAAAAAATCACGATTACGGTCGAATAGACTGCATCGTTCCAACTATCAATTTCCATAAACCATCAAACGGGGATGTGAATGAAGCTTGAAAACGGATGTTTCCTGATTACCGGCGGCGCTTCTGGATTGGGCGCAGCAACCGCCAAACTGCTCGTTAGCAAGGGCGCGAAAGTCGTCATTGCTGACCTCAATGAAGTCGGCGGACACGCCCTTGCAACCGAGCTTGGCGACCAGGCCCGCTTTGCCAAGGTCAATGTGGTCAATGAAGATGACGTCAAGGACGCCATCGCGCTCGCCGTAAAGGAATTTGGTGGCCTGCAAGGCGCAATCAACTGCGCCGGCATCGGTCAGCCTGCGAAGGTGCTGGGCAAGGAAGGCCCTCAGTCACTCGATCTGTTCAGCAAAATCATCAATATCAATTTGATTGGCACCTTCAACGTAATTCGCCTGGCCGCAGCCACCATGGCAGCGCAGGAGCCCAATGCAGAAGGTGAACGAGGCGTCTTGATCAACACGGCTTCTGTTGCCGCGTACGACGGCCAGATCGGCCAGCCTGCCTACTCAGCCTCCAAAGCTGGTGTGGTTGGCATGACGCTTCCAATTGCGCGCGAACTGGCTCGAAGCGGCATCCGCATCGTCACCATCGCTCCGGGTCTGTTTGAAACGCCAATGATGGCCAGCCTGCCGCAAGAAGTGCAGGATGCACTGGGACGAAGCGTTCCGTTCCCGTCGCGCCTGGGTCGGCCAGACGAATTCGCTCACATGGCGCAGGCCATCATTGAGAACACCATGCTCAACGGCGAAACCATTCGTCTCGACGGCGCCATTCGTCTGGCTCCCAAATAAGAAGCTGCCGGTGGACTGACCAGGCTCATTAGCTGACTTAATTGAGCCACACAAAAAGCGGGTCAGGTTCCCAGAGATCTACATGAATCTTTGGGAACCTGACCCGTTTTCTGTTCTCCAGCGCGTCATTCAGGTAACAGATGGCGCTCTAGATGCGTCTCTCTCTGCCCCACCCGTCGAAACCACCTGTCTCTGAGGCCGCATGAGTTGGGGCGCGCTGCTCCTACAATAATCCCAATCCCTTTATCGAGCTTGGAGTTTTCAATGAAGCAGTCAGTCAATCGCGTCGCGGTCATCGGTGGTGCACGCATTCCCTTTGCTCGTTCAAACGGCGCATACGCAGATGCAAGCAACAAAGATATGCTTACGACCGCATTTCGCGGCGTTGTAGACAAGTACCAGCTGCATGGCGAACGCATCGGTGAGGTCGCCGCCGGAGCCGTATTGAAGCATTCCCGTGACTTCAATCTGTGCCGCGAATCCGTGCTGTCTTCGGGCTTGTCGCCGGAAACTCCGGCGTTTGATGTGCAAATGGCTTGCGGCACTGGCATGCAGGCAGCCGTCAATATCGGGAACAAGATCGCATTGGGTCAGATCGAGGCCGGCATCGCTGGTGGCGTCGACACTACCTCCGACGCCCCGATCGGCGTCAACGAAAAGCTTCGCAAGATTCTGCTCGAAGCCAATCGTGGCAAAACCAGCGGCCAGAAGCTCAAAGCGCTGTCCAAATTTCGCCCGAGCATGATTGCGCCTGCGATTCCAGCCGTGACAGAACCACGCACACGCAAGAGCATGGGTCAGCATTGCGAGGAAATGGCCAAGACCTGGGGCATCTCCAGAGAAGCACAGGATCAGCTCGCTTTTGAATCTCACACCAAGGCGGCGGCGGCCTACGAATCGGGTTTCTACAGCGATCTGATCGTGCCGTTTCGCAATCTTGAGCGTGACAACAACCTGCGCGCCGAAACCAGCCTGGAAAAGCTTGCCACGCTGAAGCCCGCCTACGATCGCAGCGGCAAAGGCACCCTTACCGCAGGCAACTCAACGCCACTGACCGATGGCGCGTCCGCAGTGCTCATGGCCAGCGAAGAATGGACCACAGCGCGCGGCCTAGAGCCTCAGGCATACCTGACCCACGCTGAGACTGCTGCAGTCGACTTTGCATCGGGCAAGGAAGGCTTGTTGATGGCGCCGGCCTACGCCGTTCCTCGCATGCTGGAGCGGGCGGGCCTCAGTCTGCAGGACTTCGACTTCTATGAAATCCACGAAGCCTTTGCTGCCCAGGTCCTGTGCACGCTCGCTGCCTGGGAAGACAAGAGCTTCTGCAAGGAGCAACTGGGTCTCAGCAAAGCCATGGGCAGCATTGACCGATCACGACTGAATATTCGCGGCAGTTCGGTGGCACTGGGCCATCCGTTTGCAGCCACAGGCGGCCGCATCATCGCCACCCTGTCCAAGATTATTGACGAGAATCGCGGTGGCCGCGGCCTGATTTCCATCTGCGCAGCGGGTGGCCTCGGGATTACTGCAATTCTCGAACGCTGAGTTCCAGGTAACCTGCGTCGGCCACGTGGTGGCTGACGCAGGTAACATAGGCTCCTTGTTTGCAGGCTCGACCCGTCGGTGCCTGAAGATCAGGGAGATTGGACAGTTTGATCGGCACTGAAAAACGCGAATTCTGGGGAAGTCGTTTCGGATTCGTCATGGCTGCGGCTGGCTCAGCTGTCGGGCTCGGCAATATCTGGCGCTTCCCCTACGTCGTTGGGGAAAACGGCGGCGGTGCATTCCTGCTGATCTATATCGCCATTGTTGCCCTGTTCGGCATGTCTCTGGCCATGTCCGAAATCGCGCTCGGACGTGCCACCCGACGAAATCCGGTTGGCGCCTTCACTCTGTTGGGCGGAAACGCCTGGAAGCCGTTGGGCTATCTGGGTGTACTTTCCGGATTCGTGATCCTGTCGTTCTACATCGTGGTTGCCGGATGGACATTGGCCTATATCGGTTTCATGTCTCGCGGCATGATCGTTTCCACAGACCCGGCTCAGCTCGGGGCGCACTTTGAATCCTTCATTGCCTCACCTCTGCAACCACTAGCCTACGCCGCCGTGTTTATGGCCCTGGTCGCCTGGGTGGTCGGAGGCGGCGTTGGCAAGGGCATCGAACGATTCAGCAAGTTGCTGATGCCCGCCTTGTTCTTGTTGCTCATCGCGCTGACCCTGCGCGCGATCTCGCTCCCAGGCGCTGCGGAAGGGCTGCGTTTTTTCCTCACGCCTGACTTTTCAAAGGTCAGCGCAGAAACCTTCAGCGCTGCCCTCGCCCAGGCCTTCTTCTCTCTGAGCCTGGGCATGGGATGCCTGCTGACATATGGCTCTTACCTAAAGAAATCTTCGGCTATCGCATCCACCACCGGTGCCGTGGTTGGCCTTGATCTTTGTGTATCGGTATTGGCTGGCCTGATGGTGATGGCGATTGTTTTCTCGTTTGGCTTCGACCCGGCTGCCGGACCCGGTCTGACCTTCGTCACGCTGCCGGCCATTTTTGCGACCATGCCCGGCGGCGTTCTGTTCGGCGTCGGCTTCTTCATCTTGCTCGCAGTGGCCGCCCTGACCTCAGCTATTTCTATACTCGAACCCACAGTTGCCTATCTGATTGACGAGCACAGATTTAGCCGCGGCAAAGCGGTGCTGCTCTGCACTGCGGTCTGCTTCGCCTTGGCGGTACCTTCGTCTCTTTCCTTCGGACATTGGTCAGGCTTTCATCTGTTTGGCAAAACCTTCTTTGACCTGATGGATCACGCTGCCACCAACTATATGCTCCCCCTCGGGGCGCTGTTGTCAGCATTGTTTGTCGGTTGGAAATGGTCGAAGGGGGCGATCAGTGAACTCAGCGGACCTGATGCCCTACCCGCGTCCTGGACTCGCGGCTGGCTGCTGTTTCTTCGTTTCGTCGCGCCGCCTGCACTGGCCTGGATTCTGCTGACGTCAGCGGGCATTGTCTGAGCCTCACTGAAATACAAACTTCGACGGTACAAATTTTGGAAATCTTCTTTTCAACGCTGGACGCAATCAACGCTGTCATGTTGTCCAAGCCGGTGCTGATCGCGCTTCTTGGAATGGCGGTCCTGTTCACGTTCTGGAGCGGATTCTCACAGTATCGGTCGATCACACATGGCGTTGCCCTGATCACAGGCCGCGGCATCGACACCCGCACCGGAGTCGGCGCTCTCACACACTTTCAGGCGTTGTCCGCCGCCATTTCCGGAACGGTGGGCCTTGGCAATATCGCGGGCGTCGCGATTGCCGTTGAGTTTGGCGGGCCTGGCGCCGTGTTCTGGATGTGGGTAGTCGGGTTCCTCGGCATGGCGCTCAAGAGCGCTGAGGTCACCCTGTCCATGCTGTACCGCGACACCTCCAATCCCGACGATCCTCATGGCGGAACGATGTACGTATGCCGCAATGGTCTGGCGCGCCTGGGACCGGCATGGGCGACCATCGGGAAAATTGCTGGCGGTTTCTTCTGTCTCTCAGTTTTCACCTTTGCCGTGACTGGTGGAAACATGTTTCAGGCCTGGAGCGTCGGCCACACGACTCAAGCTTACTTCGGCGTACCCAACTGGATCAGCGGCGTGATCCTGGCCATTCTGGTTGCTGTGGTTCTGGTCGGGGGCGTCAAGCGCATCGGTGCGACGGCAAACAAGCTGGTCCCATTAATGTGCCTCATCTATGTGATTGCGGGGCTATACGTTCTGACCGTTAATTTCGACCAGATACCCGACGTCTTCAGGATGATTTTCTCATCGGCGTTTGCGCCCACCGAGGCGGTCGGCGCCTTTACCGGAGCCACTCTGGGCATGGCCTTCATCTTTGGGATGAAACGAGCTTTGTTCTCCTCCGAGTCCGGTCTTGGAACGGCGCCCATCGCTCACAGCGCTGTCAAAACCAACGAGCCGGTAACAGAAGGCGTGGTCGCCGGCCTTGAACCCCTGATCGATACGCTGATTGTCTGCACCATTACTGCACTCGTGATTCTATCCAGTGGCTTGTGGAATAGAGGCGCGGGACATACTTGGGAAAACGCCCCTGCCTTTACGCAGACCGGCGCCGACGCCTGGCAACTCGCCGAAACACCGATCACCAGAACTGAAGCCGAGGGGTTCTCCGAGTCCGATCAGGTCTTTGCCGTGGTCGAGGCGGGCGAAAAGCGTCAGCGCATATACGGCACCATCGAGAATACGACGAGTGGTCTGGTTGTCGACTGGGACTCCATCGACAGTTCAAGCCCGCCGACCTTGATTGAAGATGGTCTGTTCGCAGACTTCAGCGGCTCCACCCTGACTGCAAAATCCTTTGACCAGGCGCTACCGGGCCTTGGAAAGTGGATGGTCACCATAGCCGTCTGGCTCTTCGGGTTCTCCACCATCATCACCTATGGCTACTACGGGGAGCAGGGAGTTCGATATTTTGGCGGCGGAGATAAAGCTGTGCGCAATTATCGGGTGCTCTGGTGCCTGCTGATCGCGGTCACCTGTACCGGCTTCATCCGCACCGCGCGCGAGGTCGATACGCTATCCACGGTTGCACTTGGCTTCATGCTGGCGGTCAATCTTCCCGTAATGGCTCTTCTCGGATCCAAGGCCATGAAGGCGTGGCACGACTATTTCGCAAGACTCAAGCGCGGCGAGATCGCGCGTACCCATTCAAGATGAATCCCATTCTTCCGCACCAACAGCAGCCAGGAATTGGCGTCATTCTGGTTAACCTGGGAACCCCTGCAGCTCCTGAAGCGGGCTCTATACGCCGGTACTTGAAGCAGTTCCTCTCTGACCCAAGGGTTGTGGAACTTCCTCGCTGGCTATGGATGCCCATCCTGCACGGCTTCATTCTTCCGTTTCGGCCGCGAAAGCTGGTCGAGGCCTACAGCAAAGTGTGGGGCGAAGATGGATCCCCGCTTCTTTCAATCAGCAGGCAGCAGGTCGCGGAACTGCAACAAGCTTTGGGCACAAGCGTTGTCGTAGATCTCGCCATGACTTACGGGGAGCCTTCTGTGCAATCGAGCCTGGAGCGTATGCGCGCGCTTGGGGTGCGGAGAATACTGTTCCTGCCGATGTATCCACAGTACTCGGGTACCACAACTGCAGCGGCTTTTGATGCGCTGGCTGAGGCGATGAGAAAACAAAGGTGGATCCCTGAAATCAGGACCATCAACAGTTACCACGATCATGATCGCTATATCGAAGCGCTGGCGAATAGCGTGAACGAGCATTGGCAGGCCCGAGGTCGCGCCGATCATTTGCTGATCTCATTTCACTCCATTCCCAGAAAATATCTGGAACTGGGCGATCCTTACTACTGCCAGTGTCAGAAGACGGCACGCCTGCTATCGGAGAAATTGCAGCTGAGCAGCACGATGTTCTCGATCAGCTTCCAGTCTCGACTGGGTCGCCAACCATGGCTGCAACCCTACACGGATATGGTGATCCCGCAATTGGCTGCCCAGGGAATCGAGAGCCTGGATGTCATCTGTCCCGGCTTTTCGGTTGATTGCCTTGAAACACTTGAGGAAGTTGCGATTCGTTATTCAGAAACGTTCACTGGCGCTGGCGGAGAAGAGCTACGTTACATCCCCGCACTCAATGCCAGCGCTGACCACATCCGGATGCTGAAAGAACTGACACTGCAGCACGTGTACCAATGGCAACCCGACGAGGCCAGCGCAGAAGAACTCAAGCAGCGCCTATTACGAATCGATGCCGTCAAACCGACTTTGAACTCTCCAAGCTTGCTGCCAGACGCATAGCGCGCCAGCAAATCGGCTTCTTGCCTTTGAGTAGCAAAGCAGTCATCTAGGTTCGATTAGTCGAAATTCAACGCGGCGCCCGGAGCCTGATCCGGCGTTGTCAGCAGCTCCGGGTGCAACATCAATGAGGGCCTCTCCGATTCCGGCGGATACAAGGTAGGCGCGCACCGCAGCGGCGCGACTCAGTGCCAGCCGATAAGCGCCCACACCGGTTTCATCATCACCAATGGCCCCGACAAGATAGATTCGCCTGCCCGGGGCGGCTTGCAGTTTTTGCAGGCTTTGACGCGCAAATACATCCAGGTTTGCGGCAGCAACCGGATCAATTGTCGAGCTATACCTGTCGAAAGAAATTTGCGACGAAGTTGGTCCTGCCACGCTGCGGGTGCCGCGAGCCTGCACAGGCTCACCAGACGAAACCTGAAGCCGCTGACCATGAAGAGTGCTTAACTCCACACGCGCATTCTTCGCGAGATCTTCGCCGCTGAAGCGAGGCTGTGAAACACCGGGCACCCGAAGGTGAAGGCGCCGTGCCGGAATTCCTGCCCCAACCAGCACATTTCGAACCTTTACAGCTCTTTGCGCCGAAAGTCGCTGTGCATCAACGCCGTCAAGTCGAGTATCCGCATGACCACTGACGAGCAGTACGGCTTCCGGAAATTGAGCAAGCTCTGATCGAATCTCATCGAGCTGCTCATTGAGAGCACGGCGCGCGCCCGCGCTCAGTTCAGTCCCGCCGGATTCAAAACTGATCAAGCGCGTCGGCGATGGTTTCGCGGCGGGGGCCGGTCGAGTGACGGGTCTTTGATCTGATGATGCAGGCAAGGCCCGTTCTGCCGCGCGCGACTCTGGAAGCGGTTCCGCAGGTAATGTCGCAACAACAGCGTCCAAATCTGGAGCAGGCCTAGCCGCTACGATAGGTTCTGGCTCTGGCGTAGGTGCAGGTGCAGGTGCAGGTGCAGGTGCAGGTGCAGGTGCCGCAGTCTTGGCCGACACCTCAGCAGGGAGCGGGATGAAAACAGGTGCAACAGACTGCCGATCAACCCGACGCAGCGGAGCAGGCATGTGGCGCGCAGTTTGGTTACTTGCGCAGCCCTGCTCGTCGACAAGAACTGAATACTCTGTTCCCGGGCATCGATCGACCCCATCCGCTATTCCGTCGACGTCCTCATCAAGCGAGCAGCCTTGCGAATCAGTGATCGCGCCTGCAGGAGACTGTGGGCAAACATCAATCGCGTCCGAGACGCCATCACCATCGTGGTCGGTAGCCGGAGAGCATCCATCTTCTCCCACAGTGCTTCCCGGTGGACTATCGAGGCAGGCATCCCGCTCGTCGGCAACGCCATCAGCGTCGCCGTCGAAGATGGGCCCACTATAAGCGCCTGCATAGCAAGTCCAGAAAGCAGCAAAGCCAAGCAGCATGAGTGCAATTCTTCGCACGCCTCTCAAATCCATGTGCGGCATGTATCCCTTCGAGTGTGGTCGCCTGAAGTCTGACGCAAAGTGTGTCCAATAAAAAAGCCCCGCCATGGGCGGGGCTTCAAGTAATGCCAGCTTTTTGACTTATTCGCTGCTGGTACGAACTTCAGCGCGACGGTTCAGAGCGCGACCTTCGGCGTTCTCGTTGGTCGCCTTGGGTCGTGACTCGCCGTAGGCCTGCGTATTGATACGCGCACCGTCAACACCCTTGCGCTGCAGGTACTGCTTGACAACCACTGCGCGCCGCTCGGACAGACCCTGGTTGTAACCATCGGTACCCACCCAGTCAGTGTGGCCGGAGACATTGACCTGCAGCTTCGGATACTTCTTGCTCAGCTCCTTGATCACGCCAGCCGCGTTGTCCAGCAGCGATTTGGCGTAGTCACTGAGATCAGAACGATCGAAGGCAAAGTGCACGTCTTCAAACTTCTGGTTCGGATTGCCTTCCACAGACTTCTCGACCGGGCAGCCCTTGGCATCAACTGCACGCCCCTTAGGCGTTTCCGGACACAGATCTGCGGAATCGCACACGCCATCACCGTCGCTGTCTGCACAGTCGGCAGGTGCGGGCTTGGGAGCCTGGACATAAGGCTTGGGACCCAGCGGCAGCACAAAACCGACGTTCAGAACGGCTTCGCCCACTTCGTCCTGATTGGCAGCACCGAAGGCGTCATCATCGAAAAAGATATGGCGATAGCGCAGGTCCGTGCGAAATCCCAGCTCATGGCCAGCAATTTCGAAGAACTTCATGAAGCCAACGCCAACATCCGCGAACGGGTCGGTTGAAACGTTGTCCTGATTCTTGATGCCGGTGCGGATACCACCCGCACCGATACCGAAGTAAGGGGAAAAGGCAGGATCGCGGCTATAGAAGAACAGGCCGTCAATCTTTGCGCCGTAGTCTTCAAGGTCAGGCCCGCCGTTGTCATGCCCCGTGTAGTTATGAGCAAAGGCGGACAACTCAAGACCAAACCACTTGTTAATGGCCTTACCAACACCGAGCTGCACACCCTTTCCAACGCCAATCGTCGAAGGAGTACCGCCCACGAGATCATCGCGATCGTCTTCTTCAAAGACGTAGCTGAACAGTCCCGAGGCGTACGGACGCATCTCCTGATACTTGTCATCGGCCATTACCTGCGTCGAGACGCAAAACGCGGCTGCGAGCGCACCGGCTCCGATCAGCTTGTTCATTTGCTCAAATCCCCTGAATTCAATTCTATAAGTCGTTCATTAAACAGGCAGGCAGCCCATTCCCGCTACAAGCAGCCCATCGCCGCTATTATAGACACGCTACGGTGCCCAACGACAATACTCTTTTCGTTCTATTGCCAGTGCTTGTCTGGTGGGTCGCCGACGTCCCTCGTTCCCTAAATTTTGGAGTTTTGCCACGTGATGCAGTTTTTGGGTGAGTACGGCCTCTTTCTGGCCAAGTCGATCACCTTGGTCGCCGCCATCTTATTTGTCGCCGCAAACATATTTGCGCTGGTTCGCTCTGCAAAGGAGCAATCCGCGAACCATCTCAAGGTCCGCAATGTCGGTGACCGCCTCCGCGATCTGGCCGACACCCTGAATTTCGAGGTTCTCGACCAGTTCGAGCGCAAAAAGCTGCAGAAGTCACGCAAAACCGAAGAAAAAGCGCTGGCCAAAGCACGAAAGCGCGGTGAGAAGCCCAAACCCCGCGTTTTCGTGCTCGAGTTTGATGGCGATATCCAGGCACATGCGGTGGCCAGCCTGCGAGAGGAAATCAGCGCTCTGCTACAGATCGCGCGTCCAAGTGACGAAGTCCTACTTCGACTGGAAAGTTCCGGCGGGCTTGTTCATGCCTACGGCCTAGCGGCATCGCAGCTGGTTCGACTTCGCGCACGGGGTCTGCGTCTCACAGTTGCGGTCGATAAAGTCGCCGCAAGCGGCGGGTACCTCATGGCCTGCGTGGCAGATCGCATTCTGGCGGCCCCTTTTGCTGTCATAGGCTCGATCGGGGTCGTTGCTCAGATCCCCAATTTCAATCGTCTGCTTAAACGCAACGATATTGATCTTGAACTGCACACAGCCGGCGAGTTCAAGCGAACTCTGACCCTTTTTGGCGAAAACACAGACGCGGCGCGGCACAAATTCAAGGAAGATCTGGAGGATACCCACACACTCTTCAAGAGATTTGTCAGCGAACACCGGCCGGCGCTGGACCTGGACAAAGTCGCCACTGGCGAGCACTGGTTCGGTACCCGAGCAGCTGAGCTCAAGCTGGTTGATGAATTGTGCAGTAGCGACGACTACCTGCTGCGCCGAGTCGAGGACGCGGAGGTATTCGAAGTCAGCTATGAAGTCCGCAAGCCTCTTGCGGAAAGGCTCGGCTTGGGAATGGCCCGCCTTGCATCGGCTTTCGGTCGAAAGGCTCTCACGCCGGGCGCCCCTTGAATCCCCTTGCAGGGCAAAGCTGACGAGACCGTTAGTGATTGCTAACCTTGTGCGCTGCGGGTCGATTCTGATGTTCGCGGCAACGCCATTGCGAGCAAGGGCGCGTACTGCAAGTCGCAGTGCGCAAGAACAATTACATGGGATGAATGTTGATGAAGCTCACCAGCAAGTCGTTTGAGCATGGTGGCCTGATTCCGGGCCGCTGTGCGTTCGCCGTGAAGGCACCGAAAGGACACGTCCGCCTGTCCGAGAATCTGAATCCGGAACTCTCGTGGAGCGGTCTCCCTGCTGGTGCACGCAGCCTGGTCCTGCTGTGCACCGATCCGGATGTGCCAACCCAGGCTGATGACGTCAACAAGGAAGACCGGGAAGTGCCGCTGAAGCTTCCGAGGACTACTTTCAGCCACTGGGCAATGGTCGACATCCCTGCGGTCGATGGTGACATCGCCGAGGGCGCCTGCTCGCGCGGCGTGACACCGCAAGGCAAGAAAGCCCCACCGGGACCGGAAGGTGCACGCCAGGGCATCAACGACTACACCGCCTGGTTTGAAGGCGACAGCGAAATGGGCGGTCAGTATTTTGGTTACGACGGCCCCTGCCCGCCCTGGAATGACAGCGTCACTCATCATTACCGCTTTGAGCTGCATGCCATTGATCTGGAACGATGCCCTGTCGAAGGCGCGTTTACATCCGCTCAGGTCCTGGAAGCCATCAAAGGTCACATCCTGGCCAGTGCCTGCCTCACAGGTCGCTACAGTCTGAATCCGCGAATCAGGCTGCTTTGAGCCAAGCGACCAAGCACACGCACAAATTTGCAGTTCGAAACTCTTGCCTGCGAGCGTGGTCATAGGCATCGCTGCTCTACGGCAGATTCAAATCAAGAGGATCCGATGTCACGATCAACCAAGTTGAAAATCGTTGCGCCACTGGTCGCAGCCCTTACCGCAGCGTCATACCTGTTTCTGGCGTCTGCCCCAGAACCCGTGCGAGCCGATATCAGCGTTCCGCTGATCCAGGGCACGCCCTCGTTGTCGCCGATGCTGAAGAAAGTCATGCCCGCGGTCGTGAATATCTCGGTGACATCCAAGGCCGAAATTCAGAACCCGCTAATGCAGGACCCATTCTTCAGGCGTTTTTTTGAGGGGCCAGAAACACCTGCGCCGCGCGAACGTGAAGCCCAGTCGACCGGATCCGGTGTCATCGTTCACGCTCAGGACGGCTACGTCATAACGAATAACCACGTGGTCGAGCAGGCTGAAGAAATCAAGGTTCGCCTGTCCGATGACCGCGAATTTGACGCCGAACTGATTGGTCGCGACCCGGAAACCGACGTCGCTGTCCTCCAGATCAAGGCCAAGAACCTGACCGCCATTCCTTTGGGCGATTCCGATAATGCCGAGGTCGGCGATTTCGTCGTTGCCATTGGTTCTCCTTTCGGTCTGCGTCAGACCGTTACCTCGGGAATCGTCAGCGCCGTGGGTCGTACCACTGGAATCAGCGGCGGTGGCTATGAGGACTTCATCCAGACCGACGCTTCGATCAATCCTGGTAACTCCGGCGGCGCGCTGGTCAATCTCAATGGCGAGTTGATTGGGGTTCCGTCCAACATTCTCTCGCGCTCCGGCGGCAACATTGGCATTGGCTTCGCCATTCCGATCAATCAGGCCAACAGCGTCATGAAGCAACTGATCGAACACGGATCCGTGCAGCGCGGCCGCATCGGAGTTGTGGGCCAGGACGTGACGCCTGATCTGGCCAAGGCCTTTGGTCTGCCGAGTGCACGCGGCGCCGTCGTTGCCCAGGTCGTTCCGGATTCTCCAGCTGAAAAAGCCGGTTTGAAACCTGAAGACATCATCCTGGAAGCCAATGGCCGCGAGGTTCAGAGCTTCTCCCAGCTGCGCAACGTCGTTGGTTTGATGCGCGTGGGCGAGAAGGTCAAGCTCAAGCTGATGCGTGAAGGCAAGATGAAGGACATCACCGTCAAGGTTGGCAAGAACACTGATCAAGCTGCGACAGGCGCAGATCTTCACCCTGCGCTCGCGGGCGCAACATTCGCACCTTTGGATGATGCATCGGCCAAGAGTTCAGCTACCAAGGGAGTCCTGGTTCAGAACGTTGAGCGTGGCTCGCCGGCCGCACGTACGGGGCTTCGACCGGAGGACGTCGTCATCGCCGTCAACCGCAAGAGTGTCGAATCCATGGCGGAATTTGAGGAACTGGCCGGGGTCAAGGAAGGCCAGCTGCTGTTGCACGTCCGCCGTGGCAATGGCGCTCTGTTCCTGATCGTTCGCTGATCAGACCGAGAACTAGGCGGAGACGCCAGAACACAGGTTCGAGGTCGGGCTATACTCCAAGCCCGATCCCGAACCTGAAACTTGGCAGTGCTAGACGCCGAACTGGAACAACTTGAAGGCCGCGTGCAACGTCTGATGACGGCGTACCGGCAAACTCGACTCGAACTCAAGCGCGCGGTACAGGAACGGGATCGGTTGACCGCACTCAATGGTGAGCTGCGAAGACGCATCGAAGGCGTCGTCGACCGAGTGCGAAAATTGGAATCCGAGCACGGACCGGAGGAAAACGCATGAGCCCTCGCGCGTCGGTAAGCGACTCAGAGAACATGAGCGTCACTGTCCGCATCATGGGACGCGAGTACACCGTCCTGTGTCCTCAGGAAGAGCACGAAGCGCTCGTTGCTTCTGCAGACTTTCTGAATGAGCGAATGTCTGCAATTCGAAAGCGCGGAAAAGCGCTCGGTGCCGAGCGCATAGCCGTGATGGCGGCCCTGAACTTGGCTCGCGAGCTGCTCGAATTCAAAGGCTCCAACAAAGTTGCAAAAGTGGACAACGCTGCGGTCGAGCGCGTGAAACAGTTGCGCCTCGATATCGACTCTACATTGGCACTGGAATAGTTTTACCAGGCACATGGAACACCGAGGGGATGTTATTCTCCTGACCGTGTCTTCCGTCGCGCTCTAGCGTGCTCCAAGCCCCTTGAGCCTAATTTTAAAACCCAGGGAGCCTGATCCTTTTCTGGCGTGCAAGCCCGCGATTTTGGCGGGAAGCCCAAAGTTTGGGTACGGCACCCACTTGAGACCTTGTCTCAAGGACTCGGGCGCGTTGCGCTGCGGGAGGCACCTTGAATTCCATTGACGCGCGCAAGCAATTGCTGCGGCGCAGGCTTCGCATCCAGCGAAACCAACTTGACTCCTCTGGGTGCCGAGCAAAATCATCCAGAGCGGTGCGCCATCTGCTGAAGCTACGTCGGCTTTGCAAGGCGCGAAACGTATCTATCTATGTTTCGATAGGCACGGAGGTGCAAACAGCTGCACTCATGCACGCGTTGCACCGTCGCGGAAAGAGAATCTGCGTTCCGCAGATTGTTGACGCTTCCAACTCGAGAATGGAAATGGTGCGCTGGCACCCGGGAATTGCGCTGCGTCCTCGCCCATTTGGTTTGCGGGAGCCGCTTCCTGCCCAGCGATGCTGCAGCATTGTTGATGTGGCGATTCTTCCACTTCTGGCGTACGACCATGAGGGAACGCGACTGGGTTACGGTGGCGGCTACTATGATCGCTGGCTGGCCAGACAGGTTCTTCCGGTCTACTGCATTGGACTGTCTTACGCATTTCAACGCGTCGATCATGTTCCGAGCGAGCCCCACGACATCAAACTACGCGCCATCTGCACAGAGCGTGGTGCACATACTTTCAAAAAGCGATAACGGAGAGCCCAGATGAGCTTCTGGCTGATGAAGTCTGAACCCGAGTCATTCTCGATCGACGATCTTTCAAAACGACCAAAACAGATCGAACCCTGGGATGGCATTCGCAATTACCAGGTTCGCAACATGATGCGGGATGACATGAATCCCGGCGACCTTGCCTTCTTCTACCACTCAAGCTGCCCGAAACCCGGCATCTACGGCGCAATGGAAATCGTCTCCCGCGCCTACCCTGATCCGACTCAGTTTGATCCCAAGAACCACCACTACGATGCCAAATCAAAGCCAGAAGAACCGCGCTGGCTATTGGTAGACGTGAAGTTCCGATGCAAATTCGAAAAGCCGATCCTGCTGGAAACGCTGCGCGAAAAGGCCGAACGATTCAAGGGTCTTCGCATCCTCGAACGCGGCACGCGCCTGTCTGTCGTTCCCGTCAGCCCCGCTCACTGGAAAGCGCTGTGCAAACTGGCGCAAGTCAGCCCTGAGCTTTGATCAGGGCTGACTGAACCTAGTACGGCAAGGCCTATTCGCCTGTAGCCGTCGTGCCGAGAAACAGTTCATAAGCCGGATTGTCCGTTTCCTCCCAATGCGGGTAGCCCAGTTCCTTCAGGGACTGCCGACATTTGTTGAGTTCGCCATGCGGAACCTGCAATCCGCACAGAACGCGGCCGTAAGCGGCGCCGTGATTTCGATAATGAAACATCGAAATATTCCATTGGCTGCCTACTGCGTTCAGAAACTTCAGACACGCGCCAGGCCGCTCGGGGAACTCGAAACGGAACACATGCTCTGCCGCCAGGCCCGGCGCACGTCCGCCAACCATGAAGCGGACGTGCATCTTCGCCATCTCGTTGCGAGACATATCAACGACCGCGTAGTTCTTCTCACGCAAGCTCGCCAGAACCTGAGAGCGCTCGGTCTCGCCCTCAGTGAGGCGTACACCGACAAAAACGTGGGCCGATGAGTCCGACGAGTAGCGATAATTGAACTCGGTGACTACCCGGCGCCCGAGCTGATTCAGGAATCGCTTGAAGCTGCCGGGCTTCTCGGGAATGGTCACTGCGAGCAGCGCTTCTGCCTCATCGCCCAGTTCGGCGCGTTCGGCAATATGACGCAGACGATCGAAATTGACGTTGGCGCCGGAAACGATGGCGCATAGATTCAGGCCACTGACTCCGTTATCCACCACCCAGCGCTTAGCTCCTGCAACGGCCAGCGCGCCAGCGGGTTCGGGCACAGCCCGGTGCTCATAGAACAGGTCACGGATAGCAGCACAAATTTCGTCGACCGACACTCGCATGCATTCATCTACCAACTGCTTGGCAACGCGAAAAGGCTCCTTGCCGGCCTTGCGCACGGCAACGCCGTCAGCGAACAAACCGACCTGGGACAAGTTGACCCTTCGACCCGCTTCAAAGGCTGCTGCCATGCAATCGGAGTCCTCTGGCTCTACAGAGATGACCCGGGTACGCGGACTGACATGCTTGACCCAGGCCGCAATCCCGGCCAGCAGCCCGCCACCTCCGGTACATACGAAGATGGCGTCAAGCTTGCGCAGTTTGTGCGCCGGCAACTGCTCAAATATTTCCTTGGCGACCGTGCCCTGCCCGGCAATGACGTCAGGATCGTCGTAGGGATGAATCAGCGTCATGCCCCTTTCGCTGGCCAGAGACTCCGCATGCGACTGCGCCTCGTCATAGGTATCTGCGTGCAGAATGGCCTTGCCGCCAAGGCTGCGAACCGATTCCACCTTAATTCCGGGAGTGGTCTTGGGCATCACGATCCACGCCGGAATACCCATACGTTTGCCCGCCAGCGCCACACCCTGCGCATGGTTGCCGGCAGAGGCACAGATCACGCCTCGGGCACGCGCCTGCGCGGGCAAGCTGGCGATCTTGTTGTAGGCCCCGCGAAGCTTGAACGAATGCACCGGCTGCATGTCCTCACGCTTGAGCAGCAATGTGTTTCCCATGCGGAGAGACATGCGCGGAGCAGCTTGCAGAGGCGTAACCTCGGCCACCTCATAAACGCGGCTCGCCGCATCTTCAATTTTTGCCGCATAGCGCTGCGCGAGCTTGCTCGCGGGTTCATCAAGGCTGCGTACTTTCAATTTGGGCTCAATTTTCAGTCGTTAGGGTTGTTATTGCCGACCAGTTGTCGGGCCAAGGGCCGTATCATAGCGACCCATCGAAATCCGACTGATCCGAAAATGGCAGAAGTAATCGCCTTTATTGGTGGCGGCAACATGGCGGGTAGCCTGATCGGCGGCCTGCTCGCTGGCGGCCATCCCAGTGACCACATTCTTGTGGCCGAGCCGGATGCTGCTCGCGCCAGCGCACTGACAGACAAATATTCGGTTCAAACTGTCGGCAGCGCAGCAGATATCGCGGATTCGGCGACGACGCTGGTGCTGGCCGTCAAGCCACAGCAGATGCGGGCCGCCTTGCACGGTCTAGAGCCAAAGGCCGGAACCACCATCGTTTCTATCGCCGCCGGGATACGAGTGTCCTTTCTGCAGCGCACGCTTGGCTCCAGCCTTGATTACGTGCGCAGCATGCCCAATACCCCTGCTCTATACGGCAGCGGTGTCAGCGGCCTCTTTGCGCCTGACGGCACATCCGAGCATGCCAAGGCGCGGGCAGAGTTGGTTCTTGGCGCCGCGGGCAAGATCTGCTGGCTCGACAAAGAGTCCGACCTCGACGCGGTGACCGCGGTATCGGGTTCCGGCCCTGCCTATTTCTTCCTTCTGGTCGAGGCCATGCGCGACGCCGGTACTGCCCTTGGCCTGGATCCCGACACATCAGCGATGCTGGCAGCACAAACCTGCATCGGCGCTGCCAGCATGATCCAGAACAGCGGCGTTGATGTCGCACAACTGCGCGCGCAAGTCACTTCCAAAGGTGGCACCACGCAAGCTGCACTGGAAAGTCTGGAAGGCGCTGGATTGCGCGCCATCATGGCCAAGGCCCTGGCGTCTGCCCAACAGCGCTCCATGGAACTGGGCGATGCACTGGACGACGAAGCCCCCTCAACACACCCTGAATCCAACTAGAACATGGGCGCAAACTTCAACAATGCTCTGATCGAGCTGGTCGGCTCTCTGGCCAATCTCTATCTGGTCTGCATCATCCTGAGAATTGTCCTCGGCTGGGTCCGCGCGGACTTCTACAATCCTGTCTCTCAGCTGGCCTGGAAAATCACCCAACCCGTCGTCGGCCCCATTGCGCACATCATTCCCCGATGGCGCCGCCTTGATCTTGCCGCTGTTACTGCTCTGGTGGTCCTGACCGGTGCCTATCTGAGTCTGATGCTGTGGATGTATGACCAGCCGCAGGGCCTGCTGATTGTCCTCATCAATCTGCCGCTCAAGATTCTGGTGCTCACGGCCAACCTGTACGCCGTCGTCCTGACGTTCTATGCCATTCTGTCCTGGTTTGGTCCCGGCCTTAACAATCCTGCGTCCAATATTCTCTGGAGTCTCAGCGAGCCGATTCTGCGTCCCATCAGACGACTCATCCCGCCAATTGCCGGCATTGATCTGTCGCCCTTGTTTGGCATCATCATCTCGATTGTCATTGTCCGGCTGGCAGGCCTGTCCATTCTGTTCCGGGCTGGCATCCTGGGCTGATGGAGGGCGCTGCAACCTTGAACACGAACCCCGGGGCGAGTTTTCCGGCCGACTCTGTTGGTCTGGTCACGCCACAGAAAATCAGAATCGACAGGCCGCTGTTACTGGACTGTGGTCGCACACTGGACCACCACGAATTGATGGTGGAAACCTACGGCCGGTTAAACGCGTCAGCGAGCAACGCCATCCTGATCTGTCACGCCCTGTCGGGTGATCACCGCGCTGCCGGCGTCCATTCACCTGAGCAGAAGAAGCCCGGCTGGTGGGACAACTGCATCGGGCCGGGCAAGCCCATTGATACGCGTCGGTTCTTTGTGGTCAGTCTCAACAATCTGGGCGGCTGCCATGGCTCCACCGGGCCCAATACGCTCAATCCGTCCACGGGCAAGCTTTGGGGCCCGGACTTCCCTCTCTTGACGGTACGAGACTGGGTACGCTCACAGGCGATGCTGGCCGACCACCTCGGCATCGAGCAATGGGCAGCGGCCGTTGGCGGCTCGCTCGGTGGCATGCAGGTCATGCAATGGGCCATCGACCTGCCGGACCGGGTCCGCAATGCCTGCGTCATCGCGGCGGCACCAAAACTGTCTGCGCAGAACATTGCCTTTAATGAGATTGCCCGTCAGGCCATCATGTCTGACCCTGAATTTCATGGCGGGCGATTCTACGAGCACGATGTTGTCCCCTCCCGCGGACTGAAGCTGGCACGCATGCTGGGGCACATCACTTACCTGTCTGATGCGGCCATGCGCCGACGTTTTGGCTCGGAGCTTCGCCTGGCCGCACCGGCCTTCAACTTTGACGTGGAGTTTGAAGTCGAAAGTTACCTGCGCCATCAGGGACAGAGTTTTGTTGATCGCTTTGATGCCAATACCTATCTGTTGATGACCAAAGCGCTCGACTACTTCGATCCCGCGCGTGATTACGGTGACTCACTCGCAAACGCGCTGTCACGTGCCAAGGCTCATTTCCTGGTCATCGCATTTTCCAGTGACTGGCGCTTCTCACCGGAGCGCTCACGCGAGATCGTCAAATCCCTGGTTCAGGCGGATCGCGATGTCAGTTATGCCCAGATCGATTCGCAACTGGGACACGATGATTTCCTCATGCCGATCGCCGAATACCATCGTGTCTTGAGCGGTTATCTGGAAAGAGTCGCGACTGAGAGTGAGGTCATCGGCTCATGACCCCGCCAGCCAAAACGATGGAAGGTCGGCTTCGCCCCGACCTGGCCGTTATCAGCGAATGGATCGAACCCGGCAGCCGAATCCTGGATATCGGCTGCGGCGATGGCGAGCTGTTGGATCACCTCGCCCGCACCCGAAAAGTGCGCGGTTACGGCCTGGAAATCGACTCCGACAAACTGGCCAATTGCGTGGCCCGAGGCGTCAACGTCATACAGGCCGACGTCGATTACGGACTGCGCGACTTCTCGACGGACTCCTTTGACTACGTCGTGCTGACGCAAACCCTGCAGGCGCTGGAACGCCCTGATCAGGCATTGACGGAGATTCTTCGGGTGGGGCGCCGCGCGATCGTGACCTTCCCGAATTTCGGGCATTGGCGAGTACGCATGCAGCTTCTGGGTGGCAGCATGCCAAAAACCCCTGCCCTGCCAGACCAGTGGTTCGACTCGCCCAATATCCACCTGTGCACGGTCAAGGACTTCGAGGCCTTGTGTGTCGCCCAGCATTGGACGTGCAAGAAGCGGAGTTTGCTGGACAATGCCATGCGACAGGGAAAGCGCATCACCGCATGGCCCAATCTTTTCGCCGAAGTGGCCCTCTACATGCTCGAAGACGAAGCATGAATCGAATTCTGACCCTGGTCGCCGGCCTGTTGTTTTCTCTGTGCACCGGAGCCGCTGACACCATTCGGGAGCAGGGTTATCTGCTGCATTATTCCGCCACCAACACACTCAGCCTGACTGAAGATGTTGCTCACCAGTTTGGCATCCAACGCCGCAAATCACATGCAATTTTGCTTCTGAGTCCCAGAGCGGAGAACGTTCGTGAAGAAAGCAGTTTGCCCGTTCATGCCTTGGCCAGTGGGACAGTGCGCCGCCTGACCGGACAGCGACAAACATTGCAGTGGCGCGAGATCGAAATTGATGGTCAGTTCGATCTTGTCGCGGAGTTCGAGATCCAGAATGGTGAGAAGCTGGCGTTTGATGTCAGCGTAAAACCTGAAGGCGCCGTCCGGCCGATCAGCATCCGTTTCCTGCAGCAGTTCTACCGCGATTGATCAGAAGCGAATCCAGCCGCTAGGTGATAACGGTTCTTGCCTGATTTTTTGGCGGCATACATGGCCTCATCGGCATGGCGAATCAGGGTTTCAATTCGCGCCTCCACGTCCATGCCCTCGGCCTGCCCCAGGTGGAGATCAGGAAACATTGCGATTCCAATACTGGCGCCGATGCCGAGGCGGATGTCCCCTTCCGTGGGCGAATTGACCACGAACTTCTCGCGCAGTGCCTCACACAAATTCTCAGCCATCGCTTCGGCTGCGCCGCGCGGCGCGCCGTTCATGATGACGGCAAACTCGTCGCCCCCGAGGCGCGCGCAGGTATCAGCCTTGCGAGTAGATTGCCGCAGACGCTTCGCCACAATCCGCAAGGTTTCGTCGCCCACCTGATGGCCATAGCGGTCATTGATGGGCTTGAAGCCATCAAGATCAATATATAAAAGAGCAGAAGGGTCGCGGCGGCGATCTGCCTGGTTCGCGGCGGCAAGCAATCTGTCCATGAACAGCAAGCGGTTAGGCAATCCCGTCAGTGCATCGTGCCCGGCCTGATGGCGCGCCAATTCTTCCAGGCGCCTGCGTTCTGCCACCTCCTTCTCGAGCTGCGCATTTTGCTCTTCCAACTCGCTGAGCAACCTGCGCATTCCCTGACGTGCTGAGTACAGCTCCAGGAAAATTCTGACCTTGGAAAGGAGAATCGCGTCATTGACAGGCTTGGCAATGTAATCAATCGCGCCATGGCGGTAGCCCTTGAGACGGTTCATGTCATCGCTGTATGCCGCGGTGACAAAAATGATCGGCATGTCACGCGTACGTTCTTCATCCGCAAGCATGGATGCAACCTCAAAGCCGTCCATTTCAGGCATCTGCACATCCAGCAGCAACAGGCAGAAATCGTGGTCGAGACATGCAGCAAGCGCCTCGTTTCCAGATGTCGCTTCAATGATCTGAGCATCCACACCCCGCAACAGGCGACGCATCGCGACCAGATTAGCCGGCGTGTCATCGACCACCAGGATCTTGGGAAGCTCCTCAGCTTTGGCAGGCTCAGAGGTGAGCGAAGAAGGTTCTTCAGTCTGGTTCAACTGGCGCTCCGATTCTTTCAACGCATAAAGTGTTCAGCAAGGCAGCAATCTGCGCAATCTCCAGCACGTGATCCGCCCCGCCCTTATTCAAAGTTGCCTGAGGCATGGTGTCGATCTCGGCCTCTTCAGGGTCCTGCACGATGGCAAGGCCACCTCTATCCCTGAGCAGTGCCATTCCTTGCGCACCATCTTCATTTGCTCCTGTAAGCACGATGCCGATCAACTGGCGCCCCCAGACATCAGAGGCACTGGCAAACAGAACATCCGCCGATGGCCGCACGTAACATACGCGTGCGTCAACACTCAGCGCAACGCGCGGACCCTTTTCCACCAGCAAATGATATGCCGGCGGCGCGAGATAGACGCGCCCTCCTTCGATAGGTTGGCGTGCGCTGGCCATGGCCACAGGAATTCGGCAGTCAGCACTGAAGACCTGCTGCAAGGTGTCATCCTCATCGGCTGTGGTGTGCTGCACGATCAGAACCGGCAGCGGGAATTGCTTATCAAGAGCGCTGAGCAACAGCCGCAGTGCGGCAATTCCGCCCGTGGATGCCGCGACGACCACCGCCGCATATTTCCTCTTGCCGCGCTTTCTGATCGGCATACTCACGGTTCAACACCGTCTGGCCGGCGAACGCGGCGATAGATTGACTGGCGGCCAGGTAGGGCTTCGAAGTGATCAGCGACAGCCGAGTAATCAAGATTCTCGCGGCTGCCAAGACAGAGGAAGCCACCATATACGAGGCTATCGCGGAACAGGCCCAGCGCGCGATCCTGCAAACCGTCGCTGAAGTAGATCAGCACGTTCCGGCACACAACCAACTGCATTTCGCCGAAAACGCCGTCCGACACCAGATTATGGTTGGCGAACGTCACCCGCTCTCGCAATGATTCATCGACTCGAAACCGTTCATACCCGGTGGTAATCCAGTCCGACAGCGAACCGGGACCACCCGATTTCAGATAATTCTCCGAGTAGAGTCGCGCCTCCTTGAGCGGATAGATGCCTTCTTCCGCCCGGGCCAGAGCATCGTCGCTGAAATCGGTCGCAAAAATGTGGCAACGCTCATAGAGGCCGCATTCGCGTAACAAGATCGCGAGAGAATAGACCTCTTCTCCTCGCGCACAGCCTGCCTGCCAGATATTGATGACCGGCCAGGTTGCGAGCATCGGGGCAACATCTTCCCGCAAACGCTTGAACATCAGTGGATCACGAAACATCTCGGAAACAGGCACAGACAGCTTTCCGATGATCTCCGTAATCAGATGCTCATCGTGTATCAGGCGCTCCGTCAGACTGCTGACAGTCTTGAACCCAAAGGCATCTCGCAACGCGAGGACCCGTCGTTTGAATGACGCCGGGGCATAACCGGAAAAGTCGTATCCGTAACGCAGCTTCAGGGCATCGCGGAAAAGCGCGATCTCGATATCTTCAATTTCGGAAACATGCATTTACTGACTAAACAACTCGGACATTCCCATCAGACCCAAACCTGGATCTGAGACAGGAGCTTGTCAACGTCGATGGGCTTGGGGCAGTAGTCATTGGCACCCGCGCGAATACACTTGTCCTTGTCACCGGCCATTGCCTTCGCCGTTACCGCAATGACCGGCAGCTTTTCCCACGCCGGGTTTTCGCGTATGCGCCGTGTGGTTTCGTAACCATCCATGCCGGGCATCATGATGTCCATCAGCACCAGACTGATGTCATCTCTCGCCTGCAGCTGGCCCAGCGCCTTATTGCCATCCTGGGCCATGACCACCTTCAAGCCGTGAGCACGCAAAGCCTTTGACAGCGCGAATACGTTGCGCATGTCGTCGTCCACTACGAGGATGGTCTTCCCGCTGAGATCTGTCCCTGTCCCGGCATTCTTCCGGGAGCGATCAGCGACCAGCCCTCCCGGCCGCCCCGTTTCTCCACGATGCAAGCTGTGCAGGAACAAGTTCACTTCGTCCAGAAGGCGTTCGCGTGATCGGGTTCCATGAATCACTATTCCACTGGCGAATTCCCGCAGCTGATTGCTCTCATCGCTGGACAAACTGCGTTGGGAGTAAATGATGGAGGGTGGCAACTTCCCGCGTCCTGCTGCTTTTTGCAAAAACTCGATGGCATCGCCATCTGGCAAATCAGGATCGACGATCATGCCATCGAAGCTGTTCTCGCCTAATGCCTCCAGAGCGTCTTCCAGATTGCCAGCGGTATCGACGAGAATACTTTCAGCACGCAGCAGCCCACACAGTGACTCGAGTTGTACAGGATCGTGCACCACTACCAGCAAGCGAGCTTTGTCCGGACTGGATTGGCTACTCCTGATCTGCCCCAGTGCCGCCAGAACCTGCTCACCATTTACCGGCTTCTGAAGAAAGGTAGCTGCACCGAGCTCTGTACCACGGGGATCGGGTTCTCGCCCACTGACGATATGCACCGGAACGTTCATGGTTCGTGAATCTGCCTTGAGCTGCTCGAGTACATCCAGCCCACTCATGTCAGGAAGACCTATGTCCAGCAGCACAGCAGCAAGACGACGACTGAAGCTGATCTGCAGAGCTTGCTCACCGTTATGCGCAATGGCGACCTTGTGTCCACGCTGTCGTACTGTGCGAGCCAGCAGCTCGGCAAATTTCTCATCATCCTCAACGATCAGAACGATACCTTCCATATCGTCGTTATCGATGCGCTCGAGTTTGTCCTCGTTCATTGGAAGCTGTTGCCCCGGCGTTTTGGGCTCAGGCGAACGTCTTGCACCGGGCGCGGCCTTCAAATCCGCATTGCCTTCGCCGTCATACGTCTCGATACTGGATTTGATGCGCACCGCATCATCGCTGCAGTTTGCTGCCGCTGGCACGCCATCATCGCGATGCAAAGGCAAGTACACCGTGAAAGCCGAACCCTGCCCTTCCACGCTACTGACTCGAACGGCTCCACCAAGGCGGGTCGTTATTCCATTGACGATGGACAAACCCAGACCTGTACCTCCGAAACGCCGGCTGGTTCCACTTTCTGCCTGTTCAAAAGCTTCAAACACACGCTGAAGATGATCTTTAGGAATCCCGATCCCGCTATCCCGAACCTCCAAGGCAACGCCGCCGTCGACACCCGACACGCATATTTCCACTTTGCCCTGTTCGGTAAACTTGAAAGCGTTTGACAGCAGGTTCGTCATGACCTGAAGCAGCCGCTTGGGATCCGTGTGGATACTGGCCGGAGCGTTGTCATTGATTCGAAGAGAACATTCCAGACCTTTCTCCGTCGCCAATGGATTGAAGCGCTTTACCAGGCCTGACAAGGCTTCCTGGATATTCACGTCTTCTGATTCGAAATCCATCTTGCCCGCTTCAACCTTCGACAGATCGAGAATGTCGTTGATCAATTGCAGCAAGCTTTGACCGCTATCGTGAATGATCCTCGCGGATTCGACTTCTTCAGAGTCCAGATGCTGATCAGGATTATCCGCCAGCGTCTTGGAAAGGATGAGCATCGAATTCAGGGGCGTGCGCAACTCATGCGACATATTGGCGAGAAACTCGCTCTTGTAGCGGCTGGCCTGTTCCAACTGGACAGCACGCCTCTTCTCGGAAATACGCGCCGCTTCGAGTTCCGATTGGCGTAGTCGCAAGGCTTCGGTGTTCTCCTCCATTGCCGCGTTGATACTGCGCAACTCTTCTGTCTGTGCACGCAGGTTCTCTTCGGATGACTTGAGTTGACGCCCCTGTGCTTCAAGCTGCTCAGAGCGTCTGCTCAGCGCTTCATTGACCGAACGCAACTGCTCCTGCTGGACCCGCAGAGCCTCTTCTGAAGCCTGCAATTCTTCTGATTGCGCCTGACTTTCGCGTAGCAGTTCGCGGGTTCGCAGGCTGCGCGACAGCGCTTCCCATGCCAACGCTACGGTCACGCGAACCTGGTCCATCAGCTCCCGCTTTCTCTGATCAAGCACTTCGACCAGACCTAGCTCCAGCACTGCAACGACACGCCCCCGCGCACTCAGAGGCACAAAAACAAGGGCAGCCGGGACCGCAACGCCGAGTCCCGAAACTATATTCTGATAGCCGGGCGGAACGGTGCTCAATTCGATGAGCTTGTTCTCCGCCATGGCCTCGCCGATCAAGCCTTCGCCGCGCTCGAAACGACTTCCTCTGACCGATTCCTCAGCCACGCCGTAGCTCGCACGCCAGGCAAGTTGTTCGGACCTTTCATCCCAGCCGTAGGCCAGTCCGTAGCCCGCATCGACCGCCACGCAGAGCTCCTGCAACAGGATCTGCCCAAACTCGGCTTCGGTATCGGCAGTCTGCAAAACACTGATTAGTTTCGAGGAATGCTCGCGCACCCATCCCAGCCGGCGCTGCTCAATACTGGTATCACGGAAGCGAACAAAACCCGAGGCCAGCGCTCCAACTTCATCATCACGATGCGTATAGGGAATCTCGCTGTTCTCGCCCTGGGCCAACTGCGGCACGAGTTCGGCAAGTTTCTGCAGGGGCGTCGCAATAAGGCCTTGCAGAGACCGCCCGGCAAAAAAGCCCAGCAGTAGTCCGACTGCAACCAGGGCAACAATAAGAGCCAGCATGATGTCGGCAAAACGGTCGGTCTGCTGCTGGAGCTTGGCCAACCTGGTTTTATGCACGTCCAGCATCTCCTGGAGTAAGGACATGCCGCGTTGCAGAATGACTTCAGCTTTGTGGCTGGTCAGTATCTCGGAGCTCTGAGCGAGATCGCCCCTGTCCCGGGCCGCACGCAGTGCAGGATCAGCGATCTGGTCGCGCCAATCTCCAAGGAGCTGCGCCAGCTTGACCACCCGGGTCTGTTGCGCGGCGTCCGCGACCGTGGCTCTTTCTAGTTGTTGCAATGATCTGGTGTAGTCATCGCGACCAGCCAGATTGGCATCCAGATAGGTCTTGTGTCCGGTCACTGCATAGGCACGCAGGCCGGCAACCTGCTCAAAACTGTCAGCTCGAATCTGCTGAATCAGGGCAATTACATCGGATGCTTTACCGGTTGCACTACGCGATTCTCGCAACTGCTGCTGCGTCCACACGAACGCGATACAACCGACCAGCAACAGTACGATCTGCGCCCCGAATGCGGCCAGCAATTTGGACCGAATTGACCAGTTTGAGTGAACGCTCTGGCCGGGTTCGCTCATTGCGGTTCAGTCACCGCAAGCTTGGCCTGAATGAATTCGGCATGAGGAACAAACAACAAATCCGCAATTTGTCGTAATAGATGTTCTTCGTGCGCATCGATGCGCCCATCAGCCATTGCGACGCGCCACAGCGTTTCGATCAAGCCGCGCTTCTCTGGCGCACTCAGCGTCTCATTGAGGCGCGAGACCGGGCCATGCAGAGAAACGGCGTCGGACGCAGCGTTACCGGCGTCTGAAATCATCTGATCCACTTCCGAGGCAGATATGCCGAAATGCTGGCTCAGCGCATTTCGCACAACTTCAATCTCGTCACTGGAATGATCGAAGTCTGCACGCGCGCATTCGATCAGCAGAATCGCGATGGCCAGCTCTCTTGGCGGCGCCGTCTCACCGCGCGGTCTGGAATCTGCAGTCAGTTGGCTGAGCCATTTCCTTAAAGGCATGTCAGAACGTGAAACCGATTCTCAGGTTGAATGCATTGCGGTCACCCACTCTCTCAAACTCAGGGGTGATTCCGAACAGAGCAGACAGGCGAGCGCCAACGAAAAAACGAGCCTCATCGACAGACTCATCTTCCAGCGGAACCAGTACCGGGTCCTGGATTTCGAAGTCCGACCATACGTAACCCACACCCGCATAAGGCGTGAGCGGACCGATTCCCTTGGAAATGGACAGATCAACGCCTCGCGAGTCGTAATCTATCTCGTCGATGCCGCTCAGACTGGAATAACTGCCTCGCAGACTGATCGCTGGTGTCGCGATGCCGCCTTCCAGAATCTCGTACTTCAGATTGAGCCCAATAATCCGCGCGTCTGCGCCTGGTACCCAACCATAACTGGCCCCTGCCTCGATGCCGAATGGCAGGCCTTTCTCGGCACTCACACCGACCATGCCGACCTCGTCCAGTGATTCGCCTATCAAGCGACCCCAGGCATCGGCATCTTCGGTCGGCACGTAGGAAGCAAAGGCACCAAATGCGAACCCGATCGTGCCGTTGGTCTCTGCGGGGGACAAGGATTTGCTGTTGAGTACCGCGGCAATATCCTCAGCGACAGAGCGAAAATCTTCCTGCTGCGGATTCGGAAGAAATTCGAAGTCGAACTCCAGGGCGTGCGCCGCCGTTGGAATCAGATACGAAAAACTGATCGCCAAGATCAGGGGCTTCAATCGCATGAGGGCCTCCGCCGGAACTGGATAATGGCAACAGTGTAACGGTCCAGGCCGCCCGACTTCATGTCCGAACCAGACTGGTAGCTCACGTGGGCCAGTGGCTCTCAATAAAGGGGCTCACCGCATCCCGAATATCTTGCAGCCGCCCGTGGAAGAAATGCCCTCCTTGCTCCATCGAAGTAACCATGGGACCAGGCTTGTACTGTGCGAGTGCGGACTGGGTTTCGGAAAAGTCGACCACATCGTCGTCGCGTGCATGAACAACAAGCCAGGGGCACTCGGGGTGAGGCGGATCCATATCACGCGCAAAATAGCGGCCAAATGGAGGCGCCACGCTCACCAATACCTTCGGGCCGGCACGATGCGCGGCCGCCAAGGCGACGTAGGCTCCGAACGAAAAGCCCGACAGCAGCAGAGGCTGCCCTGGAAAGCTGCTGCGCATCCACTCGACAACACTCAGGCAGTCATCAATCTCACCTTGTGCGTTGTCATGTTCGCCCTGGCTTGCGCCCACTCCGCGAAAATTGAATCGCGCTGTCGCCATTCCCAATTTCTGGGCGACCGCATCCAGTGCATAGACCACCTTGTTCCCCATTGCACCACCATGCAGCGGGTGTGGATGGCAGGTCACTGCGATACCCCTGGGAGTCAGTGCCGGCACAGAAACCATGCATTCAAGCATGCCGACAGGTCCGGCAATGATGCCTCGACCTGTCTTGCCTGGCTGGGGCACTGACAGCTGCTCACTCATAGATCGGCCGACCACCTGTTGCGCCGTCGCACACCGGGGAGCATCGGGATGATCAGGCCCACCAGGATGCCAACGACCACGAGGCCGACGGCGGTCAATGTATCCACAACCGGCTTTTCTGCAGATTCCTCTTCGGCAGCCGCGGGCTCCTGCGGCGAATCCCCCGACCCCATGCTGAGCGACGACTGGCTCAGTCGCTCATTCTGGGCGGACAGCTTGCGTACCAGGGCCTGCTGCTCTGCGAGCTTTGCCGCCATGGTGGCAATTCGCTCGCGCGCAGGAGGCTCGGCTGACAAATACTTGCCGAGCACCCAGCCCTCCTTGCCCGGGGCGATCTTGACCTTGGCGTACCCGCTCTCACCGGTTGGCTCGAGCAATTCCACCCGCGTTCCAGCCTTGACCAGTGAAGCGACCTGCGCGCTCATGCCCTCGCCTTTTCTCAGAGTGACGGAAATCTCGTCACTGATATAACGCACTGGCGCCACGCTTCCCTGAGCGAACGCGATGACTGACCAACACAACAAAAATCCGAAAATTCCAATCCGCACGCAGATTCCTTTCCAAGGCTAGAAGCTGATGATGCAAGTCTATCCGACAGCGGGGCCTAATTTCCCGGCACAATATCGCGCTCCATACAGCTAAACGGTTTCCAGCAGAATGATTGATATCGGTGCCAACCTGGCTCACGACAGCTTCGATCATGATCGTGGGGCGGTTCTGGAACGCGCCTGGTCGGCAGGATTGACCCACATTGTGGTCACCGGGAGTTCGCTGGACAGTTCACGCACCGCACTACGGCTGGCCCACGATCATCCTGGGCAGCTGTTTGCCACCGCCGGGCTGCATCCCCACCACGCGGCCCAGTGGACCCCACAATATGAGGAGGTCATCAGACAGTTGGCGGTGGACCCTGCGCTGGTCTCGCTCGGAGAATGCGGGCTGGATTACTTTCGCAACTTCTCAAGCCCGCAGGATCAGCGCCGAGCCTTCTGCGCCCAGCTGGAGCTCGCGGCGGAACTGGGAAAGCCGGTTTTCCTGCATCAGCGTGACGCCCACGCCGACTTTTGCAGCATCCTGCGCGAGTACCGCCCCGGACTCGCCCAGGTCTGCGTGCATTGCTTTACCGATACACGAGCCGCTGCCGAGGACTATCTGGCTCTGGATTGTCACATCGGCATTACTGGCTGGATCTGCGACGAGCGTCGCCGCGGAGACCTTCCGGAGACGGTCGCGATCATTCCTGACCACCGAATCATGATCGAGACAGATGCGCCCTATCTGCTACCGCGAACGCTGCCCAAAGCGCAAAGGCCACGGGATGCGCGCCGCAACGAGCCCTGTTTCCTGCCCTGGGTGGCGTCATCCATCGCCGCAGCGCGCGGCGCTTCGGAGGCGCACGTGCAGACCATTACTTCAGACAACGCGCGGGCCTTCTTCGGCTTGCCGGACTGAATAGTTCATTACCCGCAATCCTGCATTGAAATGGACGCAGGAGATTCCGCACTGCCCTCGCGCAGGGCATTGAGTGAAACGCGGCCCACTGCATCTTCTCCAAGGCTTCCAAAGTAAAGGTAGCCACCTCGCTCAACCACACTGGTAATGGGTCCGAAACCGTTACCGTCAATGTCGCGATAGTGCTCGACAACCGCGCCATTCATGTCCAGAGCGACAATCTGCGCGACGTCGCTGGCCTTAGGATGCAAGAAGGAGGGTAAGCGCACGATCATTCGGCGCAGAAGCGGATAGGGCGCGATGGCATCGAGAATTGCAGATCGGGGCGCAAACAGCGCTACCCAGAACCGATCCTGGCCGTTAAAGCTGATGTTGTCAGGAAACCCGGGCAGGTTGTCGGCGAAGATTTCCCGCTGTCCTGCCTTGTCTCCTTTGAGCCAGAACCGCGTAACGCGATAAGCCGTTGTCTCGTTGATGAGGATGTACGTCTCATCGGGTCCCAAAGTCACACCGTTGGCAAAGTTGAGCTCCGCCAACATGGTCACTGAAAGATCATCTTCAGGCTGGTAACGGATCAGGCGCCCGTGTGCCCCGTGCTCAAGAACATCGAGCATCTGCTCGTCAAAGCCGTATTTCCACGAGACGTCGGTCAGGTACACGCGCCCCTGACGATCGATGGTGAGATCGTCCGCAAAGTTCACCGGAATACCGTCTGCATCGCGGACCAATGTGTGCAGCTCGGTACCGCCTCGTAGCTGCACAACGCCATTTTGGGCATCTGCAACCAGTGCTCGCCCTTCACCGTCAAGCGCAACACCCAGAGGCCGGCCATCGACTTGCCCCAGCACCTTGCAGCTTCTGAAATCACTGGAAACGGATACCACCCTGCCATCGGCAAGGCCCGTGATCATCTCGCCGGTACTGGTGAAAATCAGGGCTTCCGGACCCTTGAGCACGCCATCGCCAAGTCTTTGCACAGGAGTCAGGGGCTGCACTTGCACGGATTCAACTGGTTTAGATGGCTGCCAGGCAACCGGCCGCAAGGAAACCGGCCAAACAAAAAGATACGTCACCAGCAGGATCACGCAGATCGCTAATATTTTCTTCTTCAAACTCTTGACTCCATTCCCAATTCAGACAATTCGCACTGTTCTGGCGAACACTGCGCAATGCTACACGCAGCATTACACTGGCCCGCAAAGTAACACCGACGAACATCAATAATAGAGGGGATCTCCAACATGTCCGAGCTCAACACACCCGTCGACATGCTGCTGAGGTGGTCGCAAGAGAAGTCAGACAAGACCTGGCTGGTGCAACCCAGAGAAGGGCAAACCCTTCGCTGGAGCTGGAGGCAGGCGGAGGAGGAAGCACGCGCGATGGCCGGTGCCCTGCTGGATATGGGCCTGCAGCGCGGCGATCGAGTGGCGATATCCGGACGCAACACAGCGCATTGGTTTCTGGCAGATATGGCCTGCTCCATGGCGGGCCTGGTGGGTGTGGGGCTATATCCGAAGCAGGCAGAGAGCGCCGTCACCTACATCCTTAAGCACAGCGAAGCAAAAGTGCTGTTCCTGGGCCCCATGACAGACCATGACGAGTTCATGGGTGCGGTGCCTGAAGGCATCAAGACCATTTCATTTCCCTATCCGGAAACACCGGCAGGCGAACAGACCTGGGATCAGGTCATCAGTACTGCAACACCATTGACGGCTATTGAACGACCTGCGCCGGACGATCTGGCCTGCCTGATCTACACCTCTGGCACCACCGGCAACCCCAAGGGCGTAATGATTACCTGGGCCAACCTGGCTTTTGCTGCGGAGGGAACCCTGAAGTTGATGCCGCCGGTGGGCGAAGAACGTTTCTTCTCCTACTTGCCGCTGGCGCACGCTTTTGAGCGTGGCGCGGTTCTCGGGCTCAGTCTTTATCTGGGCGGTGAGGTTCACTTTCTCGAGCAACTGGAAAAACTGGCCGAGCAACTGCCGCAAGTCGCGCCCACCCGCTTCTACGGCGTGCCGCTGGTCTATGGTCGATTCCAGGCCGGTGTTCTCAAGAAGATGCCTCAGAAGAAGCTGGAGAAGCTGATGCGCATTCCGGTGCTGAGCTCACTCATTCGCAAGAAAATTCTCAAGGGGCTAGGCCTGCACGAAGCTCGATACATTTTTTCGGGCGCGGCGCCCTTGCCGATACCACTGATGGAGTGGTTTCAGAAGTATCTGAAACTGGAAGTCCTGCAGGGTTACGGCATGACCGAGAACAGCATCTACGCCACGGCCAATGTTCCGGGCCAAAGCCGCATGGGCTCCGTTGGAAAACCGCTTCCCAATGCCGGCTTCAAACTCTCAGACGCAGAAGAGATTCTGTTCAAACACCCGGGGGTCATGGCCGGCTACTACAAAGAACCCGAGAAGACCCGCGAAACCTTCACCGAAGACGGCTACCTGCGAACGGGTGACAAAGGTCGGGTCGATGAAGACGGCTATGTCTACATCACAGGCCGGGTGAAGGATATTTTCAAGACGCTGAAGGGTAAATACGTCTCCCCTGCCCCTATCGAAGGTCAGCTGACACGCAATACCGATATTGATCAGCTTTGCATGGTCGGCATGGGGCTGAAACAACCGCTGATGCTGGTTTCTTTGATGCCCGGCACCACAGACAGCAAATCTCGCGAAGACATTGAAAAAGAACTCGCGGCGGACATGCACTTCGTCAACAAGAAACTAGAGGCGCATGAGCAGATTGCCAAGATCGTGGTGGTCAAGGATGCCTGGACCATCGACAACGGCGTGATGACGCCGACGATGAAGGTCAAGCGCGCCGAAGTGGAGAAGCGTTACGGCGACCTGATTGAAAAAGAAGCGGCGGTACGGGCCGATGTAGCTTGGGAAGCCTGAGCGGGCTCAACTCGCCAGCGCAAAAGCGCGGCGTTCGAAGGTCGCAGCATCAGGTGTTGCAAACATCTGCCTCACCTCTTCGCGCACCTGTGCGACATTGGTTTCGCGGACTACGCGCTTGACCTCTGGCACGTTCGCGGGGCGCATCGAGAAGCTGTTCATCCCCATGCCCAGCAGCAGCCGCGTAAAGCGACTGTCACCGCCCATTTCCCCGCAGATCGCCACCTCGATACCCGCCTGATGGCCAGCCTGAACGGTCATATGAATCAGACGCAGTACTGCCGGATGCAGTGGGTCGTATAGGTAATTGACCTCGTCATCGACGCGATCAATCGCCAGCGTGTACTGAATCAGATCATTGGTGCCAATGGAGAAGAAATCGACTTCCGATGCAAGAAGCGGCGCGACGATTGCCGCGGCAGGCACTTCGATCATGGCACCGACCGGAATCTGATCTGCGCAGGCGTAGCCCTGATCTTGTAACTCGCCTCGACACTGCTCAATCAGCGCGCGCGCCTGGCGAATCTCGCCGAGCGTGGAAATCATCGGCAACATCAAACGAACCTGGCCATGAGCCGAAGCCCGCAACAGGGCGCGAATCTGGGTCTTGAACATATCGGGCTCATGCAGACAGAGCCGGATGGCGCGCAGACCCAGCGCCGGGTTATTGGGGGTTGTCCCGTGACGATGCCCCGAATCCACTTGCTTGTCAGCGCTCAGGTCTAGTGTTCGCATGGTGATCTGGCCCTTCACCGCTTTCACGACCCGGGCATAGGCCTCGTATTGCTCTTCTTCCGACGGCAGATCGGACCGGTTCATGAAAAGAAATTCCGTGCGATACAGACCCACGCCCAGTGCGCCATTCTGATCCGCGAGCCTGGCGTCTTCAGGTAGTTCGATATTGGCCTGCAGCGAGACGCTGACCTTGTCCTGCGAGATGGCAGGTTCATCCCTGAGCCCCTGCAAATGCAGCAAGTCTCTTGACTGTTGCCTGATCCGATTTTCGAAATACGCGCGTGCACATGGCGCCGGGCTTGCGAGTATCTGTCCACTATCTCCATCAACGATCAAGGTCTCATTGTTGCGCAACAACTTGCGCGCACCTCGTAATCCCACCACGGTCGGAATGCCCAGGCTGCGCGCCAGAATGGCTGAATGAGACAAGGCACTTCCGTGCTCGGTTACAAATGCCACAACCGACTGCTGCGACAAGAGAATCATGTCTGCTGGCGTAATGTCGTTGGTCACCACCACGCGCGGCACGTTCGAAGCATTTGCGGCTTCATCCGTGGCATCGGCATCAGCTTGCAACAGCACGCGCTGCACACGTTCCACGACCTGCTCGACATCCACACGACGCGACCGCAAATACGGATCTTCCATCGCCTCGAAAACTGCAACAAGCGTCTCGCAGGCAAGCTTCAACGCAGCCTCGGCGTTAACGCGCAGGTTTTCGATATTGCTGACAGTGGCCTGCTTGAGCGAATGATCATCCAGCATCAGCAGGTGCATTTCTATGAATGCAGAAACATCTCCAGGCGTACCCGCCGGGATTTGCGACCGTATATCCCGGAGTTGCTGAAGCGCTGTTCTCTGCGCCTGATAGAAGCGATCAATCTCGGCTGCAACAGCCTCTGGTTTGATCCGGACCTCGACAACCTCAATATCCTGAGCCCGCAATTTCTGCACACGCCCTATGGCGATGCCGCGCGATACGCCTCTGCCCGCAAGCCAAAGACTCATCGCATCACACCTGCTCGCCAAACCGATCTGCCACGAGCTCCGCCAGCGCGGCCAGTGCGGCCTGCGCGTCGCAACCTTCTGCAATCAGAACCAGGTCGGTCCCGCGCGCGGCTGCCAGCATCATCACGCCCATGATCGATTTCCCGCTCACGATCTGATTCCCCTTCTTCACCTTGATATCAGCTTCGAATTGACTCGCCAGCGTCACCAGCTTTGCCGCTGCCCGGGCATGCAGACCAAGTCGGTTGATGACTCTGACCGACACTTGCACTAGTGATGCCCCTCATTGGGAAAGCAACACAAGATGCCGCGACGCCCGCCATCCACGGCGATCGTGCACAGCTCATCAAGACTGGCATCGGGATAGTTCATCACGCGAATCAGCATCGGCAGATTCAAGCCAGCGACCAGGGCCGTCCTGTCTGAGCGGGCCAACTTGCCAGCGATGTTTCCAGGTGTAGCGCCAAAGGCGTCCGTCAGAATCAGCACATCTGCAGCCTCTGCAGCCTCTGCATCGGCCTCCTCCAGCTGGGCCAGCAGCTGCTTCGCATGTTGTTCGAGAACACCGCTGTCGTCAGTACGATCAACACCGAGTACCGCGATACGCAATGGCAGTTCGCCCATCATGTCGAGAACGCAGTCGAGCATGGCCTGCCCGATGCCGGCATGCGTCACCAATAACACACCGACGCGCATTCAGCGAAGCTCCTTGTGATTGATCACCACCGGATCAAAATCAGCTGAGAACCGCTCGCCGAGTTTCTCGACCAGATAGACGCTGCGATGCTGTCCGCCGGTACAGCCGACCCCGACGGTCACGTAGGCCCTTTCCTGACGCCGGAAAACGGGCAGCCAGGGCGCGAGAAAATCGCCGATGTTCTTCAGCATGACGCCAACCGCTTCCTGCTGGTCAAACCAGGACTGCACGGCATGATCGCGACCTGTCAGAGGCTGCAAATCCGGCATCCAATGCGGGTTAGGCAAGCAACGCACATCAAACAGAAAGTCGCAGCCGCTTGGGACACCATTCTTGAAACCAAACGACAGAAACTGGACGGCCAGTTTGCCCTGTGCAGCCTCCGGAAGCCGCTCGTGGAGGGCTTCGCGCAATTGGTAGAGGTTCATCTCCGAGGTATCGAGCGGCTCGTCGGCCAGATTGGCAATCGGAGCGATCCACTCGCGCTCTCGGGCAATGGCATCGGCAAGACTGATCTTTCCATCTGCCAGCGGGTGCGGCCTTCGCGTTGCGCCATACCGCTGCAGCAGAATTTCGTCTGAGGCGGTGAGAAACAGTACATGTACGTCAACACGGCGTTTTCGCAGTCGCGCGAGATGTTGTGGAAAGCGCGCGATCTCGACCGATGACTCGCGCGCATCCAGGCCGATGGCCAGGCGTTCATAACGCGGATCGGCCTTGGCCACCAATCGCGAAATCATCGGCGCCAGCAGTGCCAGAGGGATGTTGTCGATAGTGGCGTAGCCCAAATCCTCGAACTGCTTCAAGGCCACAGTCTTGCCCGCGCCTGAAAGCCCGCTGACGATAATCAGTTTCATTCCCCTGCCTCTATTTGCCGCTGTTGTCGCCGGATAAAATCTTGCGCAGCGTCATACCCGTCGCGCTTCAAGGTCTGATCGCGGCAAGCCGCTTCGGCCAGGGTCGCCATGCTGTGGCCGGGTCTGATCGGCAGCAGGATTTCCGGAATAGATTGGCCGCAGACCATCTTCTGACTGCGCCGCCCGTGGAGTCGATCTGCCGGTTCGCCGGCTTGCGCTTCATCAAGTCGGAGTATGAGGTCGAGCGCCTTCTTCGAACGTAAGACGGGTTCTCCAAACATCCGTCCAACATGAAGCACGCCCAGACCACGCACCTCCAGAAACCCAAACAGCAAGGGCGGACAGGAACCAATGACCCTGCCCTCTGCATTCACATGGAATGTCGGCGCATCATCCGAAATCAGGCGATGACCGCGTGCAAGCAGCTCCAGGGCAAGTTCACTTTTTCCAACACCGCTGCGCCCCACCAGCAATACGCCAAGACCAAAGACCTCGACGAGCACGCCATGCAGGGTTTCGCTCTCTACCTTGCCAGGTTCCTTGACCATTCCAATTCAAAGCTTTCGTCAGCGTTCCAGGAATTTCAGTGCGTGGATTCGAAAGCGGCCAGACACTTGTAGAGCGCCGCGCTATCTGACGATTCCCGCAAGCTCTGGCAGAAGCTTTCGTCGGAAAACATTTCTGCGACGGCGGCAAGATGCTTGAGGTGCACCTCGGTAGCGTTCTCAGGTACCAGCAGGCCGAAAATCAGGTCCACGCGACGCCCATCATGCGCATCGTATTCCACCGACTGCTTCAGTCGCATGAAGGCCCCTATGCTGCCCTCGATGCCGGGCAGGCGGCCGTGCGGAATGGCAACGCCATGCCCCAATCCGGTGCTGCCAAGTCTTTCGCGCGACGTCAGACTTGAGAAAATGCCTGCCTCGGCAATATCCGCTTCACCTGAACCCAACAGAACAGAAAGTTCTTCCAGGGCCTTCTTCTTGCTGCTCACCGTCTTGCCGCTCACAACGCGGTCGGCAGTGAGAATTTCGGTCAACTTCATCTGCTGGTACATCTCCTGATGGCTTGAAGCTTCGACCGGACCAAAGAAAAATCGTCCGGAATCGATTCGACGCCGCCAAGTATGAGCCTTGTGCACGCCCAACCACCAATGAATCGCGTCGTGCTCATAAAAAAACCCCGTCAGGCTGAGCTGACGGGGTTTTCTTAGGCTTGAAAAACTACTGCAAGGTGCGCTTGATCGGCGTCTTCACGTGATGATCCCGCAACTTCTCCTTGTGACGGCGGGTCTGCTGGTCAAGCTTGTCGACCATGGCGTCTATGGCCGCGTACATGTCGGATTCAACAACGGCGTGTGCATGCATGTCAGCACCACTGGCATGAATGGTCGCTTCGGCCTTGTGACGCATTTTCTCGACAGACAGGATGACATCTGTATTGATCAGGTGATCAAAATGTCGCTCGATGCGCTTGAGTTTGCTCTCAACATACTCGCGCAGGGGCGGCGTCAGATCGAGATGATGACCGGAGATGTTCAGATTCATTCGACAATGCCTCCTAGGTATGGGGAATTAACCCCGGAAAAACTGCTTGTCCTTCACGCGGCGGCCTTGCGCTCATGTGAAGGTGAAATCTTCAGCGCTTCGCGATACTTGGCAACAGTACGCCGCGCTACCTTGATCCCTTCTTCGAGCAAAAGTTCTGCCAAAGTGGAATCTGATAGCGGACGAACCGGGTCTTCGGCGTTGATCAGACGCTTGATCATGGCCTGAATGGCGGTTGCAGAAGCCACGCCACCCTGGGTGGTGGAGACATGGCTTGAGAAAAAATATTTGAGCTCGTACAGACCCCGCGGGGTCAGCATGTACTTGTTCGCCGTTGCTCTGGACACGGTTGATTCGTGAATCCCCAATGTCTGTGAAACATCTCTGAGAACCAGCGGTCGCATGGCCTCCTCGCCATATTCCAGAAAAGCGCGCTGCTCTTCAACCACGCATTGGGCAACACGCAGAATCGTGTCGTTGCGTGATTCCAGGCTATTGATGAAATATCGCGCTTCCTGCAGGTGCTGCTTAAGCTGAACCTGTTCCTTGGACTGGTCCGCGCGCTTGATGAAGCTCTGGTAGCGACTGTTGATGCGCAGCTTCGGCGTGTTTTCAGGGTTCAGTGCGACCCGCCATCGTCCCTTACTGCGCGAAACAATGACATCGGGGGTCAGGTAGGTGGATTCATGCAGCTGGAACGGCTTGCCGGGATGAGGTTGCAGCGTTCGGATCAGCTCCAGACCCTGCGTAATGTCTTCAGAGGTCAGGCCGGTTTCCCGCATGATCGCCGCCTCATCCCGCTTGGCAATGTAGACCAGGCTGCATTCAACGATTTCCATCGCTGCCCAGCGTCCAGGGCGGGAACGCGGCATCTGCTGAAGCTGAAGCAACAGACATTCGCTCAGATCACGCGCACCAATACCGGGCGGGTCAAACTCCTGCACCAGGCGCAAGGTGGCGTCCAGATCCGCCTGCGAGAGCCCGAGCGATTCGCCCAGCCGCTCCGAAATTCCTTCCCAATCCGTTAGGTAGCCGTCCTCGTTGATGGAATCTATGAGGTGGGCAACCACGATCGCCTCTTGTTCATCCAAGTCCGCGACCCGCGCCTGCGCCATCAGATGGTCCATCAAGGTCTCGGAGACGTGCGCGTTCGCCTGCAGAAAATCCTGCAAACCTTCATCGTCCGAATTGCTGCTGCTCGAAGCGGGTACGTGCTCGTCAAAGACGTCCTGCCACTCAACATCGACCGGCATTTCCTCTGGCAGCGTTTCGCTCGCGGTCACTTCCGGCAGCAAATCTGCAGCTTCAGCGCTGTCAGGCTTCGCATCAGGCACTTCCACTGCCATCAGATCCGCTGCGTCAGAGGCGTCCTCTTCCGTTTCCAGCATGAGATTGGAATCCAGCGCCTGCTGAATCTCCATTTCCAGATCGAGCGTTGAAAGCTGCAACAGGCGTATCGCCTGCTGCAAAGCGGGGGTCATGGTCAGACCCATCCCCTGCCGGAGCGAGAGTGATTGCTTCATCCCTTAAGCGAACTTGGCCAGATGACTGAAATGATCCATGGCCTGATTTTATACGCCGGTATGACTTTTGCTTCAATAACTTTCTCAAGCGCCTTTGATACGGCGACAAACGGACCGGCGAAATTACAGCTTGAACTGTTCGCCCAGATAGACCTTGCGCACAATCTCGTTTTCCAGCAGTTCTTCGGGCGCACCCTCAGCGATAACGCTACCCTCGGCAAGAATGTAGGCGCGTTCGCATAAAGCCAATGTTTCCCGCACGTTATGGTCGGTAATCAACACCCCGATACCGCGATCGCGCAGGTGATGAACAATATTCTGGATATCGCCGACGGCGATGGGGTCCACCCCGGCAAATGGCTCATCCAGGAGCACAAAGCGCGGATTGGCCGCTAGCGAGCGCGCAATTTCCACCCGACGGCGCTCGCCACCTGAGAGCGATTCACCCATGCCTTCGCGAATGTGATCGATGTGCAGTTCGCCGAGCAGACGCTCGAGTTCTGTGTCGCGCTCGCTTCGGTTCAGGTCCTTGCGCAGCTCCAGAATCGCGCGAATATTGTCGGCAACACTGAGCTTGCGAAAAACGGAGGCTTCCTGTGGCAGGTAACCCAGACCGAGGCGCGCACGTGCGTGCATTGGCAAACGTGTGACATCGCGGCCATCCAGTTCGATCTTGCCGCCGTCGGCGGGAACCAGCCCCACAATCATGTAGAAAGATGTGGTCTTGCCGGCGCCATTGGGGCCCAGAAGACCGACGATTTCGCCTGCCTGCAGGCGCACCGACACGTCGCGCACCACGGTTCGTCTCTTGTACTTCTTGACCAGACCGGTGGCGCTGAGAACGGAATCTTTTTTCATGGGACCTAAGGTTTGGGGTCCAGGTCTGGTGTCAGGCTGGGAAGCTCGGTTGATGCGCCACCTGCGGTGCCCGGCTTAGGCGGCTGAATCACGATTTCCACCTTGCCCGCCGCCTGAATACGACGGCGCGCCACGTCGTAACGAACCTTCTCGCCTTGAATCACGTCAGTGCCTCGTGTGAGCTTGGCATCGCCCACCAGTTCCACGGTGTCGCTGCTCGACCGGTAGATCAGCTCCGACGCGCGCGCCGAAACCGGTTGCCGCGTTTCCTCACTGCCCCCTTCGACGCCCGCGTGGTCCAGCGTCGCTGGCGCGCCAAAAACCTTGGCCTCGAACTGGCCGTCGGTCTGTTGCTGCAATTGCAGTTTGCGACCGGTCAGCTTGAGCTCACCGGATTCCATGCGGACGTCGCCGCTGTAGACCATGGCCCCGCCCTTTTCCCACTCGGCCTGTTCCGCGTTGATCTTGACCGGTCCGGTTGGCCGGAAGGCATCCCGCGTACTGCTGCCATCACCAGCTGCCAGCACCTGCCCAGGTACGCCAGACATGAAAAGAACACTTGCCAGGACCGTAACGCGCATGACGTTCATCGTGGGCTGTGACTCAAGGAAGGCGCGCGGATCGCCCGGGCTTGCTCAATTAGGCAGCACATAGTGAATCTCCACTTCATTATTCAAAACGACGGATTCCTTCTTGCCGCTAATCCGCAAGCCCCGCGCAATCCCCAGACGATTGGCACTTCGCAGATTAACTTTCGAATCCGTCTCCAGCGTGTCTTCGGCAGAATCGACCCACACATCTTCTGTGTTGAAGATCAGCGGCTCGCCATCAGGCCAGTTGCCGTCTCCTTCCACCCCACCTGACAAATGCAGCCGGTGCCGGTTCTGAGGCGGAGAATACCCTTCCGGCGCACGCGCAACCCAGGGGTTTCCGTCCTTTCCCTGCACCTTGACCGAAAAATCCTTGAGCCGAGCCGAGTCATCATCGTAGTAGCGAATGACCCGGGCGCTGCCCTGCACGCGCACAGTGCCTTCCTCGTCATGGCTCTTCCAGCGCGCACCACGGATCACGTAACGAGGCTCTTCGTCCGAGTTGGGCGCATCCAGAAGTGGAACTTCGGCCTCACGCACACTGAACACGGCAAATGCCAGCAAAGCAGCGCCAAGCAGCGGGATCAGAAAGCGCTTCACGAGGCGCTGCGGGCCTCCAGGATAAGGTCGGCAGCATCACGAATGGCACCGGCGCCACCTCGATTGAGGCTCACGTAATGTGCCGCGGACTTTGCCTTGCGATGCGCGTCGGCCGGGGTCATGGATAGGCCCACCCGCTCCATCAGGGGCAAGTCGGGAACATCGTCTCCCATCATTGCGCATTCTTCGTCGCTGATGCCGAGCGCATCGCGGATGCGCTCATAGGCAGGGAGCTTGTCCTCGGTATCCAGAACGATATGTGCGGCCTTGAAACCCAGCCATTCAAGCCGCTTCTGCATCGCCTTGGACGGACGGCCGGAAATCACGGCCACTTCCACGCCCGACTTGAGCAAGGCCTTCATGCCCCAGCCATCACGCACGTTCACGGCCTTGAGTTCTTCACCGTCCGGCGTGAGGTAGAGCTTGCAGTCGGTCATGACGCCGTCAATGTCTAGGAACAGGCAGCGGATTTTGGAGGCACGCGCCTGAACCTCCGCGATGGGCAGTGCCTTGATTGTGTCTTCCATCAAACCACCCCAGCTCGCAGCAGATCATGCATGTGGACAACACCGATCAGGCGTTGTGACTCATCCTTGACCAGCAACACGGACACCTTGTGTTCTTCCATCTGCTGCACCGCCTCTGCGGCCATGTGGTCTGCAGCAACGGCGCGGCCACCGGGCGTCATCACTTTATCGATGCTGATGCCGCGCACGTCGATGCCGTGATCCAGTGTGCGGCGCAAATCGCCATCGGTATAAATTCCGGCGACCGTCTGATCGTCTTTTACGACGGTCGTCATTCCCAGGCCCTTCTGCGTCATCTCAATCAGGGCGTCGGTCAGTGGCGTACCGGGCGCAACCCGAGGCAGTTGCTCTCCGGTGCGCATGACATCCCGGATCCGGAGCAGCAGGCGACGACCCAGCGCGCCGCCCGGATGCGAGAGCGCGAAATCTTCCTGGGTGAAGCCGCGTGCTTCGAGCAGGGACACCGCCAGTGCATCGCCCATCGCCAGACTTGCCGTCGTGCTGGCTGTGGGGGCGAGATTGAGGGGGCAGGCCTCCTTGGCGACGGACACATCCAGATGCACGTCAGCGGCCTGCGCCAGGGTCGAATTGGGCCGCCCTGTCATCGCAATAACCGGCGCTGCCATGCGCTTGAACAAGGGCAGAATGGTCACAACTTCTGGCGTTTCACCGGAATTACTCAGCGCGAGCACGACATCCTGACGCGTAACCATGCCCAGATCGCCATGACTCGCTTCCGCCGGGTGAACAAAAAATGCCGGTGTACCGGTAGAGGCCAATGTGGCGGCGATCTTTCCTGCGATGTGACCGGACTTGCCCATTCCGGTGACTACCACCCGGCCCTTGCAAGCCAGCATCAATGTGCAGGCGGCCTCGAAGGTTTCGTCGACCCGGTCGATCAGCGCGGCAACCGCGTCTCGCTCGATTTCCAGTGTTTGCCGACCCAGGCGGCGAAAGTCAGATTGCGTGCTCATCAGTTATCAGTTTGATTTCAGGGACAAGTATACGACCCCAAGGCGGTAAAATTGGCGCATGGAAACAGTACAACTGTCAGAGTATCCGAGCGTCGTGTTCTTTACCGGCGCAGGAATGAGCGCCGAGTCCGGTGTGCCAACCTATCGTGGCAGCGGCGGCATCTGGGCCCAGTACAACTACGAGGAGTACGCCTGTCAGGCCGCCTTCGACGCGCACCCCGCAAAGGTGCTGGCATTTCACGAGATGCGGCGCGAAGCGGTTCTGGCCTGCCAACCCCATGCGGGACATCATCATCTTGCCGCCCTCCAGTCTGTCCATCCCAGGTTGTCTGTAATCACCCAGAACATCGACGGGCTGCTTCAGCGTGCCGGCATTTGCGTTGCTGCGGAACTGCATGGCTCCCTGTGGAGAATGCGTTGCCCGCGCCACGGCATCTCCCATGACGCACAAACTGCCAAATTCGCACACTCGCGTTGCCCTGAATGTGACAGCTGGCTCCGCCCTGATATCACCTGGTTTGGTGACAACGTGAACGCAGAGTCTTTCGCGTTGACCGAACAACTGGTCTCGCAAGCCGATCTGTTCGTATCTGTTGGAACTTCCGGCGTGGTCTGGCCCGCCGCCGGGTTCGCACAGCTGGCGCGCAGCAGCGGAGCACACATGATTGAAATCAACCCCGAAGACAATGAGGCTTCGGCTCTGTATCGCGTACATGTCCGCAAGAGTGCCAGCGAAGGACTTGCGCAGCTGTTTCCCCTGTCGGCCTAGCCGGCGCACTGGCAGAAAGCAAAGACCGCCCGGTGTGCTGGCGGTCTTTGCTCATTGTCTGTAATCGGTCGGCTATCGAATCTGTTCCGGAATGCTTGGACGCTGATCAACCGCCGGGCGGCATGCAGACCTCGGCATCGCGGGTATCTGCCGTTGGCAGGACATTATTGACCCAGTCCACAACAAGATTGGCCGCTTCGGCATGCGTCACGCTGCGTGCCAGCGGCGGCATGCGCACTCCGGGCTCAGTCGAGACGACGCGAAACGGAAGGATCGAGCCATCTGCATCACGCGGAATGATGTCAAACCGCTTGCCACCTGATCCGCGTCCGGCGGCAACCGGCTTCTTGCAAATGCCGTAGCGCACATTAACCGTGCGAAGGCTGTCCAGGAACAACGCTGAATTAGAGCCTGCGCCACCCGGGTTATGGCAGTGCATGCAATTGGATTCCAGGTAGGCGCGTGTTCTCAGATGCACATCCTGCTCCGAACCCGGCAAGGCACCCGACGATCCCGGCACGTTCCATCTGGGGAGCTTTTCGATTGCGTCCAGATTCGCCGGCAATCCGGTCAGCAGCCCCTGATTGTGCAGGTACTGAAGCTGATTGATATTGCTGAATCCGGGATAGTCATGTTTGCGATTGAGGTTGCGCACCTTGGGCCCAATAGGCGCAGCGCCACCTTCGCGATTGTCACCGGCATGACAGGTCAGACAATTCAGCGCCGCTGGGACGCGATAGCCTGCGACAGCCCCGGTATATCGCTTACGTGCACCGGAGGCTTCCTTGACCTCGGGATCAGGGTCAACGTAGTCGTAGCTCACCGGCGAGATGGCACCCTCTAGCTTGAGCTCCGCCACTCGCTCCGGGCCACTGCCTGTCCAGACATACGGCAGGCCCACCCAGTTGATGCTGCCATCTGATCTCTGCCGCTTGATCAACAGACGTGTCTCAACCACGTTTTCGCTGATCAGCGCGCCGGCGGCGTCTTCGGTCCGGAACGTGAAAGTCTTGGCAATCACCGTACCTGCCGGGAAATCCAGCGTTGCGGTTGCTCCGCCATTGCGCGCGTCTCGATAGCTCGCAGATTCACCGGGCGGCAGGAAGATCACGCGGTACTTGCTGGAATAGTCACTGAACAGCGGAGTGTTCAGCTCGTAGGGCACGCCACCGCCATTGGGGTTCTTGGTGGGATCGAGCGGATCAGCGAACAAACCGTACTGATCAAGTCGCGGACAGTTGAACGCCAGCGCTGCACGGTTCACCTGCCCAGGCGTGCCGCCTTCACAAACCCTTGCCACTTCATCTGAGTCCGGGCGCGCGTCATCGCTCGCTGGGTCCGGCACATACGGCAGTGCCAGTACCGGGTCTGCTCGTGCGGGCAGATCACATCGATGAGGCGCAAGGGAATTGGACGCAGGGATCAGCAGCTCCACCGCGAGTTGTGTGGGTTCGCTAGTGGTGATGTTGGCGCGCAGGAACTCGGTGGTGAGCAAGGTCTCCACCTGGGTGTTTTCGAAGCTGTTATCGGTGGCGATGCAGAGACTGTTCTCCGGACGCTTGAGCAGGCCTGCGTCGTCAAACTTCCAGGCATTCCATTTGCAACTCGGGTCTGGATCGTCGCGCGTGACATTGGGTCGTCCACGCTCGTCTGTACGGCCTCCCTGCTCCTCGTGAGGGCGGGCGTTGTTGGCCTGATTGAGTGCTATGCCATCCGCATCCTTGGGCACATCCAGACAACCATTGGGTGCATCTTCTGCTCCATCCCAGACGATGTGCGCGCCGCGACCGAGGTTCTTCACCTTCAGCAGCAAGGGCAGCAAGGAAGCCTCACCGCGCTCGGCATCGGGCTGCTGTGGATTGCCGCCGTTGTCGCGGAAACGATTACCGCGAATCTCCAGGCCCTCAGGATAAAAATCGTAGCGCGGGTCCGGTTGGTTGGGGTCTGCCAGGCCGAAGTTGATGATGGCGATGCCCAGCGTATCGTTGTCGTAGATATCGTTGTCGTAAATCTCGAGCTGGTCCGTTGCCAGCACCAGCATGCCGGTACCGCGCGGCACGAGGCCAACGATATTTCCGGCCGGCGCAAAATTGTTCGTATTGTTGGCGTAGGCGCGGTTGCGCCGAACGACATTCTTCTCGCCGTACTGGCGCAGATCCGGCAGATCAAACACCAGGAAACCACCGGTATTGCGAGTTGCAACATTGTCTTCAAACACAGCGCGGAAAGTGTTTTCGAACTCGAAGCCCGCCACGTTGTAGGTGGCAAAGCAGTTGCGAACAATGACGTCGGAGGTTTGTCCGACATAGATGCCCGCATCACTGGCGCCATGCGACTCGCAATTTTCCATCAGCACATGTCGCGACTCCACGGGATACAAACCATAGGCGCCATTCTCTGAACTTGGGGTGTAGCCGTCCTGCGTCTCATCCCTGCCCGCTGCATCACGCCAGCGCGTGCGCACATCACGAATGACAATTTGCTCACTTCGGAATATGCGAAGGCCATTGCCCGGCGTGTCTTCGATGGTCATGCCCTGCACCACCAGACCATCAGCCTGGGCCGCATTGATGCCCTCGGCGCTGTCGCTGTTCTTGAACGACAGGAAGGTCTTGTTCATGCCAGCGCCCTTGATCGTGATGCCGCGCTTGCCATTGATGATCAGACCGGTGGGCATGTCGAAGCGACCTGCGCAGAACTCGATGGTGTCGCCTTCGCGAGCGTCGAAAAAGGCAATCAAGGCATCACGCGAAATGTTCGCCGCATCGCAGATCATGTAGGTGCGAGCCCCGGTGACCGGGTCAGGATCGGGATCCGGCACAGGATCAGGGTCTGGGTCCGGGTCAGGTGCGGGGCCGGGAGCTGGACGAGGCGTCGGTAGCGTCGCCTGTTCTCCGACCGGTTCGGGCTTGTCCGAACCGCAGGAAACGAGCATTGCGCTCAGAAGCAGCATCCCCAAGCCAATGATCGTTGTATTGCATCGAGCAATCATGATCCCCTCCTCCCTGCAATTAGGTCCCGCGATTGAATTCGCGATGTTGTCCAGACTCTACTTTCTCCGATAAGCAGGGTCATTAGTAATTATTGACTCAGGTGATCCGCGCCTGTTCAGCTTGGCGAGCGGGACTGCTGATAGATATTCAGGGCCCTTTTTCGAGACAGACCGAGATCAACCATCGGCAAGGGATAAGCCTCACCGAGTTTCAGCCCCGCCTTGGCGAGCTGCGCCTCAGACGACTGCCAGGGTGCATGGATTGCCTTGCTGTCCAGGTCTGACAGCTCAGGAATCCAGCGGCGCAGGTAGTGCCCATCAGGGTCAAATTTCTTCGACTGAAGCACAGGGTTGAAGATGCGAAAGTACGGCGCAGCATCTGCGCCACTACCAGCGACCCACTGCCAGCCCATGCTGTTGTTGGCCAGATCGGCGTCGACCAGCGTGTCCCAGAACCAGCGCGCGCCCTCCTGCCAGGGAATCAGCAGGTTTTTGCACAGGAAGCTGGCCGCAATCATGCGAACGCGGTTGTGCATCCAGCCGCAATGCCAAAGCTGGCGCATGCCCGCGTCCACAATCGGGATGCCGGTCCTGCCCCGCTGCCATCCCGCCAGGTCTGCGGCGTAATCTCTTGGGTCACGCCAGGAAAAGGACTCGAACCGCTCATTCAGCGGCGAATCCGCAGTGTGCGGAAAGTGATACAGCAGGTGATGAGCAAAGTCGCGCCAGCCAAGCTGGCGTACGAATTGCTCGGTATTGGCAATGGCACCGGGCGCACTGCTGCCGGCTGCCTGCGTTTCAGCAAGGGCCATCAGCCGGAACGGCGATATCTCACCAAAATGCAGCGCAGCAGACAGCCCTGATGTGCCGTCCTGATCTGGGCGGTCACGAAGCCCCCCGTAGTGCTCGATGTCAGTCTCGATGAATGCGGCAACTTTGCTTTCGGCCTGCTTTTCCCCCGGCTTCCAGTGTTCGGCGAATCCCGCGTCCCAATCCAGCTTGGGCAGCAGCGCCAGTGAATCCACGGTTTGTATTGCATCTGCCCGCGCAAACACCATGTTGGAGGGCGACTTGAGCGGCGAGCGGCCCTCACGAATCTGCTGCAGGAGCCCGGCCTGCAAAGAGCGCCAGTACGGGGTGAAGACCCGATACGGCTGCCCGGAGCCGTTCTGGATTTGCCAGGGCTCGAACAACAGGTTTCCGTTGAAGCTTTCCACCGTCAGCCCCTCATCTTTCAGGGCCTGCTTGATCTGCTTGTCTCGCGCGATCAGCGCCGGTTCGTAAAGACGGTTCCAATAGACTGCACTGATCTGGCAGTCAGCGATCAGTTTGCGCAAGATTGGCAGAGCATCACCACAAGCGATCAGCAATTGCCCGCCTTGCTTGCGCAGTTGCTCGTCCAGCGCCTCAAGACTGTGGTGCAGCCACCAGGCACTGGCAGCGCCCGGCGACCATGGTGCCTCTGCTTCGGGGTCGTGAATGTAGAGGGCGATCAGTCGCTCATGACGTTCGACTGCCGCACTGAGGGCAGGATTGTCTGCAAGTCGCAGATCACGTCTGAACCACATCAAGGCCGTATCCATATTCCATCCTAATCCTTTGTCTGGCCGGCTTTGAAGTGCGAGCCCGTATAATCCGCGGCCCATGAATTCCCTTACCCAAAACGCACTGGAGATCAGCGGCGTATCCAAGCGCTACGGATCACTGTCCGCCCTGAAACAGGTTGATCTCAACATCCGCCGTGGTGAGTTTTTCGGTTTGCTCGGCCCCAATGGCGCGGGAAAATCCACTCTGATTTCGATCATTGCCGGACTCACCCGCATGAACAGCGGCTCGGTCAGCATCATGGGTCATGACTCGGTCAGCGACTTTCGCAACGCCCGCCGCAAACTTGGCGTGGTGCCACAGGAACTCGTGTTTGATCCGTTTTTTGAAGTCCGTGACGTTCTGCGCATTCAGGCAGGTTATTACGGCTGCGGGCCTGAAGCCCTGCCCTGGATCGACGAAATGCTCGAGCGTCTCGAGCTGGACGACAAGCGCAACACCACGATGCGCTCGTTGTCGGGTGGCATGAAACGTCGTGTGTTGATTGCGCAGGCGCTGGTCCATAAACCACCGGTGGTCATTCTCGACGAACCCACCGCCGGTGTGGATGTAGAGCTGCGTCGCAGCCTGTGGTCCTTCATGCGTGATCTGCACAAGCAGGGCACGACGGTAGTCCTGACCACCCATTATCTGGAAGAAGCGCAGGAAATGTGTGAACGCATCGCCATTCTTGATCACGGCGAGATCAAGGCACTGGAGTCAACACCTCAGCTCCTGGCAAGACACCCGTTCCGCTTTCTGAAATTGCGTTTTGCCGAAGGTGCCAGACTGCCGGAAACACTCCGGCCGCTGATTTCCAACGAAACCAGCGAGCACGTCGAACTCAAACTGGACACGGCCACACACCCGATCGGCAAGGTTCTGGAAACCCTGCGCAGCGCCGGCGTCGTCATTGAAGACGTCCACACGCGCGAACCGGACCTGGAAGATATTTTTGTGGAGCTGACCCAGTGAACCCCGATCAGATTGGATTCCTGACCCTCCTGAAGAAGGAGATCATGCGATTCACTGCGGTACTGGCGCAGACCGTCGGCGCGCCGGTGATCACCGCCATCCTTTACCTGCTGGTATTTGCGCAGGCCATGCAAGGGCGCGCTTCGGCCTACGAGGGCATCACCTACACGCAGTTCCTGTTACCCGGCCTGGTCATGATGACGGTGATCCAGAACGCCTTTGCCAACACCAGCTCGTCGGTCATTCAATCCAAGCTGATGGGCAACCTCGTGTTTCTGCTCATGTCGCCGCTGGGCGCATTTGAGTGGTTCTGCGCCTACGTATTGGCAGCGCTTGTGCGCGTCATCCTGGTTGCCGCGGCAATGTTGGCCGTGACCATGCCATTCGTGCATCTGCCGGTGGAGGCGCCCATGGTGCTGGTTGCCGAATTTCTGCTGGCGGGCGGCAGCCTTGCGGTGCTCGGGCTGATGACCGGAATCATCGCCCAGCGCTTTGATCACATTGCCTCCGTCACCAACTTTGTCATCGCACCCGCGTCCTTTTTGTCCGGCGTGTTCTACTCGGTACACTCCCTGCCTGACATCTGGTTCACCGTTTCCCACCTGAACCCCTTTTTCTACATGATTGATGGGTTTCGCTACGGCTTCTTCGGCTATTCCGATGTCGCGCCATGGATCAGCCTGAGCTGGTCAGCCGGGTTTTTCATCGCCTGCTCGGTGGCCTGCATGATGATGCTGCGCAGCGGCTACAAGCTGCGCAACTGAACGGGGCAGCGCCACGCGGCGCTACAATGTTCGACCCACCAGAAGAGCCCGACCCAAGACGACATGACCAAAGAAGAGATACGCGACCTGATCCTGGCCGGTCTGCCCGGTGCCCAGGTTCAGGTTCATGGAGACGATGGCCAGCATTTCGAGGCCGAGGTCATCTGCGCTGACTTCGCAGGCAAATTGCCGCTCGCCCAGCACCGCATGGTGTATGCCGCCCTCGGCGAGAAAATGGGCCGCGAGATTCACGCACTCCAGCTCAAAACCCGCGCTGCACCGTAATTGCACCGCGGCACCACAAGGCCCGAACCGGCCCTATTTAAACTCCGCGCATGGACAAATTCATCATCGAAGGTAACGGGCCGCTGCGCGGCGAAGTTGCCGCCAGCGGCGCCAAGAACGCTGCACTTCCCATCCTTTGCGCTGCACTTCTGTCAGACCAGCCCCTGCATGTGAGCAATGTGCCCAAGCTTTGGGACATCGGCACCACCCGCAAGCTGCTGACGCAGATGGGGGTCAAGGTTGACCAGCCAGCGGACGACGAATGGGTAATTGACGCCAGCCCCATCACCACCTGCGTGGCGCCCTACGAACTGGTTCGTACCATGCGCGCCTCGATCCTCGTTCTGGGCCCCTTGCTGGCCAAACGCGGAGAAGCTCATGTGTCGCTGCCCGGCGGTTGTGCCATCGGGGCACGTCCGGTCAACCTGCACCTCATGGGCCTGGAAGCCATGGGCGCGGAGATCAAGCTTGAAGGCGGATTCATTCATGCCAAGGCCTCCCGCCTCAAGGGCGCAAGGATTGTCTTTGACACCGTAACCGTCACCGGCACCGAAAACCTCATGATGGCTGCCACGCTGGCAGATGGCGAGACGGTACTAGAGAACGCGGCGCGCGAGCCGGAGATCGTTGATCTGGCCAATTGCCTACGTGCCATGGGCGCACAGATCAGCGGCGATGGCACCACCACCATCCGCGTCAAGGGCGTCAAGGACCTGAAGGCGGCGAGCCATTCTGTTGTTGCTGACCGAATCGAGACCGGCACTTTTCTCGTGGCGGCGGTTGCAACCCGGGGCAAGGTGCGCGTCAACAAGACCGATCCCTCGATGCTCGACGCATTGCTGGTGAAGCTGCAGCAAGCCGGCGCAAAGCTGGCAACCGGCAGCGACTTCATTGAAGTCGACATGGGCGGTGAGCGCCCCAAGGCTGTGAATGTTCACACCATGCCCCACCCCGGCTTTCCGACCGACATGCAGGCGCAGATCATGGCGATGAACTGCCTCGCACAGGGCACCAGCACCATTCGGGAAACCATTTTCGAGAATCGCTTCATGCATGCGCAGGAACTGCTGCGTCTGGGCGCGGAAATCCAGATTGAAGGCAACACTGCCATCGTGACCGGCAAGGAGCGTCTGGCCGGGGCGCCGATCATGGCCACTGACCTGCGCGCCTCAGTCAGCCTGGTGATTGCCGCGCTGTGCGCAGACGGTGAAACCCTGATTGACCGCATCTATCACATGGATCGTGGCTACGAAGACATCGAGGGCAAACTGGCGTCTCTGGGCGCGCGCATCAAGCGGGTATCCAAACTTCTTGACTGACGGTCACGATGAGCAAGCAGGGTTGAAACCTGAGATTGACACCTGGCGACACTCAGATCGGGCATGCGCCGACCTACTCCAGTAGTCCAGCGGGCCCTCGAATCATCGCAATCGACTATCGCGCAGCATAAATGTGCGAATTGACGCGCAAGGCAATTGCTCCGCAGGGCCGACCGGTTTACTTTGGTTCATTGCTCTGACCTGACTGCAATTCTTAATGAACCTGGCGAAATCGATCCTGGCCGCTGTCGCAATGGCGATTCCAATGAGCCTGCCTGCCGAAACTCCGACAGACCCCTATCTCTGGCTCGAGGACGTGGACGGTGAGCGCGCCCTCGAGTGGGTGCGTTCTCAGAATGCCATTTCTCAAAAGACGCTCGAATCCGCGCCGGGATTCTCTGAAATCTACGAGCGCCTCCTGTCAATCTATGACTCTGACCAGCGCATCCCGGCAATCAGCCTGCGCGGAAAATGGCTCTACAATTTCTGGAAGGACGCCGAGCATCCCCGCGGCCTTTGGCGCCGTACCAGCAAGGACGAGTACGCCAAGGCAGAGCCCGCCTGGGAGGTCATTCTGGATCTGGATGCGCTGGCCGCCAGCGAGAATGAAAACTGGGTCTGGAAAGGTGAAAGCTGCCTGTTTCCCGCCTACCAACGCTGTCTGATCCGTCTTTCACGTGGCGGTGCAGACGCCCACGTTGTGCGCGAATTTGATGTGGACAAGAAAGCCTTCGTTGCGGATGGCTTCTCGCTGACGGAAGCCAAGCACAGCGTCGCCTGGCAGAACCGGGACAGCATTCTGGTGGCCACAGATACCGGGCCGGGCAGTCTCACTGCTTCTGGCTATCCGCGCATGGTCCGCCAATGGGCGCGCAATACACCGCTATCCGATGCCAAGCTCGTTTTTGAGGCCCAGGAGTCTGATGTTGGCGTGGACGTTGCGGTCTACAACACCGCCTCGCAGCAACGCGAAATTTATCGGCGTGCGATCAGCTTCTTTGACTTCGAATATTTTGTGCGGGCGGGTGATTACCTCGCTCTCCTGCCAGTGCCCGGCGATGCCAATCTGGACCTGTTCCGTGACCAGCTCATCCTGCAGATCCGGCGTGACTGGCATATCACCGGCAACACCTACTCCGCCGGAAGCCTGATTGCCATCCCATTGGTCAGCTTCATTGAGGGCAATCGCAAGTTCGAAGTACTGTTCGAGCCCAGTGAAGGCGTATCACTGGACAGCGTCAGCGCGACCCGAAATGGCCTGCTGCTCAATCTTCTGGATCAGGTGCGCGGACGCATCGCCGTTCTGCGACACACTCAAACTGGATGGCAGCGCAGCACGGTCAAGGTTCCGAATTTCGGCGAGGCCCGCGCCAGGGCACTCAACGGCGAACAGACCGATGCCTATCTTCTGACGGTCGAGAATTTTCTCAATCCGACCTATATGCTGCTCGGCGTTGCCGGCAAGCCGCAGCACCGCCGACTCAAACGACTGCCGCACTTCTTCGATGCAGACGGCCTGGAGATTCAGCAACATTTCGCCGTCTCCAAAGATGGCACACGTATCCCCTACTTCCAGGTCAGTCGCAAGGACCTGAAAGCCGATGGCAGCACGCCGACCCTGCTGTACGGCTATGGCGGTTTCGAAATTTCCCTGACCCCGGGCTACAACCCTGCAGTGGGCGCAGCCTGGCTGGAGCGCGGTGGCAGCTTTGTCCTGGCCAATATCCGGGGTGGCGGTGAGTACGGCCCGCCATGGCATCTGTCTGCCATCCGTGAACATCGTCAACGTGCATATGATGATTTCGCTGCCGTCGCGCGCGACCTGATCGAGCGCGGCGTCACCTCAGCCAAACACCTGGGCATTCAGGGTGGAAGTAATGGCGGCCTGCTAGTGGGTGTGCAACTCACACAGAACCCGGAACTGTTCGGTGCGGTGGTCTGTCAGGTGCCTTTGCTGGACATGCGGCGCTACAACAAGCTGCTTGCCGGCGCCAGTTGGGTCAGCGAATACGGGAATCCGGATGACCCGGAACAATGGGCGTGGATCTCCCAATACTCCCCTTATCAGAATGCAGCGCCAGAGCCTGCTTACCCACCGACCCTGCTGATGACCTCCACCCGCGATGACCGCGTTCATCCCGGGCACGCGCGAAAAATGACGGCGCGCCTGCACGAATTCGGACAACCCGCCCTCTACTTCGAGAACATCGAAGGCGGTCATGGCGGTAGCGCCAATAACCGTCAGAAGGCCTACCAGGGCGCAATGGCGTACAGCTTTTTGTGGGAGCAGCTGAAGTAACCTGCCCCGTTGTGGCGGCTCAGCATCCGGACAGATGGGCCTTCGTTCGGGTCATCGCAGCGTGCAGCCGTTAGAATTGCCACCCTTTTTGCATTGATGCTTACAACATGACGTCGCTGACCTTGGCCCTGTCCAAAGGCCGCATCCTTGAAGACAGTTTGCCCATGCTGGAAAAGCTGGGCCTCGGGCCGGCTGGAGATATTGACCGGCTGCTACGCGTGCCTTCGCGTGATCCGAATCTTCAACTGCTGATTATCCGCCCCTCAGATGTTCCAACCTATGTTGAGCATGGCGCCGCAGATCTGGGCATCACCGGCAAGGACGTGCTGATGGAGCATGGCGGTGACGCGCTCTACGAACCGCTGGACCTTGGCATTGCCAAATGTCGTCTGTCGGTTGCGGCTGTCAAGGGCGAAGATGGCGCGCCCTCTTCCCGCAAACGTGGCGCCCGGATTCGGGTTGCCACCAAGTATCCGGAAATCACGCGCAAGCACTTTGCCGCGCGCGGCGAGCAGGTCGAGATCATCAAGCTCTACGGCTCAATGGAACTCGCCCCTTTGGTGGGGCTGGCCGACATCATTGTCGATCTGGTGGCCACTGGCGGGACGCTCAAGGCCAACGGATTGGTTGAAGTGGAAACCATCTGCCAGGTCAGTGCGCGGATGGTGGTCAACAAGGCTTCCATGAAAACCAAGCATGCCGCCCTGCAGAACCTGCTGGGCCGTCTTCAAAATTGCGGGCAAGCCGCGTGAAGACCAACCGGCTCGACACCACGTCCGAATCATTTGAGGCGCAGCTCGCGCGGCTGCTGGATCGCGAATCCGAAGCCGACGTCAAGGTGGCAGCTGATGTTGCCGCCATCGTCACTGATGTCCGCAAGCGCGGCGATGAAGCCGTTCTGGAGTACACGCGCAAGTTCGACGCCGCGCCCTGCGTGCAGGCCAGCGACCTTGAACTGGATCGTGGGCAGCTAGAGGCCGCCTGGGCCGGACTATCCATGGATTTGCGACGAGCACTGGAAAAAGCGCACGGACGCATTCGCGATTACGCGGAGCAGCAATCACTGGAAGCTTTCGAGTTCAGCGACGCACGAGGCAATGTTCTGGGCCAGCGCATTACACCCCTGGACCGGGTGGGCATCTACGTACCGGGCGGCAAAGCCGCCTACCCCTCCTCCGTGCTGATGAATTGCGTCCCCGCCAAGATTGCCGGGGTCGAAGAAGTGATCATGGTGGTACCTACGCCCAAGGGCGAAACCAATGCAGCCGTGCTGGGCGCCGCCCATCTTGCTGGCGTGGATCGCGTTTTTACCATTGGCGGTGCGCAGGCCGTGGCCGCGCTGGCGTATGGCACTCAGAGCATTCCAGCCGTCGACAAGATTGTCGGGCCCGGAAATGCTTATGTCGCCGCTGCCAAGCGACTGGTTTTCGGGCAGGTCGGCATCGACTCCATCGCGGGGCCTTCCGAGATCGTGGTGATCTCGGACGCCAATACCGACCCGGACTGGATTGCGATGGACCTGTTCGCGCAGGCCGAACACGACCAGGATGCGCAGTCGATTCTGCTCAGCCCAGACGCAGATTTCCTGGAGCGTGTGAGCCAGGCCATGGATCGCCGCATTCAGGATCTTCCGCGTGCCGAGATCGTGCGCGCCTCCATTGCGGATCGCGGGGCGCTGATCAAGGTCCGTTCGCTTGAAGAAGCTGCCACCCTGTCCAACCGCATTGCACCGGAGCATCTCGAATTGGCAGTTGACGAGCCACGCGAACTGCTCAAACAGATTCGCCACGCCGGTGCAGTTTTCCTGGGGCGTCATTCGCCCGAGTCTTTTGGCGATTACTGCGCCGGGCCCAATCACGTTCTGCCCACCTCGCGCGCGGCGCGGTTCTCCAATCCGCTGGGCGTCTACGAATTCCAGAAGCGCACAAGCCTGATCGAGTGCTCCCCGCAAGGTGCTGCGGAACTGGCGGAAATTGCAGGGTGCATCGCAGATGCCGAGGGTTTGCAGGCACATGCCGCGTCAGCAAGGGATCGCGGCTGAGACCATGAGCGAGCAGTCCGATCTTCTGAACAAACTCAAGATCGAACGCGAACCATTTGCGGATTCAGGCACGCCAGCGTGGCGATGGGTTCTGTTGTTGTTGATCGTACTGCTCATCGTCGGCGCGGCCTACTTCAAACTCAAACCAGCCCCGCCGCCCCTGATCAAATCCAGCGTGGTCCGGCTGGCGGGCGCAAGCGACGCTTCGGCTTCGGTCCTGGACGCATCGGGCTATGTGGTCGCGCGCCGGAGAGCAACGGTGTCTTCCAAGGTGACCGGCAAGGTCATGGAGCTGTTTATCGAAGAAGGTACACGGGTGTCCGAAGGCGACGTCCTGGCCCGCATCGATGACGCCAACATTCTGGCTCAGATCGCACTGGGCGAATCACAACTGGCCGCCAGCAAAGCGCAGCTCGCCGAGGTCCAAGTCCAGCTGGCCGATGCACAGCGCAATCTCAAGCGCACGCAGGAACTCTCCGCACGCAAGCTGCTCAGTGATTCCGCACTGGACAGTGCGCGCGCCAGTGTCGATTCACTGCAGGCCCGGCTACAAAGCGTGCGCAGCAACGTGACGGTTTCACAGCGCAACCTGGACGTACTGGCGCAACAGAAAGCAGACACCGTTGTGCACGCTCCATTTGACGGCGTGATCACCGTCAAGAATGCACAACCTGGAGAGATGATCTCGCCGCTGTCTGCCGGTGGCGACGGCACGCGAACCGGCATCGGTACGCTGGTGGATATGGATTCGCTGGAGATCGAGGTTGATGTCAATGAGAACTTCATCAACCGTGTACAGCCGGGTCAGTCGGTGGAAAGCCGATTGAATGCCTACCCCGATTGGAAAATTCCTTCCGAGGTGATCGCGGTCGTGCCCACCGCAGATCGCAGCAAGGCGACCGTCAAGGTCCGCATTGGCCTGTCCGTACAGGACCCACGCATCCTTCCGGAAATGGGCGTTCGCGTCAGTTTTCTGACCGCAGCAGATGCAGAAGCCGAAGATAATGAAGCGTCGTCGACTCCAAAGATTCTGGTAGAAAGCCAGGCGGTACTCGACGATGGCGATCAGGCCGTGGTGTTCCTGGTCAAGGATCAGACCCTTGAACGTCGCGCCATCAAGACCGGCGCTAAACGCGGCAATTCCCTAGAAGTGCTGGCCGGACTGCAGGGCGGAGAAACATTGGCTGTGGGTAATCTGGCGCATTATCAGGACGGCATGGCCGTCAGACTGGAACAGGAGTAAACACCGGTGAACAAGCCTCTGATCCAGGTTCGCAATGTGTCCAAGCATTACGTGCGCGGAAAGCAAAAGGTTGAGGTGCTCCACAACCTGAGTCTGGACATCGCGGAAGGTGAATTCCTGGCGCTGATGGGCCCCTCGGGTTCCGGAAAAACAACATTGCTCAATCTGGTGGGCGGACTGGACCGCACCAGCAGTGGCAGCGTCATGGTTGCCGGTTCTGCACTGGAGACACTGAGTTCGACTGGCTTGTCCGCGTGGCGGGCGCGTCACGTTGGCTTCATTTTTCAGTTTTACAACCTGCTTCCCGTCCTGAGCGCGGCCCGCAATGTGGAACTGCCGCTGCTCCTGACCAAGCTCTCTGCAAAGCAACGTGCACAACACGTAGCAGCCGCACTGGCAGTGGTAGGCCTTTCCGATCGGGCCAGGCACAAGCCCGGCGAATTGTCCGGTGGTCAGGCGCAGCGCGTGGCCATTGCCCGCGCCCTGGTTGCCGACCCCAGTCTGTTGATCTGCGACGAACCCACGGGCGATCTGGATCGCAGCACCGCTGACGAGATCCTTGGCCTACTGCAGGCGCTGAATCGCGATCACGGCAAGACCATCGTGATGGTGACCCACGACCCCAAGGCGGCGTCATACGCAAGCCATCAACTGCACCTGGACAAGGGCAATCTGGTCGAACAGGCACCCGCCTGATCGCGCCGCGAGCATGAAATACCTACCGCTCCTCTGGGCTGCACTGTGGCGACGAAAGCCGCGCACGATCTACACGGGTCTGTCGATCATCGTGGCATTTCTGCTCTATGGCCTGCTCAGCGCCTTCAACCACGCCATCAATGCGGGTGTGGAGGTTTCCGACTCAGATCGCCTGGTCACGACCGGCAAATACTCGCTGACCCAGATCCTGCCCTACGCCTACTACCAGCAAATCAAGGGCGTTGAGGGTGTGGCGCTCGCCACGCACGCGACGTGGTTTGGCGGCATCTACCAGACGGAATCCAACTTCTTTGCGCAGTTTCCTGCTGACGTCGAAACCTATCTGGCACTGTACCCCGAAATTGTTCTGGACCCGGCGCAGCGCGAGAAGCTGACCCAAACCAAGACCGGGGTTGTGGTGGCAAAGACCCTGGCAGATCGCTTCGGCTGGAAACTGGGCGACACGGTGCCCATCCAGTCCACGATCTGGCCCAAGGCAGACCGCACCAATGCCTGGGACTTCGACATCGTCGGTATTTTTGATGCAGCCAAGCCGGCTCAGCGTTCGCAAATCGAAATGATGCTGATCCGGCACGACTACTTTGACGACACCCGACTGTTCGCACAGGGCACCGTGGGCTGGTTCGTCACCCGGGTGGAGAAAGGCGCCAATGTTGCCGAGGTTGCATCGCGCATCGATGCCCTGTTCGCCAACTCACCCAATCCAACCAAGACCCAGAACGAGAAGGCCTTCAACCAGTCTTTCGTCAAGCAACTGGGTGATATCGGCTTCATCATCAGCTCGATCATGGGCGCGGTGCTGTTCACGCTTCTGCTGCTCACCGGCAACACCATGATGCAGAGCGTGCGCGAGCGCGTCCCGGAGCTGGCCGTCCTCAAAACTCTGGGTTATCGCGACGGCCAGGTCCTGATGCTGGTGCTGGCCGAGTCCGGGCTGCTCTGCCTGCTCTCGGCAGGCATCGGCCTGTTGCTGACGGCGCTGTTGCTACCCGGACTCGTGCCGCAGTTGCCCGGCAATTTTTCCGGCATGGCATTGACCGTTTCTGATGCGCTGCGTGGAATGGGCATTGCGGCGGCTTTGGCGCTACTGGTCGGCGCCCTGCCTGCCAGGCGCGCCATGCGCCTGGACATCGTCAACGCTTTGGGAGGCCACTGATCATGATTCGGCAGATCCTGGCCATCACGGCTCTTAACCTGCGGACCATTCCACAACGCCTGGGCAGTTCGCTGGTCATCGTCATCGGCATTGCCGGCGTCGTGGGTGTGCTCATCGCGCTGCTGGCCATGGCCGAAGGGTTCAGATCTACCCTCGCCTCCACCGGTCGACCTGATCGGGCCATGGTCATGCGGGCTGGCTCCAATGATGAACTTGCCAGCGTGCTCAGCGTAGAAACCTGGAACGCCGTGCGCGAACTGCCCGGCATCCGCAAGGACGCAGACGGAAAGCCCATCGCAATCGCGGAACGCTACATCCTCACCGACGTCCGCAAACGTGGTGAAACTTCTGGCGCCAATGTGGTTGTTCGTGGCACCAGTTCGGATGTCTTTCGGGTGAGACCTGAAGCCCGGATCATTGCTGGGCGCAAGTTTGAAGACGGCAAGCGCGAAGTGATTGTTGGCCGCGGCGCGCTGGACCAGTACGCCGGATTGGAGATCGGCGACATGGTGGAGGTCCGCGACGGCGCCTGGCCGGTGGTCGGCATTTTTGAAACCGGCGGCGACGTCCACGAATCGGAAATATGGGCGGATATTTCCAGCCTGCACGCGGCTTTGCGATCCACCTTCTACGCCACGGTCACCGCACAGCTTGAGGACGACTCGCCTCTCACCTTGCGGGCCTTCAAGGACCGCATCACCACTGACCCGCGCTTCAATGTGGGCGTCCAGAGAGAACCCGACTACTACGCCTCGCGCTCGGAAGGGCTGGAGAAATTCATCACCATCCTGGGCTACACAGTGTCAGTGATCATGGGCATCGGTGCCGTTTTCGGCGCCCTGAACACCATGTACGCGGCAGTCTCGACGCGGATGACGGAAATCGCGACGCTGCGCGCACTCGGATTCAACGCCGTTCCTGTGGTGTTATCCGTACTGGCAGAGGCCTTGTTGCTGGCATTGCTGGGCGCCTTGCTGGGCGCTGCCATTGCTTACGTGGTGTTCAATGGCTACACGGTCTCCACCCTGAACTTCCAGACCTTCAGCCAGGTTGCCTTCGCGTTTCGTGTCACGCCTGATTTGCTAATAGAGGGTGTCGTCTGGGCCTGCGTCATTGGCGCCCTCGGCGGCCTGTTCCCGGCGCTCAAGGCGGCCCGTATGCCTGTGGCCGAGGCCCTTCGCCAGCACTGAGCACGCACGGACTGGCACCGCCATCCGACAAAAGATGACGTTTTTGTCAGCTATGGCTTCTCACAGGATGACCGCATAGGCAGGGTCCATGATTCCTGCGGTCAATGACCGTATCGGAACTGTGACGCGCTGCACGCCGTTCATGCCCAATGCTCGGCCGCTCGTCCGATTTTCATGCCAGATGCGCTACGTTTAGCGCATGTTCGGAGCAACTTAAGAGTGCTTAACAAGCATTTAGCTCCATTGATCAGAGAGTCGGCATGCTTATTGAGCCCCATTTCGCATGAAGCGTGATTTCGCCAGCGACGTGAACTATGACCCCTTGCGCGTCAGGGCAGAGCTCGACCGCCTGACCAGCAAGGGCCCGACCTGGTTTTCCTCGCTGCTGTTGAGCTTCTCTGGTGCGCTTGAGCATGGCTATCTCAAACACCGCGCCTTGTCGGTTCTGACCCTGCAAAGAATCGTTGTGGTGGTGGGCATCGTTCTGTACTCCATCTTCATGGTCCATGACGCCGCCACCATCCAGACCTTCAGCAGTCCTTTGCTCTGGGGAACGCTGATGCTGTTTGCCATGCCCGGCAATATTGCCCTGCTGGTAGCCAGCTACATGAAGGAGCCCTGGCGCTACACCCTGAACATTGCCCGGCTCGGCGCCTGGTTTCATACGTTTGGAATGCTGCTGGTGGCTGGACTCGCGGCGTCGACCGGCGTGGACGTGCCTTTCGAGTACCTGTTGATCCAGCTGCTCTACGACTTCTTCCTCCTGGGCCTGGTCTGGAGCGAGGCTTCGGTCTTGGGCCTTCTGACCGTCATCGCCGGTCCATTGCTGATGGTGCTGGTGCGGATATCTCCATTGCAGGTCTTCGAGATCAGCTTTTTCCTGGGCTCCACCGCCTTGTTGGGCAGCATCGCCTGCTTCCTTCAGGAAAAAACGCAGCGCATTGCCTGGCTGGAGAGTCAGCTGTATCAGGGCATGTCAGAACGCGATCCGCTCACCGGCACTTACAACCATCGCAGCTTCTATTCACGAGGCGACAAGCTGCTGAGCCAGGCTCGTCGTGAGGGGCGCCCTGCCGCAGTTCTGGGGCTCGATATCGATTACTTCAAGCGCTTCAACGATGTCTACGGACATCTTGCCGGGGACGAGTGTCTGCGACAGGTCGCGCGCGTCGTCATTGACCATGCCCGCCGACCACTGGATCTCGCCGGACGCCTGGGCGGTGAAGAATTCGCTGTCTTCCTCTACGACACCGATCGGGCCAATGCCCTGTCACGAGCAGAAGATCTTCGCGAGGCTATCAAGAAGCTGGAAATGCCGGGGCACGTGCGGGTGACCTGCAGCATCGGCGTGGCCTGCACCACGGCTGCGGATCACCTGAGCATGGAAGAGATGATTGGCAACGCAGATACCGCGTTATATCGCGCAAAAAATGACGAACGTGACTGCGTTCGTGAATGGTCGGACGGCAAGGAAAAACCATCGCTTCAGCTTGTCAATCGCCTTACCACCAACAAGGATTAAGCCTTGCTGCGATTTGGCTAGCGCAAGTAACGCGCCTTGACTGCTGCCGGTGCGAATTCATTCTTGGTCATCGGCAGGCTGTAGCTTCCCGGCGGCTCCTCCGCAATCAGACGATTGACGAAGTAGCGACCATCCTGCAAATCGTAAGTGACCACCGGCAGACAGTTGGCCGCCTGTATGTCGTACTGCGGCAGCAGATGCCCTTCCTGGAAGCGCCATAGCTTTCCCTTGCGGTCGTGGTTTTCAACCAGCAAGACATTCCAGGAATCTTCGTCCACATAGAACCTGCGCACGCCAAAGCTATGCCGCTTTCCACCTCGCTCGTTGGCCTCGACCACCCAGACACGATGCAACTCGTAGCGAGCATCGTCAGGGTTCAGGAAGCGATCCTGCAATAAGGTGTCGTAGCGGCGTGCAGGACTGGAAATGCGATAGCTGTTGTAGGGCACGTATATTTCCCGCTTGCCCTTCAGGGTCCAGACATAACGATCAAAGGCCCCGTTGTACATATCCACCATGTCGAGGAAATACATGCCCTCGGTCCCCGGATAAGGCTGGTCATAACCCACCGCCGGAATGCGAAACAGTTTCCGGGCACCCGGTGGCGCAACCCACACGGCGCGTGGCCTTTCTTCGGAGTTGGCTGTCTCGTGCACCAGCGCGACAAAATTGTTCAAACCGATGCCGCTATAGCGCAGCAGGTAGTACAACAGCACCGGCTGCTTGAGGATATTGGCCGGGTTGCTGACGTTGCCGTATCGAAACCAGGCCCGTTCCTGCAGAGTCACCTCAACTCCTTTTTCACCGCGAGCGCTGACCACCATCTGTCGGCTCTGAAACTCTGCCGAGTCGCCGCGATAGCGAACACGATGGTTCCACATCACCTCCACACCCGAGTCCGGCTTTGGAAACGGAAAGCCCAGCTTTGCCCCCTCCAGCCAGTCCGACCCACGCAACTTGGCAGTGCCGATATTGGCCTGCGTGGACGCATAGATTTGAGATGGATAGGACACGCTCCGGCGCGACGGATACACCGGCAATCGATAACCCGGCCGCTGCCTGATCAACTCACGATGCCCCTTGGACAATCTGTCCTTGTAGCGATCCACATTGTTGGCAGTGATGGTGAACAGGGGCTTGTCCGCTGCATAGGGATTTTCCAGATGCGCGCCTTTGCGAAATTTCACCGGCCACTGCGACGGTAGAATTCCGCCAGTCCAGGCAGGGATGCTGCCGTCTGCATTTGCACTCTGCTCTGCTCCAACGGGCGTCAGTGAAGAAGCCACTTTCCTGTCCAAGCCATCATCGCTGACGCCCTCTGGCGCTGTGTCAGCCAAGCACATGCCCCGCTCCAGCATTCGGTCACTCAGCGCAACTTCACTGGCTTGCCGTCGCTGCGCCTGAGCAGCCGCCGCCAGGGCCTGTTCGCGGGCACGACCAGACTCCAGATAACGCAGCCAATCGGAGGCCAGCTTCTTCTGAGATGCAAACTCCGCAGCTCGGGAAAAGGCTCTCGATGCACCTTCTACGTCTGCCAATTGATAACGCGCGAGCCCCAGACTCATCAGCAGCTCGCCGCTGGGTTTTCCGAGATCGAGCGCCTGCGACAGCGCTTGCGATGCACGCGTGTAATCCTCCAGCTCGAGATGGAGTTGCGCCATCTGCTCATAAACGCCGCGACTGGGTCGGGCAGCTGCAATCGTGTTCAGAACCTTCAGCGCCAGCTGCGGTTCACGTGCGCGTACCCACAGGGCCGCCAACAACTGCTGATTGGCCAGCCCCTCTGGTATTAACTGGCGCTTCATCCAGCCCTGCAGAACAGAGGCTGCCTCAAACGGCGCCCCAATCTGACCCGTCAGGCTGATCAGGCCCAGACGCTGTTCCACCGTCGTCAGGTATCCGAGTTGCTCCGCAATTTCCATGGTGGCCTGTGCGCGCAGTTTCTCACCCGACTTCAGGTAAAGGGCGGACAACTGAAGCCATCCCTTGTCGTCAGCGGGCTCGTCGCGCAGCAGACGCTCCAGCAAACCGGCCGCCTTGCGATCCTCACCAGCGCCGACATAAGCCGATACCAGCGCCTGCCGCCAGCTTCGTTCCGGGGCACCGGATTCTTCAATACCCCTGAGCAGATGCGGAATGGCGTCGCGATAACGCTTCTCCTGCAAATAGGCAGCGCCGAGCGCGACCCGCACCTGCGCGGTGGCATGGCCCGATGCCACCAATGCCTCGAGCTGTGGTCGCTGACTTTTCAGATCTCCGGTGGCCAGTGCCAGTGCCGCAAGGTCTTTCTGCATCAATTCTACCGCCGGGCCAGACAAGGCCTTGGTCGCAAGCGCCTGCTGAAGATATGTCTGCGCCTTGGCGTAGTCCTTGTTGGCGGCAGCAGTAGCGGCCATATCCCGTAGCAGCAACGCCCGTGCATAGGGGTCGCGGGTGGACTTGAGCAGCGTCGCGGGATCGCTGGAAGCCTGCTGCTCAGGCGGCGGCGCAATCTCCCGCACTTCACTTCGGTACTGTTCAGCCTGCGCAAGATTGCTTGCAAGCAGAAACGCTGCCTGCACTTTCAGCGTGGCCATCGCAACGACACGCAATATGCGAGCGTTACCCAGCAAGCGCATTCGATGAAACAAACTGCGCATCACCAGTTGTAGGCGCAGTCTTCGTGGTTCATTTCGACGCGCTGCTTGACCTCTGCCGCCTTTTTGGTCTGGGCATAAATCCAGTTGGAAATACTTTCAATTGCAGCTGCTTCGAACACACCCCGCGGCTGCGCATCGACAATCCGGACTTGCTGTACGCGCCCGCTTGGCATCACCGTGAAGATGGCTTCCACCCACCCATCAAGCTTCTTGTCGCAAGCCCATTGCGGCATCTGCGGCCGTGCGGTGGAAAGTGGAACCAGAGGCTTTCCGTCCCAACCGCCGCCAGTTCCGCTTCCGCCGGTACCCGCGCCATTGCCGGTTCCGCCACTACCGAAACCGGAAAAGCGGCCCGTACTGCCCAGGGATAGTCCGCTGGCACCCAGGGCGATTGGCACTGAGATATTCGACACTTCCACCGGTTCGATCGCGATACTGGGAATCTCCAGCGCGGGGAGATCCGGGCGGCCCAGTGCCGGTGGTGCACTCGGCGGTGGCGGCGGCGAATTTTCCAGAACCTTGATCGGATCGGGGGCTTCCTCAGTATCGGGTTCCACTTTGGCCAGACGCACGTTTTCGACAATCGTCGGACGTTCAAACACCTGGTGTTGCGGCCCTCGAATGATGTAGCCCAAAGCCAGAAACAACAGGGCGGTAATGATCAGGCCGGCTATTGGCGTCAGCAGCCAGCGAGTGAGGCCGGAGCCGGCAGCTACCGCGTTCACTTTGGTACCGCCGCAATCGACACATCCGGAACACCGGCGAGCCTCGCCTGATCCATGACTTCCACCATCAAACCGGCGCGCGCGTCCTGGTCAGCCTGAATCAGGACAATGGCCTTGGGTTTGTCACGACTGATGCGTTCGATGGCACTGCGCAGTCGACGAATATCCACGCGCTCGCGATTCATCCAGATTTCATTGTCGGCGGAAATGGCCACCAGGATGCTGGTCTTGTCTTCTTCCTTTGCCGTCTCGGCAGAAGGCTTGTTCACCCTGATTCCGGATTCCTGCACGAATGCAGCAGCAATGATGAAAAAGATCAGCAGATTCATCACGAAGTCGAGCATGGGCGCGAGGTCAATGCCCGTCTCTTCCGGTGGCGGATTGTGACGTCGAAATTTCACGACGACTCCTTCGCTGGCCCAAGCAGATCGGGCAAGCGATCGGATTCGGCACGAATACGCCCGCCAATCAGGTTACTGAAAAACAATCCAATCACGCTCACCACCAACCCGGACATCGTGGCGATCATGGCGTGTGAGATACCCCCTGCCATCGCGCGGGTATCGTTTCCGCCGGAGAAAGCCACTGCATCAAAAACCTGCAGCATGCCCATGACCGTTCCCATCAGCCCGAGCAGGGGTGCCATGGGCACCATCACGCGAATGATCGGCAGCCCTGATTCCAGACCTACGCGAAGCTGCGAAATCAACGCGTCTCGTATGCGCTGCGCTGCCCAGGATTGCTTTTCTTCACGCGAATTCCATTGCGACAAAGCCTGGGCACGTACGCGCGGGTAGACGCGCCACAGATACCAGAGCCGCTCGAGAATCACCGTCACCAGAATGGCGCATGCAAGCAATATCCAGCGCGTCACCCAACCGCCTGAGTCGAGGAAGTCGATCAGCGAATCGTATTGCCCGAAAAACAACTCGAGCATCGCTAGGCTTTCCTTGACTCAAGCTTCTGGGCCAGCAAGCCGGCGGCCTGCTCGTCCAGAATCTGTGTCAGCACGCGGGAACGCGCCATCAGGAAACTGTTGGCGAACAGCAGGGGTATCGCAATACCCAGGCCTAGAACCGTCGCAATCATGGCGCGCGATATGCCGCCGGCCATCAGTCTCGGGTCGCCTGCGCCGACCTCGGTAATGACCTGAAAGGTGATGATCATGCCCACAACCGTACCGAGAAGACCCAGCAGTGGTCCGGCCGCAACGATCATGCGCAGGAGGGACTGAAACCGTTCGAGCTTGGGCGTTTCCCTTAGCACCGCCTCAGACAATCGCGTCTCAAGCACCTCCGGGTCTTGCTCGTGTGGGTTGTCAGAAAGACTCGAAAGAACTCTCCCCAGTGGATTGTTCTGATTCGCCTGACTCACGTCAGCCAACTGGCGACGAACTCTGGTGCCCACACCCATCAGATAGATCAACTGATAGATCGCGAGCACTGCACCAAAGATGCCGATGGCGATGATGACGTAGCCCACTTCGCCACCTTGATGCACGCGATCCATCAAGGTGGGTCGCTGCGAAATCAGCTGCAACAGGTCCCCCAGGGACGGATCAATCAGCGCCGCACGGATTTCTGAATCCTGCTCAAAGAATGTGCTCGCATGACGCTTCGCCACATCAGGCTGTCGGGCGATGATGGCGAGTTCCTTGCTGTCAGGCTCAAGCCTCAGATAGCCCATATCGGTAAACGCATTGAATGCCCCGATTCGCGTGACCTTGGCCGGCGCAGTGTCGCCCTGATCGCTGATGACGTTTGCGTCGAAAGCCCTGACACGACCGCTTTCAGCAGCCTCCTGGGCGTACATGAACCAGAGCGATTCGATATCACTGATGTCGGGCAGCTCGCTGGCCCGAGACAATTCATCAAGCAGTGCGATGCGCTCCGGAAACTGCGCGCTGACCCAGGACGTCGATGCCTGCTGACGTAAATCTCCAGCGGCTTCTGCTATGGCAGAGTAAATCTCAGCTGACTCGCCCACCTGTTGCTTCAGCTGTTCCTTCAGCGCTGCAATCTCAGCCTGACCCCGGGCAAATTTAGCCTTTGCTGCATCAGCTCGCTTCTTCGCCTCGTTTCGCTCTGCCTCGACCCGGGCCAGCTCTTTGGCCTGGGCATTCTTGTCTGCAAGGAATCGACGCTCACGGTCGGCGTTGAGCTGCGCCGAACTGCGCGCACCGTCCTGAATCTGCGAGAGCAACTCGTCCATGTTGGTCTGCGCCCGCAACAGGCTCGGGCTGAGACCCGATAGCACCGCCATGCTCAATACGATGATCCAGATTCGCCGCCAACTGGAGTGCCGCTTCATGGAGTCACCCCACTGCCAACCGGCACCGGCAACTCCAGCAAGTCGGGCGCTGCATATTCGCGTGCCATGCGCAGCCCGTCCCTGACCTGACTGACATACTGGTGTGGCAAGGGTTTCCAGAGCTTGTCTTGTGGCTGCCAGATGCGGGCCTCGCGACCATCGGCAGACAAGGAGTACATGGCAACCCGACCCAGTCGGAAGACATCAACACTTTTGCCGTCGACCTGAGTTCGCTCCGCTCCAAGTGTGCGGCCGTACTCCGCTTCAATCTGCAGCGCTTCCAAAATTCGTTTGAAGCGTTGCGCAATGCTCGCCTCAGGATCACCCATCAGTGCCTTCAGGGAAGCCAGGCGCTGCTTGCGCTCCTCTTGCAGGAAAGGCAAATCCAGTTCAATGAAGGTTTCCAGCTTTGCCATCATGCGTAGCATCAGCGGCAGCAATTCCTGCTCAGTCTCTTGCTGGGCTTCAAGCTGCCGCGCAATGGATTCGCGTTCCTGATCCTGCGCTGCGACCAGTTCATCAAGCTGGTCGGCGTAAACCGAGAGTTGCTGCGCCTGCCAGCTTGCTGCACGAAACTTCTCGAGCATCGCGCGCGTCTGATCGTCCAGTCGATCGATGCGCTTCTGGGACACCACCGCTGCCTCGCTACGATCGACGGTTGCGTCGATCGCCTTGCCCACGGCACTGTTCTGCGCAAACGCCGGACCGGCCAATGACAACAACAGCAAGAGCAGAAAACTCGTTCCCGGCTTCGCACCCATCGGCAGAATTCCCCCTCGACGCGCTAATTGAATACGCACCCATCTTGCCTAGAGTGCCCATCAAAAAGCTATTGCCGCAGAGGTGTCTTCTCTCTGCGGCATCGTTGCTGTCGACTAAGGAGCCTTACGGCAGATTGCAGAGCATTTCCTCTATGGGCGGATCGATGAAGCGATCGCGAATTTCCAGGAACTTCGGCAGATGCTCCAGAAACAGATCAATTAGCATCGGATCGAAGTGCTTTCCACGTTCGGCGCGCAACAGCGCCAGTGTTTTCTCGATGGGCCAGGCGCGCTTGTAGCAACGATGGCTCCCCAAGGCGTCAAAGACATCGGCCAGACCAGCGATGCGTCCGTAAAGATGAATGTTCTCACCCGCCAGACCGTTGGGATAACCGGTACCATCCCATTTCTCGTGGTGCTGAACGGCAATGATCATTGCTGCACGCAGGACCGGGAGATCCTGCTTCTCAAACATTCTGCCGCCGATTTCCGCATGCGTCTGCATGATGGCGCGCTCTTTATCGGTGAGCTTTCCAGGCTTGTTGAGAATGGCGTCTGGGATGGCTACCTTTCCTGCATCGTGAAGGGCCGCTCCAATCAACAGAATGTCGGCTTCAGCCTCATCCAGTCCGTACAGGAGTCCCAGCAAGCGCGAGTACTCGCCCACTCTGCGAACATGATTGCCGGTTTCCAGTGAGCGCCTTTCAATTGCCTCACTGAGCATCAGGATCAGGCCGTTCTGCGTCTTGCTCAATGACTGATGAACATCGGCAGCATGCAGGGAATTCGCAACGTTGCGACAGAAAAGATTGATGACCTGAGAATCAATTTCCTTGAAAGCTGAATCTGATCTGAGCCACACACAAATATCCAGGTCCGATTCACCGGAGAAGCGGGCGTAGAGATGGGAGTCGCCCCGAACCACAATCGCATCGTCGCTCTCTGGCTGCAATGCGCAGAAACTGGCCATCAATTCCAGAGGAAGATCATCGACAGAATTGGCGTTCGCGAGACGACCATGCGAAGCAAGCAGACGCATCTCCGGATCATTCGGCCCGGTCAGCATGACAGCCTCAAATCCGGGCTTATCGCAGTACTGGTCGACTCCCAGGATGCTGCACAGGAGTTCCAAGGCGCCTTTGGCCAGCCGCTCGGGCAACTTGCGCCGCAAAATGGTGGTGGAGGCATCGACGATGCGTTCCAGCCCCTCACGATTTTCTTCGGCAACCGTCAGCTCTTGATAATGCAGCAGGTTGCTGTAGGTCAGTGTGAAAAGACGACCCTGACTCAAATCTGATTTGTGGCGGATGTCGTTGATGTCGTAGCGGGTAATGATATCCGCATTCGGGACCTCCGCTTCCGCCGAATTGAGCATGACCAACCGAACACGCCGGTTCTTGAGGTTGTGACGGATGGTTCCAGCCGCATCTATTCCCGTATCGCTCAATTGCGACATCGCATCCATGATCACCAGAGCAGTATCCGGTTGATCAACCAGGTGCCCTACCAGCTCACGACTCGACCGAACACAGCTGATATGAATTTGGCGTCCAAGTACCTTGAGTCCTGAGAGCGCCTCGACAACCTTCCGGTGCACGGATTCATCTGGGTCTGCAACGGCAACCCGCCAGGGTTGATTGCTGCGCGCAGGCGCACCTGCCCGTGCCTGCGCCGCTGAAATAATCTCTGAATTGCCCATTGCTGCCTCTCCCGCATTCGCGCTCAATCGCCACGCAACTGCTTCTGGTGCTACTTGAAACAAAACTCAACCGCCTGAACTCGACCATCTCTGTTTTTATGTCCCACACATAACATAAAAAGGTTCCCTACTGGAGACGACCATATGACACTGGGTCGATTTTCCATTAAGACATTGACGCGCCCGATCAGAGCCTCCTGAATATCCTCTTACCTCAAGTAGAACACGCGATTTCCCACTTGTAACCTGTGATTTTCAATAGGTGCGCGGATGGCAAAAGTGCCGCCCAATGATCGTTAATGGACGCTCGGCCGGTTATTGGAGCGGGCCGCCACAGAAATTTTCAGGACAACTTTTACAAAAATGTTGCGAGCTTGCGGCGCGTCGGCTTGCCGGCTCGCTTGTCATTGACCTCACTGCTACCTGACTCCGGTTTCTGGAACTCTTGGTCAGCGGCATAACCGCTAAGCGCATAAAATGAAAAGACTTTTGCATGTCATCAAAGGACAACACCAACAATGGCCATTGATCTGCCGCCGCCCGCTGCCCCACAACAAGGCGCAATTGAGACGCTCCGTCAGGCCACCGATCAGCAGACGCTGGTGGTCCGCTGGCAGCAATACACCGTCCACCTTTCCGGCTCTGATTCCGTTGGAGAAGACCAGCTAAAGGACGCGGTTCGCGGCGCCGACACCCTGTCAAATGTGTTGCGGCGCATCAAAACGGTTTATTACCGGGCCGGATTCCTCGCCGCACAGGTTCAATATGCGCTGGATGGCGCGGACCTGTTCGTGTTGACCACCCCCGGAAATCTCAGCTCGGTCAAGCTACCTGCCCCCTACCTCTCCTACTTCGAGGGACTGGCTTCCGAGGGCGAATTGACAGACAGAAAACTCGAGCCGGCCCGGACTTTGGCCTCAGTACACGCAGACCGCCGGGGAGAAAGCCTTCAACTGCTTCTGGAACCTGACGACGGTGGAACCGCGCTCAGCAGTGATGAACCCCGCAAATTGCTGCCCACGTACAAATTGGGTGCGGACTTCGGCAATACCGGAAATCGGTTCGCGGGCCGGCACCTCGCGAGCTACTTTGCCCAGAAGAGCTTTGCTACTGGCGATGAGTTTCGCCTTGATGGCCGTCATGCGCTGACCGGTCTTGAACGCAGCGATTCGCCCTCGCGGGGTTATGACGAAGGCTCGGCCAGCTGGAGCCATGTCATGCCCATGGGCATCGTGGGCGCACGCGGGCGCTACATCGAATACAAACAGGAACTGGACTTCAATATCGGTCTGGGAGCCACAACACACTTTACCGGCAAGATCGAGCAATACGAGCTGAGCTGGGCGTATCCCCTTGTCGCCGGGTTCGATCGACGCTGGTACCTGAGTTCCAAGCTGGACTACAACAAGAAGACCTACGAGGTCACCCAGCTCAATGCGGATGTACAGCGACAGGAATACGGCTCGGTCGAGGTCGGCTCCAACTATGAGCATGTTCTCAACATGCAGACCAATCCGATCAATCTCTATTTCAATCTGGCAGTTCGATCAGGTCTGGGCGACGATCAAAGCGACAATCCGCTCAAGGCTGCTGATTTCGGCTATCTCCTGTTTCGGCCCAGTATCCAGGTCTCCAGCCCGATCGGCGATTACACCAATGCAGGGGTGAAGCTGATCGCGCAGCTCAGCGACGACACCGTTCCCGAGCAGCAGCAGTGGGTCTTGGGCGGCCTCAACAATGTGGAGGCCTTTCTGCCGGGCATCGCAGCCGGCGACTCCGGCGGTGTCGCTCAGCTGTTCGTCAGCCAGACACTGGATTGGGGTCAGACCACGCTGATTCCACGCGTCTTTGCCGAATACGGCTACGTTGAGCTGGCGAACCCCAATACGGCGCTCGCGCAATCAGGCGCTGTACAGGCCCTGATGGATGTCGGCATATCTGTTGAAGCTCAGCTGCAAAAGAACCTGCAGCTACGTCTGTCCTATGCGGAATCCATTGACGAGAAAAACATCTCTGTAGCGCAGCAGCGGGCAGCAGATGCCAACATGTTCTTCAGCGTAACTCTGACATTTCCCTGACAGGGCGCTCGCCCTGTCAGGCCGGTGCCTCAGAGATGCAGGCCGCACTCGGTCTTGGGCTTGCCCAGCCAGCGGCCGGAGCGCCCTTCGCCCTGTACGGTGCAATGCGTGCAGCCGATGGATGAGTAACCCTTGGCCACCAGCGGATGAAATGGCAGGTCATGCTCGCGGATATAGGCGTCCCGCGCCTCGCGGCTGACATCGATCATTGGGTTGAACTTGATCATGCCGCGACGGATTTCAAAGATCGGCAGATCCTTGCGATGATCCGTCTGCCAGGACATGAGACTTGAAACCCAGACGTGGAAATTGGGTTTAATGGCCTCCAGCGGCTCCACCTTGTTGACTGAGCAACAGAAGTCCGGATCCTTGAGATAGGTCTGCTCAGACTGGGTGAACTGGTGTTTCCAGTCCTCCGCGCGGATGTCCTCCACATTGAGCTTGAACAGATCGATCAGGTACTTGCGGTACTCGATGGTTTCGGGAAAGTGATAACCCGTATCGATGAAGTGAATGATCTGCTCTGGCCGGATCGTCGAGACGATGTGCAGAAAATAAGCTGATGTGGCCGCAAACGAGGAGGTCACCATGACTTTTTCTGGCGCAAAGTCCTCGTAGAGCTGATGCAGACGCTCGCTGAAATCCAGCGCGGCGTAACGCTCGTTGAGCGTCACGATCTGGGCCTCACTCAGACCCGCAAAAGTGGCAGATTTTTCCATGTTCATCGTTTTCAGCTTCCATCCGGGGCTTGCCGCGGCGGTGTTTGTTTGATGTGTCCAGTGTATGGGTGCCTGTGCTGCCTCTCAATGAATCCACGCCCATATCCATCAAACGTTATAAGCATGTGCAATTTGCGGCGAATGCAAGCGGCGTCCCCGTTACAATGCCGCCCCAGCCCGCCCTGAGCTGCGGCGCAGTGAAGCGCCCATGCAGGCTCCGTTCGCCAGGTTTCTCAACAAACAGCAAAACATGGACAAGACTTTCGATCCGGGACCCATCGAAGCGCGCTGGCGCGCCCTTTGGGAAGACAATGGCCACTACGCACCCAGTGGCACCGGCGAGCCGTACAGCATCATGATTCCGCCGCCCAATGTGACCGGCACGCTGCACATGGGCCATGCCTTCCAGCACACCATCATGGATGCGCTGATCCGCCATCAACGCATGAGCGGCCGTGACACGCTCTGGCAGCCGGGTACGGATCATGCCGGTATCGCCACCCAGATGGTGGTGGAACGAAACCTCAAGCTGGAAAACACCTCGCGTCTGGAACTGGGCCGCGAAAAATTTGTGGAAAAAGTCTGGGAATGGAAAGCGCACTCGGGCGGCATCATCGAACAGCAGATTCGGCGTCTGGGCAGTTCCGTTGACTGGTCGCGCAATCGCTTCACCATGGACGATGACTATTCAAAGTCGGTCATCGAGCACTTTGTGCGCCTGCATGAAGACGGTCTGATTTATCGCGGCAAGCGTCTGGTCAACTGGGACCCGGTGCTGCAAACCGCGATCTCGGATCTGGAAGTGGTGAGCGAGGAAGAAAGCGGCAAGCTCTGGCATTTCCGCTACCCCCTGAGCAGCGGCAAGGGACACCTGATTGTGGCCACCACGCGGCCCGAAACCATGCTGGGTGACTCAGCCGTAGCCGTCCATCCTGAAGACGAGCGATACCAGTCGCTCATTGGTCAGACCATCAAACTGCCGCTGACGGGTCGAGAGATTCCCATCGTTGCCGACGATTACGTGGACCCTGAATTTGGTAGCGGCGCGGTAAAAATCACGCCCGCACACGACTTCAATGACTGGCAGATCGGTGTTCGCCACAAGCTGGAGGTGATCAATATTCTCACCCCCACTGCCATGCTCAACGATGTGGTGCCAGAGGCCTATCGCGGACTGGAGCGTTACGCCGCCCGCAAGCAGGTCATCGCAGATCTGGAAGCCCTAGGACTGGTCGAGAAGATCGAGGATCACAAACTCAAGGTGCCGCGCGGTGATCGAAGCGGCGCCGTCCTGGAGCCCTACCTCACGGACCAGTGGTTTGTTGATCTGACCCGTGAGCAGCAGAGCGACGGTCGCCCAGGTGGCAAGACGGCCATCACCCAGCCCGCGCTGGATGTCTTTGCCAAAGGCGATATTCGCTTCGTCCCGGAAAACTGGATCAACACCTACCGTCAGTGGCTGGACAACATCCAGGACTGGTGTATCTCTCGCCAGCTCTGGTGGGGCCATCGCATTCCCGCCTGGTACGACGACCAAGGCCAGGTTTATGTTGGACGCAGCGAAGCAGAGGTTCGCGAGAAGTACGCCGATCAGATTCCAGCCGGCGCCACCCTCAAACAGGACGAGGATGTATTTGATACCTGGTTCTCTTCTGACATCTGGCCCATGGCGACCCAAGGCTGGCCAGAAGCAAGCGATGCGCTAAAAAAGTACTACCCCTCCAGCGTGCTGGTGACGGGTTTCGACATCATCTTCTTCTGGGTTGCCCGAATGGTGATGATGGGCCAGTACTTCCTGAAAGACGTGCCTTTCCGCGAGGTCTATATCACCGGACTGGTACTGGACCCCAATGGCAAGAAGATGTCGAAGTCTCGCGGCAACATCGTCGATCCGCTCGACGTGGTGCAGGGAATTTCGCTTGATGATCTGGTTGCCAAGCGCACCACCGGCCTGATGAATCCGGACATGGCGCCCAAGATCGAGAATCGCACGCGCAAGGATTATCCCAAGGGCATTTCGCCGGTGGGCACCGATGCCCTTCGATTCACGTTTGCATCGCTGGCCACGCAGGGCCGCGAGATTCGCTTTGACGCACCGCGCGCCGAAGGCAATCGCAATTTCTGCAACAAAATCTGGAACGCTGCCCGCTACGTTCTGATGAATTGCGAGGATCAGGACTGCGGCCAGGCCGGTGAACCCGTCGAACTCTCCACCGCTGATCGCTGGATCATCTCCGGCTTGCAGAAGCTCGAACGCGACTGCGCACAGCACTTCCAGAATTATCGCTTCGATCTGCTGGCGCAGTCGCTCTACCAGTACATCTGGTACGAGTACTGCGACTGGTATCTGGAACTTTCCAAGCCTGCGCTGCAAGAGGGCTCCGAGCTTCAGAAGCGTGGCACCCGGCGCACCCTGGTACGCGTGCTCGAAACCTGGCTACGCCTCCTGCACCCGGTCATGCCCTTTATTACGGAAGAAATCTGGCAGCGCGTTTCTCCGCTGGCTGGCACAGCATCGGAAACGCTCATGAAGGCGCCCTACCCGGTCTGCGATGCGTCACGCATCGACGAAGCCGCCGAGGCCGACATCGAGTGGGTGAAAGGCTTCATCCTCGGTGTGCGCCAGATTCGCGGCGAGATGGATATTTCTCCAGCCAAGAAATTGCCGCTGCTGATCGACAACGCGTCCGATCAAGACCGGAACCGCCTCGCCAGCGAACGGGCCAGCATCGAATTCCTGGCACGCGTGGAGTCCGTGAAGATTCTCGAAAGCGGCGAGACCGCACCGCAATGCGCCAGCGCCCGGCTCGGCGACATGAACCTGCTGGTCCCGATGGCGGGGCTGATCGACAAGCAAGCCGAACTGGCACGTCTGGGCAAGCAGATCGAGAAGCTGGAAAGTGACTCGCAAAAGGTACAGGCGCGTATCGCCAATCCCAACTTCGGCAAGGCTCCTGATCATGTGCAGCAACAGGCGCGTGATCTGGGAGACAAGCAGCTGCGCGATCTTGAGGCACTGCGTGCACAGGTAGAGAAGATCGCCGCACTCTGAGGTTTGCCCGCAGGTCACCGCACAGCCCGGGAGTTCTACCGGCCGCGCGCGCGGGGCGTGACCGCGCCTGGCATCCCGGTTAGCCTGATCCGTAATTCAACGGCACTGACCTCGCATGAACTCTGATCTGAAAGACGCACTGGCCACGCTCAACCGCATCATCCTGGGCAAGGAAGACCAGCTTCGGCTGGCCCTGACCTGCCTCATCGCGCGGGGTCATCTGCTGATCGAAGATATTCCCGGCATGGGCAAGACCACTTTGGCACTGGCTATCGCCCGTGTCCTGGGCCTGGATTTTCAGCGCGTCCAGTTCACCTCCGACCTGCTGCCAGCCGACATCATCGGCGTTTCGATTTTTGAACAGGAAACTCGCGCCTTTCGCTTTCATCCCGGCCCGATCTTTTCGCAGCTGGTACTGGCTGACGAGGTGAACCGCGCCAGCCCGAAAACACAGTCGGCCCTGCTCGAAGCCATGGAAGAAGGCCAAGTCACCACCGAGTCCGAATCGCGGCCTTTGCCTGAGCCTTTTTTTGTCATCGCCACCCAGAACCCCTCACACCAGATTGGCGTGTTTCCACTGCCCGAGTCGCAACTTGATCGCTTCCTCATGCAGCTTTCGCTGGGCTACCCCAGTGTCAGTGCAGAACGTGCGCTGCTGATGGAGAAAGATCGCCGCGACCTGCTCAAGGAAATTAAGCCCGCCATGCGGCCATCTGACCTGCAGCTTCTGCAAACGCAGGCGTCCACCGTACATACCGCGCCGGCGCTGATCGACTACATCCTCGCGCTGCTGCGTGCCACGCGCGAAAACGCCCGTCTCCGGCAGGGCTTGTCTCCGCGAGCGGGCCTGGCCCTGCGCCGCGCCGCACAGGCCTACGCTCTGATTGATGGCCGCAGCGCAGTAATTCCGGAAGATGTGCAGGCGGTCTTCGTCCCCTGCGTCGAACACCGGCTACTGCCAGCGAATGAGGCAGACGGCGGTGCGCCCACTGCCGAAGAGATTCTCAAGAGCGTCGCCATTCCCTGACCGGACAAGACGATGCGTCCCTGGCTGATCCTGAAAATCCTTCTGCACCCCATACATTGGGTGCAGAAACGCATCGATGCCTGGGTCATGCGACGGGTCAAGAAGCAGCCGGGCCCGATTGAGGTTTCCAGAAACCGCGTGTACATCGTGCCCACCCGCTTTGGCTGGGGCTTTGGTGCGGTTTGCGTCGTCATGCTGCTTGGCGCGATGAATTATTCCAACAGCATGGCGTTTGCGTTGAGCTTTCTGCTCTTCAGCCTGGGGCTGGTTTGCATGCATCACACACATGCCAATCTGCTTCACATCCAGTTGCGTGCGGGTCGCAGCAAACCGGTTTTTGCAGGAGAGCTCGCGCACTTCGAGTTTCATGTGGACAACACATCGGCGCGCCCACGCCATGCGCTTGCAACCGGCTGGGTAAAGCTAGAGGAGAGCCGCGCTGATCTGCATGTAGCGCCGGGCGGCTTTTCTACCTTTCTACTGCCCATGGAGGCGCCGAAGCGCGGCTGGCTGGAAGCGGAGAAATTCTCGATCAGTACCGAGTTTCCGCTCGGTTTGTTTCACGCCTGGACCTGGGCACAGCTGGATATGCGTTGCCTGGTTTACCCGGCTCCTGCTCCTTCCGGTACGCCGCCACCCCAAAGTGCGGGCAGCGGCGGCTCGGCCGGCGCGGGCCGCCAGGGCCAGGATGAATTTGCAGGGCTCAAGGACTATCAACGCGGCGATTCCATCAAATCCATCCACTGGAAGAGTCTTCCAAAATCGACAACGCCCATGGTCAAGCAATTCAGCGAAACCGTGGAACAGGCGCTATGGCTGGAATGGGACAACACTGGCATCGCCAATCCAGAGGCGCGGCTATCGCGCATGGTGCGATGGATCATCGAAGCCCATGCAGAAGGCCGCGCGTACGGCCTGCGACTGCCGGGTGTTTATCTGCCGCCGGGATGCAGCGAGCCCCACAAGTTCGAATGCCTCAAGGCGCTCGCACTGTTTGATGCCGCATGAGCGACTACCTTCCCCATCGTTCGCTGTTGCTGTTGCTGGCCGTATTGACGCTGGTCATATCGCCGCATCTGCTGCGTCTGCCAATTTGGGAGAGCATCGCAGTCGGCGCACTGATCATCTGGCGCGCCGCAGCGTCTGCAAGGCAGTGGAGCCTGCCGCCAAGACTTCTGAAGCTGGCGCTGGCCCTGGCGGCATTTGCCGGGGTCTATGCGCAGTACGGCCGAGTCACCGGCCAATATGCCGGCGTTGCCATGCTGGTATTGATGCTGGCACTCAAACTCACCGAGATGCGCTCGCGTCGCGACGTCATGGTGGTGGTCTTCATCATGTACTTCCTGCTGCTGACGCACTTCTTGTTCTCGCAGGAAATGTGGGTTGTTCTTTACCTTCTGCTCAGCGCAACCGCCATTACCACTGTGCTGATCGACGCCCATCATCCGGGCACTCCCATGCCGCTTCGCAGCAGCCTGCGCATGGGCAGTTCGATGATTGCGCAATCGCTGCCCCTGATGCTGCTGATGTTCATTCTCTTCCCGCGCATTCCTGGCCCCTTGTGGGGCCTGCCGAACGACTCTGGAGCAGCGCGCTCGGGCCTCTCGGACTCCATGACACCGGGCAGCATCTCCAGTCTGATTCAATCCGATGAAGTGGCGTTTCGGGTGCGCTTTGATGGTGAGCCACCGCCAAGCGACCAACTCTACTGGCGCGGCCCGGTGTTCCAAGCCTTCAACTTCCGCACATGGACTGCCGCACCGGAAGACCTGCGCTCCAAACAATCTCCCCAGATTCAGGTGCTCGGCCCGCGCACGCGCTATGAGCTGACGCTGGAACCCATGCGCAGCCCCTGGCTATTTGCACTCGACATGCCCGATCCGAGCGATCTACCCGCCAATGCCCGCATCGACCGGCTGGGCGCACTGGTCCTGGACAAACCCATAACACAACGACGCCTGATTCGCGGCGTTTCGTCGACGCAGTACATGCTTGAACCGCGCCTCTCTGCCAGCGCCCGCGCTGCCAATCTGCGGCTGCAGGAGGGCTGGAACCCGCAGACCGTGGAACTTGCACAGCAATGGCGCCAGCAGGAGCCCGAAGACTCGGCGCTCGTGGACAAGGCCCTGCGCATGTTTCGCGAGCAGAGCTTTGTCTACACCCTGAATCCGCCATTGCTCGAACGACACTCGGTCGATGACTTTCTCTTCAACACGCGACGCGGTTTCTGCGAGCACTACGCCAGTTCCTTCACGGTGCTGATGCGCGCCGCGGGAGTGCCTGCTCGCGTGGTCACGGGTTATCAGGGCATGGAAGCCAATTCCATTGGCGACTATTACGTGGTGCGCCAGTCCGATGCTCACGCTTGGAGCGAGGTCTGGTTGCAGGGCCGTGGCTGGGTTCGCGTGGACCCAACCGCAGCCGTCTCGCCCGCGCGTATCGAGAGTGGCTTGCGCAATGCGATCAGTGCAGCCGATGGCCTTCCCGCATTTCTGCTCGACTATGGCAGCCTGCGCCAGAAACTTGAGGCGCGCTGGGATTGGGTCAACGCCCGCTGGAATGAATGGGTGCTGGGCTACGGTCCGGAAATCCAACAGCAATTCCTATCTAAGTTTGGGCTTGCTGACATGCGCAATATGCTGCTGGCCCTGACCATCGGCGGAAGCCTGCTGTTGGGCCTGATCGGATTAGTGGCCCTGCGCCGTGCGGCACCGCCACCGACCCGCGAAACCGCACTGCTGATATGGCAACAGGCAGGGAAGAAACTCTCTGCCCTGGGCTACCCGCAAAGACCCGACGAGGGTCCACGTGACTACATATCAAGAGTCATTGCACGTGAACCCCAGCTGCGAGAAGCCTTGCAGACAATGCTGCAGGCCTACTTGCAGATCCGCTATCAGGGTGAGCCCAGTCAGCCCTTGGAGCAGGCCATGCGCCAAGCCGTGACGCTCATCAGACGCTGATGCACCAGCGCAAGCAGATTCAGGCGAGGTCGGGGTACCCCAGCTGCGCAGCCAACTCAATGAATCGTTTCTTCACGTGACCCGCAGGGATGTCTGCCAATGTCAGATCCGCTTCCCGAATCTTCCAGCTGTTCGCTGAAAGATTGGAGAAAGCGCCTTCAATGCGTGACTGAGGCAGCTTGAGGAAATCCAGCAAGGCCTCCGTAGGGCCATCCTCAAGCCGGTGCAAATAGTAGGGCAAAGCCTTCACGCTGCACTTATCAAGAATCATCTGGTGCCAACGGGTCCAGTGATAACAGGCGCGCTCAATCTCGTCATTCAAATGAAGTACTGGAGCATGCAGCTCCGCAAACTCCTGAAACACCCACAAATGCTTTGGATCGTCTGCAAACACATGCGCATCACACACAAGCGAGCTGATCACCTTCAAGGGATTACGCACGCTATGGACGACCGAAACGTTCCTGAGACATTTGTGATCCAGGTATGGCACGGCCATCCAGCTCGATTCAGCCCGCATCTGCTCTGCAACGAACCATTCGGGATTCTGGGACTGAGCCAGCACTTCAAATGTGGAAACAGGGCTAGTCACCGGTTGCTTGCTCTCCATCAACTGCATGGCCCAGACAACACCGTAGACCGAGAACAGGGACTCGTGCCCACACATCACTCCCATGCTGGAGAGTAGGCGCGCCATGTGTACGGAGCCATTTCGTGCAGTGCCTGCAACAATGTATTCAAGATTCATTCAATCACCAGATTTTCGTGGTTCAGGGCCCGCACGAAGCACAGATCAAGCAGCTCCGTCACCAGAGTCCCGTAGCCGTAGCCAGTTTAGGCCAGCGACTTCCCCAATGCCGGGAATACCGGATTGACGGTTGAATGTCGCTCCTCGAATCGCCGCAGACATCTGCCGAGCTATTCAGGAACAGGCGACTCCTTGACACGTGAGAGTAGTATGGCGCCCGCCACAAAGAAGAAGATCAGGGTGAACAGTGCCAGGCGCGGATTGCCCGTCAGCCAAGCGGTAAAGCCGACAACCAGCGGCCCCAACACGGCAGCGAATTTTCCGAGCATGTTGTAGAAGCCGAAGAACTGCCCGGAAGCATCGGCGGGAATCAGGCTGGCAAAGAAGCTGCGTGACAGCGATTGCACCCCGCCCTGCACCAGACCGACAGTGGCGGCCATGAGATAGAAGTCACGCTCGCTTTGCATGAACCAGGCCCAGCAGGTCAGACCGATATAAACCGCAAGCCCCAAGTAAATCCCACGTCGCGCGCCATAACGCTGGCCGATCCAGCCAAACATCAGCGCAGCCGGAAAGCTCACGAACTGCACAATCAGGATGGCCTTGATCAGCGAATCAGATGCAAAACCCAGCTTGATGCCAAAGTCGACCGCCATCTGGGCAACGGTTCCGACAGCATCGATATACAACCAGTAGGCAAGCAGGAACGTCATCACCGGCTTCATGCCCAGAATCTGCTTGAGCGTTGCCGCGAGCTCACTCCAGCCCATGCTCGAACCTGCATTGACGGTCTGCGGTTCAGGCACACGCAGAAAAAGGGGCAAGGAGAACAGAAGCCACCATAGTCCGACGCTGACAAAGGCGATCTTGACCGCCATGGCCTTATCCGGAATACCCAGCACCTGGGGATTGAGCACCATCCAGACATTGAACAAAAACAGCAGGCCACCGCCGAGATAGCCCAGCCCATAGCCGAACGCAGACACGCGATCGCGCTCACTGGCATTGGCCACACTCACCAACAGGGCGTCGTAGAATCCGAGCCCTCCGAAGAAGCCCACACAGGCCAGACTGAACAGGAAGATGGCCAGCCCCCACTGCCCTTCGCCGACAAAGAACAGTCCGCAGGTCGCCGCAATGCCCAGCCCGGTGAATGCAGCGAGAAAATGCTTCTTCAGCCCACGCCGATCTGCGATCACACCGAGCGTTGGCGCCAGCATCATGACCACGAAAGCCGCCGCCGCGTTGCCAAACACAGCGAGATAAAAAGTTGAAAGGCCGGGGTCTACTCCGGCAGCGTAGTAGCTGTTGAAAAGTACTGGAAACAGACCGACGAGCACGGTCGTTGCGAACGTGGAATTTGCCCAGTCGTAACAGGCCCAGGCGAACTGCGTCCGATTGATGCCTTTCATGAGCGCGACTTCAAAGGTCCAGCGCCAGTACGAACGCATCCTCGCGCTGTTCGTGCCCAGGATAATAATTGGGCCTTACTCCGATTCTTTGAAACCCATAGCTGCGATACAGCCCGATTGCGGCCTTGTTGGAACGTCGCACCTCCAGCAGCACGATGGTGGTGTGTGCGGCGCGCGCCGTCTGCAACAGATGCTCAAGAAGAAAGCGGCCCAGTCCATCACGCCGATACCGCGGGTCTACGGCCAGATTGAGCACGTGCGCCTCGCCCACGGCCATGCTCATCACCGCGTACGCAATCACATGGTCTTCGTGACTGCTGACCAGCCATCCGCTATAGCCGGACTTGATGCAGTCGCGGAAATTGCCTTCTGTCCAGGGGAAATCATAAGCGCGCCGCTCTATATCCATCACCTCGGCGAGACGGCATTCGTGCATGGGCGACAAGCGCCAGGGATTCTCTGGTACTGCGCTCATCTGCCTCGTGCCCGTCGTCGGGTATCAGGATGCATCTTTCGCCAACAATCTCGAGACCTGCTTGAGGTCCTGCCATGACTTGGCTTTCTCTCGCGGACTGCGCAGCAGATAGGCCGGATGATAGGTAATCAGCAGCGGTGTCTGATCGTCGCCGTAGGCATGGAGTTTTTGCCGGAGCTTGGACAAGGGCTGCTCGGACTGGAGCAGCCGCTGTGCTGCGACGCGGCCCAGTGCCACAATCAGCTTCGGCCTGACCAGTTTGATCTGTTGCTCAAGGTAGGGACGACAGGCCTTCACTTCTGCCGGCTGAGGATCACGGTTACCCGGTGGCCGACACTTCACCACATTGGCAATAAACACGTTGCTGCTGCGCGAATGCCCGATCGCGGCAAGCATCTGGTCGAGCAATTTTCCGGCGCGGCCTACAAACGGCTCGCCGCTCGCATCTTCATCTGCTCCCGGTCCTTCGCCGACCACCATCAATTCTGCGTTTTCAGGCCCTATGCCAAACACGGTTTGCGTTCGCGTTTCACACAAAGTGCATCGACGGCAATCCTTGACCATGGCACGCAAGCCTGGCCAATCTGATGGAGCCGGCAGTGCGGGCTCGGGCTCGACGGCATGCTCTGGCACTGCAGCATCCGGCTTCACCGTTGCCTTGCCATGCACGAGCGTCGGGGCTTCAACGCTCTTGGCTACCGAGATCTGCGGCGCAGGCGCTGGCTCGGACACCGCCATCGGACGTTCCTGCTCGGACTCCGGCTCCTGCACTCCTTCCAGAACTTCAGCGGCGTCGCGGGAGTGCCACAGCTCAATTCCAAGAGCCTTCAGATACCGAGCTTTTCGGACCTTGTCCATCAGCTCAATGTTGCATCAGCGGAGAAGGTCTGCGGCAAAGCACCTTGATCAGACCATTTCTCGGAGCACGGCATCATCAGGCCGCTTCCCAGGAATATCCATCCACGCTGCGCGAAGCTTGCGACAGACACAGAAACTGCTTGGCCGACGATTTGATGCGCGCTGATTCTTCGGCAAAGCCAAATTTTCTCAGCAGGTGCATGCAGGCCCTGTTCTCACGATGCACGCTGGCACGAATGTGCGACAGCTGCAGATGATCGAATCCGTAGTCGATCATGCTCCCGACCATCTGACTCCCTATGTTCTTCAACCAGTGCCCTGCTCTGGTTGCGAGCATGAGTTCGAGTTCGCTTTCGCCATGAAAATGCCAGAAGCCGCAAAAGCCAAGCAGCTGCCCCTCGCCGTCATAAGCGCCCCAAAGCCCCTGTCCGCGCTCCTCGAATATCAGGCGACTACGCATGAGAATATCCCGCGTCATCTGGATATCCAGCGCATGTCCGTCCCACAAGTAACGACACACTTCAGGTGCGCTCCATAGCGCCTGCAAGGACGCTGCGTCTTCCTCGCCCAAGGGAGAAAGTCGCAGGTCCGTGGTCACCAATTCCGATGGCCGGGACAGGCGTGACACCTGTTCCGGGTCGGTCTTGCGGCGGCGGCCCTTACGCCACAGCACGATTGTCGGCTCCGACCGGCGCCGCATTCTTGCGCGCCAGACGGTTCAGCCCTCCGAGGATGGCCTTGAGCGATGCCGTCACGATATTGGAATCAATCCCGACGCCGTAAATGCTGCGCCCTTCTTCAAGCCTGAGCTCGATGTAGGTCACGGCTTCGGCATCCGCACCCTTGCTGATCGCGTGCTCGTGATAATCACTGACAGTGATGTTCTCACCGCTGAGCTTGCCCAAGGCCTGGACGAATGCATCGATGGGGCCATTGCCATTGCCTGTCAGCTTGTGGCGCTGCCCAGCCATGAGAATCTCAGTGGTGAGGTCAACCTGATTCTCCTTGGAATCTTCAACCAGATGATGCGCCACGTACTGATACGGCGCATCGCCCTGCAAGTACTCCGCCGAGAATATCTCCCAGATATCCGAGGCGCTGACCTCCTTGCCGCTGACGTCCGTGACACTTTGCACGACCTGACTGAACTCGATCTGCAAGCGTCGCGGCAAGCTCAGGCCGTACTCGGCTTCGAGCAAGTAGGAAATGCCGCCTTTGCCAGACTGCGAGTTCACGCGAATTACGGCTTCGTAACTGCGCCCGAGATCCATCGGGTCGATCGGCAAATAGGGCATATCCCAGATATCGCCTTCCTTGCGCGCATGGAAGGCTTTCTTGATGGCGTCCTGATGCGAACCTGAGAAAGAGGTGAAGACCAGATCGCCCACATAGGGGTGACGCGGATGAACCGGCAACTGGTTGCAAAACTCCACCGCCTGACGCACCTCGTCGATATCCGAAAAATCGAGGCCGGGATGAATGCCCTGCGAATACATGTTCAAGGCCAGATTCACGACATCAACATTGCCGGTGCGCTCTCCGTTGCCAAACAGGCATCCTTCCACGCGGTCTGCACCGGCCATCATCGCGAATTCTGCGGCGGCCGTTCCGGTACCGCGATCATTGTGTGGATGTGCAGACAGGACAATCGCATCCCGACGCTGGAGGTTGCGGTGCATCCACTCAACCATGTCGGCGAAGATATTGGGTGTGGAATGCTCGATGGTTGCGGGCAGATTGATGATGCAGGGCTGCTCCGCGGTTGGGGCCCAGACCTCGGTCACGGCATCGACGATATCGCGCGAAAACTCCAGTTCAGCGCCGGAGAACATTTCGGGGGAATATTCAAACACCCATTCAGTATCCGGCTGTGCCTGCGCCAACTGCTTGATGATCCGCGCATGCTCCACGGCCAACTGCGAAATCACCTCAGCCTTGGACAAGTTGAATACAACGCGCCGCATGACCGGAGCCACGGCGTTGTAGTAATGCACGATGGCGCGCCGCGCACCACGGAGGGACTCAAAAGTGCGTTCAATAAGAGGTTCGCGTGCCTGCGTAAGCACCTGAATGGTGACGTCCTCAGGAATCCGGTCTTCTTCAATCAGGAAACGGATAAAGTCGAAGTCGGTCTGTGATGCAGACGGGAATCCGGCCTCGATCTCCTTGAAGCCGAGCTTGCACAAGGTCTCGAACATGCGCAGCTTGCGGCTGCGGTCCATCGGTTCAATCAGCGCCTGATTGCCATCGCGCAGATCAACGCTGCACCAGATGGGTGGATGGGTAATGACTTTGTCCGGCCAGGTTCGATCTTTCAAACCCACCGGGGCAAATGACCGGTATTTCGTGGCGGGATTCTTCAACATGCTCATGATCAGGGTTCCTTGCGGCCCAACGGCGGTGGCTCTTGCGCGTATTGTCGCGCACACGAGCGCCGAGGCCTACTCTTGACGTAAATAACTTGGGATGTTGCACGGTTGGGGCCCCGTGCGGCCGCGTTTTCTTATCTGCCCGAGGGCAGCAGTCGCAGCACTAGCGCCAGACAGCCGCGAACCGCGATTGACGCGTCGCAAGGGGCTGTAAAGGTGGCGCTTCGGAAAGTCATGGGCCCAATGTACCCAAGGCGCGGCCCAATGCCAAGCCTGCGAGAAGACTGCTGCGATGAAAGGACAGGATTCGCGGCGCGGACGTTTGGACATGAATGTGAGATCAGTGCCAATAGGTCTGTCCGCCGCAACGCCCTACTATGAGCATCAGCCCCAACCCGAGGCGGACTCCCATCCCCCGCCCACGCAAACAGACGCCCATGAAACAGAAAGCCGTACTCCTGTTATTGATCCTTGCCGCCGTTGGCGGATTTTTCTACTTCGATCTTGGGCAATACCTGTCGCTGGAGTTTCTACAGCAGCAGCGCGCTTCGCTGGTGGAGTATCGCGATTCAAACCCGATACTGGCGACTGTGGCCTTCTTTGTGGTCTATGCCACGGCGACAGCGCTATCCATTCCCGGCGCGCTCATCCTGACCCTCGCGGCAGGTGCGATATTCGGTCTGCTGTGGGGAACGGTGCTGGTGTCATTTGCGTCCACCGTTGGCGCAACCGGTGCATTTCTCGCCGCACGCTATCTGCTGCGAGACACCATACAGAACCGCTATGGAGATCGGCTCAAGTCCATCAACTCGGGGGTAGAGAAGGACGGGCCGTTCTACCTGTTCACCTTGCGCCTGATCCCGATCATTCCGTTCTTTCTCATCAATCTTCTGCTTGGCCTCACCCGAATGGCGGCTCGCACCTTCTTCTGGGTGAGCCAGCTCGGGATGCTTGCGGGTACGGTGGTCTACGTGAATGCGGGCACTCAGCTGGCCCAGATCAGTTCCAAGGGCGACATCCTGTCGCCGGGCCTGATCGGTGCCTTCGTACTGCTGGGCCTTTTCCCATTCATCGCGCGGGCCATTGTCAGGGCCGTGCGCGCACGAAAAGTCTATGCGCGATTCAACAAGCCCCGTCAGTTTGATCGCAACATGATTGTTATCGGCGCCGGTTCAGCCGGACTGGTGTCGGCCTACATTGCAGCGGCGGTGAAGGCAAAAGTCACCCTGATCGAAAAACACCAGATGGGCGGCGATTGCCTCAACACCGGCTGCGTACCTTCCAAGGCGATCCTGCGCACCGCGAAACTGGCGTCCCACATACGGCGCGCAGATGAGTTTGGTGTGCAGGTCAGTGAGCCGAAGGTTGATTTCGCAGCGGCCATGAAACGTGTTCATCAGGTCATCGCAGACATCGAGCCGCATGACTCCGTTGAGCGCTACACCGAGCTTGGCGTGGAATGCCTTCAAGGCGATGCAAAACTGATTGATCCCTGGACCGTCGAGGTCAACGGCAAGAAGCTCACCGCTCGCAGCATTGTGATTGCGGCGGGCGCAGAGCCTTTTGTTCCCCCCATTCCTGGGCTGAATGAATCTGAGTACCTGACTTCGGACAACATCTGGAGTCTGCCCGAACTGCCGCCGCGTCTGGTGGTTCTCGGTGGCGGGCCTATTGGCAGCGAGATGACGCAGGCCTTCGCCAGACTCGGCTCTAAAGTGACGCAGGTTGAAATGGCAGACCGACTGATGAGCCGCGAGGACCCTGACGTCAGCCGGCTCGTCGCAGAGCGGTTTCGCTCGGAAGGCGTTGACGTTCGTCTGAATACCGAAGCCATCAAGGTACATGAAGACGCAGACGGAAAATACCTGATCTGCAAGCGTGACGGCATCGAGGAGAAGATCGCGTTTGATCAGATCCTGGTGGCAGTGGGTCGTGCGGCCCGGCTCAAGGGTTACGGACTTGAGGAACTCGGCGTCAAGACCAGTCGAACGCTGGAGGTGAATGAATTTCTGGAAACCAACTTTCCGAATATCTATGCCTGCGGCGACGTCGCCGGCCCCTACCAGTTCACACACACGGCTTCGCACATGGCCTGGTATGCAGCGGTCAACGGTTTGTTCGCACCTCTGCTCTGGCTGCGCGGCGGCCCATTCAAGGTGGATTACTCGGTCATTCCCTGGGCAACGTTCACCGAGCCTGAGGTGGCACGGGTCGGCCTGAATGAAACCGACGCCAAGGCACAGAACGTGTCATACGAGGTCACCACCTTCGGCATTGATGATCTTGATCGCGCCATTGCTGACGGCGAGGCTCACGGTTTCGTCAAGGTGCTTACGGTGCCCGGCAAGGACCGGATTCTGGGTGTGACCATCGTCGGGGAGCACGCCGGCGACCTGATCTCGGAATATGTCTTGGCCATGCGCCATGGCCTGGGCCTGAACAAGATTCTCGGCACGATCCACATCTACCCCACCATGGCCGAAGCCAACAAGTATGTGGCCGGACAATGGAAGCAGGCGCACAAACCCGAGGCACTGCTGAACTGGGTCGAGCGCTTTCATGACTGGAGGCGCTCATGAGGCAGACCCGCTTACTCAACATCATGCTGCTTGGCATGGTTTCCTGGCTGGGAGGTGCCAGCGCCGCCACGTTCGACCACGGCTACCGCGACTACAACGACCTGCTACAGGCGCATGTCCAATGGATAGACCAAGCTCATGCGAGTGCGGTGGACTACACAAAGCTGAAGAAAAACGAAGCTTCACTCGACCCGGTCTTGTCCTCACTATCAAAGGTGGATGCCGGCGACTTCTCGAACTGGTCAGTGGCCCAGCAAATGGCCTTCCTCATCAACGCCTACAACGCCTTCACTCTGAAACTGATCCTCAGCGAGTATCCGGACCTTGATTCCATCAAGGATCTGGGATCGCTGCTGCGATCACCGTGGAAAAAGTCCTTTTTTACGCTGCTGGGAAAAGAGCGCAATCTGGACTGGATTGAACATGAACGTTTGCGTCCTGTGTACAAAGATCCGCGGGTGCACTTTGCGGTCAACTGCGCCTCGATCGGCTGCCCTGCCCTGCGACCGGAAGCCTTCGTGGCTGAGCAACTCAACGCACAACTCGACGATCAACAAAAGAGATTCCTGGGTGATCGCAGCCGGAATCACTTCGATCCGGAATCGGGCGTACTTCGCGTATCCCCCATATTCAACTGGTTTTCTGCTGATTTTGAGATTGGCACTCAGAAAGTTAAGGACTGGATGTCTGCCCGAGCCAGCCTGCTCGCAGATGATGAAAAAGCGAAAAGCCTGATTCGTCAGGGCCAGTTCAAGATCAAGTTCGGCGAGTACGACTGGAAACTCAACGACCTGCCGGGATGATCCGCAACGTGCGAACACAGGCTCCTAAAGCCCGCTTGCCTCAGATCAGCTGACGCGTATCCACGCGCCACCGTGGAACACGCGGGTCCGTCACCAGACTCAGCAGATGCCCTGTTCCGCCTGCGCTGCCGGGCTTGCCGTCCCAGAGACAGACCATGTGCAGTCGTTGTTCACCATAGGCACGGGCAGAACCGACCAGCCACTGGTTGCAAAGCTCGAAAGGATCACCGGACTGCGAGCCCAGCTCGGTCGGCATGGCCAGAATCGGACGATCAAGACGACTGCGGATCTCATCGTAGCGCGCCTGCCATTGTTCGCCGCCCACTGCCACCGAACGTTGAATGAATTCCGGTTCCGCAAACGGCTGCAACCATTGCACCGGGACTTGCGCGTCCAGACAGCACTCTGAAAAAAGCAGATCCGCGCCGCATGCGCCCTGGGTCAGGCACAGATCAGCCTGATTGGCCTGCAGCTTGGCGATAATCTGCCGCATCTCGTCTATCGCGCGCGGTACAGCAGCTTCCGGGAAGCGCGGCGATGGCCGGTCCGGCGCGTCGATCATATGGCCGGAAAAAAGGATGATCTGTCTGGGTGTTGCGTGGCTCACGAGGCGTCGGCGCGCAAACCTTGAACGTAGACATACCGACCGGTTCTGCGATCACGTACATAACTCAACAGATTGCCGCGATTGCGTCCGCCACCGGGCGGCAGTACCGAGATATGCACCCATCCCGAATTGGGACCCTGTGCCGGGTCATAACATTCACAGATGATCTGATCGAAACCATCCGGAAGATTCTCCGAAGCCCAGCTTGCAAGCTCAATTGTAGGAACCCCGGCCACTTCAACATCACAGGCGCAACCCAGGGTGTGCTGGCTGGTACTGATCCAGCTGCGAGGTTTGCTCTTGAGCACCCGTTCCAGAGCCTGCGAGCGATAGACGCTATTCGGCGAATACCGCCCAAACTGATCACGAATCGGTTGCATCACCTTGCGGGCCAGGTACACCGCCGCACGAAGCTGCTCATCACTTTCAAAGTTGTTGTCGACGTTGTTTCGGCTTGCGGTCTGCGAGGCGGTCAACTCGTAAAAGCGGAAGTTGTCACTCACTTGATCCTGCGGATCAAGCTGCCCGCGTTTGAGTTTTTCCAAAGCCGTCTTGCGATGATCCTTGCTGTTCTGTGGCATCACATTCTCCGATCAAAGCACATCGCAAATGGATTGCAGCGCGGTGGCCAGGCGCTTGCCCGCCGCCTTTGAACGCGGTCTGCTGCTGGCCATTTCAATGACAAACTCGAGTTGCTCGACAACCGATGCACGCTCTCTGGGACTCGCGCCCCGCTCCAGCGCACGGCGATAGATGCCGATGAGTTCATCACCGGTCTGCTGGTCCAGTGCGTCCTCGACCAGGGCCAGTGCAATGCGCGCATCTGCCAGCCCCGCTCCGGACCAGAAATCCGGATTCAGGCGATTCTTTTCTCCCATACGCTTGATCGCGGTATCACAGCGCTCTAGCAGCTCTTTCTTCTGTTCCGGCGACATGCGTGTACGCGGCGTCCACCACTGCCGCATCATTTCAGCCATCACGTAGTTGAGCTCGGAATAGGTTTGCCCCGGACTCTGCCTGCTGGCCTCAAGGTAATAGTTGGCCATGTTGGTGAGCGCCTCGATCCTGGGCTCTTCCTCCGGCTGAATCCAGGCCAGCCGCTTGCATGCCGAGCCCAACAGGCTCAGACGCTCCGCTGTGACCGCATGTGCGCAAAGCGCATCCAGTGCCTTGACCGCATGCTCAATTCGCTCCACCAGCGGCACCCAGGCCTCGGGATCAACACGGGCAGAGGATTTTCTCAGCGCATTCCACTGTTCAACAGCACTACGCACGCCAATGTTGGCCCTTTGCTCCAGCACGCGAATATCGCAGTAGCCGATATCTGATCCCAGAGCGCGGTCAAACCATTGCGTTGCATCCTCGAAGTTCTCGAACTCGGCGTATGCATAGCCGATTGCCGCCGCCACATCCGCTCGTTCGGTCCAGGACTCGGTGACGGGAATTCTGGCAAGCAGGTCGCCCACGCGCCGCCGGGCCTCCTGCTCTTTTTCAGCGGTGACTTCGCCCTGATTGCGTTGCATGCGCACCGCACCGCGAAGGCTGTCCAGATCACAAATCAGCTGAGACACCGAGTAATAGCTCGTGGTCTGTGATCGCCGCGCCGATCCGCCGCCGGGCCGAAGCGAGAACGCGGGATCGCCGTAACATTGGTAAGCCCCCCATGTGTTGGATTGAGGAAAGCCCTCCCAGACCCGCTCGCGGGCGCTGCGAACAGCGTCACCGAAGCACGCACCGTCCATCATCTGATCGTAGAAGCGCTCAGCAAACACTTTTGCCGCGGCATCATCCACCGCCCAACCCGCAGCCACAACTGCGCGTACGCCCATCTCGATGAACTCGATTGCGAGGTTGGACGCCAGGTTTGCAAAATCAACGCTCGCACCTTCTGCCTGCTCGGCACTACCGAGATGGCAGCAATTGAGGAATACAAGCTCGGGCACGCAACGCATCTGCGCAATATCACCGGGCGTCAGGAAAACATTCTTCCCGATCACCATGCCCGAGACGTACTTCTTGCCGGAAACCGCGTCTTCAGCTTCAAAGTTGTGTACGCCATGCCCGGCCATGTGCAGGATGCGCCAATTGTCAGCGTGCAGCCCGCCGATGACATCGTCTGCGGTTTCGGCAAAGGAATCTCGCACCGAATAACCGCGTTCCAAGAGCAGACCTGCCACTGCACGCGCTTCGGCTTCCGCTCCCGGCAGTGAAGAAAATGTGGTGCTCGCACCCAGGTCTGGATTACCGACGACAAACGCCGTCGCGCCCTGCGCATGCAAGGGCTGGCTACGGAACCGTGGGGTCCGCAATTGGCGCAAGTACCCGGCAGCCACTGCGGGTGGCCGCTTGCCACTCCATCGGTCTTCCAGCATCTCCCAGGGATATCGCGCCGACTCGTTATCGAGCAGCACGATCATGTCTCTCTGCTCGGGCGATACTTCCTTGAGCCGATTGGGTAGCAGCATTTCAAACAGGGTTCTGGCCGCGTCGCTGTCACGAGCGGTGCTCTTGCAGGCTCGGCTGACAAACTCATCGGCCAGCTTCAACTGGCCAGCGACAACAAATTCTTCAGCGCGCGCGCGATCAGTCACCGGGACAAAGCGCAGACGTCCATTGCGTGCATCGTGAGCAATTTCCATGCGCTGCCACCAGGCGTCGTCGCTTTCGAACATGACGCGCCTGCGGCCACCTTCGCCGTCTTCAACAACGCGACGATCCCAGCGTAGTTGCCGACCCAGATTCTCATCGGCCATCACCCGTTCCAAATGACGCGCCGCGCCGATGGCCACGTCCTCCAGCAATTCCACAAACTCGATCTCGTCGATAAGGACGCGCTTGGCCAGTCCGGAGTCGTGAAGTTGCTGGTTGGCCGCGATGACGCTTCGCAACAGACTGTGGATGGATTCGCGCAGTGGCAGGCCACCCGCGCCGGTACCAATCAGCAGGAAGGACAAACGCGCGCAGCGAACCGACTCTAGTGCGCCGAATCGCGAGTCCGGACAATCGGCAACTTTGATCGCGTACTCAAGCAGGGCCTGCCGCGCCGATTGTTCCAGCGCGCCGGGCGACAGGCTGCCCACTTGCCCCAGGCCGAGCACCAGCGCACCTGGTGGCTGGTCCTGTGCATCGGCCTGCAGGAACACTGCATGACTACCGGCAGCGCCCGGATACAGGCCCAGGGCACGCTGCTGCGACAGCTTGCCATCCAGTCGCCAGTCCAGCGCCCGCTCTGCGCCGATGATGGCATCGCCCAGATAATGCCCGACCACGACCGGGTAACGGGCATAGGCCAGATCGCCATGGCGAATGGAGACCCGTACGGGGGGCGCTGAACGGTCGGTGCCAGACTGTCCGGAAAGAACCGCCTGCAGGCCCAGAAGCGGTTGCATGAATTCTTTTTCGCTGGGAAGCGAATCGGTCACCGGGCGATCGCTGATCGGGAAGATCTCGCCGGTGCGGTGACCTCTGGCATTACCCGGAGGCGAAGTACTCAGGCGCGCACTGCGACCGTTTTCGATCAATTCAAGATAGGCCGGAAAAGCCCAACTGGCAGCGCAAAGCGCATCGTGTGCGACGCCCGGCACGTAGTAGAACGCCACCTCGTCCAGACGCCCCGATGACCAGGGCACCGTTCCGTCGCCTTCGGCTGTTGCCATGAATTGGAGTTCGGGCTGACCGCGGCGACCGGTCTGCACGCGATAGTCCACCACGGTCTCATCCTGGCAGCCGGCGATGTAGACCATGTGCTGCGGATCTACCGGCGATGCCTCGATCAACTGCCAGGTCTTGCGCGCTTCTCGCAGCGCTGACGCCAGCGGCAGTGACCAGCTTTCGGACAACTCCTGCTTGAGCGCTTTCCAGACCTCGCCATCCGCAAAGTCCGGCGCGCCGGAAGATGGCAGCAGTTCGAGCAGGCCGGGATAGCGGCGCACGACATCAATCACCTCGTCGCGGTCGCGGGTCAGGTCGAGCAGGATCAGTTTCTTCTGCGTGGGATTGCAGCCGGCGAGCCAGCGCATCGCCTCATGAGAGCCGCGATTGGGCGTACCCAGCATGATCAAGCGACTATCCGGCAGCGCGCAGATGCGCGCCCAGAGTTCCGGCCGCTGCGCGATGAAAGCTCGAACAACCAGCCCTCCCATGGAGTGCGCGACCAGCCGCAGGGGCTGTACATCTCGCTCACATTCGGGAAGCAACTGCTCGATCTTTTCTGCAAGTCGCCCCGCTGCTTCGCGCACGGAATGGCGCCAGTCGTAGGGAAAGATTTCTACGCGGTGGCTATTACTGAGAAACGAAACGAGCGGGCCATAGAAGCCTTCCAACAAGCTGTGCGGCTCTGCGCCCTGCCCGAACTCAAGCTTGCCGAGCCCGCCGAACATCAGGCGGCGGTAATGCAGCCAGATGTCCTTGGAACCCACCCGAAGTGCAGACCCCATGGTACCGGGCAACATGATGGCAATCGGTCGCGGCGTGGAGCCGGAGCGGCTGCGCGCAATTGTCTTTTCAAGGCCGGGCACATGTTCACTGGCAGAGGATATCGGCCGAAACCCGCCCAAGTTGCCTTCTGTGCGCGTCAGACCGGACGCCAGCAGACGGATGGTCTTCTCGTTCTTGAAGTAGTTGAAATGGTTCACGCTGGCGCCCTGGTCGCGCTCAAATCGCGCGCCATCGTCTGGTCGCCTCGCCCCGCCCAACATGGAGGGCGTGTTGACCACTAGGTCATGCTCACCACCATAGAACCAGTCTGTCGCCAGCAGCTTGAGGCGCGACCAGATCGAGTCACCCTGCACATCACCGGCGATGACGGACAGATCAGCACTCACCTGCAAAGTTGGCAGGTTGAGCAGGCGAATCAGGGGTGAGCCCGGCATCATCGCCTCGAGTCCGGGCAAGGAACGCGGATCGGTCCTTTCCTTGACCACGGACAGCACAAAGTCGAGGAAATCACTCACGGCGCCGCCGGCCAGGGTATCGAGCCCGCTGTGCTCCATGATCGTGTTCAACACTGACAACCAGCGATCCAGGCGACCGGACGCCAGCGTGGTACCACGAGCAGGACAGGCCACGCGCACAAACCTGGAGACCTTGAACCGCTTGTCATCCAGCGTCTTGAGCAGCAGGCGGAACTGGTCCCGCTGTTGCTGGCGAGCCTCCTGATACGCCTGTGCTGGTGCGCCAAACAATCGCGGCAAGCCCAGCTCCTGGCCCATCGCCGGATCGTCTGAGAACAGGGTATCGAGTAAGGTCGCGCCGTCGTCCAGCGGCTGGTCAAACGTTGCTGACTCCGTGCGCGACCCCAAACACATCAATTCGCTGACCAGACCTCCGCGAGAGTGACTGACGAGATGAATCTCGGCGTCACTGGGCAGCATCTGTGCAAGCTCAAGCGCATTGTCGATAGGAGACACGCTTAGCGAGCGATGCTCGAAAGCAAAGCTTCGATCTGCGTAGAGCGCGTGCATGGCCTTGCGCGCCTCAAGGCCAGCGGAGGTCTCCCAGAGTCCAGAAAAACTGCCTGTCATGCTCGATGCTGTACCGTGCACGAACATCAGGATGGGGCCTGACAAACCCTGAATCTGTGCGGCGCTGACAGGTGAAAAATGCAGGTCGGAATCGAGCGGCACCCGGTAGAGCCCGGGCGCGTTCTTGAGAATCGCGGTTTCGGCTTTCTTGCCGAGGCTCTGTGCTGCCTTGCCCGCCAGATCAACGCCAAAAAATTCGAGCAGGCGAATGCCAATCTTGAGCAGGCCGCGTTCGCCCGGCTCCACTTGCGGCCCCACGATCTCACAGATCGGCGCACCCCCATCGCGTGCAACTTCAACGCGACCGTAATCGGCGGCCAGATCATCCGCGCGCAGCCACATGACCAGATCGTTGTCGAAGCGGACGCGAACCAGGTCGTCTCCTGAGATCTCGACGGTGCCCGAACCATCTCTGGCACTGCCCGGACGCATGCTCAGCAGCGGCGCCAGACGCGTATCAGAAGTAAGCGGAATATGACTCGAAGCAGGCTGTGCCTCACCGCGGAATCGAATCTTGTTGTTCATCGGCAAACCTCTATCGAGGTCAGGACGAACGGTGTGCACTCATTGCGCACAATGCTGAGATCGCGTGACATGGACTCTCCCTTTCCGAGCACGGGGAATTGCGCGGCAATTCCAATCTGAGACTGCCGAACGGTGCGTTCTGCAGTGGTGCTATTTAAGGCGAATCCTGTTCATGAGAACAAGTACAACTTCGAAGATGGCAGCTGATTCGCGTGAATCAAAGCACATCGCGGGAACCTCAGGATAAATCCGCAAGGCCCTACTGCTGCTTCAGGGCGTCGTAGTTCCTCGCGCCTTTGCACCCTTCTTCGCCCAGATCAGGCTGACAGGGCCAGACAGCGCATACAGGAAGAAGATCAGGAACAGCATCTTCGGCGGGCTGATCATGACCAGCAACAAGGCACCAACCACCGCTGCAAAGGACAGAAAACGCATCGGCCCGGCAAGGTCGAGCTTCTTAAAACTGTTGTAGCGAATGCTCGACACCATCAACAGGCCGGTCACCAGGGTCAGGGGGCCGGCGACAAACAACACGTCCTGACCGCTGAGGCCCAGATCATGCGCGGCCCATACGAAAAAGGTGATCAGGCCCGCAGCAGCCGGACTGGGGAGTCCGAAGAAATCTTTCGAACCACCGGCAATGGCAACCAGCACATTGAAGCGCGCCAGGCGCAAGGCAGCGCAGGCGGTAAAACTGAAGGCCAGCACCCAGCCCAAACGTCCGCCAAGCCACGGATATGCCGAGAGGTGCTGAAGGCTGAAGGCGAACATGATGATGCTGGCCGCCACACCAAAGGCCACCATGTCACAGAGCGAATCGTATTCCTTGCCGAAGTCGCTTTCGCTTCCGGTCATGCGCGCGATGCGTCCATCCAGCGCGTCGGCAATCATCGCTGCCAGAACACCCACCGCAGCATTCTCGAAACGACCGGTCATTGCCATCACCACACCGTAAAAGCCGCCAAAAAGCGTAACGGTGGTGAACAGGTTGGGCAGAAGATAGACGCCCTTCTTTCGAGAAACTGGCGGTGTGTCGTCTTGCATCTTCAGGTTCCGGCGTACTGCCGTTGGCGCAAATAGGCCCACCATCTTACGCCGATGGTGGACCTCATGAATCCTGCGCCACGGATTTTCTTAAGCGAGCCTTAGTTCTTGGTCTTGTCGACCAGCTTGTTCTTGGCGATCCAGGGCATCATGCCGCGCAGCTTGGCGCCCACTTCTTCGATCTGGTGCTCGGCGCCGATGCGGCGACGCGCTTTCAGCGTGGGGCCACCGGCCTGATTCTCGAGCACGAACTCGCGCGCGAACTGGCCAGTCTGGATCTCGGTGAGGATTTTCTTCATTTCCTTCTTGGTTTCTTCGGTCACCACACGCGGGCCGCGCGTGTAGTCGCCGTATTCAGCCGTATTGGAAATGGAGTAGCGCATGTTGGCCATGCCGCCCTCGTACATCAGGTCAACGATCAGCTTGAGTTCGTGCAGGCACTCGAAGTAAGCCATTTCAGGGGCGTACCCAGCTTCAACCAGCGTCTCAAACCCAGCCTGGACCAGCGCGGTTGCGCCGCCGCAAAGGACCGCCTGCTCGCCGAACAGATCAGTTTCGGTTTCTTCGCGGAAATTGGTCTCGATAATGCCGGCTCGGCCGCCACCGTTGGCCGAGGCATAGGACAGTGCAATCTGCTTGGCACTGCCAGTGGCGTCCTGGCTGATGGCGATCAGGCTCGGCACGCCGCCGCCCTGCGTGTAGGTGCTGCGCACCGTGTGTCCGGGGCCCTTGGGGGCAATCATGATCACGTCGAGATCGGCACGCGGCTCGATCAGGCCAAAGTGAATATTGAAGCCGTGCGCAAAGGCCAGTGCTGCACCCTGCTTGAGGTTGGGAGCCACGGATTCCTTGTAGATGGCGGCCTGATCCTGATCAGGGGCCAGAATCATCACCAGATCAGCACCCTTCACAGCTTCGCCAACTTCCTTGACGGCAAGGCCACTGTTGACGGCCTTGTCCCAGCTCTTGGAGCCTTTACGCAGCGCTACGGTGACGTCGACGCCTGAATCCTTCAGGTTGAGCGCATGGGCGTGGCCCTGTGAGCCGTATCCCAGAATCGCGACCTTCTTGGACTGGATGATCGAAAGGTCTGCGTCTTTGTCGTAATAAACCGTGATGCTCATTGTCTGAAAACTCCGGAAAGCGTTTCTTGAAAGTGTTGATATGAAACTTGAATAAGCGCGGCACCAGGAAAATCACAGTTGCCACACATGCGTGAGGGACGCTGACTCTAGGCAGGCATCGCCATGATCTGCGTGCCACGACCAAGTGCAGCCACGCCGCTGCGAACCAGTTCGAGTACATCTGCAATCGCTGACAGCTCGCTGACGAACTCGTCGACCTCTGCGCCGGTACCGGCGAGGCGAATGGTTCGGGTCTCGGCGCTTTCGTCCAGCAGGATTGCCCGATGCTTGCGGGCGCACTCGGTAACCTGCGCGATCACGTCTCCACTGGCCTCAACCTTGATCAGAACCAGCTCGCACTCCAGATGGTCCTGAGTGACCAGATCTTCAATCTCGACCACGTCAATCAGCTTACGGGTCTGCTGAACAATCTGATGAACGACGTCATCCGAACCATTGGTCACAAGCGTGAGCCGCGACACAGTAGCGTCATGTGTCGGCGCAACGGACAGGGAGTCGATGTTGTAGCCACGGGCGGAGAACATGTTGGCCACCCGTGCAAGGGCGCCCGCTTCGTTCTGCAACAGTATGGAAATGATATGGCGCAAGGCCGGAATCCCAGCAGGAAAGGGGCGCGACTTTAATCCTGTGAGGGTTTCGGGGCAAGCTCGGACTCATTGCCTCGATGATGTCAGCACACTGGCTCGACGCCGCTGTGCCGCCCATAGAGACAGCAAAAGACGGCATTCCGGCATCGGCTGTGGGGCCGGATTATGTTATAAATCGCCTCTTTTTTCCCCGATCTGTCTGCAGTCAAATGAATGCCGCAATGCCCATACCTGAAAGCTCCGATTCCGATATCACCCTGAGTGGCGCTGAAACCGTCGTCCAGGTGCTGGCGGATGAAGGAGTAGATGTCATATTCGGGTACTCGGGCGGCGCCATTCTGCCGACCTACGACGCTGTATTTCGCTACAACGAAACCCACCGCGGGGCAGACGGCGTGGAACCCATGCCTTTGATCGTGCCGGCAAATGAACAGGCCGCAGGCTTCATGGCCGCCGGTTATGCACGCGCCTCAGGCAAGGTGGGCGTCTGCCTCGTAACCTCCGGCCCCGGTGCGACAAATACGGTTACACCGATCCGGGACTGCGCCGCTGACTCTATTCCCATCGTTGTTCTGTGTGGCCAGGTTCCCACCGCTGCGATCGGCTCGGACGGCTTCCAGGAAGCCCCGGTGAGCACCATCATGGGCTCGGCTGCCAAACACGTGTTTCTGGTGACCGATCCGAACAAGCTCGAGGCCACCCTGCGCAGTGCTTTCGAGATTGCCCGCAGCGGCCGACCTGGCCCGGTGGTCGTGGATATTCCCAAGGATGTGCAGAACTGGAGCGGCCCGTTTCGGGGTCAGGGTGTCCTGCCCCTGCCCGGCTATCGCGCCCGTCTGAACAAGATCGTGTCCAACACATTGGATGAGGACGACGCGGAAAGCTTCCTCGCCATGCTCAAGCAATCCAGCCGTCCCCTGCTGTATGCCGGTGGTGGCGTCATCAACGGCGGAGCTTCAGAGCAACTGCGGGCGTTCTCCGATGCATTCGGCATTCCGGTAACAACCACGCTGATGGGCATTGGCGCTTACGACACAACGCGTGAGTTGTCCTTGCAGATGCTGGGCATGCACGGCACCGCCTTTGCAAACTACGCAGTCGATGATTGCGATTTTCTGATCGCCGTCGGTGCCCGGTTCGACGACCGCGTGGCTGGTGTGCCTTCCAAGTTTGCCCCCAACGCAAAGCACATTGCGCATCTGGATATTGATCCGGCAGAGATCGGCAAGGTCAAAGCGGTCGACTGGCACCACGTGGGCGACGTTTCTCAGGCGCTCAGCAAGCTGACCAGCTATATCCAGGCCAAGGGATTCCAGCCCGCCTTCGCGCCCTGGCATCAGCACATTGCGGAGCTCAAGAAAACGCACGCGATGAACTATGAGCGCGAAGGAGATGCCATTCAGCCTCACGCCGTGATTGAAGCGCTGAACGAAATCACACAGGGCAATGCGGTGGTGTCTACCGGCGTTGGCCAGCACCAGATGTGGGCCGCACAGTACTTTGACTTCAAACAGCCTAGGCTGTGGCTGACCTCCGGTTCGATGGGCACGATGGGCTTCGGACTACCTGCGGCCATTGGCGCTGCGTTTGCGCGCAAGGACTGTGTCGTCATCGACATCGATGGCGATGCTTCTATTCGCATGAATCTGGGAGAACTGGAGACCGCCACCACCTATAACCTGCCGGTCAAGATTGTGGTGCTCAACAATTATGGCGACGGCATGGTCAAGCAATGGCAGCGCCTGTTCTTCGCCTCGCGCTATTCGGGCTCGGACAAGAGCCTGCATCGCAAGGATTTCATCAAGGCAGCCGAGGCTGATGGCTTCGAATTTGCCAAACGTGTGGTGGACAAGGGAGACCTTCAGCGGGTTGCAAAGGAGTTCATAGATTTTCCTGGCCCGGCTTTCCTGGAAGTGGTGATTGACCCGATGGCCTCGGTGTACCCAATGGTGGGCCCCGGCATGAGCTACCGGCAGATGATTACCGGTGACTGGATTGCTGCGCGCGACGAAGCAGACGACAGTACGGGCGACAAAGCAGACTTGTTCTAAGCGACAACGTCCGACTATTCGGTAGCACCTGAACCTGGCCTTGCAAGAAGAAATGGAAAATTCTGAAAAGCTTCCCGTAAAGCAATCCCGTGATGTCAGCGTCCTGACGCTTCAGCTCAATCGCCCTGACAAGAAGAATTCACTGACGCAGGACATGTACTCTGTGCTCGCGGCGTCTGTCCGCGCTGCCGCAACGGACCCAGAAGTGCGCATTCTGGTGCTGACCGGCAGCGAAGACTCTTTCTGTGCCGGCAATGACATGGTGGATTTTCTCAAGGCACCAGATGGCAGCGGTGATGCTCCCGTTATTCAGTTCATGAATGCACTGGCGACATTTCCCAAGCCAGTGATTGCATCCGTCAATGGTCTGGCAATCGGGGTCGGTGTAACCATGTTGCTGCATTGCGACCTGATTTACGCGAGCAAGACCGCCCGATTCCAGCTGCCATTCGTGAATATCGGGATCGTCCCGGAGTACGCTTCAACCTACCTGATGCCGAGAATCATGGGACATGCCAAGGCCATGGAACTTGCGATGTTCGGCGAAGCCTTTACGGCAGAACACGCAAGAGAATGCGGCCTGGTCAATGAAGTGTTGGCACCTGAAAGTCTTGCTGAACGTGTCACCGAAAGGGCGCAGAAGCTCGCTGCCCAGCCACCTAATGCGCTGCGCACGACCAAGCGACTGATGAAGCGCTGGACCGATGCCACAGTGAGTGAGGCCATTCCTCTGGAAGCCTTCCACTTCATGCCCATGCTCAAGTATCCCGAAGCGCAGGAAGCTATCGGCGCTTTTCTGGAAAAGCGCAAACCGGATTTTTCCCGCTTCGGCTGATGAGTAGCGGCTAGCTGCTGAGAGCTTCGCAGGTAGATTCGGGACGCTGGTTTCCGCTCCTGAAGCCCAGCAGACTGGCGAAAATTCAGGGCCAATTCTCGCTGGCTTGGTCGCAGTTCAAGTGCGGTCGCCCTAAACAGGCGGGAGACAATGATTTGCGCGTACTGGCCTTCTCACCCGGATCAACCGGCAAGTGTTGGGCCTCTCGCAGCAGCGTGCAGGCTGCTCTACATGGCGTGGCCATCGACTCCAGCGAGGCCTGATCATTGCTCGCCACAAATTCATTCGTCCCTTGAAACCTGGTCACAGCAGCTTAGTCGGCAAACCCTTGGCCAGATGAGACTGATCACCTCTATTCTTGGCTCTGGCATAACTGGCTTGCGACCAATATCCAGGCATCGGAGATCACCGGAGCCCGCGATTGGCGATGATGGCGACGGCGACCTTCAGATACGACAAGGGCCGGTTGCCCGGCCCTTGTCATGACAACTCAGCTCAAGCGATCAGAGCTTTTCTGCAAGCTCCGGGACGATCTGGAACAGATCGCCGACCAGACCAAAATCGGCCACTTCAAAGATGGGCGCTTCTTCATCCTTGTTGATAGCAACGATGGTACGGGCATCCTTGATTCCAGCCAGATGCTGAATTGCACCCGAGATACCAATGGCGAAATACAGCTCCGGAGCAATGATCTTGCCGGTCTGGCCGACCTGCATGTCATTCGGGCAGTAGCCTGAGTCAACAGCAGCACGGCTGGCGCCGGCACCGGCACCGATCTTGTCCGCAAAGTCGTAGATCAGCTTGAAGTTCTCTTCGCTACCCAGCGCACGGCCACCGGACACCACTCGGGCGGCTGACTGCAGGTCTGGACGCTCTGACTTGGCGGCTTCCAGATTCACGAATCGCGTGTGGGTGGGAATCTCCGCTGAGGTTGATACCGCTTCAACTGCAGCACTGCCACCTTCGCCGGCTGCCTGATACGAAGCCAGGCGAACGGTGGCGACGATGCACGGCTCAGCCGGGGCTTCCACGGTCACGATTGCGTTGCCGGCGTAAATGGGACGATCAAAGCTAGTTGCGCTATGCACGGCCATGATGTCGCTGACCTGCTGCACGTCGAGTTTGGCCGATACGCGCGGCGCAATGTCCTTGCCGAAGGTGTTTCCGGGGAACAGGATGTGGGTGTAGCCACCCTTCGCAATCTCGACGATCTGCGGCGTCAGAACCGCGGCCATCTCATGCTCGTTTGCGGCGTTATCTACCTGCAATACCTTCGCAACGCCGTCAATCTTTGCCGCTTCGGCAGCGATGGATGCGCCGTCTACTGCGAACACTGCGACGTGAATTTCGCCGCCAATCGGGCCAGCAGCTGAAACGGTTTTCTTGACGGCGGCACCGAGCTTGCCGTCGTGATGATCTGCAACGATGAGAATCTTGCTCATGCTATTTCCTTGATGTCGTACTCCCGGCGCCGAAAGCACCAGGAGAAATCAAATTAAACGAGTCCTTTGGCCTTGAGTGCTTCAACCAGTTCGTCCACGGTCTTGACGATGATGCCCTTGGAGCGGCTCGGCGGATTGGCGGTCTTGGTCACCTTGAGTCCGGCACCTGCAGTAACACCGAGGCTTTCAAAGCTTTGCGGATCAATCGGCTTTTTCTTGGCTTTCATGATGTCCGGCAGCTTGAGATAGCGCGGCTCGTTCAAGCGAAGATCAACCGTGATCACGGCAGGCAGATCAACTTCAAGCGTTTCGAGACCGGCGTCAATCTCGCGGGTCACTTTGGCCTTGTCGCCTTCGATTTCGACCTTCGATGCAAACGTGGCCTGCGGAAGCTCAAGCAAAGAGGCAATCATCTGGCCTGTCTGGTTGGCGTCATCGTCGATCGCCTGCTTGCCGCACAGAAAGAGCTTGGCATCTTCCTTCTTGTAGACAGCAGCCAGAGCTTTTGCCGCAGTCAGGGGCTGCACTTCGCCCTCTTCCAGAACATGCACAGCACGGTCGGCGCCAAATGCCAGCGCGGAACGCAGCGTTTCTTCGCATTTTTTGACGCCAACAGTCACTGCGACAATCTCGGTAATCACACCCTTTTCTTTCAGGCGAACCGCTTCTTCCATCGCGATTTCGTCAAAGGGGTTCATCGAGTGCTTGACGCCATCAGTGACCACACCAGAACCATCTGGCTTGACCTGGATGCGGACGTTGTAGTCCACCGCACGTTTTACGCTTACCAATGCTTTCATTTCAGTGAAAATCCCATGATTTGGAAACCATACCTATTGAAGTGTCAGAGACGCCTGAGCGGCTCCAGTGACCCAGATCGGATGGCGCGTCGAATTTTTCGCGGCCAGATTCCGATAAAAAACCGTTGCCAATTATTCAGCCTTTGCAGCCAGCCCAAAACAGGGCCATTTACATCACTGCGAACATACCAACTATTGAGCCTTCCTGTGCGGTGAGCCAGGCGATAACCGAACTCCTTCAGGTAGCGATGCTTGTCCATGTAGACCCAATCATCTTCGAGCAGGATCAGCCGAGGTCTCAGCCGATCGAGCTCGGCACCTCTGAGCACGCCCATCTCGTGGCCTTCGACATCGATCGATAAGAAATCGACCTCTGTTATCTGATGCTCATCTACCAGTTGGCCCAGAGTCGCCGCCCTGACAACCAGTTCATCGAAGTCCGTCCGCGCACTTTGATGCCGATCGACCGTCAGGGAGGCCATGTTGTGATGAGCCTGCCCTTCACGGCGCGGAATCATCAACCTGGCTTGCCCAACCTGACTTTCGTCTACACAAACAGCTTGTGCTACCTGCGATCTTGGCCGCTGACTTCTCGCCAGCTCACACAATTCGCCAATCGGCTCGATCAGCAAGCCGTACCAGCCAGACTGCTCAAGATGCCAAGTCTGGGAGTTTTCGCTCACCGGCTCATTGGCACCAACTTCAATGAAACAGCCTTCTCGCTGATCTGCTTGCAGAAACTGCGACACACTGCTGTGTTCCTGGCGGCAAAGCTCAATGTATTGCTTGTCTTTTTCCTCCCGACTCTTGGACTTTCTGAACCACGACATCTATCAGGCAACCCAAGCTACATATTGGCGTAGTTAGGTCCACCTGATCCTTCCGGCGCGACCCATGTAATGTTTTGCGCGGGGTCCTTGATGTCACAGGTCTTGCAGTGAACGCAATTCTGAGCGTTGATCTGAAAGCGCTTGTCATCACCCTCGCCGACCACTTCGTAGACACCAGCCGGGCAATAACGCTGAGCCGGTTCGTCATACATCGGCAGGTTTTTGTCGATGGGGATACTGGGGTCGGCCAGCTTGAGATGCACCGGCTGATCTTCCTCATGATTGGTGCTGGACACAAATACTGAAGACAGTTTGTCGAAACTCAGCTTGCCGTCCGGCTTGGGGTAATCAATTTTTGGCGCATCCTTGGCGAGCGTCAGGCATTCGTGATCTTTCTTCAGATCATGGACCGTCCAAGGCGCTTTGCCGCCAAACCAGTTCTGCTCGATGTAATTCATGGCACCGCCGAAAATGGCGCCGAGCTTGTGCAGCCAGACACCGAAATTGCGGCTCTGGTAGAGCTCTTCGTAGAGCCAGCTTTCCTTGAACTTGACCGGAAATGCCGTCAGTTCGTCGCCACCTTCCGCGCCAGCGAGCAGGGCTTCGGCACAGGCATCCGCTGCCAGCATGCCGGACTTCATTGCCGTGTGGCTGCCCTTGATCTTGGCAAAATTCATCGTGCCGAGATCACAACCAATCAATGCGCCGCCGGGGAACACCATCTTGGGCAGAGAGTTAAACCCGCCCTTGCAGATGGCGCGCGCGCCATAGCTGACGCGCGTTCCGCCTTCCAGATACTGCTTGATCACCGGGTGATGCTTGAAGCGCTGGAACTCGTCAAAGGGCGACAGATACGGATTGGAGTAGGACAGATCAACAATCAGGCCGCAGACCACGGTGTCCTGATCCAGGTGATACAGGAAAGAGCCGCCTGGATTGCTGTTGTTGAGCGGCCAGCCAGCACCGTGAACGACGAGGCCCGGCTCATGCTTGGCAGGATCGACCGTCCAGACTTCCTTGAGGCCGATGGCGTAATGCTGCGGATCAGCGTCCTTGTCCAGCTCGTACTTCTTCAGCAGGCGTTTGCCAATGTGCCCGCGGCAACCTTCTGCAAACAGCGTGTATTTTGCACGCAGCTCCATACCCGGGGTGAAGTCGCCTTCCTTGGGTTCGCCATCAAGGCCTACGCCCATGTCACCTACGGTGATACCGCGCACCACGCCCTGCTCGTCAATGATGGCATCCTGCGCTGCGAAACCGGGATAGATTTCTACACCGAGTGCTTCAGCCTGCTCACCCAGCCAGCGGCAGAGATTACCCAGCGAAATGATGTAGTTGTTCTCGTTGTGCATCGTCTTGGGCACAAAGAGATTGGGCATCTTGACCGCATTAGTCTCACTCAAGAAGAAGTACACATCGTCACGCGCGACCTGGGTATTGAGTGGCGCGCCATTCTTCTTCCAGTCAGGAAAGAGCTCATTCAGTGCCCTTGGCTCCAGTACAGCACCAGAGAGAATGTGAGCGCCAATCTCGGAGCCTTTTTCAACGAGACAGACGTTGATTTCCTGTCCCGCTTCAGCGGCTTTTTGCTTGAGTCGGCATGCGGCTGACAGGCCCGCAGGGCCTCCGCCAACGATGACAACGTCGTATTCCATCACGTCGCGTTCTATCTGCATACAATGATTTTCTTCTGCTGTGTGGATAGATACCGATTGGCCCCAGGGCCATGCGGCAGTGCGTCATTTTAAGCCGAGAATCGTTCCAAAGCGACCGCGGGCGGGGTCTGTGACATCGGCTCTGAGGTCAACCCGCTCTCAGACTTCGGGCTTTTGCTGCTTGTCGAGACAGAATCTGATCCGCGCTTGTGATCAGAATATTCCTCAGATGATCCGACATCCGCCCGAAATCGCACCAGCGAAACGCGCAAACCCTGGGACGCAATTCCGACTGATGCGGTCATTGTCAGGTCATCAGCCCATTAATGGCTCTCCGGCTGCCCCGCACATCGCTGCAATTGTTCATCGACCCCGATCGGCACATGCGCCTAATTCACCGGCCATTGAAACGGAATCTGGCCCAGCCCCCACAGAACCGCCGCTGCGGCGATCCCAGCCAGCAGGTCGTCAATCATGATGCCGAACCCGCCGTGCAGATTCCGGTCACACCAGCTGATGGGCCACGGTTTGAGGATATCGAACAAGCGAAACAGTACAAACGCAGCAGCCATGCCCACGCCAAGTGGCCAACTGGGCCCCTTCAGCGCGGGCAACAAGGCCGCGCATGCCACCAGATAGCCGACAATTTCGTCGAATACGATGCCGCCGTAATCGGCGACCTTGAGCATTCTTGCGCTGGCACCGCAAATCCAGCAGCCCATAGCAAACAGAATCACCACAGTCGCCGCGAGTGCCTGCCAGGGCAGGAAGGCAAACGGCAGGAACAGGGGCACGGCAACCAGCGTTCCCAGTGTGCCGGGCGCCCAACGCGATAGACCCGCCCCAAAACCAAACGCCAGAAAGTGTACGGGCGTCGACAGAATCAGCCGCGCGGGCGGTGCGGGAATTCTCTTTGCTGAATCATTCACTCGAAGTGCCGGAAACCATGTGGGGGGATCACAAGCTTATCGCCAGTCGCCTCGATCAGGCTCAGATTCTCGCCCTCAACGATCCTGCCAATCCTTACCAGTGCAGTCGGGCTTGCCGCCTGCGCCTTCAAAAAATCGTCTTCTGGCATGCAGATGCAGAGCTCGTAGTCATCTCCACCATGAAGAAGATGCGCCCTGCGCTGCTGGCTTTCGCAACATCGTAGGAATGCACCTGACTGCGGCAAGTCCGCCTCAATCAATTCGGCGCCGACATGGCTCGCGGCCAAAATGTGGGAAAGATCCGCAGCCAGGCCGTCCGAGATATCAACTGCCGCGTGCGCCCAAGCACTAAGTTGCAGCCCGGCTGCGATTCTGGGTTCGGGTCGATGCAGGCGTGTTTGCAGAAATCTCAGATCGTCACTCGTACAGGCTTTTGCTTCTCTGGCGTCACCGGCAAGACGCAAAGCCAGGGCAGCATCACCCAATGTGCCTGTTATGCAAATCACATCGCCAATTCGGGCGCCGTCGCGCCGCATCGCCCTGCCCGGCTCGACCGCGCCCATGACAGTGACGTTGATGTTCAGCGGGCCGCGAGTGGTGTCTCCCCCGACCAGTCCAATGCCCGATTTCCGGGCCAGTTCACTCATCCCGCGTGCAAATTCCTGTAGCCATTCGGGCTCAAAACGATCCAGCGTAAGCGCGAGCGTGAACCAGCGCGGCGACGCACCCATTGCCGCGAGGTCGGAAAGATTGACGGCCAGTGCCTTGTACCCCAAGTCATAAGGGGCAACTGAATCTGCAAAGTGGCGACCCGCTACCAGACTGTCAGTGCTCACCACGAGTTGCTCACCCGCGGCAAGCGCAAGCAGCGCGCAATCGTCGCCTATGCCGAGAATCTCACCCGTCGCCGGCGGCGTCAGCTCGCGAAAGTAGTGCCTGATGATCTCGAATTCGTTCACGCAAGATACCTGCGTGTGACCAGCACTAGTCCGCGAAGTCGACTTCTTCTGGGCGCAGTTCCCTGGCCAGCTTGTCGATCACGCCGTTGACGAACTTGAAGCCGTCCTCGGCACCAAAAAGTTTGGCCAGATTGACGCATTCGTTGACCACGACTTTCCACGGCACTTCCGGCTTGCTGGCCATTTCGTAGGCGCCCAGAAGCAGGACTGCGTGCTCTACCGGATCGATCTGCGCCAATGGCCGGTCCAGGTGCGGTATCAGCCGCATCGTCAGTTCCTGAGCTTGCTCCACGCAGCCGTTGAGCAATTCCTCAAAATAAACCGGATCTGCGCGCCCCAGACCCGCCTCCTGTTCGCGGAATTGCTTGAGCAGAACAGAAGGTGCAGTTTCGTTGACCATCCATTGATAGAGCGCCTGCACGGTCAACCGCCGTGACAGGCCGCGACGGCTGATATTCCCTGATTCTGTCTTCAACGAAAGGTCCGCATAAGTCTGATCATTTCCAATGCGGCAGAAACCGCTTCATAGCCCTTGTTGTCGCGGCCACTGCCGCTTCTTTCAGTTGCCTGCTCAACGGTATTGACCGTCAAAACTCCAAAGGCAACCGGCTTGCCAAACTGCAGTTGCACCTGCATCAGTCCCCGCGAACATTCGCCCGATACATATTCGAAATGCGGGGTGTCACCGCGGATGATCGCCCCCAGCGCAATGACCGCGTCAATCTTACCGCTGCTTAATGCGGCGTGGGCGGCCAAAGGTAGTTCGTAGGCACCCGGCGCCTTGGTTTCGATGAGATTCTCGTCGCGAATACCCCAGGCTCGAAATGCCCTGTGAGCACCCGCGCAAAGTGCATCGATAATCTCGACGTTCCAGCGGGTCGAAATCAGCGCTACGCGCGTCTTGGCAAATTCCCGCGGCTCTGGCGCGGCAGGTTTGCTGAAACCGGTTTTGACATCACTCATGTGTTGGCCTGTTTGCTCGCTTAGTCGCAGGGAACGTATTCAACGACTTCCAGTCCGAAACCGGAGAGCCCGTGGAGCCGTTTGGGTGCAGAAAGCACGCGCATGCGGCGCACGCCAAGGTCAAACAGGATCTGCGCACCAATGCCATAGGTCCTCAGCACCTTGGGATCAGAGCCAGGATCACCTGAGTGGTCGTCTGGTGCCGGGCCGCCTCGATTGAGCCCCACAATCTGCTGGATCAAGTCGCGCGACGCTTCGGCCTTGCGCAGAACGATGATGATGCCGCTGCCCTCTTCGGCAATGCGTTTCATCGCGCGCCGCAAAGGCCAGGCGAAATGCTCTGACTCGGCGCCAATCATGTCCGAGAGCGTATTGCGCAGGTGCACGCGCACGAGCGTGGGATTGTTGGGATCAACCTTGCCCTTGATCAGGGCCAGATGAACGGTGCCATCAACGGCATCCTGATAGCTGACGAGGTGGAACTCGCCGAATTCAGTCTGAATGTGTGTCTCGGCAACCCGTTCGATGCTGTGTTCGTTATCCAGCCGGTAGCGAATCAAGTCAGCAATGGTTCCGATCTTGAGGTCATGTTCGCGCGCGAACTTCTCCAGATCCGGACGACGCGCCATGGTGCCGTCCTCGTTGAGAATCTCGACGATCACCGACGCCGGCTCAAACCCGGAAAGGCGGGCCAGATCGCATCCTGCTTCCGTGTGACCGGCACGGGCCAGTACGCCACCGGCTTCCGCCATCAAGGGAAAAATATGCCCCGGCTGGACCAGATCCGTAGGCCGCGCATCGGCCTTGACCGCAGCCTGAATGGTCTGCGCACGGTCATGCGCGGAAATGCCGGTAGTGACACCTTCAGCAGCTTCGATCGACACCGTGAAGGCGGTGCGGTGCATGTCATCACCCTGCGTCACCATCAGCGGCAGGCGCAGCTGGCGGCAGCGCTCCGCGGTCAGGGTCAGACAGATCAGCCCACGACCGTAACGCGCCATGAAGTTGATGTCCTGCGCGCGCACGGCGCTGGCGGCCATGATCAGATCGCCTTCATTCTCGCGATCCTCGTCATCCATCATGATGACCATCTTGCCGGCCTTGAAGTCCGCCAGGATGTCTGAAATGTAGTCCAGGCCGCCCTTGTCGGACTTGCGGCTCTGGTTGATGTTGGCAATTTTGTTGCTCATGAGGTCTCTCTGGCGGCCAGCAGCCGCTCCAGGTATCGCGCGATCAGATCCACTTCCAGATTGACCTTGTCGCCTTCGCGCAGGTCGCCCAGGGTGGTTTGGTCCATGGTGTGGGGGATGATGTTAACGCCAAAGTGACTCCCTTCGACGTCGTTCACCGTCAGGCTGATGCCGTCTATGGTGATGGAGCCCTTGCGGGCAATGTACTTGGCGAGTTCGTCGGGCGCAGAAAAACGCAGCCGCCATGAGCGCGCATCCAGCCGCCGCTCAAGCAAAGTGCCCAGGCCGTCCACGTGGCCGGACACCATGTGTCCGCCCAATGCCTTGCTCGGTGTTAGCGCCTTCTCCAGATTGACCGCGCGATTCTCTGCCCAGCTGCCGCTGGACGTCGCGCCCAGGGTCTCGGTTGAAAGATCGGCATAGAAGCCGTGCTCGGCCTTGTTCTGCACCGTCAGGCAGATGCCGCTGACCGCCACGCTGTCGCCTAGATTGACGTCCTTGAGATAGTCGCTCGCACAGGTAATCAGCATGCGCAGGTCTTCGCCTTCAGGCTGGATCTGCGCAATGGTTCCGCGCGCTTCGATAATGCCGGTAAACATGATTCAGTCCTTCAATTTGGGGACAGCGGTCACGCGCAAGTCAGGCCCGACCAGACGCACTTCCTGGAAGCTCAACTCGATGCGATCAGCCAGTCGTTCGAGACCGGGTATCAGGGCCATCGCGCGCGCATCGCTGCCCAGCAACTGCGGCGCAAGGTAGAGCACGAGTTCGTCGACGAGCTGCGCCTTGAGCAAGGCACCCGCCAAGATCGGACCGCTTTCAACCAGAACACTATTGATCTGCTGTTGAGCCAGCTGGCTCAGGATGTCGCTCAGAGGTGGCCGTGGTGCGCCGGCAACCTGGGGCATGGCCGCCGCATCGGCGTAGCTCATCACGTTCGCGCCCACCACCCACCACCGGGCTGCGCCGTCGTCGGCCCAAACCCGCGCAGTAGCGCCGACCTTTCGTCCCGCATCGAGGACAATTCGATCTGGCTGGCGATCACTCTGCTTGAACCAGCGCAGGTTCAGTTCAGGATCATCCGCCAGCACGGTGGCCGCGCTGGTCAGCACCGCGCCAGCTTCCGCGCGAAGCCGATGAACGTCCGCGCGGGAAGCCTCGCTGGTAATCCATTTTGATTCGCCGCTGGCCATCGCGGTGCGGCCATCCAGACTGGCGCCCAGCTTTAGCGTTACAAAGGGACGACCGCGCTGCATGCGGCTGACAAAACCCCGATTCAGGGAGCGGGCCGCCTGCTCCAGAACACCACATTCGGTTTCAATGCCCGCATTCCTTAATGCAGCGAAGCCCTTGCCTGCCACTAGTGGGTTGGGATCCTGCATGGCGCCGGTCACTTTGCGCACGCCGGCTTCGATCAACGCCAATGCGCATGGCCCTGTGCGTCCCTGATGCGCACAGGGCTCGAGCGTCACATAGACGTCAGCATCTCGCGCATTTTTACCAGCCTCACGCAGCGCGTGAATTTCAGCATGCGGCTCACCCGCTCGTGCGTGCCAGCCCTGGCCGACAATCTTGCCGTCCTTGACGATCAGGCAGCCCACTCGGGGATTGGGAAAACTGCTGTAGCGACCACGCGCGGCCAACTGCAGGGCTGTCGCCATATACGATGCGGCAGACGTCGAATTCATTTGGACTTCTTGTTGCGAACCGTCTTGCGAGCCGACGGCTTCTTGTCCTCGCTATTTGCAATCAATGACAGCTGACTCTTGCGCTGCTCCGGAGATGGCAGATGCTGAATGCGTTCGATCTCGTCACGGAACGCGTTGATATCTTCAAAGCTCATGTAGACCGAGGCAAAGCGCACGTAGGCCACCTGATCGAGGTCGCGCAACTCTTCCATGACCCACTCGCCGATCTGCGGTGTAGCCACTTCTCGCTCTCCCGTCTGCCGCAGCTTGCGCATGACGTTCTCGACGGCATGGTCAATGGCATCCCGCGATACTGGGCGCTTGTACAGCGCGCTGTCGAAGCCCCGACGCAGTTTGTCTTCGTCGAAAGGCTCAGGTGTTCCGCCCCGCTTGACGATGCTCGGCATCGCCAGTTCAGCACGCTCGAACGTGGTGTAACGGCCTTTGCAAGCCGAACACTCGCGCCGGCGACGGACCTGCGTGCCTTCTTCGGCCAAACGCGAGTCAATGACGCGCGTGTCTGGCTCATTACAGAACGGACATTGCATGCCTAGCTCACCCCAAGCGTCAGGGCGATGGTTTTCACGCGGCAGGCGCGCCCGCGTTGTAGACCGGGTAACGGGCACAAAGCTCCGCCGCAGCCGCGCGCACGTTGTCGATGACTTGATCTAATCCTTCGCCCGCCGCAAGCGCGTCAACCACGTCGGCAATCCAGCCGGCCACCTGCGCCATTTCCGTTTCCTTGAAGCCGCGCGTGGTCGATGCTGGCGAACCCAGTCGAAGCCCGCTGGTCACAAAGGCAGACTTGGGATCATTGGGCACCGAATTCTTGTTGACCGTGATGTGCGCACGTCCCAGCGCCGCTTCAGCGTCCTTGCCGGTCACGTTCTTGGCAATCAGGTCTAGCAGGAACAGGTGATCATCCGTGCCTCCTGAAACCACCTTGTAGCCGCGGTCCAGAAAGACCCGTGCCATGGCCCGTGCATTGGCCACCACCTGCTTCTGATAAGTCTTGAAGCCCGGATCCAGCGCTTCGCCAAATGCCACGGCCTTGGCTGCAATCACGTGCATCAACGGACCGCCCTGTATCCCCGGAAAAACCGCTGAATTGAGCTTCTTGTTGAATTCTTCACTTTGCCCTTTGCTCAGGATGATGCCGCCGCGAGGGCCGCGCAGCGTCTTGTGCGTGGTGCTGGTCACAACATGGGCGTGCGGCAGGGGGCTGGGATATTCACCCGCCGCTACCAGACCCGCGACATGGGCCATGTCCACCCAGAAGAAAGCTCCGACCTTGTCGGCGATCTCGCGCATGCGCTTCCAGTCCTTGATGCGCGAATAGGCCGAAAAGCCGCCGATCAGCAGCTTGGGCTTGTGCTCAAGCGCAATGCGTTCCATTTCGTCGTAGTCGATCAGACCCGTCTCGGCGTCCAGCCCATAAGGCACGATCTTGTATTGCTTGCCTGAGAAGTTGGCGGGATGCCCATGCGTCAGGTGACCACCCTGCGCCAGATTCATGCCCATGACCGTATCGCCCGGGCTCACCAGCGACAGGAAAATGGCCGCATTTGCCTGCGCCCCCGAGTGCGGCTGCACGTTCGCGAAGTCGCAATCAAACACTTTCTTGATGCGGTCGATGGCCAGTTGTTCGGCCACGTCAACGTGCTCGCAGCCACCGTAATAGCGCTTGCCCGGATATCCCTCGGCGTACTGGTTGGTCAGCTGCGACCCCTGCGCCTGCATGACCGCGGGGCTGCAATAGTTCTCCGACGCGATGAGTTCGATGTGTGCTTCCTGGCGCGCATTTTCTGCCGCGATGGTCGCTGCGATTTCGGGATCAGCCAGGCTCAGGTTGGGGGCGTTAGAGAACATTGAATATCAAGATGTTTGAAACAAGAGAGAAATTGCAATGCAGAGCAAAAACCTGCATTGCACGAGCAAATCTGAAAAAGTGCCTTAGTCCACCACTTCGAGCATCAGATCCAGCGCCTTGCGGGCCGGGTCGGCGATTTCCTTGGGAACGCTGATCTGGTTGACCACTTCTCCTGCCACGAGGTTGTCGAGCACCCAGGCAAGGTGCTGAGGGTCCGTTCGGAACATCGTGGAGCACATGCACACCGTCGGGCTCATGAACTGCACTTTGACGTTCTTTTCCGCCATTTCCTCGGCAAGGCGATCGACCAGATTCAGTTCTGTACCCACCAACCAGTGGTCACCCGGCTCAGATGCGCGCACGGTGCGCAAGATGTACTCGGTGGAGCCAACGAAGTCTGATTTCTGGCAGACCTCCATCGCGTTCTCCGGATGGCTGATGACCTTGCCATTCGGATTGGCCTTGCGGAAGTTATCGATATGCGCAGGCTGGAACATCTGATGGACCGAACAGAAGCCTTTCCACAGGATGATCCTCGCGTTTCGGATTTCCTCTGCGCTGAGGCCACCTTGAGGCTTGGTGAAGTCCCAGGTCACCATCTGCTCCATCGGGATGTCCATCATCAGACCGGTATTGCGACCCAGATGCTGGTCTGGGAAAAACAACACCTTTTCGCGCCGGGCAAAGCTCCACTCCAGTACAGCACGGGCGTTGGAACTGGTGCAGACAATGCCACCGTGCTCGCCGCAGAAGCCTTTCAGGTCCGCCGCCGAATTGATGTAAGTGACCGGGGTTACTTTTTCATCTGGGTCAAGGAGTTCTGAAAGTTCTTTCCAGCACTTTCTAACTTTCACGAGATTGGCCATGTCGGCCATGGAGCAACCTGCTGCCAGATCCGGAAGGATCACCTTGCGCTCGCCAAAGGTAAGGATATCGGCCACTTCCGCCATGAAATGCACACCGCAGAAAACGATGAAGTCGGCGCTGGAATTGGCCGCCTGCTGCGAGAGTTTGAGCGAATCGCCGGAATAATCGGCGTGCTTGAACACCTCGTTGCGCTGATAGTGGTGACCCAGAATAGCCAGGCGATCGCCGAGGACTTTCTTGGCTGCCACGATGCGCTCATCGCAATTGCTGTCATTCAACAGGCTGAACTGATCGAGTTTTAGAACTGCGGACAATGGATTGCTCGATTTTTGGGGGCCGCAAGTTTATCTGATCGCGAGCATCGTCCGGGCCGATTTCACGGCTTTTTTCGCCAAAATGGCGTCCCACACCCGGCTCCACTACACTACGCGCCCCTTTCGCCCGGTCGCAGGCGAAGGATCATTGATTTTACTGGAGATTTTCATGAGTCAAAGCTTTGAAATTATTGCAGAGCTGCGCGAGGAACAGGGCAAAGGTGCGAGCCGCCGCCTGCGTCGCACAGGTCGCATTCCCGCAGTTGTCTATGGTGCCGGCAAGGAAGCGCAGTCCATCAGCGTGAGCCACAACGAACTCTGGAAGCAGCTGCGCCACGAGTCTTTCTACTCGCGCATCCTGACGATGACGCTTGCGGGCAAGTCCGAGCAGGTCGTCCTGAAGGATCTTCATCGCCACCCGGTGCGTGAAGAAGTCATGCACATGGATCTGCTGCGTGTGAAGGCTGACGTCGAAATCCGCATGTGCGTTCCGCTGCACTTCCAGGGCGAGAAAGTGGCTCCGGGCGTCAAGACCGGCGGCGGCATCTTCGAGCACTTGATGAACGAAGTCGAAGTCTCCTGCTTGCCCAAGGATCTGCCGGAATTCATCGAAGTTGACGTCTCTGGCATGAACGTCGATGAGTCGATTCACCTTTCCCAGATCAAGGTTCCCGAAGGTGTCGTACTGACCGATCTCTCCGACGAACACGATCAAGCTGTGATCGCCATTCACCTGCCACGTGTCGCCAAGCTTGATGCCGAGGAAGATTCTGAAGCTGAGGCCGGCGAAGACGCTGAAGGCAAGGCCGAAGGCGGCGAAGAAGACAAGGGCTAAGAGCGCCTCAGGGCTTCCAAGCCCTGCCCCTACGAAAGACCCGCTGAAATCTCGGTTTCAGCGGGTCTTTTTTATTGGCGTGACATCAACCGTTGATCGCCGCGCGCAGCGCAGCCATCAAGGGAACCAGCGCCTGATCAGGCCGGGGGCCACGATCGCCGCTATTGAGCGCAGACCAGTCTGGATGCGCTCTCGCCCGCATGACGGCCTCGCGCAGATTCTTGGAGACCCAGCCACGGCTGGCCTTCGCCTCCACAGCTGAAGTACTGGCATGCCCGCGCCGAAGCAAGGCGTGCAGCAAGGCAATCTGACGCGCCGAAAGCAGCGCCAGGGTTTGCTCTTCCACGCTCAATTCTCGGTAGCCCCGCAACTCGTCTACCCAGCGCTTGCCAAAAGACTGATAAAAGCTCCAGACCGTCCCGGCACCGGCTCCCAACAAGGCGCCCGCTCCAAGGCTTGCGCCACCGAGCATGGCGTCAACCGAAACCCCTGCGGTTGCACCCGCAGCGATGGCTGACCCGGTTCGCACTCCGAAGACTTTCAAGGCCTCTGGATCGAATGGATCCAGCGCCCACTGGCCTTGCTCCAATGGCAACTCGGGCGGCGCAAAAGCACCCAGGTCAAACTGAAACAACGTCAATAGATCGTCCACACACGTCTGCTCACTTTTGCAGACGACCTCTTCGATCTGCTGACTCTGCACGCTCAGGTCGCCCTCTGCTTCAACCCGAACCCGCAGACCGGCAACGTCAATCAGCATGTCCGCGATGGTGCGACACGCAGCCTCGACCAGCAGAGCTCGCTGGGCATCGCGGAAGCGGGCCAGTGACTGAATCGCTGGCTTGTGTGCGTCCAGCAGGATTTCGAGCTTGGCGAACAGGCTGCGCTCAGCCTCGTGCTCGAAAACCACAGTGTCGAAATCGGCGAGCACATGAAGGCCCATTCGCGCGAGGCCCTCACGCCATTGTTCAGGGTGACTCTCAGGACTGGCGACGAAATTCAGGACCGGCATCAGGGGGCGGCCACACTCGGCCAGTAGACGCAGTTCCTCGCGATGCTTGGCCAGCATGGGTTCACGCGCATCGATCACATACAAGGCCGCATCGCTTTTGCGGAGTTGGCGAAGTACTTTGGCTTCCTGCTCGAAACTGCCGGCGCCGTGATCCGTGGCAAGGAAAGCATCAATCCGCGCAACGGGGTCTTCGTAAGTATTCTGGTCCGCCTCAAGAAGCTCCATCAAGCCCATCGGGTCTTCCAGTCCTGGCGTATCAAACAGCGTCATCACGGGCACGCTATCCGCGAGAAGGGATACCGCAGACACTTCGCGCGTCGTTGATGGACGATCGGAAACTTCACCAAACTTCTGGTCGCGGGTGAGGGTTCTCAACAGCGAGGTCTTGCCGGTATTGGTATGTCCCACCACGGCCAGCGAAATGATGGATTTTGAGCTCACTGCTGCATTGCCTCTGGCACTGGTTCGAGAAGCCGTCGATCATCCCAGGCGATCACCCCACCCTGCACGCCGGCGCGCTGGGCAGTGGCCGACCAATCCGCGACACGTGTGTCAAAAGCCGGCGCGCCGCGTGCCTTGAGCTGCGGCAGCGCCGTCAGGACCAACCAGACGGGAACATCCGCCGGCTGTACGAGCCGCGCCAGAACACGGACAGTGCCTCGATCCGGCGTCGCGGTAGCCGCTATGAAAACCAGCAGTCCGCTAGGCCGGCCAGCTTGTATTTCTTCCACTGCCTTTTGCAGGCTAGCGGCGTCTTCTACCGGATCAAGCCAGGTCAGATCCGCATCGCGCTCCTCGCCTGCACGCTCCAGAAAGACGGCGAACAAACCAGATTCGGGCAATTCCACTGCTAACCCTTTATCCGGGAAGTTCGCACTTGGCGTGTCCGATTCGTCCGCGTCGATTACCGAGACCGCAGAATGATCTGGCATCAACCGGGCGCGCAGGCGCGCAAAGCCCGGACGCGAGAGATCACGTGCCCAACCCGCCTGTTCACGCGCTGCAAGAATCCAGCACAGCACCAAAGCGATCAGCCTTGGCAGCAGGCTGTAACTGACGACGGCCAACAACATCCAGATCGCCCAACCTTGCCGATGCTCTGCGCTGAGCTCGCCATTCAATGGCAGGACATCAGGACCGGCTGCGCCCAGCAGCCGAGGTGCGTATGACATCTTGTCCGCCCAGGCATGCAGGCCCTCGGGGCTGAGCAAGGTGGTCTGCCAGCTCAGCTCATAACGGCTGACTACAAGCAGAACGGTCAGGCTCAACAAACCCGCAAAGGTATAGGCCAGCCACACGGCATGTGTCATGACGCCGAGTCGCCAGCGCCCCCCTCGACCGGTGGTCAACTCCGCCACGCTTGCCAGATCGAATCGATACTGGCCCTTTGGGATGTTGGCGCGATCAACGAATCGCGCGCTCAGCTTTTGCCAGATGCTTCGAATCAGGCCGCCGGATCGCCTCCCCAATAATTGGAACATCAACCAGAGCACTAACGATGCGAGATTCACTCCGATGAGCGTCAGCAGGATCATCGGCAGGCTCACCGATCCGGCGCCCTGCAAGGCGGAACTGGCTGCCGCCACGCCTAGAAACGCTGCGATCAAGAGGGCGCCAACAAGAACCTGACGACCGGTTCGCAACACCTGTTGAACCTGAATCATGGAATGTTCGGCGTCCGGCAGAGAAACAGCGCGCAAGAGAATCCGTTCCGCAAAACTGCCACCATTTTTTATGGCCTGCGCTTCGGCCTCCGGCGCAATAGCGGGATGCCCTTCCGCTTCTTCTTTTCTGCACACGAGTTCAACGTACAAACGCTGTGCGCGATCAGTTATTTGAGTGACGTCCTCCATACAGGCGGACTATACCGGCACTGCAGTAAAACGCCTGCCCTGCCAATTACCCGCCATATGGCCGATCATTACGTCCATGAGCAAAGCACATGTCATGGTCGGGCTCTCCGGCGGCGTTGATTCTGCGGTTGCGGCCTGGCGCCTGCAGCAGCAGGGCTATCGCGTGTCTGGAATGTTCATGCAGAACTGGACCGAAGACGAACAGGCCTACTGCACTGCGGCCGAAGATTTCCAAGCCGCCCGCGAGGTCGCGGATGAATTGGGGATCACCCTGCACAGAGTCGATTTTTCTGCAGAATACCGGGAGCGCGTCTTTCAGTCTTTCCTGGATGAATACAAGGCCGGGCGCACGCCCAACCCGGATTTGTTGTGCAATCGCGAGGTCAAATTCAAACCGTTTCGCGATCACGCATTGCGGCTGGGCGCAGACTTTGTTGCGACCGGCCACTACGCTCAATTGGAGCACGGCCCACAAGGGCCGCGACTGCTGCAATCAGTGACCCCGGACAAGGATCAGACCTATTTCCTCGCCTTGGTCGAGCGCGCGCAATTCGAGCAGGTGCTGTTTCCCATTGGCGAACTGAGCAAACCGGAAGTTCGAGAATTGGCGCGCACTGCAGGCTTGCCCAATCATCGCCGAAAGGATTCCACCGGCATTTGCTTCATCGGAGAGCGGCCCTTCCGTCAGTTTCTTGAGAATCATCTGAAGCCTGAGCCCGGCCCGATGATTGACGATGACGGCAATGAAGTCGGTCAGCACCAAGGCTTGATGTTTCATACGCTGGGACAGCGACGCGGCCTGGCGATCGGCGGCAGGCGCGGCGCGCGTGATGCGCCCTGGTACGTGGTGGCCAAAGACACGGAGTCGGGGGTGCTGCGAGTTTCGCAGGAAGCCCATCACCCTTTGCTGATGAGCCAATCACTGAAGACCGGACCTTTTTCCTGGATCGAACGATACGCAAAGTTTCCCGCAAGACTGCAGGCTCGCATTCGTCACCGGCAGGCACTGCAAGCCTGCACAGCCCATGAAGAAGCTGACGGAAGTGTCACGGTGGAATTCGATTCTGCGCAGCGCGCAGTAGCACCGGGCCAGTACTGCGTCCTCTATGATGGAAACTACTGCCTTGGTGGCGGACAAATTGAATCAACTGCGCCGTCCGCAGGTTCTGTCGCATCGCGGACGCCGAACAAGGAAATAGCTTGATCAGAATCTTGCTGCGGCTGAGCCTCAGGATTGCATTCAAAGGGGTCATGAGCCTGCCACTGCCTGTGGGCGTACAGCGCCTGTGGCTCGGTTTTATCTCCGAAACAAGCTTGCGCGCGCGCAACACCACGACTGAATCTGCGAGCCCTTCTTTTTCCGGGCAGTGGGTTCGCTGCAAGAAGCGCGATCTCGGTCGCGTGATTCTTTATCTGCATGGCGGTGGATATACCACCGGTTCAGCCGACAGCCACAAGGCGATTACTTCGCGCCTTGCGGTGAATACCGGCGCCAGCGTTCTCGCGCTGGAGTACCGACTGGCGCCGGAGAATCCCTATCCGGCGGGCATGGAAGATGCGCTGCGTGCCTACAGGAATCTGCTACAGCGCTTTCGACCCCAGGATATTTCCTTTGCGGGTGATTCTGCTGGCGCTGGTCTGGTGCTGAGCACGGTGCTGGCACTGATGAATGATCGTCAGCCCTTGCCCGCCAGCATTGCCCTGATTTCGCCATGGACAGACCTGTCACTGTCCGGAGAAAGCATCCAGCGCTTGGCCGCAAAGGATCCTATGCTCAGCACCCACTGGCTGCGCCGCGCCGCAGACGCGTATCGCAGCGGACTGCAGAAACGCGACGCACGCATATCACCTCTGTTTGCAGAGCTCCGCGGCTTGCCGCCACTTCTGATTCAGGTAGGCGCAGATGAAATTCTTCTGAGCGACTCCGAACGTCTTGCCGAAAACGCCAAAGCCGTCGGCGTGGAGGTGACGTTGGAAGTTGAGCCGGACATGTGGCACGACTACCACATCCATGGTGGCCTGCTGGACGTAGCGGACCAGGCACTGGTGCGAATGGGTCAATTCATGACCCTGCATTGGGAATCGCTGGGCAGTGCTCGGTCCACCGAAACGCAGGACTCATAGATGACTTCCGGCCAACGCACGAAATCGATCTTCATCACCGGCGCTGCCCAAGGCATCGGGAAAGCAACTGCCAAGCTCTTTCATGAAGGCGGTTGGTTCGTGGGTTTGTACGATGTGGACACCGATGCTGTGCAGCGCCTTGCAGAGGAGCTGGGCCCAAATACAACACACGCCGGCAAGCTGGATGTTGTTGATGTTCAGGATTGGGCCACGCAGCTTGCTGCCTTTGTTCAACGCAGCGGCGGTCAGTTGAACGTGCTGCTCAACAACGCGGGCATCGCGCAATCCGGCTCATTCGAGGAGATTGAACTTGACGCCCATCACGCGATTGTGGACGTCAACCTAAAGGGCGTCATGAATGGATGCCACCGCGCTTTCAGTTATCTGCGTGACAGCGATGATGCGCGCCTGATCAACCTGGCCTCAGCCTCTGCCATTTATGGCGCGGCCGATCTGGCCAGCTACTCGTCCACCAAATTTGCCGTTCGCGGACTGACCGAAGCATTGGATCTGGAGTGGCGGAAACACGGCATTCGGGTCAGCGACATCTGGCCCTTGTTTGTCAAAACCAACATGGTTGATGGTCTGGACCTGGCTTCACTCAAATCGCTGGGCGTCAGACTGACAGCGCAAGACGTGGCCCGCACCATCTGGAAGGCTGCCCACCATCGCGGCCGCCACAAGGTTCATTGGCTGGTTGGGGCACAAACACACGCCCTCTACAGAGCCACCTGTTTTCTGCCCGATCGCTTGCATCGCGCTGTTACTGCGAAGTTGTCGCAGGCCTGACCTGCAGCTGTTCCCCCTCGCCGGCCCGCTACAGCTTCTCCAGCTCAAGCAGTCCCTGCTCCAGGTATTCCAGCAGCCGCTGAACATGGGGAACAGACCGTCTGCAGGCCGTCAGACCAAAATTCAACTGGTCGTCATAGCTTACAAGGGTGATGTTCAGCGCCATGCCGTTGAATGGAATGGACACCGGATACATGCCATCCATTTTTGCGCCATTCCAGTACAGGGTTCGCTTGGGTCCGGGCACATTGGAAATGATCACGTTGTAGAGCTGCTTTTCTGGCGCCACACCGGTAATCATGTTCAGGCCGGATGGACCCGCAAGCAGAGCCGTGTAGTTCATGATTTCCGCCGTGGACATCTGCCCAAGTCGCTGCTTGGATGCCTGCACACTGCGACGGATCAGAGCCAGCCGTTCTCCCGGATCAGAAAGGTGCGTCGCCAGATTCGCCAGCACCATGCTGATCTGGTTACCGCCATCACTATCGTCCTTGCGCAGACTCATCGGCATCATCGTGATCAGCGGCTTTGATGGCAGCGCGTCCTGTTCGATCAGGTAGGTGCGAAGCGCAGACGAGCACATGGCAAGCACGACATCATTGATCGTGCATCCAAGCTTCTTGCTGATGGTGCGCACGCGACTCATCGGCCATGACTGAGCGGCAAAGCGTCTGGCGTTTCCAATCTTGCGATTGAAGATGGTGACGGGCGCCTGGAACAAGGCGCCAAATTCGGGTTCCTTGCGTGCCTGCTGAAAGGTGCTGAGCAAGGCCTTTGTCACGGCGGGAACAGACCGGGCCTGCGTGCGCACCTGAGAGATCGCATTGCTGATCGCGCTGGTGGGCCCGGGAATCCCTGCTCGCTTCGCCTTTGAATAGCGCTTGATGGCCCAGGGCGGCGCCATGTTTCTTGCATCAGGATTAGCCGAGAGGATGGCTTCAGTCAGGCGCATGCTGGCGACACCGTCGACCAGCGAGTGATGCATCTTGTTGTACAAGGCGAAACGCCCGTCCGCGACGCCTTCAATAAGCGTTGTTTCCCACAGAGGAAACTCGCGATCCAGCAAGCTTGAATGCAGCGTCGAAACCATGGCCAGCAATTCGCGAATGCGCCCGGGCTGCGGGAGCGCGATATGCCGGAAATGATGCGAAAGGTCGAACTCCTTGTCCGGCGTCCACATGGGCACGCCGAGCTTGCGGGAAAGCCGCATATTGAAGGGAGGCTGCGCATCCTCATTGGCACGCATGTCCTCCGCCATTTTGCGGATGTCCTCGGGAGTCGCGCCCTCAGGAGGCGTGAATAGCAACAGCCCCCCCACATGCATGGGCTGATTGCGACGTTCAAGGACCAGAAACGCCTGGTCGAGCGGACTCAATGACTTCAATGGACTCCTCCCGCGACTTTTGCGCCGCTGTTGTTTCAGCGCCAAGACTGCAACGCGAGTCCGGCAATTGCAAAACCGCAGCGCCCCGCGGGAGGAGCCAGAGGATCAACTCCGCTGTTTATTTTTCTGACGCTTGGCAGCGCTGCCCAGCAAACGTTGATAAGTCGAAGGCAGGATGCGCTGCATGGTATCGATCAGATAGGCATCCGAGCCGATGAGAACGCGTCGCGAATTCTTCTTCACACCCTTCAGGATCACAGCTGCAGCGTCGGCAGCGGTCGTTCGGAAGAGCTTCTCGAAATTGCGCTTGCTGTCTTCCTGACTCTGCCCAGTAATGCTTGAAGCGCTGTCGTCAAAGCGCGCAGCATTGGCGATATTGGTCTTGATGCCGCCCGGATGGACACTCGTCGCGCTCACGGCTGATCCCTGCAGATCAAGTTCTTGGCGCAAAGCCTCCGTGAAACCCCGAACCGCAAATTTGGTTGCGTTGTAGGTGCCCTGTGTCGGCACGCCAATCAGGCCAAAGACACTGGATGTATTGATCACGTGGCCCTCACCCGATGCTTTCAGGTGGGGCAAAAAAGCCTTGGTGCCATACACGACGCCCCAGAAATTGATGCCCATGATCCATTCGAAATCTTCGTAACTCGCAGATTCGATGGTCGCGCCGTGCGCCACACCGGCGTTATTGAATATCAGATTGACCTTCCCGTAATCGGCTACAACTTCATCGGCCCAAGCATGGACGGCTTCCCTGTCCGACACGTCCAGTTTTTTGGAGGTGACTCGCGCGCCGTTGCTACACACTGCCTCGGCCATCTTGACGGTCTCTGCCAGCCCCGCTTCGTTAACGTCACTGGCAGCGACGCTACAGCCCTGCTGTACTAGCTGAATACACAGCTCTCTGCCCATACCGGAGCCCGCGCCGGTGACGGCAGCTACTTTCTGATCGAATGATTTCATGGGGTGGGCGCTCCTGTTTTGGGTTGCAATGTGAAGTGATGTAGCGGGTCAGCGTTGGGTGCTGTGAACGGTGGCAGCCGGCACAGACGATGTGCTCGAACCTGCCCTGGTCGGGCCAAGAAGCACAGCCGCTTGCTCAAATTGGAAAGTCACTCGGAAGCTCGTCAGGTGGGCGGCCACGCGGCGCGTGATACGACGCGCTTGATACGGAGACGACAATGGAATGATTGACATGCCGCCTTGCTCCCCCGACGAACCTGATTGCGGTCCTTTATTTAGTGACAAGATGTGTTGTCACTTTATTTGTGACAATGATCCATGTCAATCTTTGCCCATGAGTAAAACCACCTCTGGTAAAGCCACAAGCTCAAGACGGAAGCGCCCGTATCGCGGGGTCTCCGCGAATGAGCGCGTTGCCGAGCGTCGTCAGCAGTTCGTTGACGCCGGTCTGGTCTGCTTTGGCGACCACGGCTATCACGCTGTCACGGTCAAGCAGTTGTGCCAACAAGCCAAACTGACTGAACGATACTTTTACGAGTCTTTTAGCGGCCGGGAAGACTTGTTCGCCGCGGTCTATGACGGCGCAGTCGAACGACTGCAAGACCGGCTTCTAACCGCCACCGCACCTTGCGCGCCCAAGTTGGGCAACATGGCGCGTGCCGGTCTCGATGCTTTTTTTGGTTTGCTCAGAGAGGATGCGAGAGTCGCGCGCATCTTGATGATGGAAGTACTGACTGTGAGCCCGGGCATGGAACGACGGGCGCAAGCAGCGACCCTGCGCTTTGCTACCCTGCTCGAACAAATGACAGCATCCACTTCGACCGGCTCCCCTACCGATATTCCAGACATGAATCTAATCGCCAGTGGTTTGATTGGAGCTACGGTACATATAGCAATGCGCTGGATCGCCGACGGGTATCATCCAACACAGTCGATCGTGCTGGACACCACTATGCTGCTGTTTGACGGAATCATCCAAAAACTTGGCCACGCGCCCAACAACTAGGAAAACCTCGACATCGCCATGAGTCGTATCCGACGCATTCTCCTTATTTCAGCCGTCGCACTTCTGGTTATTTTCATGGCCGCCTGGTTCGAGCGGCCCGGCTTACGTGAATATCATCAGCAGTTGATCACCAAGGCGGGCCCGGCACATCCGGTCGCTCTTACGGCAACCTGGCTCGGTGTCGCCGGACTGCTGGTCCAGGACGGCCGCAATTCCATCATGATCGACCCCTTCTTCTCGCGCCCGCCCGGCCTGCTCCGCATGGCCTTCAATCGCGAAATCAGACCGGACGAGGCAGCCATCAAGGATGCATTGAGCAAGCTCAAAATTGAAAAGCTGGATGCCGTGCTGATTTCTCATTCGCACTATGACCACGCCATGGACGCCGGCGTGGTGGCACGGCTGACCGGTGCCAAACTGATCGGCTCCGAGAGCACATTGAACATCGGCAGATCAGCCGGACTACCAGAGTCTCAGTTGATGGTGGCGGACACCACCCAAGCGCAGGAAATGGGTAATTTCCAAGTGCGCTTTCTGGCCAGCGAACATGCCGGAAAGAGCGGCGGCGCGCCAACTGGCAACATCGACGCGCCGCTCACGATGCCCGCGCATTATCTGGACTACAAACTGGGCGGAACCTATTCCATCCTGATCGATCACCTGCAGGGCTCCCTGCTGCATCACGGTAGCGCGGGCTTCAAGCCTGGCGCATTGGACGGAATGCGTGCGGACGTCGTCTTTCTCAGTGTCGCCATGGTCGACGAGCTCGACATCTACCTGCGAGAGACATTGGATACTGTCGGTGCGACGCGTGTCATCCCCATTCACTGGGACGATTTCTCGCGCCCACTGAGCAAGAAACTCGTTCCGATCCCCTTTGTTGTTCGACTTGATCAATTCTTCGAGCACATGCGTAAGCGCAGACCATCGATCAGGGTCGAAACCATGCTGGTCAACGATCCTGCGGTGCTGTTCCCCAATTCCTGAGGCCTTCGTCGCTCAAGCGTTCAGCTCTTCTGACAGTTCGTCCAGAGACAGCGCCACTCAATGCGTGAAAGAGGCAGAATACTTTTGTCCAAGACGGAAATGAATGTGGAGACGACAACATGAGCGAGCAATGTGCACTGCCTGGCGAAAACCGGGCCGCCCCTCATATGGCATTCCCTGAGCCGCCAATTGATCTTCCCGCATCTTCGGGGTCGCAAACGATCGTACTGGGAGGCGGATGTTTCTGGTGCGTTGAAGCTGTTTTTCGCGAACTTGAAGGCGTTTCGTCTGTTATTTCGGGATACGCAGGGGATTCTGAAGAATGCGCCAACTACCGCGCCGTGTGCTCCGGAGGCACGGAGCATGCCGAAGTCATTCGAATCGAGTACGACCCCGCCCAGATCAGCTTTGGACGCCTGCTGAAGGTCTTCTTCAGCGCAGCTCATGACCCTACACAGTTGGACCGTCAGGGAAATGATCACGGCAGGCAGTATCGATCCACCATCTTCTGGGCGAATGAGGAGCAGAAGCGTGTCGCGGAGGAATACATCCGCTTGCTGGATCAGAGCAAGGTGTTCAATAGCAAGATCGTGACTCGACTGGAAAAGCTCGAGCACTTCTTCCCTGCTGAGACTTATCACCAGAACTATGCGGCACTCAACCCAGGCCAACCGTACATTGCTGGTGTATCGATGCCCAAGATTCAGAAGGTCCGGCAGTTATTCCCTGACATTCTCAAGGTCTGATCCCTTCCTTTCAGGCTGGCATCCGGACACTGCCCGAATGCGTAGATTCTCGACGAATCCAGTGCGGAGATTTGGGTCGTGTAGGGCTCGAACCTACGACCAATGGATTAAAAGTCCAGTGCTCTACCAACTGAGCTAACGACCCCCTGAAGAGGATTCGAGTCTCCGCCCCGCTACGCGGGCCGCGCATGATACTTGATCAGGACGCCTTAGTGGCACCCTGAATGTAATAAGAAGTTGGATCTTCTACTCCAGCCTCCTGAAATCCCTGCTTTCTAAGCCTGCATGAGTCACAGGAACCGCAGGCATGGCCATTGTCGTCAGCGCGATAACAGGACACGGTCTGCGCATAATCAACGCCCAGAGCGATACCCTCGGCGATGATCTGCGCTTTTGACATGGTCATCAGCGGCGCGTGAATCTTGAACCGTGCTCCGAGATCACCTGCGCGTGTGGCGAGATTCGCGAGCTTCTCGAATGCATCAACAAATTGCGGCCTGCAATCCGGGTAGCCCGAATAATCTACCGCGTTGACACCAATGAACAGGTCTACCGCATCCACAACCTCAGCCAGACCCAAAGCCAGAGAGAGAAACAGCGTATTGCGCGCCGGCACGTAGGTGACTGGAATTCCGCTACCAGGCGTCGTTGGTACATCGATTCGAGAATCCGTCAGCGCCGAGCCGCCTACCTGATCAAGATCCACATGCATGACTTGATGGGACGCAACGCCTGACTGCTGAGCAATGCGCGACGCGGCAGCCAGTTCAGCGCTATGCCTCTGACCATAAGCAACCGATAGCGCGTGGACCTTGTAGTTTTGCTTTAAGGCCATGGCCAGGATGGTTGCCGAATCCAACCCACCTGACAGCAGCACAACTGCGCTCTTCGCCGTCATTTGCCAGCGACCTCGCCCCATAAAATCTTGTGCAATTGCATCTGAAAGCGCGCGCGCAAGCGATCTTGAACAAGCCACTCCGCCAGCTGAGCAGCGGGGACTTGTCCATGGCTGGGAGAAAGCAGCACAGTGCACTTGTCTGCCAAACGTTCCTTTAGCATGAGCGCTCGAGCCCACTCGTAATCGTCACGATCGCAGATAACAAACTTCACTTCGTCGGCAGGTCCGAGCAATTCGAGGTTCGCTATACGATTGCGACGCTGCTCTCCAGAGCCTGGGGTCTTGATATCCACAATCCTGGACACACGTGGATCGACCCGGCTGATGTCTACAGCGCCACTCGTTTCCAGAGATACCGAATAGCCAGCGTCACAGAGAAGCCCCAGTAGCGACGCGCATCCCTTCTGAGCCAAGGGCTCGCCGCCGGTGACGCAGACATGATCCACGCCATGAGATCGAACCGAATCTAGTATCGCCTCCAAAGACATGTCATTACCGCCGCTGAATGCATAGGCGGTATCGCAGTACCCGCAGCGTAAAGGGCACCCCGTTAGGCGCACGAACACGGTCGGCAAGCCGACTCGAGTCGACTCGCCTTGCAGCGAAAGAAATATCTCAGTGATGCGCAGCAGGTTCTTTCTGGAAGTCCCTGCGGTCAGCTCTGAACGATGCGCCGACCGGTCCGACTCGGCGCCAGTCTCAACTTCAACCGCCAAGTTGATCCAGCTTGCGCTTGGCCAAATTGGCAGCGTTGCTGTCTGGGTAATCGCGGATCACGCGCTGCAAGGAAATCTTGGCTTCGGAAGGTCGCTTGAGTTCAGCCTGACACAGGCCCAGCTTGTAAAGTCCATCAGCAACCTTGGGGCTGCTGGGGAAACTACGAATCAGGGACTCAAAGCTCTTGGCCGCATCGGCATAGTCACGCTTGACCAGTTGCGCTTCACCCATCCAGTACCAGCCATTATCGGCGTAACGGCCCTGAGGCCACTGGCTGAGCATCTCGCCAAAACCCGAGATTGCACCGTCATAGTCGCCGTTCTTGAGAAGATCAAACGTGCCCAAATAGGCGCGTTCTTCTTCTGGTGTTGCAACCGAAGCTTTTTGCAGGCCACTGGAAGCGCTAAGCGTTCCCGGCGTATTTGTCGGTACCGGCGCGGACCCACTGGCACTAGAGCCGTAGCCCGCATCGCTTACAGAATTGCTCGAAGCGGCAGCGCCGGATTCAAGTCGTGACAGACGTTGATCAAGATTGCCGAACAACTCTTTGTTGCTGCGCTCACGCTTTTCCAACTCGAACCGGAGTTTCTCCGTCTCGCCGCGCAGATTCCTCACGTCTTCTTCAATACGGGTGAGGTTCTGGCTGGTCTGCCCGGAGTTCATTGCGTCCAGACGCCGTAGCAACTGGGCCGTCTTGGTCTCCACTTCCTGCAAGCGCCGCTCCTGAGGAGACAGCGCTGTGGCGGATTGCCCGCTGATGGGACCACCATAGTCGGCGCAACCTCCCAGGCCCAAGGCTCCAGCCACAACGACCCATGTGCACCGGCGAGGTATTACCCACATATTGACGATCTCCGCAATTTCTAAACCAAAGGACGCGTCTACTTTAACCGGCGAGGGAATTTCAGTTCCACTCGCCGGTTAAAGGGCCGCTAAATCAGGATAAAGCCAGCCGGCTTACAGCTGGACAATCTCGACGCGGCGGTTTGCAGCCCATCCGTCTTCGTCATGCCGAGGGTCGGCTGGACGTTCTTCGCCGTAGCTCACAATGCTGAGCTGGGTTCGGCTGGCCCCGCCATTGAGCAGAGCAAGCTGCACGGCATTTGCGCGACGTTCACCCAAGCCGATGTTGTATTCACGCGTGCCGCGCTCATCGCCGTGACCTTCAAGGCGCAACTTTGCGGTCGGGTTGGCCACCAGGTAGCTCGCGAAATTGCTCGCAATGGCCTGGCCTTGCGCCGTCAGGTCGCTGCTATCGAATTCGAAGTAGATGGTGCGCTCAGAAAGAGACATGCCCGACTGGTCGTCTTCACGCGAACCCACCTGCGTAGCCCCACCTGAAAGATCGTCAGTCCCGCTGGTCGACAGCTCAGCATCATTAGTCCCTGACAGGCCGGCACTTGCGTCCCGATTGGACTTGCTGGCGCACCCCGCGAGGGCCAAGGCACTCCCGATGGCCAGGCTCAAAACGAGATTCTTATACATCTGTAACTCCTTGATTAGACTACGTACCACGTTGGTTGGATGTTATTTATCGCTTCAACAAAGGTGACCAGGCTGGTTCTCGGACATCACCCTTCTGGCTGAGCCGCTGCCTGATTCGCCCGTCAGTGCTCACCGTTGCAAGCTCAGCGCCTTGCGGCCCCTGAGTTGCGTAGATGATCACCGCCCCGTTCGGCGCAAAGCTTGGACCTTCGTCAAACCGGCCGTCGCTGACGATCTGCATCGTCTTGTCGGCCAGATTCAGCAACGCGATACGGTATCGAGAGTCCTGCAAGTTCACCAGCACCAGCTGCTTGCCGTCGGGCGAGAAACTGGCTCGCAAATTCTGGCGCCCCTCGAATGTCATTCTCTGAGGTGTGCCGCCTGACGCACTGACCATATAGATCTGCGGCGGCCCGCCTCGCTCCGAGGTGTAAACCAGATTCTGCCCGTCCGGCGACCAAGCCGGCTCGGTGTCGATTCCAGGCGAAGTTGTAATGCGACGCTTGGAACCGCTGGCAATCTCTATAACGTAAATATCCGGGTTGCTTTCATATGACAAAGTGACCGCCAAGCGTTTACCGTCTGGGGACCACGCCGGGGATCCGTTGATACCTTTCTCAGAAACGAGACTACGAACCTTACCGGTGGCGACATCATGCAGATAGATAGATGAACGGCCCCTGTCGTAACCCACATAAGCCAATCTTTTTCTATCAGGCGACCATTGCGGTGACATCAATGGCTCACGCGATTTGGCGACCGTGCGCGGGTTGTAACCATCCCAGTCCGAGACCATCAGCGCGTAGGTTCTATCGAGCCCGTAGCCCTTGGATGCCACATAGGCAATCTTGGTGTTGAACACCCCGGGAATTCCCGTCAGGTTCTCGAAAATCAGATCCGCGATCTGGTGTGCGGTGTATCGCAGCTGCTTGGGGTCAGCGGCCGGCATTTCGAATCCGAGGCGCTGCTCGCCACGGAGCACGTCAAAAAGATAGAAACGAACCGTCACGCGATCGGAACCTGGATCCTGACGCATGCTGCCAATCACGATGTTGTCCATATTCACCGCTTTCCAGTTACGGTAATCAATGGACTTGGGCTCAGACGGGCGTTCCAGCATATCGCCGCGCTCAAGGCTATAGAACAGCCCGGTGCGAACGAGATCATCCTCGATGACCTGTGCCACATCCATCATCGCCTCATTCCCGGCAAAGGGGACGATGGCTATGGGCTGGGCGCCGACACGGTCGCTGACCACTTCGAATTCCAGGGCACTGAATGCCGGGTTGATCCAGGCCAGGCCCAGGATCAGGAAAAACATCTTGAATTTTGATCGCATCATTTAAGACCTGTTAGGTGTGCATGCACTCGGCTATTGAGACCCTTTCCGGGCACGGACGTTTCAAATCGACTCGCGTCGGACACTCTATCTCTAGCGGCCCAGATTTTCTGGCGTAAATATGGGCTCGAGAACGCGCTCAAACGCCTTGGGATCATCGGGAAGCGGCAGGGGACTGGACTTGTAGACCGCATTTTCCACGGAATTATCGAACGATGGATTACCTGAACTCTTGATGATCTTCACCGTAATGATCTCACCGTTGGGCAGCAATTCGATCCGCACCTGACACCGCAAGGCGGGCGGCAACCCGGGCGGACGCAACCAGCGGCGCCCAATATGCGACGCAAGCTGCTGGGCCCAGGTCTTCTGAACCTCGCCAATTCGCGCAGCTTCTGCCCGAGCATCAGCTTCCTCGCGCAGAGACCTTTCGAACTCTTCCTTGATTCTGCGCTGCTCTTCGAGTTTGCGCTTTCGCTCCTCTTCCTGCTTGCGCTTCTCTTCTTCCAGTCGCTTGCGTTCCTCTTCCTTCTTCTTACGTTCCTCCTCCAACTTTTTCTTGCGCTCTTCGTCAAGCTTTTTGCGCTCTTCTTCCTTCTTTTTCTGTTCTTCCTCTTTTTTCTTCTTCTCTTCCTCTGCCTTCTTGCGCTGAAGCTCTGCCTCGCGCTTGATCGCAAGCTCACGCTTGATCCGCTCAGCGTCTGCCTTCTTTTTCGCTTCTTCCACCTTCTTGCGCTCGACCTCGGGGTCGGGCTTGGGAGGTTCTGGCTCAGGTGGAGGCGGCGGAGGCGGCGCCGGTTCCGGTTCGGGCTCCGGTTCGGGCTCGGGTTCCGGCGGCGGCGGTGGCGGCTCGGTGATCAACTTGCCTTCCTTGTTCTGGCCTGTGACGACCAGCGCCTCAATGACGGGAGGCGGCTGCAATTTGGGCGTACAGCGCACACCAATAACCAGCAGCACAAACAACAGAATGTGCAGCGCCGTCGCTGATATCAGGTTTCTTGAACTGAATGGCATGGGCCGGAGGCTTATTTCTTGGCGTCTGCCGATAGGTCCACGGGGTCAGTCACGAAGCCAATCTTCTTGATGCCTGCGGTTTGTAGAAGGGTCATTGCCTTGGCCACAAAAAAGTAGTCAGCTTTGCCGTCGCCCTCAACCAGCACCATCTGCTCGTCAGGATTTTCACTGTTGCGGGCAATACTTCCGGCAATGCGTACGACTTCTTCATCCGTCAGCGGCGCATCCGTTTTCTCGCCCCGGTTGAGGTACAAGTCGCCTTCACTGTTGATGGACAGCGTCAGCGGTTCGTCATCAATCACCAGCGGCGCAGCTTCGGTCTTGGGCAACTGCACATCCACCCCTTGGGTGAGCAGCGGCGCCGTGACCATGAAAATGATCAGCAAAACCAGCATCACGTCGATATACGGCACGACGTTGATATCTGCGTTCATTCGCCGCTTGCCGGAGCGGCCACCGCTTACCGCCGCACCCATCAGCTCTTCCCGCCGCGAAGTCCGCGCTCGATGATGCCGATCATCTCTTCAGAGAAGGTGTGGTACTGGTTTTCCAGGCTCTCCACATTGCGTGTGAAGAAGTTGTAGGCGACAACGGCGGGAATAGCAGCGAACAAGCCCATGGCCGTTGCAATCAAAGCCTCGGCGATACCCGGCGCAACCACAGCCAGGCTGGCCTGCTTCATGTTACTGATGCCGATGAAGGCATTCATGATGCCCCAGACGGTGCCGAACAGGCCGACATAGGGGCTGGTCGAGCCGATGGTGGCCAGCAGCGCAAGGCCCCCTTCTAGCCGTTCGATTTCACGGACCTGGGTCACCCGCATCTGCCGGTGTACCGCCGCAATCGAATCGTCGGGGTCTGAGTGACCGCCCTGCTGCTGGCGCTTGTATTCATCGAACCCGGACGAAAAGATCGGAATCAGGCCGTCGGCTTCCTTGTTGCGAGTCACCGAGTCATACAGGTCAGACAGATTTCCACCTGACCAGAACCGTTCCTCGAATTTTTCGGAAGCCTGGCGGGTGCGCTTCAAGAGGCGCTGCTTGGAAATGATCACCGCCCAGGAGACGACGGAGGCAAGCATCAGCAAGCCCATGATGATCTGGACCAGCACGCTGGCCTGCGCAATCAGATGCGCAATGGAAAGATTGGCATTCATGTTGTCTTGGAAACGGGACTCGTAGAGAAAAAGGGTTGAATGTCGGGTTCTGCTGTGCCTCTGGCCCAGCTTCAAAGCAGATTTTATGCGAAGCGCCGACCCATTAGCTAAGTGTATTCAAATAAATATACGTCATCGCAAGCCCAGATCAGGCAAGGGCAAGGGCCTGAAAGAGCTTGCATCGACACAGGCGACCCTGACACGGGCCTGAGCCAGCAATTGTTCCCCTTCAGAACGGAGCGCGCGCTGAACAAAATTGAGACTTGCCCGCTTTCGGCCTTCCAAGCCGACCTCGATCAGCAAGGCATCGTCCATGCGTGCCGGCAACAGGTAACGCACATCCAGACTAGCGACGGTGAAGGCAATGCCCAGTTCGGCGCACAAGGCGTCTTGATTGAAGCCTTTCGCGCGCAGCCATTCTGTACGGGCCCGCTCAAACCAGCGCAGATAATTGGCGTGATAGACCACCCCGGAGGCGTCCGTGTCCTCCCAATAAACCCGTACGGGCCACCTGAAAACCTCAGCCTGGCTCATGTGAACAGATCCGGCGTGTTGATTCGGTCCGGCACCGGAAGTCCGTAGTGCTCGTAAGCCAGACGCGAGGCGATGCGTCCGCGCGGCGTGCGCATCAAATAGCCCTGCTGAATCAGGTACGGCTCTACCACGTCTTCCAGAGTGTCTCGTGACTCGCCAATTGCTGCAGAAAGATTGTCCAGACCAGCGGGTCCACCGTCGAATCGCTCGATCAGCGTCATGATCAGCTTTCGATCCATCAGATCAAAGCCATTGGTGTCGACATCGAGCATTTTGAGCGCTTTGCTCGCAATGTCGGCGTTGATGGCGCCGTCGCCACGGACTTGAGCGAAATCCCGCACCCGTCGCAAAAGCCGATTGGCAATTCGAGGTGTCCCTCGGGAACGCCGCGCGATTTCCGCCGCGCCCTGCTCATCCATTGGCGAATTCAGGATGCCCGCTGAGCGCATGACAATTCGGGCGAGATCGGCCACGGAATAAAACTCGAGCCGCTGGACAATGCCGAAGCGGTCACGCAGAGGGCTGGTAAGCGCTCCGGCGCGCGTTGTCGCCCCCACCAGCGTGAAAGGTGGCAAATCCAAACGGATGGACCGCGCCGCAGGACCTTCACCAATCATGATGTCGAGCTGGTAGTCCTCCATTGCCGGATACAGCACTTCCTCCACGACCGGCGATAGCCGATGAATTTCATCGACAAACAGCAGGTCTCGCGGCTCCAGATTGGTCAGAAGCGCCGCCAAGTCGCCTGCCTTTTCCAGCACCGGCCCGGAGGTCTGACGCAGATTGACGCCCATTTCGGCCGCCAGAATGTGTGCAAGCGTGGTTTTGCCAAGACCGGGCGGCCCGAATATCAGCACATGATCCAAGGCTTCGCTGCGCTTGGACGCCGCTTCGATGGCAATGCCAAGTTGCTCTCGAACAGCCGGCTGCCCCACGTAATCTTCCAGCTTGCTGGGCCGTATCGCTCGCTCGATGCGCTCGTCGTCCAGCCCGCTGGTGGCGGCCATCAATCGGGATTCATCATTCATTTACGGAATACATCATGGCTGGGTGCAGAAGCGACGCGGACAGAACGCCTAGCGTACCGCACGCTTGAGCGCCTCCCGGATAATCTGCTCTGCATTGAGACCATCTGATTCCACGCTGTCGGTGAGTCGCTGCGCTTCAGCAGGTTTGTAGCCAAGCGCCTCAAGGGCTGACCGCGCTTCCTGCAGCGGGCTACTCGATACTGCTGGCCCCGCCGCTGATGGCAATCCCGTAGCACCCTGGGCCCCCGCCTTATCGCGAAGCTCGACAACGAGCCGCTCCGCAGATTTCTTTCCAATTCCTGGAACCTTGGTCAGCCGTGTCACCTGCCCTTCTCTGACGGTGCCCCAGAACTCGTCCACGCCAGTCCCGGAAAGAATGGCCAAGGCAATCTTGGGGCCGACGCCAGACACCTTGACCAGGTCCCGAAACAGGGATTTCTCCTGCAAGCTGGCAAAGGCATAGAGCAGGTGCGCATCGTCACGAACTGTCAGATGCGTATGCAGGGTCACGGTTTCACCCAGGGACGGCAGTGAATAGAAGGTGGACATGGGCGCTTCACATTCGTAACCGACCCCGCCTACATCAATCAGCAATCTAGGCGGCTGCTTGAGAATCAGTTTCCCGCTCAGGCTTCCAATCAACTCAGTTCCTCCCTGCCCCGATACAGCTTTGACTTGGGCTTTCTTATTTGAAATGGCCGGATGGCTTTACGTGGCTCAACCCCATGCGCGACGCAAAGCATCACCTGTCCGCTGCCGGGTTGTTCGAACATGAGCATGTGTCAACGCAACTGCCAATGCATCTGCCGCGTCGGGGGACAGCTTCTCACGGGTATTGAGCAGCACCCGCACCATGTGCTCCACCTGATGCTTGTCTGCACGACCATTGCCGGCAACCGCCAATTTGACCTGGGCCGCGGCATACTCGGCCACGTCCAGTCCCGCCTTGGCACAAGCGCAAATCGCCGCCCCGCGCGCCTGACCCAGGACTAGCGCACTCGCTGCATTGACCCGGTTCACGAAGGTTTCCTCCACCGCACTTTCCTGCGGGTGGTGCTCGGCGATGACTTCACCCAACCCCTCAAGCACGCCCAGCAATCGCTCCGCCGTGCTGCCTTTGCTGACATTCAACCGGCCTGCCGCAACCAGCACGTTGCGTCCGTTGAACGAATCAATCAACCCATAACCGGTGTATCTGGAGCCCGGATCAACACCCAGTATCCGGACCGCGGTCATCAGGGCAGGTCAGCGTTGTGAAAAACGTCCTGCACGTCGTCGAGATCGTCCAGCCGATTCAGCAATTTCTGCACATCGCTGGCGGCTTCTCCCTCCACAGCCACCCGGTTCGCCGGACGCATGGTGACGCGCGCCTCTTCGGCGATCAGCCCGGCATCTGCCAGAGCGGCCTTTACGGCCTCAAACTCGCTGGGCGGTGTCAGCACTTCACACCATTTTCCGTCCGCAATGACATCTTCAGCGCCCGCCTCGAGACCCAGTTCCAGCAGCCGATCTTCACTGGCGCCTTCTTGTTCCAGATCGAACCAGAGTTGCCCAACTTCGGAAAACTGGAAGGCAACGGAGCCGCTGGTCCCGAGTTGTCCGCCGTGCTTGGACAGGGCATGCCGAACCTCTGCAACGGTTCGCGTGGAGTTGTCGGTCATGCAATCAACCATCACAGCCACGCCGCCTGGCGCATAGCCCTCGTAGCGGACCTCCTGCATCTGGTCAGCGCCGAGCTCACCGCTACCTCGTTTTACCGCCCGCTCGACCGTGTCCTTGGTCATGTTTGCGGTCAGGGCCCGGTCGACAGCCAACCGCAGGCGCGCATTGCCGGCCGGGTCACCACCGCCGGCACGGGCCGCCATGGTGATTTCTCGAATCAGCTTGGTAAATATCTTCGCTTTCTGCGCATCAGCCGCATTTTTGCGACCTTCAATACTTGGTCCGCGCCCCATTCACACTCTTCCTCGTTGTTCTGAACACAGAGACGCCATGATCAGGCCGTCCTGCAATGATCCGGGCCCCGAATGTTGCCCTTGACTCAGAAATTCAGGCGAATACCACCGTGCACGCCGTCTTCCTCAACATCAACTTGCCGACCAAAGTCGGCCTCAATCTTGCGATAGCCCACGTAGATGGCCGCATCCTTGAGAATCTGATAATCGATTGCAGCGGCATACTCAAAGACGTCATCGACATCGCCAAAGCTGGCTGCCTCGGGGCCAAACCATGCATAGGCAGAGAATCCGAAGCGGTCATAGCCTGGGAAGCGTACTTCTACCTTGCCGCCGAGCTCGACAGCGCCTCCGTTATCGCTCTCCACATCCAGATACTGCAGGCGAGCACCCAAGCCAGCCGTGACCTGCGCATCGCGCGCGCCGGCATCCCCAGTCAGCATCAGGCCGACGTGGCCCGACGCAAAATCATTCTCAAGATCGTCTTCACCAATGATGCCGCCAAACTCGTACTCGCCCTTGGTGTTGGACAAAAGACGGGAAAGCGGACCATTCACGGCGATACGCACGGAGTCGCCAGAAATATTGGCATCAAACACTTCAGCATTTGCCGAAGTGCCGACGGAAACGCCCGCAATTACAACAATATATTTGAATATTTTCATGATGTTTCGACTATTTCTTTTTCTTGTTGACGGCGTGAATTGCGCGGCCATCGACTGCTAGATAAGCCTCGTGAAGCGCTTCCGCCAGAGTTGGATGTCCGTGCATGGTCAGCTGCAGATCGGCGGTAGTCGCACCAAATTCAAGCGCAACCACGACAGACTGAAGTACCTCTGAGACATACGGACCCACCATGTGCACGCCCAGAATCCGATCATTCTTGGCATCGGAAATGACTTTGATGGTTCCCGCTGCCGCTTCCATGGCTTTGGCACGTCCGTTGGCCGCAAACGGACTGGTTCCCACTTTGACCTCATGCCCAGCCTCCTTGGCCTGCTCTTCGGACATACCCACCCATGCAATCTCCGGGGCGGTATAGATCACGCAGGGAATTGCGTTGTAATTCACTTCCGGCTTTTCGCCGTGCAGCTGCTCTACCAGCGCAACGCCTTCCTCAATGCCCTTGTGCGCCAGCATCAGACCGCCAATGACGTCACCAGTGGCATAGACACCGTTGAGATTGGTCTTGTAATTCTTGTCGACCTTGACGAAGCCGCGAGAATCGAGCTCCAGATGAACGCCATCTGCGTTGAGCCCCTCGGTGTAAGGCCGGCGGCCTACAGCCACGATCAGCTGATCGAAGGTTTCGGACTTGGTCTCTCCGTTTTCGTCGTATTCCACCACGACGCCCTTGGCTCCGGCCTTGGCGCTTTGCACCTTCGCATTCAGACGAATATCCAGACCCTGCTTGCTCAGCTGCCGCTGGGCATCCTTGGCAATGGTCTGATCGACCATCGGCAGGAATTTGGGCATGGCCTCGAGTATGGTGACCTTGGAGCCTAGGCGTGACCACACGCTGCCCAGCTCAACGCCAATGACACCCGCTCCAATAATGCCCAGACGCTTTGGCACGGAAGTAAACTCCAGAGCATCCCAGGAATCGCAGATTTTCTCGTGATCGAACGGAGCAATTTTCAGTTCAACAGGTTCGGACCCTGTCGCCACGATGATGTGCTTGCCGGTCAGAACTTTCTTCTCACCGCTGTGAGAACGAAATTCAACCTTGCCGTCGCCAAGCAGACGACCAAAGCCTTCAAGACCCGTCACGCCATTGGCCTTGAACAATTGCGCAATTCCACCGGTCAGGCCGCTGCTGATCTTGTTCTTGCGATCCTGCATCGCAGCCAGATCAAGCTTGGGTGCGCTGACCTTGACGCCGTGCGAGGCGAGCTCATGACCTGCGCGGTGAAACATCTCTGAGGATTCGAGAAGCGCCTTGGACGGGATGCAGCCTGCATTAAGGCAAGTGCCGCCGAAGGCCGGCTTGTCGTCCTTGTTGAGCCAGCTATTGATGCAGACAGTCTTCATTCCCAACTGCCCTGCCCGAATGGCCGCGGGATATCCGCCGGTGCCACCACCAATAACGATCAGATCGTAGTTGTCACTCATTTGCTTTCGCTGCCCTCTGGCTGGTGCCTGAATAGTCAGCCATTGTAACGGGGCAAGCGGGGTTACCGCAGCAGCATGAGCACAATCCGCTCATTTGCCGCCAGCAACCCTCGCAGATCCGCGGGCGTGCATCGCACACCCGCGGGGACCTGATCAATTCAAATCCAGCGCAAACTCATAGCTGAATCCCACGGCATAGGTCTGCACCTCGTTACCGGAATCGAGGTCAATTGTGCGCGCAGCAACATAAGCCTTCAGCCCGGAAATAATGTCGTAGAACGCGCCGATGCTAATTCCATCGCCGTTGATTCCATCCGGATTCGCCACGGCGTTGGGTACCACGTCCTGCAAGTGGCCATAAGTCAGCGCAAGAACGATGTCAGGCAGCAATTGATAAGACGCCGAAATGATGCCGTAACCGCGCGGATCGGATTCGTCGCTGATATCAACGTGCTCATAAGAAGCGCCAACGGTCAGTGCCTTGTAGCCGTAGACGCCATACAGCCGGGTCGCTTCGAATTCCACCAGCTTACCCACGCCAAACACGACATCACCGCCGTTGGAGTCGAGGTACTCCACACCGAGGCCGAAGCCACGCTCGTGGTCTTCGTAAGCCAGACCCAGACCATAGTCGTCGTCATCGTTGCCCTGTGCTTCGCCATTGTCGTTGATGTAAAGCGCGCCATGTGCGCTGAATCCGTGCCATTCCGGTGCCTGATACTCGACGGTGTTGCTGGCGAATGCATTGGTCAGATTGGACAAACCATAGCTGGCGCCTTCGTTGGCAAACTGGGCATTGAACCCCACGATGGACGAGTCGTAAAACGGGTCGAGTTTTCGCCCTGCCTGCTTGTAGGTGGTGGACTTGCGTCCGTAGCTGAGCACGCCGTACCGCCCCGAAAGCCCGCCATAAAACTGGCGCACAAAATCTTCAGATTCCGAGTTTGTGCTCGCACTGTTGAACCGATCAAAGCCGCGCTCGTACACCGCAAAGGCTGTGATGCCGCGCTCTTCTCCAGAGACGGAGAGACCTAGAAAAGAGCCATTGTTTTCAGCATCAAAGTCATCGCCCGCGGCATCTGATTCGTACTGACTCAGTGAGTAGGCGAAGACGCCATAAAGGTCAAAATCGGTTTCAACGGCCATGGCCGGTGTTGCCAGCGTCGTGCACATGGCAAACAAGACAAGCTGCTTTTTCATGCATCCATCCAGGTTTGAAGTGATGTCGAACAGGCATCATTCCAGGTGCTGGATGCCACTCGACTCAGATTGCCAGGTTGCCCTCGCCGGCAATCTATTGCCGATTCAAACCCCCTCGCTCGCCTGTTCAGACGGCGCGAAGTGCATTAGCAGCTGCAACAGCGTCACCCCCCGAACTGTCATAGGTGCCCCGCCAGATCGAATAGGTTTCCATCTGACCGGCCTGCCATGGATGAAAGCTTGGCCGGTAATAGGCCAGATAGTGCGGAAGCAAGCGGGTCATCAGACCCCGGCGCCCGTACAGCCAGCGCAAACCCTTGATCCAAACTTTGAAACGGCTCTGAACCCCATCGACCTTGAACATATGTCGCATGATCAGGAAGACGTGCAAGGGGAAAACCAGGCTGACATATGCCATGGACAGCACTCGGGTGAGATAACCAACCTTTGCTACCTTTTTCAGCACATCGAACGCCACGGCTTTGTGTTCAATCTCCTCGACGCCATGCCAGACAAACAAAGCCCTCATCCTTTCATCTGCGTCCTCAAATACCTCAGGATCATTCATGAACCCGTGGGCCATGATGGCGGTCATGTGCTCGACAGCCGCAGTGTGTGCCAGCGTGTAACCCGCTGGCATGTATTTTCGAAGTCCGGCCAGAATCCGCTTTTCCTGCGTAATAATCTTATCGACAGCGATGCCCTGCTCCGCAATGCGCGCGTTGTAGGCCGTATGCACCATGCCGTGCTGACCTTCCTGAAAGGTGAAGTCCTTGACCTGGCCGAGCAACACCGGATCACTGATCTGATCACGATAGTCGCGAACGCATTCAATAAAGAACCGCTCCCCTTCAGGAAACAACAACGACATCGCATCAAAAAAGCGCGTCTTGAAAGGGTCGTTGCCGAACCACCAGCGGGGAATATCACCATCAAGGCCAAAATCGGGCCCTTTTCGCTGCACGATACCGCTCGGGAGTGGACCTGATCCATCCATGATGTCTGCCTCTTTGAATGACCTGAGGGTCAATCTAGGCAGAAATAAGGGAACTTCATATGACAAATGACGACCCTAGGGAACTTTTCGCGACATTCTCAGAAGCTCCCGAGGCCCAATTTTTCCTTTCTGAATGCGCTGGGCGACTTTCCGGCCCATCGCCCAAAAGCGCGCGAGAAGCTCCTGCGGTCAGCAAAACCCAAGCGGTCCGAAATGAGTTCAATCGCCATTTCGCCTTCGGCCAGCCATTTTGCGGCCAGGGACATCCTCGCCCTGCTGCGAATGTCGGCGAGGCTTGTCTGTTCTGACGCCAGTCGCCGCTGGAGCGTCCGAGGATGAACGTGAAGCCGATCGCTGACCTGCCTGATGTCTCCGGCCAGCAATTCTGGCTCTCGCTCAAAAAGGGCTGAAACACGTTCCTCTGCTCTGACGGGACGAATCCGGTCCGAAAGGCGTTCGGATACGCGCGCTTCAGCAAACCGATGCAGAGTATCCGAAGCCCCTCCGAGTCCGACATCAAGGAGACGAGCATCAATCTCAAGTGAATTGAAGGCTTGTGAGAATTTGACGGGAAGTCGCAGAAAGTCTCGAACCTGTTGAGCATAAGGCGGTTCGGGCTGGCTAAGTGCAAGCTCTGCAAAATCGCCCCGCTCATTGAGCAAGGTCCGCCCAAACTTGAGCACAGACGTGAACGTAGCTTCTGCAAACCAATGTATGGCCGGCCCTGGCACTGCAGAATCCCACTCGAGGCGTAGAGACGCGAATCGGTTCCCCTCAATGACACGCATCTTCAACATCGGGTTGATCAGCACCTGCAACCACTCGAGCACACGCGTTGATTCCCTCAACGTGGAGCTGGTAGCAATGAAGGATTCCACTTCCGGCATGTACTCGAACCCGAAGGTCTGACCTAGGTACAGGGGAAAATGCCGCCCCCTGGCACGACGCACGCACGCGAGCATGAGGCGCTCTAGGTCCGAACTTGAAAGGGTCGCATTTTCCGGTCGCCCCCAATCCATTTCGATATCGAGCTCTCGAAACACGGATTCAATACTGAAGCCACACGCCGCCGCCGCCTTAATCCAGTTCGGTAGCGTGGTCAGAGGGATTTGGTGCTTCAGATTGCTAGAAACGATTTTCACAAGAATTCAGCTATCTAGCCTGTCAATTACAATGCGATGCACCGTGAACGCGTGGATTCTCACGTGCCAATTAAAGAAAAAGCGAACTATTCTTGCTCCTAAGCTCAATCGAAACTCTCAATTCACTATTCCGATTAACAGGCCCGTATCAGAGTGCGCACACCTCTCACAAAGTCCAGCATTGAGCAATATTGACAACGGAAACTCAGAGTGGGCCAGTTCCATACGGTAATCTACGACTACGCCTTTTACTTGTATCGAATATTCGCGAATAAATTGCCGAATCGTTGCTGAAGTATCAAATTAACTTGGGAGACCTCAATCAATGAACACTTGTGCTAAGACCATTACATGGCCAAACCTTCAGTCGGCGATTGCTAACGTCCGGGATTTCGCGGATTCCCTCGGCTATCCAAAATACTTACTGGCCATTCAAAAATATCATCCGTCTGGTCAAGTTGTACGAGCGGCCTTAAGTACGTATCCCAAGGAGTGGTTGCATAGGTATGACGAGAGAAAGTACATACTTCTAGATCCAGCCGTTCGGCAAGTATTGCAATCAGCAATACCGTTTTGCTGGGATGAGCTAGAGACTCGATCTAGAAGAGAACAGGGTTTTTTGCGCGATGCGAAGGAGCACGGCCTAGGTGAAGGAATGACTATTCCGATTCACTGGATCGGAGGCGAGTTATTTGTTTTGTCACTATCGGGTGCGCCTGTTCCCGTCGAATCTTCTTCGCGTTGGCAACAATATTCGAAAGCATATGAGTTCCTGTGCACCAACGTGTCCAACCTACGAGAAATTTTACTTTCAGGCTACGAGCGTGATCCCGTAGTACCACTCACGTCTGCACAACGAGAAGTGCTGGAAATGCTCATGCAGGGAAATACCGCAAAGGGCATTGCGAGATCCTTGGGAATTCACGTAAGAGCAGTAGAAGATAGATTGGCACGAGCATGCGGTAGGCTGAACGCGAACTCGCGTGCTCAAGCAATGGTAAGAGCACTAACCTCAGGTCAGATAACGATGTTTTCTGACAAGATTCAGCACTTGAATTCGCTTGTCTGGCATGTTGAGTAGATGCAGCTTTCTCGTATCAACAGCCGGAAATGTGCTGAAGGTGCGAAACTCTCGGCGCACATTCAATCCGTTGATATCACTCAATTCATGTGGAAAAAGAAAACTATTGCACTATCGCAAATAGTTGACGCAGGTATGCGCCCACCGCTTCCTCTTCTTCTTCAGTCAGGTTGACGCGAAGCGAATCATCCCAGAAAAACCTACGAGCGGATTTCTCATTGACCGGCTCGTCGCCCAGTGGACATTCGGCACAACCTAGCTTGATCGCGTATATCTCGCGGCCATACTCGTAGAGTCCAAAATTTGGCGCAGCACGTCGCTGGTTGCGCGGATCCCCGCCATCAGGACTGGGAGTGCTTGGCCGAGGCATGATCGAGCCCTGAGCAAACGCAGTGCTCATTGACAGCGCAACCAAAGCAGCGGCGACGGCCAACTTCCTGTAGCCCAAAAATTCTCCCAGCACCTAAATCTCCTGTTTAGCGACGATGCATGCCATTACGTATGACTTACATGCTAATCAATAGCAGCTGTCCACTCCAGACCCTGCAATAAGGTGGGTGTAATTCCGATTCACGGCAATGGCTGACGCTTGACTTCGAGTCGATCATCTACGGGAAACACGGTACCCCACTGCTTGCAACTAGGACAGTGCCAGAACAATTGAGCCGGCGTCATACCGCAGCTCTGACATTGGTAGCGCACCCGGGAGCGACTAAGCGTAACGACCGCATCCCTGACTGCCGCCGACGCTCGCGCAAAGGTGTCGTTTCCTTCAGATGCATCGATACTGGCGATCTGCTCCAGGACGCTCCAATTCGGTCGCTCTGAGAAAGTATCCAGCAAATAGGTCGACGCTGACATATCTGAAGCACGAAGGAGTTCGGCCCGAACCACATCGGCTGCGCCCACACGACTGTCATCCGGAAGATCATCCAGCCAATTGACAAAATATTCCGGCTTCCCCCAATCGCGACAGCACTCCCATAATGGCTTGACGATTTCCGGCAGCAGGCGCGGCTCTTCCTCTGCCGTTTTTGCGTACGCATTGGTAGCAGCCGACCATTTACCGGCAGCGTGAGCGATGCGAGCCTTCAGCAAATTTGCTCTGGCATTGTGCTTGTCTGTTGCCAGAGCACGGCCGACCAACTCAGATGCGATCACGTCCTGCTTTTTTCGCTGCGCTTCTTCAGCCATCTCGCATTCGTACTGAGACGTTATCGCGGTACGAGACACACCGCTCGCAGCCTCGAGCCGGCGACTGAATTCGATAGCCCGCGGCCAATCGTGAGAATTTTCAAAGATGCGAACCACCGCCTCAAGACAAGCCAACAGCTTGTAACCACGATCAGCCAATGAGGTGTAGATCAACTCTGCCCGATCCATCACGCCCGCCTTGGCGTAGTCTTCGGCCAACTCGAACTCAGTGCGATTGCGCTGCTGAGAAGTCAGATTGTCTCTGGACAGCAGGGCCTCGTGCACTCTGAGCGCTCGATCAACCTGACCTCGGCGACGAAACAAACTGCCCAGAGTAAGATGCAGCTCGACGGCTTCTTCCGTCAGTTCATCAACCCCGAGCAACGCTGCAATCGCCTGATCAGGATCATCATTAGCCAGCGTACTGATCCCGGAGAGCGGACTGGAAGACTCGCGTGTCTTGTGGCTGCCCGGAGCCCGCGTTGCGAGATACCAGCCTAGCGCAGTGCCAAGCGGGAAAAGTATCCAACTCAGACTACTATCCAGCACCGATTAGCTCTTTGAGCTGATGTGAGTGTGCCTCACACCGGAGGCGGCAACTGGGCCGCCGATGAAACCTGGCCAACTGGAGCTTCTGCCTTGACAGGCAATTCCCGCAATGCGCGCAATTCAGACTCGGCACTATTCAGTCGCTTCCGCAAACTTCTGATCTCTGACCTGAGCCCCAGCATGCGCACAAAGCAAATCAGCAAAGTCAGGAGCACAGCACAAAGAAACGAGGCAACCAGCAAGGCAATCAGCGGCAACTGAACGGACCCCGCTAGAAAATTGAACTCCACCTCTTCGGCGTTGAAGTAGCCAATTGCGGCGCCCAGAAAAGCAAATCCGATGATCAGGATCAAAACCAGAATTCGAACCACGTCTTAATCCTTTTGTGTCATGGATGCGTTGACGCGCTCGCGCATCTCCTTGCCGGGTTTGAAATGCGGGACATGTTTGGCAGGAATGGTGACAGGCTCACCCGTTTTGGGATTGCGACCTACGCGACTCGGACGATGATGCAGAGCAAAGCTGCCGAAGCCCCGTATTTCCACACGGTCCTGCGATGCAAGCGCCAGACTGATTCGATCGAGCATATGCTTGACCGCCAGTTCGACGTCTTTCTGCATGAGGTGAGTTTGGCGCGCGGCCAGTCTTTCTATGAGTTCGGACTTTGTCATGTCACTGCAAACACGGATGAGCAGGCCGACGATAGGGGAAAAAAAAGGGCTGCGCAAGCGCAGCCCTCAAATTTTTCCTAGTGTTTTCGGACGGATACAGTCGAATTACTCGGAATCAGACCCACCACCGATCTGCTGCTTGAGAATATCGCCCAGGCTGGTACGGCCTGTGGAGGCGTTACGGCTGTATTCCGTCACAATCTCCACTTCTTCCTGGATTTCCTTCTCACGCACGCTCAGGGACACGATCCGGTTCTTGCGATCCACACCAATGAAGCGCGCTTCCAGCGTATCGCCTTCCTTCAGCACCTGGCGGGCGTCCTCGACCTTCTCACGGGATAGGTCATTGGCCTTGATGTAGCCCTCAACCGCTCCGCCGAGGTCAATCACGGCGCCACGCTGCTCAACAATCTTGACCGTACCGCTGACCACTGCGCCGCGCTGGTTCTCAGCCATGAACTGGGTCAGAGGATCCTGCTCGGCCTGCTTGATACCCAGCGAGATGCGCTCGCGTGCTGCGTCAATGGCGAGGACAACTGCTTCCACGTCCTGGCCCTTGGAGTAGCGACGCACAGCTTCTTCGCCGGAATCGTTCCAGTCCAGATCGGACAGATGAACCAGACCGTCGATGCCACCATTGAGGCCGATGAAAATGCCGAAGTCGGTAATCGACTTGATCTGGCCGGCAACTTTGTCGCCTTTCTGATAGTTCTGTGCGAACTCTTCCCAAGGATTGGGTACGCACTGCTTCATGCCGAGGCTGATGCGGCGGCGTTCTTCGTCGATGTCCAGAATCATGACTTCGACTTCCTGGCCAATCACGACAGCCTTGCCCGGATTGATGTTCTTGTTGGTCCAGTCCATTTCGGAGACATGAACCAGTCCTTCGACACCCGGCTCGATTTCCACGAAGGAACCGTAGTCGGTGATGTTGGTGACCTTGCCGAACATACGGGTCTTTTCAGGGTAGCGGCGGGCAATCTCGACCCAGGGATCAGCGCCCAGCTGCTTCAGGCCCAAGCTGACGCGGCGACGCTCGCGGTCGTACTTGAGGACCTTGACTTCAATTTCAGTACCGACTTCAACCACTTCGGAAGGATCCTTGATGCGCTTCCAGGTCATGTCGGTGATGTGGAGCAGACCGTCGATGCCACCGAGGTCCACAAACGCACCGTATTCGACGAGGTTCTTGACCACGCCCTTGAGCACCACGCCTTCCTGCAGATTCTCCAGCAGGGAATCACGCTCGGCGCTGTACTCGGCTTCGAGCACTTCGCGGCGCGACACCACGACGTTGTTGCGCAGGCGGTCGAGCTTGATGACCTTGAACTCGAGCGGCTTGCCTTCCAGATAAGAGGTATCGCGAACCGGGCGCACATCGACAAGAGAACCCGGGAGGAATGCACGAACGCTGCCGATATCGACGGTGAAACCACCCTTGACCTTGCCGGTCATGATGCCGATGACGGTTTCCTTGTCCTCGAAAGCCGTGTTCAGGCGTTCCCAGGTCTTGATGCGTTCCGCTTTTTCCTTGCTGAACTTGGTTTCGCCAAAACCGTCTTCAACGGTTTCCAGCGCCACTTCAACGGTATCGCCAACATTGATATTGAGTTCGCCATCAACCTGGAATTCTTCGAGGGGGATGACACCTTCGGATTTCAGCCCTGCGTCAACAATGACGACGTCGGGTTTGATCTCCAGCACAATCGCGTTGACGATGGTGCCTGGCTGCATGGATTGACCACCGCTCAGGCTTTGTTCAAATAGTTCGGCAAAACTTTCGCTCATTAATCACTCACTTCTGGGTGCTGCCGCGCGCCGGAGAGGCAGGTTGTTTAGTCAAAAGGCTGCTCCGGTGCAGCCCTCTTACAGCATTCATCGCTCCGAAGACGGAAAAAGCGCCATTCAAGGCGCTTCAGGAACAACCACGGGTCTTCAGAAGTTTCTCAATCCGTTCAAATACTTGCGACGGACTCAGGGAGCTGGTGTCGATCTCGATGGCGTCGGCCGCCGGCACCATCGGTGCCAATGACCGGGTCCGATCACGCTCATCACGCGCCCGGATCTCCTCGATAAGGTCGGCGAGTCTAACCACCTGCCCGCGCGTACTCAACTGTTTTGCCCGTCTTTTCGCTCTCTCCATCGGGCTTGCGGTCAGAAACAGCTTGAGCCGGGCGTCCGGAAACACCACGGTGCCCATGTCCCGGCCATCTGCAATCAGGCCAGGCCGCTGGCGAAAATCGCGTTGACGCTGAAGCAGGGCCTCTCTAACCGGCTCTGCCGTTGCAATCTGGGATGCAAGTCCGCCGGTTGCTTCTGAGCGAACCTCTGCCACCTTTTCGACCCCATTGACGAGGATGGATTCGCTCTCCTCGCTGTCCCCCTCAAAACTGATGCTGAGTTTTGGTGCGAGTGCTGCAACAGCCTCAATGTCTGCCAGGTCGACACCCGCGTCGACCGCTGCGAGCGCCAGAATCCGATACAGCGCCCCACTATCGAGCCGCCGCCATCCCAACTGCCGGGCCAGCCCGCGAACCACCATCCCCTTTCCGACCCCGGAGGGGCCATCTACGGCGATGACGGGAATCATTGATTGATCTGCCATAAGCGCTATTGTGCCCAAAGCTCGTCGGGCGACACCACGCGCGGGCAAGGGTCGCTCCGAACAGGCCCGTTCAGGTACCGATCCGAACCCCGATTCGCGCCGCCAACTGATCAAAACCCGGAAAGGACGTCTTTACGTTGGCGCAATCCAGTACGCGTATCGAGCCCTTGGCTCGCAATGCCGCGATGGCGAAGGACATGGCAATGCGATGATCGCCGAGCGCGTCAATCTCACCAGACTGGATTTGCCCACCGACAATACGTGCGCCGTCCGGTGTCCCGACGGCGTCGATGCCAACAGCGGTCAAACCATCCACCATCGCCTGAATACGGTCTGATTCCTTGACTCGCAGCTCTTCAGCGCCGGTCACGACGGTTTCACCCTCGGCGCAGGCCGCCGCGATGAAGATGGCCGGAAATTCATCAATGGCTGACGCCACATAGGCTGGGTCTACCGCAACAGCTTTGAGCCCCGCACTGCGCACCCGGATATCCGCGACCGGTTCATCGCCAAAGCTGCGCTCATTGAGCAGGTCAATCTGCGCGCCCATGGACCGCAGGATATGGATCACGCCGGTTCGTGCAGGATTGACACCCACATCAAGCAACATGAGATCCGACCCTGGGCAAATGGCCGCAGCCAGCATGAAAAAAGCCGCCGAAGAAATATCTGCCGGCACCGGAATATTCGCTGCTTTCAGGCGCTGGCCGCTTTGCAATGATGCGCGGCCCGGCGAAGAGTGCACCTGCACACCGAAAGCCCGCAGCATGCGCTCGGTATGGTCGCGCGAAGTCTCGGGCTCGACGACCGTGGTTTCTCCCTCGGCATAGAGGCCCGCCAGCAGGATGCAGCTCTTGACCTGTGCGCTGGCGATCTTGGAGTGATGCCCAATACCGCGCAGGCCTTCCACCGGGAAGATCCGCAGCGGCGCACAGCCCTCATTGGACTCAATACGCGCGCCCATTTTCGACAAGGGATCGGTCACACGGCGCATCGGTCGGCGTGACAGTGAATGGTCGCCGGTCAAGATACTTTCAAATTTCTGCGCCGCCATCAGCCCCGACATCAAGCGCATCGAGGTGCCTGAGTTGCCCACATCCAGCACCTGAGCTGGCGCGCTCAACCCATGCAGACCCACGCCGTGCACTTCAAGGCTCGTCGGCGAGCTGCGATCAATCTGCACCCCCATCGCCTGAAAAGCCCGCATGGTGCTCAGGCAGTCCTCTCCGTCGAGAAACCCGGTGACCAGGCTGCGCCCTTCGGCGAGCGAACCCAGCATGACCGATCGATGTGAAATCGACTTGTCACCCGGTACGCGAACCTCTCCTGACACTTTGGGTTCGCCCCTAACAGTCCAGTCCAGCGATGGCGTTGAGGAACTCATGTGCAACCCGCAAGCATTAACGACAGCATCATTCGATTTGACCCAGGTGTTTTTCGCGCGCCGTTCGAGCCCGGTCGAAGCGCGCCTTGAGAGAATCCCATTGGCCTTGCTTCATCAGATCGAGCATTTCCTGAAGTTCGCCAATCTGCTTTTCCAGCAGTCGCGTCACCTCACTGCCGTTGGCGCGGATGATGTCGTGCCACATCTCGGGACTGGAACTGGCAATACGCGTGAAATCACGGAATCCGCCACCGGCATTGGGAAAGATCTCGTCGGCCGCGTCCAGCCGCGTCAACATGTCGACAAAGGCATAGGCCAGAACATGTGGCAGATGAGAGGTCGCAGCAAATATGGCGTCATGGCGCGCGGCGTCCATTTCCACTACGCGACAGCCCAATGATTCCCACATCGCGCGAATGTGTGCCAGAGCCGAAGCGCTCTGATTTGCGTGCGGCGTCAGCACAACCCGGCGGTCCCGGAACAAGCCTTCCTTGGATGCGGCGATGCCGCTCTTCTCTGTTCCGGCGATGGGATGCGCAGCCACAAAATTTGCAGGCAACTCTCCGAAACAGCTTTCGACATCCCTCAATACGGACTGCTTGGTGCTACCAACGTCAGTGATCACAGCCCCAGTCTGCAAGGCTGATCGGATCGACTTCAGGGCCTCTGCGGTATGCAGCACCGGCACTGCGACAATGATCCGGTCGGCTTCCCGGACGGCGATCTCCGCGCTGTCTGCGGCGGCGTCGATGACGCCCAGTTCCAGCCCCATCCGACCCTGCCGCGCGTCGGGATCAAAGCCTGTGATGTGGTGATCAGGCTCGGCTACTTTCAGGGCGCGTGCGAGCGAGCCGCCGATCAGCCCCAGACCGATGATGGCCGTCCGGCTCACGCGGCCAGAATTTCTTTGAGCGCACCCAGAAAGCGCGTGTTTTCATCAACCGAACCGACGGTGACGCGCACATATTCTGGCAAGGCATACGAACCCATTGGCCGAACAATGATGCCGCGCTCCAGTAACGCCTGATGAATCGGCTTGGCGTCGCGGCCAAATCCAATACTGACGAAATTAGCCTGCGTGGGCAGAACGCTCAGGCCCATGCCTTCCACTTCGCGGATCAGCCGCTCGCGTTCCCGCGTGTTCAGTTCAACCGAGTCGCGGACAAAATCCTGATCCTCCAGCGCCAGTTCACCGGCCAGCAAAGCCAGACTGTTGTTGTTGAAGGGTTGGCGCACACGATTGAGCAGATCCGCCACCGTGGGATGGGACAGGCTGTATCCGACACGCAGGCTGGCCAGCCCATAGATCTTCGAAAACGTCCGCGTCACCACCAGATTGGGAAATCGATCCAGCCACGGCCGGGCATCGGGGCGCAGACCGGGATCCTGATAATCCCAGTAGGCCTCGTCCAGCACGACAATGACCTGCGGCGGTACCGATTCCAGAAAAGTCTGAATTTCTTCAGGCGTGTTCCAGGTGCCGGTCGGATTATTGGGGTTGGCGATGAAGATCAGGCTCACGTCTGGCCGCTGGCTCAGCATCTTGCTGAACGCCTTCAGGTCATGGCCGTAGGGCATGGCGTGATTCGCAGGATAGGCGGGCACCAATACCGCGTCTGCATCCTGAGCCTGCGTCGCGAGCGAGTACACCGCAAACGCGTAGTCAGAAAACATCACCGCCCGACCTGGCCCTGCGTAGATGCGGGCCAGAAACTCGAGCAGATCATTGGAGCCATTGCCCAGTGTGATGCAGGAAGGATCAATCTGATGGTAAGCCGCAATCTTCTGCTTCAGGCAGTAGCCGCTGCCATCCGGATACAGAGCCAGATTCTGCTTGAGCATCTGGTCTGCCAATGCCTGGCGAACACGCGGGCTCGCGCCCAGGGGATTTTCATTGGATGCCAATTTGATGACATCTGCCAGACCGAGCTTGCGTTGCAATTCATCGATCGGCATGCCTGGAGAATAGGCTTCGATGCCGAGGATGCCCGGCAGCGCATTGCGCGTCAGCTCAGAGGTCTTGGAGTTATTCATTACATCACTGCCCGCGGATAGGAACCCAGAATCTTGAAATACGCTGCGTTGGCGCGCACCTCATCCAGCACCTTCTTGATCTGCACATCATGCGCATGACCACCGAAGTCGATGAAGAAGTAGTAATCAGGCACAGGCGAACCCGCCACCGGACGAGACTCGATTCGCGTCATGTCGATGGCCGCATCGGCCAGCGGCTTGAGCAAGGTGAACAAGGCGCCCGGCTGGTTGCGGTGCGCCGTTGCCACGAACGAGGTGATGTCCTGGCCCGTCACTCCTGGGTCCTGCTTGCCAATGATCAGGAAGCGGGTGGTGTTGCCCGGATCATCTTCAATGTTGGAGGCCAGAATATTGAGATCGTACAGCCGCGCAGCAGGTAATCCGGCAATGGCCGCCCCGCCCTTTTGCGATGCGATTCGCGCGGCCTCACCATTGCTGGCAACCACCTCACGCTCGGCCTTGGGCATACGCGCATCCAGCCATTTTCGCGTCTGCGCAAAAGACTGCGGGTGGGCGTAAACCGTCTGCACATCTTCTAGCCGGGTTTCACGGGACAGCAGGTGATGGTGTACCGGCAGCATGACTTCACCGCAGATGCGCAGCTTGGTGTGCACCAGTGCATCCAGAGTATGCGTCACCACGCCACCAATGGAATTCTCCACCGGGACCAACCCGTAATCGGCAGCGCCGGACTCCACGTCGCGAAAAATCTCGTCCACCGCTCCGAGCGGCCTTGCCGTGACCGCGTCACCAAAATGCTTGAGAGCGGCGGCCTGCGTATAGGTACCTTCAGGGCCCAGATAGGCCACGGTCAGCGGTGATTCGAGAGACAGGCAGGCCGACATGATCTCGCGCATCAGGCGGGCGATCACTTCATCGGTCAGCGGCCCGCCATCTTCTGCGTGATTACGCTCGATGGCAGCACGCAGTACTTCGGCTTCCCGCGAAGGGCGATAGTGATCCCCGGTATCCCCCTGCCTCTGCTTGATGCGCGCCACTTCCTGCGCAATGCGCGCACGCTGCGAAATCAGGCGCTGGATCTGCTCATCCAGAGCGTCAATCTTTTCTCGGGCTTCCGGTAGGGTTTTCATCAGTTTCAGACAGGGCGCATGGGCCAAAACGCAATGGCATAGATTATCAGCCCGTCATGCGGGCCGTGATCCCATCTGCAGCTCAGGCCTTGATCACGCGCACCTTGAGAACGCCCTCAATCTTGGCGATCGCATCCACAGCCACCTGCGGCACATCGGAATCCACATCGGCCAATGTGTAGGCAATATCGCCTCGTGACTTGTTGAGCAGGTCCGCAATATTGAGCGAGTGGTTGGCCAGTTCGGTGGAAATCTGCCCGACCATGTTGGGCACATTGGCGTTGGAGATGCAGAGCCTGGTCTTTCCCGGCAGCAAAGGCATGACCGCTTCCGGAAAATTGACCGAGTTGGTGATGTTGCCGTTCTCCAGAAAGTCACGGAGCTGATCAGCCACCATGACCGCACAGTTGTCCTCGGCTTCCTTGGTGGATGCGCCAAGATGCGGCGTCGCAATCACCCGCGGATGATCCTTGAGCAGCGGCGTCGGAAAATCACAGACATAAGCATGGAGTCCGCCGGCATCCAGCGCTTCCACTGCGGCTTTTTCATCCACGATGGCGTCGCGCGCGAAGTTCAGGACGATGCCGCCGGGCTTGAGCATCTTGATCCGCTCGGCATTGATCAGGCCGCGCGTCGCCTCAAGCAGGGGCACGTGCACGGAAACAAACTGGCAGCGAGACATCAAATCGTCCACTGACAGCGCCTGACGCACGCGGGCATCCAGCTTCCAGGCGTTCTGGACGGTCATGGCCGGGTCGAAACCCCAAACTTCCATGCCCATGTCGATGGCTGCATTTGCGAGCTTGACGCCAATTGCGCCCAGGCCAATCACGCCCAGACTGCGCCCCGGCAGTTCAAAGCCGACGAACTTCTTCTTGCCAGCCTCGACTGCGACATGCATTTCCTTGTCATTGCCATCGAGCTTCTTCACAAAATCCAGCGCCGTGAAAATATTGCGCGCCGCGAGCAGCAGCCCCGCCAGCACCAGTTCCTTGACCGCATTGGCATTGGCACCCGGCGCATTGAAAACCGGCACGCCACGCTTGCTCATGGCAGCAACCGGGATGTTGTTGGTCCCTGCCCCGGCGCGGCCGATGGCGCAGATCGACGAAGCGATCTCCATCTTGTGCATGTCCGCAGAGCGCACCATTACTGCATCCGGCCGAGAAAATTCTGATCCCACTTCGTACTGCTCACGGGGTAGGCGCTCGAGACCAAGCGTGGAGATATTGTTGAGCGTTTGAACTTTGAACATGGTCATCAGGAAAATCGAAATATGAAAGAGAGCCGAAGGGCTCAGTGAAAGTTGGCCAGAAGCATCGAATCAGGCGATCGGCTTCAGCCTTGCGTGCGAACGAATTCCTTCATGTACTCGATCAGCGCGCTGACTCCGGACTCGGGCATGGCGTTGTAAATGGAGGCGCGCATGCCGCCGACAGCGCGATGCCCCTTGAGCCCGCTCATGCCCGCAGCCTCAGCACCTTTCAGGAAGGCCTTGTCGAGATCAGCGTTGGCCAGTGTGAACGGCACGTTCATGCGCGAACGGTTCTGTTTGGCAACCGGATTGGTGTAGAAGCTCTCGCCGTCGATGTAGTCGTAGAGCATCTGCGCTTTGCGCTGATTCCGCTCGCCGATGGCCTCCAGGCCGCCTTCATCGCGAATCCACTTGAACACCAGCCCGGAGACATACCAGGCGAAGCAGGGCGGCGTGTTGAGCATGGACTCACCATCGGCCACCGACGCGTAATTGAACACATTAGGCGTCGTGGCTGAGGCCTTGCCCAGCAGATCCTCGCGCACGATCACAATGGTCAGACCGGCAGGACCAATATTCTTCTGCGCACCGCCATAGATCAGGCCGTATTTTTCTACTTCCATCGGCCGGGAGAGAATATTGGACGACATGTCCGCCACCAGGGGCACCGAGCCGGTATCGGGCACGTCGTGAAACTCAACGCCATGGATGGTTTCGTTGGGCGTGATGTGGACATAGGCTGCGTCGGCATCAAGCGTCCAGCCCGCACGATCCGGAATGTGGGTAAAGCTGTCAGATTCGCTGCTCGCGGCCACTTGCGCCTTGGCATATTTGCCGCATTCTTTGAGCGCCTTCTTGCCCCAGTCGCCGGTCAGGACGTAGTCCGCGCTGCGCTTGTCGCCGAGCAGGTTCTGCGGAATCAGCGCGAACTGCGCCGTCGCCCCGCCCTGCATGAAGAGCACCTTGTAGTTGTCGGGAATTTTCGCGATCTCACGAAGATCCTTCTCAGCCTCGCTGGCAATGGACATGAACTCTGCGCCGCGATGCGACATCTCCATCACCGACATCCCGCTGTCACGCCAATCCAGAAGATCACGCTGGACCTGCTCCAGAACAGACTGCGGAAGGGTTGCAGGACCAGCACTGAAGTTGATGATTCGATTCATGGCGTCTCTTGAAATTGGCAGGGTAAGGATGAGGTTAAAGAAACAAGTTCAACAAACTTCTAAAGCTCTACTGAACGGTCTTGGCGGGCTTTGACAGCCAGCTTTCAACATTGAGGCCGGTCACCATGCGGTAGGGGCGCATGTCTTCGGCAATGAGGGTGTAGCGGTTGGTCATGGCCTGTGCCGCCAGCATCAATTCCATAACGCCGATGGACTCGCCGCCAGACTGCAGATAAGCACCCAGCGTTGCCGCCTGCTGCGCCTCGGCCTCGCCGAACTCCAGGGTCCGGACGGTCTGAATCAATTCCTTGAACAGCCGGGAATGCCGGGCCTGTGCGCGGGAGCTGGAGCACAGGCCAATTTCCACCTGCATCCGACTCAGCACCGATATCGCCACATCACCAGGCCCCAGTTCTGCCAGTTTAAGGGCCACAGGCAGGCGACCGCGCAGAGCCGCCGCAAGGGTGCCGGCATCAAGCAGGTATTTCATTTGGGAAGCGACCCACCGGACGGCGTCCATGGCACAAAGTCGGTATTGGGCTCGCCAGGTTCGGGCGCCGGATTTCGCCAGTGATCCCTGAGATCATCCGGCCATTCCTCTGCCTCATTTCGCTGCAGCCATTCCTGAACGGCGTTGACGATGATGCGGTTTCGAGTCAGACCCACGCGCTCCACTGCCGCCGCCAGCCGAGCGATGGTCTCTGCATCAAAGTGGACGCTGAAATTCATGCGCGAATTAGAACATAACAGGTGATGTTAGTTCTACGATTCCAATCAGTTAGCCACGCTTATGAAGCATTTACTTACAATAACTCAATGAGATACAAGACTTTATTCAAGTGGCGCAACAGGAATTTACTCGGGCGCCCTGCATTCATCGGCGACCTGGCCATCTGATGGTCTCAGGTCAGGCTACTCAGCAGGACGCTTTTCACCGTCACATTGGCATCGCGCGCGCAGCGCACTTCCAGTTGAGCCGCCCCACTCAAGGACGCCGACGCGAGGTTCAGCATCTGAAGCTGAATGACGCTCCCTGATGCGGCTTCGTGACCCGCCAGCGGCACCAGACTCTGACCATCCAGCAACATCTGGAGGGGCTGATGATGAGCACCATTCGTGGACGCTGACTGCGGCTCAATGGTCTGTGCATAGAGTTCGATCGGAACCCGCCCGAGGGATCGCTGCTTTTCGGCAGATTGCCGCCACAGGGGCTTGCTCGCTGATGTGGCCCCCAACCAGATGCCGGCGCCGCGCAGGACGGTCAATTTCAGCCAGTAGGCGCCCGGTTGGGCTGGTGCCTGGGGCCATGAGAATCGAAGCCAGCGCCGGCCCATGCCCTCGGTCTTGAGCTCGGCTTGCATCAGTACGGGCGCGGCCGGCTCGCCGCCCTGATCGTCGTGCAGGCTCAGTCGAAGTTGGCTTGCTTCAGACTGCGGCCGCCAAGCCAGAGCAGCACCGCACAACCAGCTGCTTTGTGAACATTCGATCCGCACTGCGATCATCGCGTTCTCTTCGATCTGCACCCCAAGGCTGGACACAAGCTCGTCCGAGGACGGCAAGGGATTGGCAGCGGCAAGATCACGAAACGCCAGACTGGCCGATACCAACAAGTGCTTCGGCAACCCACCGTTCTCAAGCAAGGGCTGCAGTGCAAGGCTCTGCGAGCCTCTGCCGGTTCCGTCAAACGAAAGACTCGCTGATTGCGCCAGCAATTCCGTTTCCTGCAGTACGGTCAACTGCGCCTGTGTCAGTACCACCCTGCAAGGCGCATCACTTTCGATCTGCAGCGCCAGTTCCAGATGCGTCTGCCCGGCACTGCGCTTCTTCATGGCGCGATCCAGCGCGGCCTGAAACTGGCTGACCAGATCAGCACCCTGCGCCGACCAGCTCAGGGCGGCGGTCTGCTCACCGGCCTCAATCCACTGCCAGAGGTTCTCTCCCGCCCCGGCTTCAGAGATCAGGCGAATACGCGGAGAAGACGGCCGTCCGCGGATATCGATCTGGGTCAGGCTTGCGTCCAGCAGCGCTGCCTGAAACACCTCATGCAGCTCGATGTCCTGCTCGATGATGTGCTCATCAATTGTGGCCAGCGCTGCCGAGAGTGATTTCCCTTTGCGCTGGCGACTGCGCTCCAAAGCCCTGGCTTTGGCATGTGAAATCGCCGCCATATCCGCCAGGGAAAAGCGTGCCTCGAAAGCGGCCGCATAAAAATCTTCCGGAAGGTCGCGCGAGGTGGACCCAGAAATACTCGCCTCCTCCGCCACGGCCTCGCCATCCATGCGCGCCAGTGAAACCGAGCCGTAGGCGATGCTGTTGATGCGCTTGATCGCAGCCGGCAACTTCAGCTTGATCTGGGTTTTGTCATCCGCAACCGCCTGCCATTTTTCCACCCAGGCGTGATGAGCTCCATGCACACCCACATCAAGTGGCTCGAACCTCAAGCCGAGGCTGGCATTGCCTGCAAATCGCAGGCCGCTTACGCGATCGTTGATCGGTAAATTGATATACAGCGTTCTGCGGAACAGGAAACTGCCCCCTTCCTTGACCGGACTGCTCAGGTCGTATCGCTGACCCGACGCAACGCGATGCGCAGCAAGACCACCAGGCTGTTCGTACAAGACAGACACGCTCAACGTCGAGGCGTCGGTGTTGGCGTCGGACTGACGCGCTTGAAGTCGTCGTACTTGGTGTCGAAGTCGCGCACCTTGGTATCAAAACTGCGAATCTTGGTATCGAAGCTTGCAAGCTTGGTATCCACCGACCTGACCTGCGTGTTGAAACTGCTGATCTTGCTTTCAACGGCGCGACTCCGCGCATCAACGTGCGCTACCTTCTGATCGATCTCACGCACCTGAGTGTTGACGCGATCTGCCTGAATCTGGGCTTGAGTGAGACTGGCGTCCACGCCTGCTGCCCGTTGGTCAAAGGCCTGCAATGACCCTTCTACCTGTGCGGCGCGGTCCTGAAAGGCCTCCATCTGCACATTGAAGTCATTCAGCCGCGCATTGAAATTGGCCTGATCCAGACCCAGCTCGCGAAACTGCAGATCAATCACCTGCGCCTGCGCATTGATCTGCGAGGACAGCGTTCTGATCTCACTCAAGGCCGCCTCACCAATCCCGTTGCCCAACTGAATCTTGCGATCCAGCGCCTTTTCGCTCTGACTCACCAGTGCGATGGTTCCGGGATGCGCCCGCGTGATCTGCTCCGGCGCCACATCCAGAATCGCGAACAGGTTTCCCTGTGCAACCAGATCCTCGGCAGTACCTGCGGTTGTCACTTCATTGCCCAGAAAGCGGGTCATAGCATTGCGGACCGTGCGCTGCGAAACCCACTCTGCGGCCAGCCCGCTTTGTGCCGCCACAAAATGTTGTGCCTGCGCCACGATTCCGCGCGCCAGATTGGGGCCGCTTCCGTAACGGCTGCGGGCGGACTGCAGTCGCTGATCCAGGCCACCTTGCTGATTGATGTATTCATCCAGATAGGTAAACCAGGCACCCACCCAGTTCTTCCAGTTGGCGACAATCACGGCCTGCGCCACGCTGGTGCTGCCTTCCTTGGCGTGAGCGTCGGCCCGAATTACCGCAGTCTCTAGCGGCCAGTGAGCATCGGGATCGGGAAGATTCACCGCATCAAAGAAGCGCGCTTTCCATTGTCTGGCGTAGATGTCCAGCGCCTCGCGCAGCGCCCGGTTGCCATGAAACTGGTAGGCCTGCGCAATACCCATGAAGGCATTGCGCTGGGACCGCGGCGTGTCGGAAGCCGAATCAAGACGTCCCAGTTCGATGCTCAGTGCATCACGCTGGCTCTGGGTCAGGGGTTCGAGCGTAGCCTGAGTCAGTTCCACCTCGGCACTGCCGCTGGCCCCGGTGGTCACCGTTACCGCCCGCCCCTGCTGCTCGGCAAAGCCGTAGGACGCCGACACCGCGCCGTCACTGGTCTGCACGGTGACGCGGCGATTGGGCAATGCCTTGCCAGCCGCGTCACGGGCAATGACCCGGACCCGCAAGGATCGGCCGAGCCATTCGGGCTGCGGGTAGATCTTCAGTTCAAGCTGCACGGACTGTTGCGAAACCGCCTCGATACGGCGCTGCAATTCCGCCTGCCCCTGCAGGAGAATCGCCTTGGGCGTGGTGATGTTGCGCGGAATGAAACCCAGCGCCGCGCCACATATTTCAGTAAAGCGTTCCGGCCCGATCAGCCGAATGGCGCGGACCTGCCGCAATTCGGTAAATCGCCCGCCCAGGGCTTCGCGCGCGTCCAGCAGCCGCTGGCCGAGCTTGATGCCAATGTCCGGCTCATCCGGATACTCGATATCATCCGCCAGCTGCTGCGCAGAGCGTGCCGCGTTGAGAAAGTTCAGCACCCTCGCCGCCTGGCTGGGCAGCAGATCTTCCGGATCGATGTAGATGTCCGGCACGGCGATCAGCGATCTTCAAGCAGGAAGAACTGGGTCGCGAGTTGCTCGACCCGTGTATTGGTACGTGTCACGGCCGCTGCCAGCGTGGCCGGGTCCATCACCGAGATGGAATTCACGTTGGCCTTGATGTCATTGAGTCCATTGCGTACATCACGGCTCAGGGTTTCTGCATTCGACAAGCGATTCTCGATCAGCTCGACCGTGGTGCTCAGCGTGGACACCTGCTGCGCGGCCTGACTGGCTTCCTGCACGGCAAGCCCCAGGGTTCCGGTATTGCTGGCCTGCGCCAGAACGCTGCTACCGATAAAGGCGCTGCCGCCCTGCGCATTGCCAGCTTTGTAGCCGCCGTGGACTTCCACCGCACTCTGCGCAAACGCCGCCTGCTGCAGAACACTCTTGGCAATCTGTTTGCTGACCTGCGGCCCCGGATTGATCAGCTGTGCGGCCTTGGCCAGCGCATCGACATACTTTCGGCGGCCAAGAATGCCCTTGGAGACAATATCCGCATTGATCTTTCCATCGAAAGCGGCGTATGGATTCTCCAGCTCGAACATCGGCACAAAGGTATCCACGATGGTACCGACGAAGACCGGATCATCATCCAGATAATCGACCGCCCAGGGGCCTATCCAGTCGCGGAACGTGACCTGGATACTGGCGCTGCCGCGCGCGCCGTCCGGTGTCGTAGGATCGGCGTCAGGCTTGGCCATGGCCATCACGGTGGCGCGATAGTCCGTCCACTGATTGAAAAAGCCCGGAAATGCGGGGGTGATTTTCCACTGTGGCGTGCGCAGGTGATAGGTATCCGCATAGGAACGCAGGGCGATGGAATCACTGCGCTCGTACTCCGTCTTGAGCACGCTGTAGGCACGCTTGGCCGGCGTATCCGTTGGTGTCGCGGCATTGAGAATGGCATTGGCAATGGTGGCGCCCCCGGTCACCTGCATACCCATGATGGCGCTGATCTGCGACTCCTGAGACTCGGAGAATCCTTCGCTGTGTTCTGCGCGCAGCACCACCCTGGCAATGCCCTGCGTATTAACCTGCACGGAGATCGAATTGTCCGCTGCACCAGCGCGGCTGTTGAAGCCGGCCTGTGCGCGCAGGCGCCCCCAGGCTGCAATGAAATCCACCCATGGACGCGGTCCGGTGATGGGGCGTCCGCGCAGGTCGGTAACCTCAGCCGTGAGCACGCAGAGCTCGCCCATCGCAAAGTTCACACGCTCGCAGGACATCTTCACCACGTAGCTCTGCAGGAGCGGATCAATGCTGGCCTCGAGATCATCCATGCGGCTTCCCAGTGCCAGCACCTTGGCCGCCACTTCCCCAAGCTGCACGCCGAGATCGTCGATGGACTCGCGCACGTCCTCAAGTTCGTCATCATGCGCGCGAACCGTTTTTCCAAACTCGCCAAGCGCGTTGATCAGGGCGTTCCAGTCGGTATGGCGTATGAGGTGCCCGCTGCTCTTGGGCGCAAGGGCCGCGATGTCACGGATGGCATTTTCAAGACTCATGATCAAACTCCTCGTACGATTTCAGCTTCCAACGTCAGCTCCAAGGGCACCGCTGCGGCCTTGGCCCGGGTCAGCAATTCCCACACCCGGTCAATCAGTGCCGGGTCTACGGATTCGTCGCGTGCAGATTTGAAGAGCCGCACCCGAACCCCAATGGCCGGCGCCACGGCGTAGCGCATCCACACACGTGCCGAAGGCGGATACGCGAACACGGACTGTTCGAAATGTCCGTCTACCTCGCCCGGACTCGATGGCCCCCGAAAGTGGCCGGGCCATGGCGCCGGCGTCCAGGGTTGGCGCCGCGCCAGTGCAAAATCCGGGATAAAAGGACTCAGGCCAATCTCGCGACCGGGTTCAAGGCGGCCCGGAAGATCGATGCGATCATCGCTCTGTTCAGCACCAAAATACTGCCCCTCGCTCGACCACCAGGGCCTCAGCCGCGGCGCACGCGGACGCTCGTCGAGCTGCAGATAACGCCACCATTGACCGGGCGACTCCGGCAACGCCGGCAAGCCGCCGTCAACAATAGTCTGTTCGTCCGGCTTGATCCGAACGCGCAGGCGTTCCTGCGCTGCGCTTTCTTCGCGCTGGAAGTTGTTGCCGTCAAACGTGCCCAAGTCCGCGCGCACAGCGGAAATCAGACACAGACTTGGGATGTCTGCTTCCGCAGCCTGCCGTTCAGTAATGTCCTGATTGATGAACTTGCGCTGGCGGTTATCAAAGGCCTCCCAGCGCTTCTGCGCGACCAGATAATGCCAGTGACCTCGCGGCGAGGATGTCAGCGCATCCGGGTAGAGCAGGCTGGCGTCACCCATGCGTTGCCAGCGGGCTTCGCCCAGGCGCTGCTGGGCGATGCTGCTGCCATCAAATCGAAACAAGCCCTGCGCGGTGGCCAGCCACAGCATGCCGCGATCGTCGACGTGCAACTGATGCACCGCGCCCCGGCCGAGATCGGGAAAGGCTTCCAGCTGGGTGGTACGACCATCGTGTACGCGGTAACGCGCAAAACCGTCTGCGGTTGCGAGCCACACGCTGCCATCGGCCGTCGTGGCCATGTCCTTGATCAGGGGCAAGGGGCTCACCGCATCGGCCAGGTCTGCCTGCGCAAGCGCGTGCCAGTCGGGCAGGTTCTCGCTCAGGCTCTGGCCCTTGTAGGTAAACCAGCGCTGCTGCTGGAAAAGCAACAGGGCCTTGTCGCTTGCCACGTAAAGCCGGTCACCCTGTTCGTGTACCGCCCTGACCGGCAGTCCTTTAATGAGCGCCTCGGGAAACACGTTCCCCGAGGCCGACAGCCGCGACAGACCCTGCTCATGTGCGCAGACCAGATACCCCTGCACCACGCTCAGCTGATGAACCGGCGAACTGATATCTGCAACTGCAACGGCCGAAATCCGTCCTTTTTCAAACAAGGGAACACGGAACAGACCTGATTCCGTGCCAATAAAGACATGCTCGCCCCAGGCCAGCAAGGCAGTGAAACGAACCGCTGGCGTATTGACCACGCGCCGGAAACCGCGCCCGTCATAACGGTGCAAGACGCTTCGCGAATCCGTTTCCACCGCGATCCACAAACAGCGGTCCATGGATTGGGTGAGCAGGTGCACACGCCCTTCCGGTACATCGGGCAAGGCTGCCCACGGGCCATTGAGTGAGGGGTCTTCGAGATAGTTGTCTTCGTCTTCAATCTGGCTGATTTGCAATGCGCCATCGACCGACAGGCAACTTCGCCGTGCAGGCGACAGGCGCAGTGTCTGGCCTGGCGCCAGAGTCCCGTCATAGGCCAACGCCACACCCTGCACGCCTTTGCCCGGTGTGAAGCGCTCAATCGCCGGGCCCACCGTCTCGCCGACTTCTTCGGGTACGGCTTCCACACCCTGTATGAATACCTCCGGTGCACCCGGTGCCGCGTCCACGGTCCAGCGATAAAGCGCACTGAGCAGATCACCTTCCTGTGCTTCAGGAACCGTGATCTGCCGCAACTGATGGCCCAGGCGAACGGGCTCTTCAATGGCAAAAGGCCAGCGTTGTTCTGCCAGCGGCAGGGGCAGATCTTCCGGCAGTGCTGCCATGCACAGGCGACGAATCGCCGCGTGCGTCGTCAGGCCAAGCTGATAGGCCTCCAGCACATCGCGGATGCGCTGGCGATATTCCTCCACACTCTCACGCAGACCTGCGGGTTCCAGCCAGGGCGAAAGACGCAACAGTGACGCAACCCGCGCGAGGTCACCGATGTAGGGATAGAGCGAGAGCTCACGGACATCCTCGGGGTCCAGCACATTGGGTGAATCCAGGCCGCGTGCTTTGCGCGCCGTTTGATAGTGCGCATCCCAGATCGCCGCGTCGGCGACACCGGCCCAGTGCGAACGCATGACGTGCTGGTTCTGCACGGATGCGGTGTCCACTACCTGCCCCACCGCGCCGAGCATGGATTCCAGCAAGGTCTCCTCGCCCGGCTCCGGTCGCCAGACCGATGGCAGGAGTTGCCGAAGTCGATCGTGACTGCTCATGCAAATGCCAGCTTGGAACGCACTTCAACCGCCACGCGCTGGAGGGACAGCCGCTCGAATGGCACCAGAATCATTTCCGGCGCCGTCTCGGAATCCATGATCTGGCTCACACCGCTTGGACGCGTCAGCGTGAACTCCAGACGGTAGTCGCCCACGTCTGCATCCTGCGGCAATGACTGCGGTGACGCGGCCTGCTCAGCGAGACTGACCGTGACCATGCCCGGCATCGGTGAGGCCAGCACCAATTTGCCCCAGCTCAGCGTGCGCACAGACGCAGGGGCAGCGCTTTGTGCATTGCTCTCGTTGAGATAGCTCACCGCCTTGCGCAGCGCCGCTTCAATGGCGGCCTTCTCAGGAATGACCGCGTCCTTGGGGAAACGAACCACGGCAGACAAGGTCGTGGCCAGTGCCGGATCAATCAGGTTCAAGGTGCCCAACTGCGTGGGCGTGCCGGCCACGTTCAACTCGGAAGCGCCGGCGTCCAGAATCGAACTGCCCCCGGCGGTCGCCGAGACAATACTCACATCCTCGACCCCGGGCACTCCGATGGCCAGCCCGATCAGCCGGGTCACACTGCCGGCGGACTTGCTTGGCAATTTGGCAAAGTACTCCGTGATCTTTTCGCGCACCTCCTGCTGAATGCGCTTCAGGTCGGTATCCAGCTGACCTTCGGCAGTTCTCAGACGCATCTCCAGATCAATGGCCAGCGGCGGCGTCCCGTAGCTGATTTCCCAGGCGATGCCAGCGGGGACAACCGAGCGAATCGCGTCCTCCAGACGTACGCCCTGTTCCGGCGAAAGCTGATTGTTGTGAACCAGAATGACAATGCGACCGGGGACGCTGTCATCGACATCAGCGAGGACACCTTCGCGCGCAATGGCCTCCTTGATCGAGCCCAGCGTGCCGCGCTCAGAGCCAGCCAGGAAGCTCTTGGCCCGGGCGCGCAACTCGACATCGTTCTCGTCACGGTCGAGCGACGAACTTGGCCCGGGGTTGCTGGCTGACTCGATGCCCGCAATGGGTTTGGCCAGCAAATTCAGGGCGCCCGCCTCGACGCCGTCATTGGTGTCTACACGGTCGCGTGCACTGCCCTTTGCCGTGAGCTGGCCATCGGACAGGCTGATGTCCGCCAGTGTTTCGTATTCAATGGCACCATCCTCGGTGAGGATGCGCGTCCCCGCAGGCACCAAAATCTCGCCGCGCGAATTGCGCGCACGTCGCAACTCGATCTCCGCCACATTGCGACCGGCACGTATGCGCTTGATGCCAAGCAGCGCCACCACCTGATCCAGTGCAGACCCTTCAGCGGTATCAATAAACCCGGCCCGGTACACACCTTCCATCTGGGCGTAGATGCCGGCTGCTTCAAGTGCGAAGGACTCCATCAAGGTACGAACGACAGAACCGGGATACAGATCGTTCACCCGTGTCTCACGCTGCTTGGGCAGGTAATTCACCTCGACCACAGACCCCGCATCAGGCCGGTCGCCGCCGTCCATCCAGCTCAGCTTCGTACCATCGGTCAGGGTGTAGTCCGCGTCGCGAACAAAGGCATGCGACACACCGTTACGCAAACCGTAGACCGAAGTGATGCTGTCCACCGGCGCTCGCTCCAGTGGATGAAAGAACGGTTCCCGCTTTCGTCCGGGAGGCGGATAGGCATGCGCCTCGCCACTGACACCGCCCAACAGGCGATTCAGCAGATGGTCTGAAAGCTCGGGATAAGCCTTACGCCTGAAACTCATGATGACGCTCCCAGATCAATACTGAAGGGGCCAATCTGCAAGCTCTCCGGCAGCCCGGCGACCTCAACCCGCAGCAATACATCCACAGTTGATCGCGTGCCTTTGGACGCCCGCACATCGAGCTCGGCAACTTTTTTCACTCGTGGTTCCTGCGCCAGCGCTTCGAGAATGTGCAGTTTGAGAAGATTGCGCTGCGAGGCCGTATTGCGCCCCCCAATCAACTCGTGCACACGCGAGCCGTATTGCGGGTGTCCCAGAGCAGACAGTTCTCCGCGTGGAACCAGCAGTCGCATGATGATGGCCTGCGCAAGGTTCTCGCGCCCATGCCCCAGTTCAAAGTCCCAGCTGACATCGCGACGGCTCGACTGACGTGTGTAATTTTCCCGCAACCGGTACACGGGACGCAGCTCGCGATGAATGGGATACGCGCGAATGTCGCGGAGCAGATGTGACGTGTTTTCGCTTGTGACTGGCATATTGATCCTGAGTCTTCCTATCCGGCCAGCACCGTGCCCACGGCGATGACGCTGCCAGCCGGCAGGTCTGCGGGGTCGTTACAAGTGATGGCGGTATCGCCGTTTCGGGCGCAGGGCTTTCCATTGATGAAAACGGTGGCTGAACCGGCCTGAACCGTGGCGCGGTTGGTCGGCGGCTTCTGGAATGGGCCGCTCTTGGGAATGTGAGCCGGTGTGTTCGTCGCGGTCGAGCCCACAACCGCCGCCGCCTTGCCTTCAATCTGCACATCGGCACTCAAGCTGCCATCCAGCGAGCCATTGAACGGATTGGGCAGCGGAGTCGGCACCGGCCCACCCGGTGATGGAATCATCTCGATGTGAATGTCGGTGGCCACAATCTTGTCGCCCTGTTTGGCTACTGGCTGGCTCATGTCAGTTGAGTTTGATAACTGCGCCCTGGAGATTGAGCTCTCCGCCGGCGGCGATGCTGATGTTGGATTGCGCTTCTATCTTCAGCTCGTTCTGACTCTTCAGAGTCACCGTGCCGTTGCTTTCAATCTGCAGCGTGGCGGCGCCATCGCCCACGTCCAGATCCACTACCGGGTCTGCATCCTGCAGCGTCAGCTTGAGCCGCGACCCGATGTTGATCTTCGCACTCATCGGTGAGTTCTCACTCAATGCAACACGCAGCGCAGAATCTTCATCTGCGCTGGACGGCAAGTGGATCACCATCTCGCCTTCGGCATTGGGCGGCGGGCGATCCACATCGTTGTAGAGACTGCCAATGATGATGGGGTGATTCAGATCCCCCCCCACGAACTGCACCAGCACCATGTCCCCGACGTCAGGCACCGACACCATGCCCTTGCGTGTTGCCAGAAGCGGCACGCTGCTGATCACAAGGTTGGAACTGCGCAGGGCCACGCTGCAGGCGTAGTTGTCAGGGTCGGCAGGAAACACTTCCTGCACCTCGCCAATCTCGGCAAAGCGTTGGCTGGCCATTTCTTCCCGAACCAGTTTTCGCAGGGTCTGGAACAGATCGCTCATGCGGCCTTGACTCCATGCAGTTCGGAGGTGAAACCCTGCTCTGCATCGTAGCGATGCGTGACCCGGCCCAGCTTGTAGCTGCCGTCGCCCGACGCTTGCGGACAACCCGACAAGTCGAATCGCGATTCCGGCCCCAGATGCGCCGCGCCGCTGACACGCAAATGCAGGCTGGAGGCACTGGCTTTGGCGCTTCCATGCAATCCCTGCGCGGCCGACTCCACGGCAGCGCGATTGCGCAGCAGGCCCGGCGAACGTACGCGCCCATGACTGCCGCCGCCTTTTTCAACCTGCACACCACCCACATTTTTCACCAGCCAGCTCCAGGCCTGCGCGCCCTGACTGCCGGCAGCACCCTCACCGCTCACGGAGACTTGCTCCAGCCCTGCACCACGCGCCACAAAATCAAAAGCGATCACATCCTGGCCGTAGACATAACGTGCGGCGGAGGCAGACGAAGCTGCCTTGCATTGCAATGCGCCGTCCCCGTCCAGCCAGACCTTCAATCCACACAGACCGGCGATCTCCGCCATCCAGTCCCAGATCGAACGGCGGTCATCAATCGCCACAAACGGGAAGGTCGGACCGGCTTCTACCGTACCGACACTCACGCCCGCTTCATTGGCCCATAACTGCAGCAGGTCGGACAGGCTGTGCTGCTCGTAGCTGCTGTTCTGGCGCATCGATGCAAGTTTTTGAGCCGGCGAACTGATGATGATGTCCATCGATGAGCCGGTACCCGATGTCATGGACGTCACCGTGCCGGTCAACACTGATTTCAGGTCAGAATCAAAACCGGCCGATACGGTCAGCGCATCACCGAGCGCGACATCCGGCGCCGAAGGCCCACGGCTCAGACGCACACTGCACTGATCCACAAAGGGCGCACAGGCGCGGGTCAGGCTCAGGCTCTGAAGATTCTCCGCCCAGGGATCAGATTGCGACGCGCCCAGTCCGATGAGGCTCGACGCTGCGCTGCTGACGGCATCCAGTAATCCGCCTCCACCGGACGGTGCAGCGGCCTTGATGGCAAACGCCGGGCGGAATCCCGGATTGCTCGCCGCATCTGGCATGAACGGCAAGTCCATCAGGGTTCCACCTTCTCATTGTCTGACGTGTACCAGGTCAGGTTCTTCAGACGACCCGCCTCGCGGAAAACAAAAGGCACGGTGTAAGGGCGCAGGTGGTTGCTCATGGCAATGGGCTGGATCGTGTCGATAGCGCCGCCTCCGTTGACGATCGGCGGTGGTTGCACGGTGGGCGTCACCATATTCAGGGCCGACTGCGCCGGATCACTGGCCGCCACCATTACATGCATGTGCAGGTGATTGTGGAAACTCACGCCGGTGTCACCCGCATGCATGATGACCTGCCCCTGACTGACCACGGTGCCGATGATGTCGCGGGGCGCAACTCCGCGCGCATTGAACACCTCACGCACGCTGCCGGTTTTGCCGTGGCCGTAGACCGCATAGGTGTGAGGCGCCACGACGCCTTCCTGATCCTTGTCGTGGTCGCTGTCAACAGCGTCGTGGCGGATCATGATGAAGTTCCAGGACTCGGTGTTGACGCGCGTGGAGCCATCCGATGGCCGCACAAACTGTCGCCAGTTGAGACCCATCACGGCATCCGAATCTGTCCATGCCTGCGTGATCTGTGCGTTGTCCGGCTCCACGTCATCCGGAATCCAGTCGAAGTAGTCAACCACCGTGCCGCCGCGCGAGGCGAGAATCTCGTCGCCAAAGTCGTGGCCAAAGTCGTAGGCGTAGACCTGGGGCAGACCGTTAAAACGCATATGGCTGAAGTAGCCCTGATTGCCCTGCCCCATGTATTGAGCAATGCCCTTTTCATACGGCAACTTGTACGGCGAACTGTCCTGCGGCGGATACCCGTCAAAGGGTTTGCGCGCCGGGGAATACACCGTGCCGTCCGGCTCTTTTGTGGTGTTGTAGGTGCCATCGCCGGTATCGCCTTCCATCAGCACGTACTGCGCCACGGTGAATCCGAGAAAGGATTTGAGTGCGCCCACGCCGATTTCCACGCCGAACTGTTTCCAGTCGTAAGTGCGCGACAGTGCCCAGACGGCAAAGGTCCCGACGATGCCGCCGGTCACGCCGGCAAGCGTGCCGCCTACCATCCACCACGGTAAGAATGTGCGCCAGGTGCCGTCCGCGGTATTGGCATCGGAATCGCCCTGGAAAGGATGCGAATAGTCCTCGCGCGGAATGATCACCTTCATCAACAGCAGGTTGGCACCGGTACTGGCCAGGCCGATGATGGCCGCACCGTGCTCGCGGTTGTTCGGCCGTGTGTCCTCGCCGTCCGGCGCTGCGGCGGGCCCGGTTTGGTTGATCAGGGTCCAGAAACTCAGCATGGCGTCCTGAATCGTCGAGGTGATGCTGCTGATGCTATAGGCGCTCAGCGCATCGCCGCCGATCAGGGTCAGCCATTGCAAAAACTCGTTCTTGGCCAGCGCCGTCTTGCTGTGAATACCCTCAAACGAGCCGCCGAGCACAGCCAGAATGGGGAATGAATTGAACAGCGACTGGTAACCGCCAACGCCTGCACCTGCCTTGCGGGCGACGAAAGACCCGAGCGGCGCATCGGCCATCGCACTGGCTGCGCTGCGCACGAAGTGAATGATCGACAGCGGAATATTGGCCGCGTATTCCTTGGGGCTCAGGCTCATCGTCACGATGTGAGCGACAAACTTTCCGAAGTCTCCAAGGATGGAAAAGACGCGCGTCCATTCTTCAAGAAATTCGGGACCTACTGCGCCAAAGCCAAAGGTCTCGGCAGCCGGACCGGACTTGAACTGCGGAGCGTCGAACCAGTCGATGGGCCCGCTCTCGGAGCGGTACAGGACTTCATCTTCGCGCGCCGCTCGCCGCAGGATCAGCTGGGTGCGGTCTTCATTCAACCAGACTTCGTCACTGGGAAAGGTTGGCAGGATGGTGGTCCAGATAAAGAACCAGGGGTCTTCCAGAAACTCCCGTCGCTTCAGGCCATACAGCCAGGTCGCATACCAGCAGAACTTTTCACCCAGCAGTGGCTGGCGCGGTTGTGCGGCGCCGACGCTGCCCGGACCAAACGGCCCCAGCCGGGTGGCATCAAGGACACTGCCACCCGCTTCCAGCAGTGACTTGAGCTTGCCGATGATGCAGCTCAGTTGCGAACGGACCTGCTCGAACCCGCTGCGTCGCAGTGCCTGCATCAGGCCCAGTGAGAGATGATCCGGATGCAGGTTGAGCGTGGGCATGGCATCCAGCGCGTCACGCTCAAGGCGTCCGATCAATGCGGCCAAAGCGAGATGAACACCGGCCTGTTCTTCTGCAAGCTGATCCAGATCCTGCAGCAGTTGCGTGCGCACCGTGACAAACACCACGCGCAGTTCGTTGCGCAGCAGCGCCTGGTCGAGCCGCAGGGTGTCGGCAAAAATGATCTTGAGCTGAGCCGCCAGCGCCCGCAGCTGCGCATCAGACAACGCCTCTACAAAATTGAGGATCAACTCCATCACCTGACTGACCACGTTCAGGCCGTCCGATGGATTGGAGAAATCTCCGGCTTCGTCAGCAATGTTGCGGAACGCAGCCGTTGCGGGTGCAAGTAATGCCGTCATCTGTTCCAGTGCGGCATCAAGACCCGGCTCCATCCGCGCCTGCAGGCGCGTCCCCATGTCTTCGAATGCGCGTCGAAACGCCGGCGCCACGCTTGCAACATTCTCCGGCTTGACCAGAACCTGATGCAGCACGCTGACGATGTCATCGATCAGCTTTTGCGAATCCGTCTGAGCCTGCATGCGCTGCAAGGTCTGCGGCTGGAGAAGAATGGAACCCAGACCCATGTCAGATACTCACCGAAATGGAAATGCTGGCACCACCGCTACCACCGGGGTCGCTTGCCAGCAGTTCCTGATAGGCCAGATCAACCCGGTTGAGTTCATCCTTCAGCTCATCCGGAAGTTCGCGCAACACATCAATCAGTTTCTGTACCGGCTCGGAAAAGTCGAGCCTTTCCACCAGCGGCAGAATGTCCTGTCGATACAGAGTATCCAGCGGTTCGATCACCAGCAGTTCGGGGTCCAGCGCCTCCACCTTGGCCAGCAGTTCGCCGTAGGCCTGCTCGATACCCTGTCGCAGGCCTGGTGTAAGAACATCAGCCAGACTCAGGGTATTGAGGGTGCGGCTCATGGCATCCCTGAGCTGCTGTGCAAGCACCGTGACATCCAGGGCACGAACCTGCTCCAGAAGCTGCTCATAGAGGGCGTCCACTTCTCGGTTGAACATCTGCAAGTCAATGTTGCCAACCGCGTCCTGCAAACTTGTCAGTTGTGCCGCGGCATCTGCCAGCGCCTGCGGGACAGACAGCACCTCATCCAGACGCGTCTGCACCACACCCAGCGATGCCTCCATGCCATCGACAAAGGTCCGCAACACCCCGCCGAGCGACTGCAGCTGAGTCAGGAAACTGACCACCGGTTTGCCCAGTTGCCGGTGCAGCGCCTCTCTGAGCCATTGCTGGAGGTCGCTCTTGCTGAAGCTTGCGGGCCTGAGATTTGCCAGTGCGCCGTTGGCTGCGTGATAGCGCGCGTCCCATGGCGTCATCAAAGCTGACATGGCCTGATCGCCTTCTTCCAGGCGCTGTTGCAGCGCCGTACAGGCGCGCAGGCCACGGTTGAAGACCGGATCGGAGGGGCTGAAGCTTTCAAGCCAGGGGCTGGCTTGTGCTTCTGTCGGGCTGAGCCGCGACCGCGCCGCAGCAAGGCGCCCCATTGCTGCGCCAGCGTCCATCGCATCCAGCGCCTGCCGCAGCGGAGCCGAAGCCGCTTCGTAGGCCGCATTGATGGCATCGGCTTTCATGGCATCAACCGCCGCACCGAGCGCATCGAGTTCGGCCTGCATTGCAGCGGCTGCAGCATCAGGCAATTTGTCGAGAATTTCGTCGAGCCAGGCATCCAGCTGCGCGGACGGATCTAGCAGTAAGGCGAAGCGATCGGCGTAGACACCGGCAATATCCAGCGCCTGCCAGAGCGTTCCGAAAATCTGCTGCACCCGCGCAAGCGCCTGCTCAAGCCCTTCCACCAGATCAGCGCCGGGCAGGCCAGTGGACAGGCTCTGCGCCGCAGACTCCAGCTGCGAGGTCAAAGGCGCAATGACCGCGCCTGGGCGGAATTGCGAAACGCTTTGCAACAACGCTTTCTGGGCATCGGCCAGCGGTGCCAGCAGCGCCTGAATATCTAGGCGTTCCAGCAGGCTTTGCTTAAGCGACTCCAGACCTTCGTCTGCGGCATTCACCCATTGCAAAGGGTCGAAACCTTCGAGCTCACCCAGCAGGTTCTGAAACGGCACATTCAGGGGTTCATCCAGAAGGTCCCGCGGAGAGAACCCGCGCATCTCATCAAGAATGGGTTTGGGCAGATCACGAATCGTTTCCAGCACCGGCACCGGGCCCGCCTCTACCAGATTCTCTGCACCCGCAATCAAGGGATTGATCACCGGCGACAGCGACGGTGGCAGCACCTTGAGTGCGGTGGAAATCAGCGCGGCACCGGGCGGCGGCAATTGCGCAACATCAATACCGGCGATGATGTTCTTGATCTCCTCAATTCCGGAAATCACGGTGTTACCCACGGGCTTGAACGAAAGTTCATCCACCCGGTTGGCGAGCGCCTTGATCTGATCGAGCGAGCTCATGAGCTGCTGCACGGCGCTGTCCTGAAACAGATCGCGCAGCGCTTCGAGCACCTGCGCCACGGGTGCGCCCAGTGTCTCCGGGTCAAAACCTGCGAGTGCGTCGTTGACCTCGGTCATGGCCGATTCCATCGCACCCGCCGCTTCGCGGAGGCCCTGCCCCAATGTCACCTGCACATCCTGCAAGGCGGACTGCAAGGCATCTTCGATCTGCTGCTGGAAGCTGCTCAGATCAACGGCGCCCAGCGCGGTTGACGCTTCACCAAACAGGGCGCGTGCGTCTGCGGTGAGTTCAGCAATGCCCTGCTCGATCTTTGCGATTTCGGCCTCGACGGTCTGCACAGCATCGGTCACCGGCTGCAGGACAGCGCTGAAATCGAGCAGTTTGAGAATGTTCTCGATCCATTCCTGCAAATTGGCAAACAGATCCGTCAGGGGGGCAAAGCTTTCTGCAGGCAAAGCCTGCGGAATCTCGCCGAGGCGACTGGAAAGATCGCCGAACGTGGCGCGCGGCGTTGCCAGCATCAGCAGCCGGCATATCCGCGTTTCGAGCTTGGAGGGGAGTTCCCTGATCAACCGCTTCTGCGCTTCGATGGCGTCCAGCTGCGCATCGATGCTCTGGTTATGCAGCTCAATGGCCTGCGCGGCACTCTGTGCCGCGGCCGCCAGACTCGCTGGGTCCGCAGCACCGGGAATGGCTTCAAGCGCATCGATCAGTGCATCGACCTGGGTCTTGAGATCAGGCAGCGGCAGGTCAGCGGCAAGGCTTGAGGGGAATGATTCCGCGACCACCGAGGCCCCCTCAGCCTGCACCAGCTGGGTCAGCACATTCAGGGTGCCTACAAATTCCTGCTGCAACTGCGCGCCGCTCATTGCATCCCAACGCACCAGGCTGTCCAGCGGGTCGCGCAGATCGTCCAGAACCGGAATCGAGCGCAGTTGGAAGTAACCGGGTCGACTCGTGCCCACACGCTGGTGCAACCAGATCAGCAAGGCCTTTACTGCCATGTCCGGCGGCAGGGTATCGGCCAATGCCTTTGCATCATCAACCTGGTTCGTGCTCAGCACCGCCGGACGCTCTGCAGAAGACGCATCGGCCGGCGCCGGATCGGGAGACGGGTCCGGTGAAGGGTCTGGCGCAGGATCAGTCGATGGGGTCGACGCCGCCGGACTTGCCGCGAGTGCCGGAACCAGTCCGCAACTCCAGTCGGTGTCCAGCAATGCCTTCAACTGATTGACCGCCGCCAGCAGAGGTTCGATCCGCCCGGTGAGGTCGGTGCTGACACCACTGCCGATTGCGCCCGCAGCCTGCGTGAGTGCCGATACCTTGACGCCAAGTCCTTCCTGCAGACCGGGGAGGATGTCCTGAAAGACCTCGGCAATGCTGCCGTCTACATTGATCTGCGGCGTCGGAATGGTCTGCAGATGTTGCAGGAAAGACGCAAGGTCATCCGGCGGATTCTGTGCCAGACGAATCACCAATTCGGCGATCTGGGTAATGCTTCCCGCCTGCACCGATACATCCACACTCACCGAAGAGCCGGAGGTGATGGACTGGACCTGTTCGATGAGATTGGCCATGGCTCAGTTGTTCAAGGCACTGTCTATCGCATTGCCCACGCCACTGACCTCGTCTGCCGTGGCGCTTGCACCATCCAGCGCACCCGCCAGCGGCTTTGTTGGGTCGGACAAGTTCGGCACGCTGCCCAGTGCACTGAGCGCATCGAGTGCGCCCATGGCGGAATCGAGCAGACTGCCCGCCTGATCGAGCAGACTGGTGTCGATGCCACCCAGAATGTCGCTCGGCGGTGGCGGTGGCGGCGACTCCACCAGCCAGATTGAATAGTCGATCTGATCCGCGTGCGACGCCGCGGCCTGTATGTGCAGTTGCTGGATCAGCACATACTGAATCTCGGTACCGGTGGCGATGTCTGACACGAAAGTCAGAGGATCACCGGCGACAAACTTCTCGCGCAGATCGCTCAGAAACGTCTGCGCAAGCTCGTCGCCATAAACAGAACCTTCGATCACGACCTTGGCAGGCGCCCGGTTGAGATCCTGAAACACACTGCCTGCACGCCCCGGAATTCGTGTTTCCGCAAGACGTCGATTCTCGAGCGTCTCCAGACGCGTAACGCTGGGTACTTCCCAGTCTCCGAGCATGGGAATCAGGCTCATGACAGATCTACCCCGCTCATCCAGGCCTGTGCCTGCAATTCACGATTGAGCTGCTCAGACACGCTCTCCGTACCCGGTGCCGCTGGCTGATCCGCTGCGCTGCCACTGGCGGCAGGCGGCGTGGTCTTGACCTGTGATTTCTCACTCTGTTCACTGCTCTCTTGCTGCTTGCCAGCAGCAGGCGCATGGACAGTCGTCAACAGGCGTGACGGTGCGCGTTCTGCCTGAGGATGGCGGCGCAGATCCTGAACCGATGATGTTCTTTGCCCGCGAGCTGCGGGCTGCCCCCAGAGACTGGCCACCACCGAAGCGAGCGCCCCAGTACCTGGATTCTGTGTCACAAACTCCGATGACTGCAGGCTCGGGCGCGGCACAGTACTGAGGCTGGGCGGCAATGGCTTCTCAGTTCGCGGCAAGGATTGAGGCCGTGCCGAATCCGTTCGTGATGGCCGCGCCCGCAGTTGCGCATGCTCAGCCAGCCTCTTGCTGTGTGATGAGGACTTCGGAAAGCCGTTCTGCTGGCTCTTGAATTTCTGCTGGCCAGAATCAGTTTGCGCAGACCCGATTTCGCTCACCAACTTTGCGATCGCGGCCAGTGGCCCCGCGTCTGCTGCCTGAGCCTGAGTCTGCTTCTGCTCTAGCTCCACCGCTGCAAAGTCTTTGCTCGGCGCCGCTTTGCGATCTGAACCAAGCCCCGCCTTTGAATCGTCCGGCCTGGAATTCTTGCCAGAGCCCGGTTGGCTGCGCGAGGCATCCGACTTTCCGACAGTGGAGGCTGCGCCCGGCGAGAACAAACCTTCTGCTTCTCGCCCATCAGACCTTGAAACTTTTCGAGAAACGACAGGCGACAAATCACTGGCCTGACGAAGCCGCCTTGCATACTCCTGAGCATCCACGCTCGCTGGTCTTTCCAAGGCCTGTTGCACATCACTCATCGGGCCGCTCGCCGTTTGCAGACCGGCAACACTCTGCAGCGGCCAGAACTGCACCGCTTCCGGCAACTGATCCAGGGTCTCCAGCAATCGTGCAAGTACCTGCTCATCATCCACCCGCTGCAAGGTCTGTCTGACACGCGACAGACTTTGCGCCGCTTCGCGGAGCAGGCGAACTCGCTCGACGGGTGACCGATCAGTCATGCTCACCCCGTTTTTCCTTGAGCATCTGCAAATGCATCAGCACCTGGGCCAAGGTCAGCTCACCCACCTGCTCTGGGGTCCAGCCAAATTCGCTGGACAACAGAAAAGCCGCACGGACCAGCGGGTCCTCGGTGGCGCCACGCAATTGCTCTTCAGTGGCGCCAATACCGCTGATGTGATTCACCTCATCAAGCAGCTTCTGCAATAAACCCACCTGAAGCGCGTTCACCTGCGCCAGAGTCAGCTGTGGTTCCACCAGCGCGGTCTGCACCATCAGCGCAGCGGCCAAAGCATCGTTGTCCTTTGCGGCGCGACCAATCAATTGCAGGTCGCGCACCGTCAACGGTCGCAGGCGAACGTGACCGCTCTCGCCGCTCCCTCCTGGCAACATACTGGCCGGAACCTCGACGTCAAAGGTCAGCGCCGAACCGGCAAGCAGTTCGTCGGCGGTGAGCATCACCGAAGGTTTGCTGGGCGGACTATTCATGGCGGCCTTGCAGGCTCGGAGTCATCATCAGGCGCCTTCGTCTCCAACCGTCAGGTACAGGGCCTGGAAACTGCAGGATTCAACGACGAAATCATCTTCCGGCACGCTGTAATTCCACTGGTCGAGCTTGACGCCGTGCAGCGTGACGGTGGAGCGCACGCCCGGAACCGCAGCGTTTTCTGCCATCAAGGTGATATTGAAAGATGGCTGCGCCCATGACGCACCGGGCCGGCCATCGGCCGCTTCGCCGAGCAGAAGTCGCAACATGGCGCCGTTGAGGTAGGCTCGCTTGATGTTGCCCCGCACCGAGACATTGCCGGGCCTCAGTTGCGTGGCATAGCGCTGGCCAATTTCATGAAACGGCCGCACGTCCGATGTGACTTCCACTGCAACGCCAGTGGCGCGGCCTACTGAGACCAGATCATTGCCATCGATAATGCCCTGCGCTACTTCGGCTTCGATGCCATCCGATGAGGTCGAGGACAAGGTAATGGAGCCATCTGCTCCGGTAAAAACACTGGTATTTGCCATGATTGATTCCCTTGTTCGATTAGGACAGCGCCAGGGTGACGCGGATGTAGTCAATGCTGAAGGTCGGCTGCAAAGAGATATTCACAACGCAGCGGCCTGCAATCTCATCAGCTCTGGTCGCACTCACATTTACTGTGTAGTCGGTCAAGGCTTCATCGATGAGCATGGTGGTGAGAAAGCCGTCGAGCGCGCCTTCCATCGCCTTGCGTACACGCGCATTGTTCAATTTGCCAACGAAGGGGCTGGTGACCTGGCGTACACCAGCCTTTGCGTAATCCACGATTCTTCGCGTTGTGATCTGCGAGAACGCAGCGCCTGCACCATCCGTGGTGATGCCGCGCACCACGCGCACGCCGCCACGGTTTTCCAGTGTGAGCACATTGCCCTGCACCAGAGACTTGAGCTCGCCGTAGTTGTACTTGCGCGAAATCTGGCCAACACCGGGAAGCGATTTATTAGTCGGACTTACATGCGCAGCCAGCGATGCAATCAGACCGGCGACCGCTGCGGCGGTGTAACGACCCGGCAAGGTCACATCCTTCTTGGAGGCGCGGTCATAGGCCACGATGGCCGGCGCACACAGGATCAGGCGCTTGTCGGACTTGAACTCGGCCGCCGCCGTAATCTCGGAAGGAATCTGCTTGTCCGCACCAACGACCGCGATGACATCCCTGCCCTCCGACTCTGCTGTGCCCGCCAGAGAAGCCAGCTCAGTGTTGGCATCTGCCGTGCTGAGTTCTGGAATGACCAGAATGTTTACATTCTCCTTGAGCAGTTCCTTCATCTCATCGGTGAACTTGCTCTTGTCGGTTGTCTCGGCAATGGCTCGCGCATAAACCGTGCGTGCGCCATTGCGGAACAGCAGCTCAAGGCTACGCATGAGATTGAACTTGGAAGTCTCTGAGGCAGCATCAGATGGCGCAAACAGCTTCTGCGCATCTTCCAGACTCGAAAGAATCTGCGTTGAGGTGTTCAAGCTCGCAACGGGCGCCGCCCCACCGCCTTCAGGCGCTGGAAGCGGCAGCGGCTCTGCGGTTCCAACAATTCCGATATTCCCTGCTGCAACGCCCTGCGGAGAAATCAGTCCTTCCGAGAGAACCCGGATATAGGTTCCCGGGATGATCTGTTCTGCAAACGCTTCTTCCATGGCTGACCTCCTGGTCGTTTGGTCTCTTCAATCAATCCGAATTAGTTCAATACAGCTCAACCAGACGCGCACGTAGAAAATGCGCCTGATCGTTTACATGTGTCAGAAAGCCGATTTCACCCGGCTCGCTTTCTTCCTGCCGCTCAACCTGCAAGGTCTGCTGGCCGTCCAGCACAGCGATCAAGGTCTTGTCGAAACAGATGATCTCGAGCTGATGCGGCTGACCCGGCAACATCTCCAGTTCTTCGGCAGGCACTCCGATGAAGTCGTAAACGCCATTTCGCTTGCTGCCGAACATCTGATAGCGATGCCGGTGCGAGGCCAGAAAGAATGAAAAGTTGTTGTCATCCTTGCGCGAGAACACCAGACCGATTCCATCGTGGCTGTCGCTCTGGAACCGCATGCTTGCGATGAAGCGCGACAGACGCAGCGGGTTCGCGTTGGGTCGCCAAAGTAGTTGTGCGCCAGCCTTGCGCGCGTTGCTCAAAGTCCGGCTGCCGCCGCGAGCCGCACCGCCCTGTGCGATCCAGCCATTGGCATTATCAAACTGCCAGTTGGATGCCGGCGACGTGGGACTCAGATGCGGGTCATCCGCGATGGCGAACTCTCGCAGGGGCTCTGCTTCAGAACGCAGCGACGCCGTATCAACATCCCAAACGAATCGCGCCTTGTAGGGCGTAGCGTTGAGATCAAGACCCAGATCCAGTGTTTCGATAATGCCGCCCGGATCTGTAGGCAGATGGCGGTATTCAAAATCAACATTGAAACGAGCGCTCAAAGCCTCGCTGCGTTCTGGATCAAGCTTGATCTTGTAAAAGCCGGCACGTTGCAGATCACCCCTGTCCTGCGTGAGCAGGACGCGCAACTGCTGGTTCAAGTAGGTACTTGCGCTGCTGTCACTACCCTGACTGACCGACAAATCCAGCGTGGCAATAATGCGACGTGCAAGGATGGGGCCGGACGGCTCGGCGTGTGCGCCAAGGTATCCGCCGAGTCCTGCCGGTTTGATCTGCGAAGGAATAATGCTGAGCTGGCGATTGACACCGTTAGGCACAGCAACGGTCAACAGATCGTTGACCGCATTATCCAGTGCAGATAGCGCGAATTGAGATAGTACATCCACTGCCCGAGCTCTCTCCCAGCTGGACGATTGATGTTGAGAAGCTTTGTTTTATCTCTTCGACAAGCGTGAACGTAACGGCGCTGAAACCTGAGATACACGCACGTCGAAAAGGTGCGGAGACATTAGACCTGTTGGCCAAAACGTGTCAACGCAAATCATGGCCGCAACTGTGCGACGCCTCTCATTGCCGCGGACTTTATTTTTTCCGACTCATTGATCAACACAAACCGTGCAATAAAGATGTCATGCAAGAGGTCATCAGCACGCAATCAAACATTGATCAACGCAGCTCAGGATGCGATGGCATTCTTGATTTTTATTAAAGGCTTCATGCCCATCACGAGCACGCCACCGGCTGCAACACCAAAGAGTGCACCCAGCAGACTCGGCAGAATAAAGGCGGCCACCGGGCCGGCAAATGCGAGCGCGCCCACGCTGCCCGAAAGATGCTCAATGAAGTGATGCACGGGCGGGATGCCATGCGCCAGGATGCCGCCACCGACCATAAACATGGCGGCAGTGCCCACAATGGAGAGCGTCTTCATCAGGATCGGCGCGAAGGCAAGCAGGCCACGCCCGATGCTCTGTCGAAAGCCACTATCAGACGAGGCCAATGCCAGGCCGACATCATCCATACGCACGATACCGGCCACCAAACCGTAAACGGTAACCGTGATCAGCAATGCAATCAGGGACAGCACGCCAAACTGCGTCAGCAGGTCCTGTCCGGCAACCACGCCGAGAGCGATGACAATAATCTCAGCGGAGAGAATGAAATCCGTGCGGATGGCGCCTTTCACCTTCTTCTTCTCGAAAGCCACCATATCCACTTTCTTGTCCGCCACGGCGTGCAGCAGCTTGGCGCGATGTGCTGCCAACTCTTCAGCAGAATGCAGATACTTGTGAGCGATCTTCTCGAAGCCTTCGTAACACAGGTAGCCGCCGCCGAGCATCAGCATTGGAATAATCGCCCACGGCGCGAAGGCACTGATCACCAGCGCAGCCGGCACCAGGATGACCTTGTTGATCGCCGACCCCTTGGCCACGGCCCAGACCACCGGCAACTCGCGGTCCGCCTTGACCCCGGCAACCTGCTCCGCATTCAGGGCCAGATCATCGCCGAGAACACCGGCGGTCTTCTTGGCTGCAATGCGGGTCATCATGAAAACGTCGTCCATGATGGTGGCAATGTCGTCAATCAGTGCGAGAAGGCTGCTGGCTGCCATTTGAATACTGTCAGATATGTGAGGAAGTAGGAGTGTAAAGCCCATACCGCAATCAGGCCGAGCCTTCTGCTTCGTTCCATAGCCCTCTTGAACAGGTCATAACGGCTTTTGCAACCCATCCGTTCGTTAGGGGGGCTCAGCCCCTGTTTCCCCGATCAGGGCGTTTAGGTACCTTGAGCGTACGATACTCCGTGTGACCAGCCGGTTTGCGACCCTTGGAATACTGGGTCATCGCCAGCTTCCACAAGACCCAACCGCACCAGCAAGAGAACTTTCAACATGAGCCAAACCGCCTACCCCGCAGAAGATCGGGAACTGCTCAGTCAGCTGGTCACTTCGCCGGGCCTGCAGGACGCCCTGCGCCTACCGGTATTTGCCTGGCAAGAGATCCTGATGGTCATGGGCGTATATGGCTCATTGATTCTGAGCATCGCTGCCTATATGCAAGGCTGGAGCCCTCTGTGGCTCACCATGACGATCAACGCGATTGCCATCTATATGGCGTTCACTCCCTTCCATGATGCAGCGCATTCCTCGGTGTCCAGCAACCGCAAGATCAACGACCTGATCGGCACCGCCTCTGTCCTGCCGCTGTTTCCCGGCTTTACCACCGGTCTGTATCGCTTCCTGCATCTCGAGCATCACCGCTATACCGGCGAGGGCTCCCGAGACCCTGATGACGTTCTTGTATCAGCGCCGATTCCGCTACGCGTACTGGCGTGGACGTTCATCGATGTCTATTGGGTGGTCTGGTACCTGAAGCGCTGGCGCGAGCGCGCGCTGCCTGAGTTGATCCGCGACGGCATGGGCGCGGTTCTTTTCATCGTTATTCACGTGGGCTTTCTCACATCGGCCTACGCATGGGAGTTCATCTTCCTGTGGCTGATCCCGCAGCGAATCGGCATGACGTTCCTGACCTACATGTTTGCCGCCATTCAACATCCACACGGTGTGGTGCAGGCAGAAAACCCCATTCAGGGCACGCGCATGATCAAGGGCGGATGGCTCATGCGTTATGCCTGCATCTCGCAAAGCCAGCATCTGATGCATCATCTGTTTCCGGGGGTTCCCTACTACCGCTACAACCAGGCATGGAATGCCACCCGCAATGCGCTGGAGCGCGAGCGCGAACTGGTCTGGAGCTGGCCAGTTGGAAAGCTCACCCATCCCGCACCGCAACCCCCTTCATCATCGCGCCACTCAGGCCTGCTCAAGGCGCGCGTCACCAGCGTAGAGCGCGTGTCTCCAGACATTTGCGCGTTCACGCTTGAACCTGTGGACGCTGCGAGTTTTCCGGCCTACGAGGCTGGCGCGCACATTGACCTGCACCTGCCGGGGCAAGTCATCCGGCAGTATTCCCTGTGCAGCGCGCTGCGCGCAGACGGTCGCTACCGCATTGCCGTAAAGCGTGAAGACGCGGGTCGCGGTGGTTCTGTTGCGGTGCATGCAACGCTGGTTGAAGGCGCGGAGATCAGCATCAGCTACCCGCGCAATCACTTTGCCCTGGAGTCGGGCGCACGCTCAGTAGTGCTGGTTTCAGGCGGCATTGGCATTACCCCGATGCTGGCAATGGCCGAAACCCTTGAGCAGAAAGGCACGCCATTTCAGTTTCACGTGTGTGCACGGACCCAATCGATATGCCCTTTCAGTGATGAACTGGCAGAGGCTTCCTATCGCGATCGGGTGAAATTCCATTTTGACGACGGAACTGGCCTTGAGGGCCCCATCTCGCCGCAGATGCTAGGCAACTGGATGCCCGGCACCGCGCTGTATATCTGCGGCCCGGCGGGCTTCATGCGCCACGTCTCGGATACTGCCATAGCGCAAGGCTGGCCCACGTCTGATATTCACACCGAAAGCTTCAGCGCGCCACAGATTGTTGGCGCAGAAAGCAACCAGCCTTTTGAGGCGGTGTTGCGTCAATCTGGGTTCAGCGTCGAAGTGCCGGCAGACAAGAGCCTTCTGGACGTACTCACCGAACACAAGATTCCGGATGCGGTGGCTGTCTGCACACAGGGGCTCTGCGGCAGCTGCGCCCTGAAGGTTGTAGAGGGCGAGGTGGAACATCGAGATGTGGTGCTCAGTCAGGCGCAACGCGATGCCGGTTACATGACGGCCTGCGTCTCGCGCGCTACCGGCAAGAAGATCATCATCGACGTGTAACGGTGTGGCCCGGGTGTGGCCTGGGCACCGCCCGGTGCCTAGCGCCCCTTGAACTGAGCCTTGCGCTTCTGGATAAAGGCCGTCACGCCCTCCATGCAGTCGTGCGTGAGGCCAAGCTCGCGCTGTTCAACACGTTCCAGTTGCAACTGCTCTGACAAAGACTGCACACCGCCCTGCTGGATCGCCTGCTTGATCTTGGCCTGTGCTACCGCCGGGCCGGTTGCCAGCTGGGTTGCCAGCTTATGACTGGCTTCTGCCAGCTGATCGTCCTCAACCATGTCCCAGATCAGGCCCCACTCCAGCGCCAATTCTGCGGTAATCGGCTTGCCGAGAATCGCAAAGCCCATTGCCCTTTGTGAACCCACCCGACGCGGCAACAACCAGGTGCCGCCTGCATCCGGCATCAAGCCGATATTCACGAAAGCCTGCAAGAACTTGGCGGACCGAGCGGCGATGGTGAGATCTGCCATCAGTGCGATAGAGCAGCCTGCACCTGCCGCAATTCCATTAACCGCCGCAACGATGGGCTTGGACAGCGCCTGCATCTCGAGGACCAGCGGGTTGTAGTGGGTTTCCAGCGGCTTGCCGATATCGGCCTTGCCTTCATCATCCCGCGGCATGTCGCCACTGGCGACAGAGGCCAGATCTGCCCCGGAGGAAAACGCCCTTCCCTCGCCCGTCAACAGGAGCACGCGCGCCTCGTCATCGGCTCCGACTTTTGCGATGACGTCTCGCAGTTCATCAATCATCTGGAAGGTCAGGGCATTGAGATTCGCAGGTCGGTTCAGGCTGACTCGGGCGATTCCATTCTCAACTGCATACAACAGTGTTTCATACGTCATGCCACATACCCCTTGGATTGAAATTGGACTTGGGCACCGGCGGGCCGCTTCGGACATCTGCCAGTACCCGGAAATCTTGATTGGCATGCTGACACGACCTGCATCCCTGCCCGATTACGCATATTCATTCAGGCCGGTGCGCGCCGATTCAAACTGCTGCGCAGCAACCAGAACATCACCAGATACCAGCTTCCAAAGGCAACGAACGGTAGCCAGTACGGGAACAAGCCATTCCAGGCAAACGGGCCTGATTTGAAGAAAAGCGCAATTACGCCGGGGGCAAAGAGCACCGCAACCCAAAGATTGAAGTAACCGCCCCAGCGCGGAAATATCGGCCGCTCGCTCTGATCACCCAGGATGGCAATGCCGATCACCGCGGGCTGGATAACCGGCCCACTGACGGTTGTGAACAGACACAGCCAGCCCAGATCATTCATGACCTGGATGAGTTCTGCATCGCGTTCAGGCCGGAACGCCGCCCAGCCCCAGAACAATGCTGCAAAGGTCACCACCGCCGCGCCCATGACGCCACAGACCATTTGCGTGTTAACCAGCGACTGACTGCAGTTCTCGATGCGGCTCATCTGCGCTGAGATCAGGCTCAGAAAAGGCAGCATCAGACCGCAGGCGATCAGCATCACGGCAACGCCAAAGCGTACCTGAAGCGTGTTTTCGCGGTAGAGCGCAGCAATTTCCTCGGCACCCATCGAGGGCCCTGGCGCCGGCATGAAACCAGCCAGCACAATAAAGCCCAGCCCGAACATCACGGCAAACCCCAGGCCGCTCCACAAACAGAATCTGTCCCCAATCATCTTGTTTTTCTCCTGCCGACAATGGGCGCTCTGCGCCGGCTCACCCCAGCCAACCGCAGAACCTGCAAGCCTAGTCGTGACAAGGGCAAGCCGCCCCCAACTAAAAGCAGGGCAGCTTGCCGCCGGACCGGCTCAGCAAAGCTTACGCTTCTTCGCCGGAGCTTTTGCCGCCGTCCTTGCTGACGTGAATATCCATTTGTGGAAACGGAATTCCAATGTCATTGGCATCAAACTTCTCTTTGATTGCCTCAATCAGGTCGCACTGGGTCTGCCAGAAGTCCGAAGTCCTGGTCCAGGGGCGGATGGTGACGGTAACGGCACTGTCGCCCAGCTCGGTGATGCCGATCCACGGCGCCGGCTCGGCCAGAATGCGCTCATCGGCCTTGATCAGCTCCATGACCAGCTGCTTGGCCTTTTTCATGTCTGCGTCATAGGCAATACCGACCGCCAGATCAATTCGCCGCGTATCACGAGCAGAGAAATTGGTGATCGTGCTGCCCCAGATCTCCGCATTGGGCACCATCACCTGCTGGTTGTTTGGCGACTTGAGAATGGTGGCCACGATCTTGAGCTCTTCAACCGTGCCCATCACACCGCCAGCGTCAATGAAGTCGCCCTTCTTGAAGGGGCGGAAGATGATCAGCATCACACCCGCTGCGAATGAGGACAGCTGATCTTTCAGGCTCAGGCCAATGGCCACACCGGCACCACCAAGCAAGGCAGCGGCAGAGGTGGTTGAAACGCCCAGCTGGCCCAGCGCGGAAATCACGATGATGGCCAGCATCACGCCGTACAGCACATTGCCCAGGAAATTGGCCAGCGTGGCATCCACCTTGCCCCGCGTCATGGCCGCGTTCATGCCATTGATGAGCATGCCGGCAATCCAGCGGCCGATGAAGAAGGTGAGCAGCGCCGCAATCAGCTTGAGACCGGCGATCTGCACCCAGGTCATCAGTTGTTGAATATCAATTCCTTCCAGCATTGTGTTGATCAAAACTCAGCTCTCCATTGAATGAATGAATAAATGATTGATTGAAAGTGCCTGTCTGCTCCGGGAAACAGCAGATTCGCCCACTTGTGGCCTTCTGCAGGCTTCCTGCTGTCTGTCAGGCCTGAAATATCTGCCTCGTATGGCTGGCTCCGACATCAGCAAACGAGCATCGTTCGATACCCTCTGCCCATTGCCGCAGCGATATTGTCTGATGCATGAGGTCTGACATGCCATGGCCCCTTACCCTTACCGGTCTGGCCATGAGTCCAAATTGACAATCCGTGCTCGCACGGACTTTGCTTGCAGGCCTGGTTCGCTAATCTGACGATCCGTAGTCACCTCTTATAGCCAATCAACACCAAGGCAAACGTGCTTCAGGTCGTGATTTTTTGTCGCATTTTGCGTCAATGACGCAATCGCAGGCACAAGAGGAATATCATGATCGTCAGGTATCCAGAGAATTGATGCAGATGCGAGCTGCCACATCACCCAATATTGAATGTGCCAAAGCAAATTTCCGTCATGAGGACATGAAGGCCTCATGATTTCAACCAAATCAGTCTGGATCGCCATTTTCCGCATTCTCGGCGAGGCCGGCGTCACCAAGGGCCAGGCCATGTCGCTCAGCCAGCTCATGCAGCACTGGGACGCCACACATCTGCGTCAGGGTGACCTTGCGCGCGGTCTGGACACCCTCACCCGCGCCAAACTGATTGCGCTTGAAACCTCAGATCAGGGCCCGCAGGTTCAGCTGCTGGTGGATTCGCTCAACAAAGCCATTACGCCGGAAGAAGGTGAACGCGTTGTGCGTTCACTGGATCAGCTCAGCTTCAAGCGCAAAGCACAGCGAAGCACTGCCAAGAAGCTGGCCAGTGATCAAGCTGATTCCAGCGAAGAAAAAAAAGTATTCGCACGTCGTGTCAGCGACGCAGCGCGTAAACGAACCTGAGGGCAGCGATTTCAAAGCAAGGTCTGCGGAAGCAATGATCACCGCTGACCCGAGGCAGACTAAGAGCACAGAGAATGCAATGAGGAGAGTGCGACATCATGACAACGACGACCACATCATCATCGGACGCCAACAGCCCCCAGCCCCTGCTTGATGCCCTTGCCCCGGTTCTGCAAAAGCTCGCACCGGAACAAGCGCCGCTGCTGCTCGCAGCACTGGAGCGCATGGCCGCCGACAAATACCGAACATGGGCAGATCAGACGCAGGACGCGGTAGAGAAAAAAGGCCTGCTGGATTGCGCCGACCGCGAAGAAGCGATTTCGGAATTCATAGAATCGCTGGAAGAAGAAAACGAGCATTTCGAAGAACGCATGGCAGCGCTGAAAGACCTCATCGCCAATACAAAGGCGCTCTACGACGAAGCCCTGGACGGCCACGACCGCAAAACCCAGTTTCAACTACAAGCCGCAGGCGAACTCGGCGGCGCCAGCTTCATGCGCCAATTCCGCGAAGCGCATGGAAGTGGCCCCATCGCTGCCCAGTTCGAAGCACTGGCCCTGGGCGAAGAAGCCAACTCGAAGTTTTTGAGTGTGTTGGTGGAGTCGATGTAGGAGTTGGAAAGGTGTTGCAACTGCTCCCGTGAATTTGATCAAACGGGGCGACGCTGACGCAGAGCGTCCACTAAAGCGTAGGAACCGTCACATCGGCTGCAGCGATAAGTTATGCGCCTGGCAGACCTGCAACTTCTGCTCCCATTTTTCTCATTTCTCTTGCCATCTGCTCATTCATAAAGACCGAAATTCGGAGGAACTCACATTCTTCAACGGTACAGTTTTCAAAAACGATAATTCCCGTAAGCATTACTTTTTCCGGAAGCACTACGATCGTTCCACATTCAACGAAACCATCATTTTGGTAGGTTCCCCCAAGCATCGCAATTGCGCCCGGGCCAACAAACTTGCAGCGCTTAAAATGTTTGTTCTTGTGGAGCTGCTTTCCCGGCAACCTCAAGTCTTCAACCCTTATTACTTGGTCTTTATAGCTATCAAGCAAGGGGTTTGTGGCAGTGCTTTCGACCGATACTGCTCTGACATAACCAGCCTCCGCATCTTTGAGTTGTGCAGCTTTTACCAAGTAGAAAATTATAGTTAGCAAAAGGGCCGAAATTAGCCCTATTCCGATCCATACCAAGGGTCCCAAAGCGCTCAATGTTTCTGAGCTTTTTGCAAGCAACCCGGTGCTCGTGCCACCACCTGCGATCACTAGAACTGTAATGATTCGCCAAGCCCACTCCGCAGCCGAAAGGTGGCTCTCGAACAGGCCAATCCAATTACTAATTCGCTTCATTCTTGTTTACATGCTTTGACAATTGGAGAAGGCGCATAGCGCCCGCCTTCAGCCGCGGCCGCGGCGTAGGCGAGGAAGTCGGACTGCAAAGCCTTGTTAAACAGCATTAGCGCAGCGTCACAATTCGCCACGCGAAAGCCTCTCTATACTGCTCCGCCAAGAAAGCATCCATGATCGTGGTGTACTCATACACTCGCCAATCCTCTCCTTGCTCATGCTCCCCAATCAGTCTTTCTGCCCAACCAGAGTCAGGAACAATCACTGCGACTTCTTCAGGTTTTAGTATCAATGCCGACGTCTTGATGCGCCATTCACGCTCCCAAGTTAGATCAATGGGGGGCTTCGCACTGGGCTCGTAACGTACGTGCCGCCACTGGTGGGATTCGGGTAGCAGCGCGTACTCGCCTTCGGACTGATAGATAACTGGCCGTCCGCCAAGTTCGAAGACTTGGGCCTTTTCAAACATCAGTCCGAATGGCGAGTAACGAGAGTGCGCTTTCGGGTTTACCAAACCTTGCTCCACCGAGGTGAGCGGTGCTTCGGTAAAGCACACACAATTGAAGTTTCCACGAATCTTGCTGCTGTAACCGACTATTTGGCCGTCGCGTAATATGCTGCGTAGATTCTGAAAGGCGTCCTCGTGCGACGCACCGCTTGTGAAGTGCACCAGCTTGTCCGATATATCACTCCTAGCTTTCATGCCGTCCAACGCCTCGCTTCAGGCGCGTATGAGCCGAAAGCGAATACGTCACACAGAAAGCGTTTGTTATACCCCGCTCTTTGCAATTTTTTCATTGTGATAGGCAATACCCTTGGCCGAAATCACGTGACCTTTTACGCTAGTGATGGCTGCCGAGACCAGTTTGATCGCGCCATAGTCGCAGAGCACATGATGGTTAGGGCACAGGACAATGATGTTTTCTGCTGTATCTGGCCCATGGTGAGGCGCACCGAGCGGAATGATGTGATGAGCCTCAGCATAGGTTTCGCCGTTGCCAATATTGACGGCTTGACCGCAGATTTGGCACCGGTCCTTGTGCAGCAGCTTAATCTTACGAGCCAGAGGTGTATCTCTTAAAACACGGTATGTAAGTACATATGCCTTCTCCGGCTCTTCGACTCCGGACGGAAGATCGACCGCTGTAGGAGTTTCAGCTAGAGCTGAACGGAGGCCCCAAACACCAGCACCCAAACCCTCAACAGAGAAGAAGAGGTCTTGGCCATGCTTGAATCCAGCAGAATCTGACGAAAGATCCTGAACTCGGCGACGAACTACCGACTTCCATGTGGGAGGAAGATCGGTTCTCAGCTTTTCAATTTCTGCGTACAGATCGTCGTAGTTTGCACTGCCGCCGAGATTCTCAAGCGCCAAGACTATGTCGTCGTCCCATTTCGCCACGTCAGTTCCTCAAGGGGTATCGCAGGTTAGACGCCGCCGCGCCAGCTTATTCGCCATCACCCGGCACCACTCCACCTTCACCCTCGCCGTCCGCATCAGTCTCAACTTCAGCTTCATCTTCCACTTCAACCCGGTCCAGGCCGACCAGTCGATCGTTCTTGTCCGGTCGCATCAGGCGCACGCCTTGGGTGTTGCGGCCCATGCTGCGCACGTCGGTGGTCTTGAAGCGGATGAGGATGCCGGCTTCCGAGATCAGCATGACCTGGTGGCCTTCTTCCACTTCAATGGCGCCGACGAGGTTGCCGGTCTTGTCGGTCAGTCTTTGGGCAATGACGCCCTGACCGCCTCGGCCTCTGCGTGGGAACTGGTCAATTGCAGTGCGCTTGCCGTAACCGAGTTCTGAGACGGTGAGAATCTCACCCTTGTCGGCCACGATGAGCGAGATGATGGTGGCCTGCGACGGTGCGGCGATGGTGGTTTCTGAATCATCCCCGGCGTCCGCTGCGTCTTCTACTGCGGCATCATCAGAGCCGTCGTCGTCCACATTAGTTTCACCGCGCTTGATCAGACGCATGCCGCGCACGCCGGTAGCGGTACGGCCCATGCTGCGCACGTCGGTTTCCTTGAAGCGGATCACGCGGCCGGCATCGCTGAACAACAGGATGTCGCTACTGCCGGTGGTGAGTGCCACGCCAACCAGCGCATCGTCCACACGCAGGTCCACGGCGATGAGGCCGTTGCTGCGGATGTTGGCAAAGTTGGTCAGTGCGGTTTTCTTGACGGTGCCCAGACGGGTAGCCATGAAGATGTATTTGCCGGGGTCATCAAAAGATTTGATGGGCAATACGGCGCTGATCTTCTCGCCGTTTTCCAGCGGCAGCAGATTGACGAATGGCCTGCCGCGCGAACCGCGCGAGCCCTGCGGCAATTCAAAGACGCGCAGCTTGTAGACCTTGCCGTTGGAGCCAAAGCAGAGCAGCCAGTCATGCGAATGTGCAGCCCAGATCTGGTCTACAAAGTCTTCCTGCTTGGTGCCGGCGGCAAGCTTGCCGCGTCCGCCGCGCTTCTGCGCCTGATACTCGTCCTGCGGCACGGATTTGACGTAGCCCTCGTGCGACAGAGTGACGACCATGTCCTGCGGCGCAATGAGGTCTTCGCGCGCCATGTTGAGGGCGGCGTTGGTGATCTCGGTCTTGCGCTCGTTGCCGTACTGCTCCTTGATGGCCAGCAGTTCGTCGCGGATCACAGACATCAGGCGCACTTCCGAGCCCAGAATGTCGAGGTAGTCGATGATGGCGTCGAGCAGTTCCTTGAACTCCTCGTGAATCTTGTCCTGCTCCAGCGCGGTGAGCTTGGAGAGGCGCATTTCCAGAATGGCCTGCGCCTGCGCTTCCGAAAGCTTGTAGCCGTTGGTAGACAGCCCGAAGCCTTCTTCCAGATCCTCCGGGCGTGATGCGTCAGCGTCTGTACGCTGCAGCAGCGTGGTGACCAGACCCGGCTCCCAGATCTCTGCCATCAAGGCGATCTTGGCCTCTGCAGAATTGGGCGAGCGCTTGATCATCTCGATCATCTCGTCGATGTTGGCCAGTGCCACGGCCAGACCTTCGAGAATGTGTGCCTTCTTGCGCGCTTCCTTGAGCAGGTGGCGTGTGCGGCGCGTGACCACATCACGGCGATGACGCACAAAGATTTCCAGCAGGTCCTTGAGGTTCATCGTGCGCGGCTGCCCGCCTTCGAGCGCCACGATGTTGATGCCAAAGGTGACCTGCATGCCGGTCTGCTGGAACAGATTATTCAGCGCAACTTCTTCGTTTTCACCGCGCTTGAGCTCAATGACCAGACGCATGCCATCACGGTCGGACTCGTCACGAATCTCGCTGATGCCGGCAATTTTCTTTTCCTTGACCAGCTCGGCGATGCGCTCCTGCAGACGCGCCTTGTTCACCTGATACGGCAGCTCGGTGACGATGATCGCCATGCGATCGTTGCCAATCTCTTCAAAGTGCGTACGTGAACGGATGACGATGCGGCCGCGGCCGGTGCTGTAGGCATCTACCAGGCCATGCGCGTCCAGCAGCAGACCAGCGGTGGGGAAGTCTGGCGCCGGGATGAGTTTCATCAGGCCGGCAATGTCGATATCGGCGTTGTCGATCAGCGCCACGCAGCCGTCAATGACTTCAGACAGATTGTGCGGCGGGATGTTGGTGGCAAGGCCCACCGCAATACCGGCAGAACCGTTGACCAGCAGCTGCGGCACGCGGGTGGGCAGCACCACCGGCTCAACGTCTTTCTCGTCGTAGTTGGGAATGAAATCGACGGTGTCTGAATCGATGTCTGCAAGCAGTTCGGAAGCCAGACGTGCCATGCGGCACTCGGTGTAACGCATGGCGGCGGGCGGATCGCCGTCCACCGAGCCAAAGTTGCCCTGCCCGTCTACCAGCGGATGCCGCAGCGAGAAGTCCTGCGCCATGCGCACCAGGGCGTCATAGGCGGCGGTATCGCCATGCGGATGGTATTTGCCGATCACGTCGCCGACGACACGGGCGCACTTGATGTAAGGCCGGTTCCAGGTGTTGTTGAGCTGGCTCATCGCATAAAGAATGCGGCGATGTACCGGCTTGAGGCCGTCTCGCGCGTCCGGAAGTGCGCGGCCCACGATCACGCTCATGGCGTAATCCAGATAAGAACGGCGCATCTCGTCTTCGAGATTGACGCTTAGAACTTCCTTGGCAAATTCAGTCATAAAAAGGGTCTTGCGGCCGGGTTGAAAACCCGGCCTGATCTAGGAGGCAGTTGAGGTGCTAAATTTCCAAGAAATTCTAACACATAGCGCTGTTTTTGAGCCCCTGAAACGGGACCCTCAGCGGCGCTGATCGAGGGTGCGGGCAGCGCTGCAGTCCGGGGGTTCTTGCAGCCCGCGACAGGCCTGCAAAAACCTGCCTAAAAATCAGCTTCTTACGGCCTTTCTCAGGGCGGGCGGCAGCACGAACACGATGTTCTCCTCGCGCCCTTCCAGCTCGCGTACCTCGACGCCGCCCAGCTCACGCAGGCGAGACACGACCTGTTCCACCAGCAATTCGGGTGCGCTGGCGCCTGCGGTGACGCCAATACGCGCTTTGCCCTGTACCCAGGCGGCGTCTACTTCCTCCGGGCCGTCAATCAAATAGGCTTGTGCCTTGCACAGCTCGGCAATCTCTCGCAGGCGGTTGGAGTTGGAGCTGTTGGCCGAGCCCACCACCAAAACCACATCACATTGCTCCGCCAGCGTCTTGACCGCCTCCTGGCGATTGGTGGTGGCATAGCAGATGTCGTCCTTGCGCGGTCCCATGATCTTGGGAAAGCGCTGACGCAGCGCGTCAATCACCTTGGAGGTGTCATCCACCGACAAGGTGGTCTGGGTGACGTAGGCCAGATGATCGTCACGCTGCAACTGCAGCCGCGCTACATCTTCGGGTGTTTCAACCAGATGGATGCTGCCACCACCGGCCGGATCAAACTGACCCATGGTGCCCTCCACTTCCGGGTGGCCGTCGTGACCGATCAGGATCACGTCACGGCCTTCGCGCGCGTAGCGTTTGACCTCGATATGCACCTTGGTAACCAGTGGGCAGGTGGCGTCAAAAATATTGAGGCCACGTAGGCTGGCCTGCTCACGTACCTCGCGCGACACGCCGTGTGCGGAGAAGATGCAGGTGGCACCAGCGGGGATTTCGTCAATTTCTTCAACGAAGATCGCGCCCTTCTGACGCAAGCCGTCCACCACGAATTTGTTGTGCACGACTTCATGGCGAACATAGATGGGCGCGCCAAGCTGGTCCAGTGCCCGCTCAACAATCTCGATTGCGCGATCAACCCCGGCACAGAAGCCGCGCGGATTGGCCAGAACAATATCCACTGTTCAGTGACCGTCCTTCGTGGGTGCAGGTTCCGCCGTAGAAGCCTCGTCGGATGCCGCAGCACGCGCTTCCTCGGCTTCTGCCAGCTTCGCTGCATCTGCAGCAGTGCGCTGTGCCTGCACGCGCTCACGGCGCTCTCGCCACCACTGCACAAACATATCCAGAATCAGAAGCGCCGCACCCACGGAGATGGCAGCGTCGGCGATGTTGAACGCCGCGAAATGCCACTCCTGATAGTAGACATCAATGAAATCGGTGACGTGACCGAGCCGAACACGATCAATCACATTACCCAGCGCGCCGCCCAGAATCAGGGCCAGGCCAGAAGCCACCAGCAGCTGCCCGCGCGGATTGCGCCGCAGCCAGATCAGAATCCCTATCGATACCCCCACGCCCAGCAGCACAAAAAACCAAGGCGGCATCTGTGCCAGCATCGAAAACGCGGCGCCGCGGTTCTGCATGTGCACCCAGTTCAGGTGCGGCATCACCGCCACAGAATCAAAGAGCGCGATGCTGCGAATCACCAGTTGCTTGGTGATCTGGTCTGCCAGCATGACGCCGGCAGAAAGCCAGAGCCAGTGCACGTTGGAGTAATGGAATCCCATTGGTCTAGTGTCTCTGATGTGCGAAAGCAGTTTCGCTTTGTGGCAAGACGGTATGCATGTTGCCGCCCTGAGCAGATTGGCTGCGTGCCAAATGGCTGACGTCGTGCCAGTTGCCAGGAATCATGGCGAGCTTTGTCGCCCGGCTCCAGCCCTTGATTTGACGCGCACAGACCAGCGCCTGCGTCACGAGCGACAAGCATCGCGCGCCCGCAAACGCGCTCCCCTTTCGTCCTGAGCCCGTCGAAGAACGAAAGCGCAGGCCTTCAACATAGGCAAGCAGCCTAGACATAGCGCCGCTCTTCACCGTCACCGGCCACGTTGACTACGCAACGGCCACACAAGGTCGGATGCTCCGTGCTGGTGCCGACGTCTGGCCGCTGATGCCAGCAGCGCGCGCATTTTTCGGCATCCGAGGCTTCTGCAAACACGCGCAGTGTGCCGCCGCTTTCCAGCTTGAAACTCTGCGCCGCTTCGGGTGCCTGGTCCAACGACGAAACCGATGCCTCTGAGGTGATGAACCAGAAGCGCAGTTCGTCGCCCAGCAGTTGCAGGGCGTCCAGCGTGCTGCCCTCAGCGTACAGATGCAGCTTCGCATTCAGACCGGAACCGATCTTGCCGTCGCCACGCAAACCTTCCAGCACTTTGCGCACGGATTCACGCACCGCAATCAGCTGCGCCCAGTTCACCTTGTCCAGTGTGGTGATCTGCGGCAGACGATGCCAGGGCTGAGCGAAGATCGTACTGCCCGCCTTGCCCGGCATGAGCTGCCAGATCTCGTCGGCAGTGAATGAAAGTATCGGCGCAATCCAGCGCTCGAGTGCTTCAAGAATGTGCCACATGGCCGTCTGCGCAGATCGTCGCGGCAGGCTCTTGGCGCCCGTGGTGTAGAGGCGATCCTTGAGAATATCCAGATAGCCGCCGCCCAGATCCACCACGCAGTAGTTGTGCAGTTTCTGGTAGACCACATGGAAGGCACATTCCTGATACGCCTTGCGCAGCGACTGCTGCAGGGTGTCGGCCTGCGTCACTGACCAGCGATCAATGGCCACCATATCCTCGATGCCAACCATGTCCGTGGCCGGATCAAAACCATCCAGATTGCCAAGCAGGAAGCGCGCGGTATTGCGGATGCGGCGGTAGGCATCAGCAATGCGCTTGAGCAGATTGTCAGACACCGCAATCTCGCCGGAGTAATCACTCGCGGCGACCCACAACCTCAGCACGTCTGCGCCGAGCGTCTTGGTGACCTGTTGCGGCGCCACCACATTGCCCATGGATTTGGACATCTTGCGGCCCTGCTCGTCCACGGTGAAGCCGTGCGTGAGCACCGCGCGATACGGCGCACGCTCGTGCATCGCCGTGCTGGTCAGCAGCGAAGACTGGAACCAGCCGCGATGCTGATCCGAGCCTTCAAGATAAAGGTCGCCCATCGGCGCATTGCCGTTTTCAATCAGCTGCGGCTCCAGCGCCTTGAACGAGCACTGGTGCACGACTCCGGAATCAAACCAGACGTCGAGTGTGTCCTTGCAGCTCTCGTACTGTGTTTCGTCAACGCCCCAGTCAGAGGGCGACGAGCCAAACCAGGCCTCCAGGCCATTGGCTTCCACTGCGTCAGCAACACGCAGCAACAGTGCGGCCGAATCCGGGTGCAGGGTCTGGTCTTCACGATGCACGAACACCGCCATCGGCACGCCCCAGGTGCGCTGGCGTGAAATGCACCAGTCCGGACGGCCCGCCACCATCTCGCGGATTCGTGCTTCGCCCCACTCCGGAATCCACTGGGTTTCGGAGATCGACTTGAGCGCCTGCGTGCGCAGACCCTTTTCATCCATGGAGACGAACCACTGCGGCGTGGCGCGGAAGATCAGGGGTGACTTGTGCCGCCAGCAATGCGGAAAGCTATGCGTCATGGACGCGCGTCGAACCAATGCGCCGCGCTCTTCAAGGCCGGCCAGAACAATCTCGTCTGCCTTGCGCACATGCTGCCCAGCGACCAGCGGCGTGCCTTCGGCAAAGACGCCCGACGACATCACGGGGTTATCCACCGGCAGCTTGTAGCGCTGGCCAACGCTGTAGTCGTCTGCACCGTGCGCCGGGGCGGTATGTACCAGACCGGTACCCGCTTCAAGCGATACGTGATCGCCGCAGATTACCGGCACCTCACGGCCTGCAAACGGATGCGTGGCACGCGCGTTTTCGAGCTGCTCGCCCGGGATCGTTGCAAGGATCTCCGCCTCGTCTTCCCATCGCTTGGCAACGCCTTCCACCATGTCTGTTGCCAGAATCACGAGGCCGGCCTGCTGCATCCTGACCAGCGAATACTCAAGCTTTGCATTGACCGCGATCGCCTGATTGGCGGGCAAGGTCCATGGCGTTGTGGTCCAGATGACAAACGCGGCGTCCGAGGCATCGGCTACACCGAAGCGTTTTGCCAGATCCTGCACATCGGCGCTGTTGAAGCGAACGTCGATCTGGAAGGACTTCTTGTTCTCGTATTCAACCTCGGCTTCGGCCAGCGACGAGCCGCAATCCAGACACCAGTGCACCGGCTTGAAGCCGCGCACAACATGACCACGCTCGGTGATGCGCGACAGGCAGCGCAACTGCTCCGCCTCAAAGCGCGGGTCCATGGTCAGATACGGCCGGTCCCAATCCGCGAGCACGCCGAGTCGCTTGAAATCGGCGCGCTGCCGGTCAATCTGTTGTTGTGCGTACTCACGGCACTTGGCGCGAAATTCGGCCGCGTTGAGTTTCTGTCCGACCTTGCCGAATTTCTTTTCGACCTGAAGCTCGATCGGCAGACCGTGACAATCCCAGCCCGGAACAAACGGCGCGTCACGCCCGTCCAGCCGACGCGACTTGACGATGATGTCCTTGAGCACCTTGTTGACCGCATGCCCGATATGAATATCGCCGTTGGCATACGGCGGTCCGTCCACAAAGCGGTAGGGCTCCCCACCCCGCGTCGCGTCCTGAATGTTCTGGTAGAGGTTTTCCGACTCCCAGCGGGCCAGAAACTCCGGCTCTCGCTTGGCAAGATTGGCCTGCATCGGGAAGGCCGTTTTCGGCAGATTGAGTGTTTGCTTGTAGTCCACGAGTGAGGTCGTTTTATGTCGCTGTTCAGGAGTTCAGGAGTTGGCGCGCGTCCGCGGCGTCACGGTGCATCTGCTCACGCAGTGCGTCCATGTCGTCGAAGCGGATTTCGCCGCGCAGGAAATGGTGGAACTCCACTTCCAGCAGCTGCCCGTATAGATCAATGTTCACATCAAACAAATAGGTTTCGAGCAGGCACTGCGTCAGGCCCAGCGTAGGTCTGATGCCCAGACTCGCAACACCTTGCCAGGTCTTTTCGCCCAGTCGAGCGGTCACCGCGTACACGCCCAGTGGAATGGCAAGACGCTTGGCAATTGCAATGTTGGCGGTTGGCATGCCCAGCTTGCGTCCCAGTTGCAGGCCTTTGCGAATCCGGCCGCTGACCGCGTAGGGCCGGCCGAGAAGTCGCTGGGCGCGATCAAAATTACAATCGGCGAGCGACTCACGCACGGCACTGGAACTGCAGCGTTCGCCGCCGACATCGACGGTGCCCACACTGTAGACATCGAAGCCCATGCGCTGGCCGCACTGGCGCAGGTAGTCATAGTCACCCGCCCGGTTCCGGCCAAATCGAAGATCGTCGCCGACGATGATCGCTTTCACGCCGAGTTGGGAGACCAGAATCTGTTCAACGAAATCTTCCGGAGAAGTATCAGCCAGCGCATGACTGAAGCGCGCCAGCACCAGACGATCAACGCCAAAGCTTTCCAGTGCGCCGAGCTTGTCACGCAAAGTGCTGATGCGACGCACCGGCGCGTCGGGCTTGAAAAACTCGCGTGGCGAGGGGTCAAAGCTCAATACCGTTGCCGGCAAGCCCAGCGCGTCAGCTGCCGCCCGCGTCTTGGCCAGCAGCGCCTGATGACCCAGATGCACGCCATCGAATTTGCCCATGGTCAGGGCACAACCAGCGCCCTGCGGCGGCACATTGTGCAAGCCGCGAATGAGTTCGATGGAAGGGTGCCGCTCAGTCATCCGCACAGTATATCTGGCCGCTCCGCCCGGCCCGGTGCCAATTGGCCTGGCGCGACGACTTCTGGCCGCTTCAACACACCAATCTGGCCCCGAACAGAGCGCGCAAGCTGCGTTGTTGCTTCAAGGCTTGATGACCTGCGCCAGTCGGAACTGCCTTGGACGCACGCCCAGGAGCCAGAGAACGCCGAAATAACTCGCTGCAGCACTCAGAATGATGCCCGCCAGACGCCAGACCCGTTCGCTCAGAACAGCATCGCTCCAGCTCTGAATGGAACCTGCGAGATACCAGACCAGAGCCACCATCACCAGCAGGGCGAGGCCGATCTTGAGCAGATATGCGCCCCACTCCGCTCCCGGCCTATAAATGCCGTCCCGCCGAAGCCGCCGGTACAGCAGGGTGCCGTTAAGCAGAGAACTGGCCGAAGTGGCGCAGGCCAGCCCCACATGCGGCGCCGACCACTCCATCAGCACGCTCACTCCGACAATGACGATGCTGATGCCCATGCCGCTGAGCAATGCAATTACCGCGTAGCGCACCGGGATAGAGGTCTCCTGCCGTGCATAAAAGGCTGGCACCAGCACTTTCACGCTGGATATGCCGAAGAACGCAAAGGCGTAGGCCATCAGTGACCAGCGTGTCATATCCAGATCACGCAGGCCAAACTCGCCGTGCTGGAACAAGGTGCTGACCAGCGGCCCGGCCAGCAGGATCAGACCCGCCGTGGCCGGCACGCCAATCAGGATCAGGAGGCGCAGGGCCCAGTCTAGGGTCGCGCTGAAGCGTTCTGCCGACTTGGCCACATGCTCGGCCGACAGACTTGGCAGGATGACCGTGGCCAGCGCGATGGAGAAGATGCCCAGCGGAAATTCCATCAGCCGGTCGGCGTAGTACAACCAGCTCAGGCTGCCGGCAAACAGCAGCGAGGCAATGATGGTATCCAGCAGCAAGCTGATCTGCGCCACCGAGGAGCCGAACACAATTGGCCCCATCAGGCGGACGATCTTGCGCACCCGCAGGTCGGACCCGCCCCATCGCGGCCGTGGCCACAGGCCGATTCGGCCCAGCCAGGGCAGTTGGAACGCCAGCTGGGCGATACCTGCCACGAAGACCGCAATGGCCAGCACATGCACCGATTCGCCGTCGATGAAAACTGCGCCAATCAGACACAGATTGAGGATCACCGGCGTTGCCGCCGGCACCGCAAAGCGTCCGTATGTGTTGAGCACGCCGCCGGCCAGCGCCGTCAGCGAGATCAGCATCAGGTAGGGAAAGGTCCAGCGCAGCAATTCCGTTGCCAGCGCGTGACGATCCGGGTCTGTCGCGATTCCCGGCGCAAATATCCACACCAGAAAGGGCGCGGCGAGGCATCCCACGAGCGTGATCAGCGCCAGAACGCCGCCGAGCGTGCCTGCCACCACATCAAACAGCTTGCGAACTTCCGCCGGGTCACCTGCCGACTTCACCTCGGTGAACACCGGCACAAAGGCCTGCGACAGTGCGCCCTCGGCGAATACCCTGCGCCCGAAATTGGGTATCTTGAGCGCCAGAAGGAAGACGTCCATCGCGGGACCCGCACCAAAAACCGCAGCAAACAGGATGTCCCGGACGAATCCGAGGATTCGCGACAGCAGGGTCATCAGACCCACGATCCCGGTCGATTTCAGTAGGCGATTTGTGGACATGGGATCAGGATGCGGCTGGAGGGCAAGAACCGCCGCGAGCGTTGACAAGGCAAGGGCGCGCCACAATACTACCGCGCTATTTTTTTGTCAGTGCCCAGACCACATTCAGGGCGTCGGCAGGAAATCAACAGAGAAATTTCTTTCTTTCCAAAGTTTTGTTTCGCAGGAGTTCTAGTTTTGGCTAATACCCTCAGCGCCCGTAAGCGCGCCCGTCAGGCCGTAAAATCGCGCGCCCGTAACGCAGGTCAGCGTTCGATGATCCGCACCACCATCAAGAAGGTCGTCAAGGCTGTTGAAGCCAGCGACAAGGCAGCAGCACAGGCCGCTTACGCCGAGATGGTTCCGGTCCTCGACCGTCACGCCAATCGCGGCATGATCCACAAGAACAAGGCAGCCCGTCACAAGAGCCGCCTGAATGCGCGTATCAACGCGCTGGCGTAAATCTCGTATCGAGTATTGACGCCTACTTTGCTGTAGGAATAAGCGCGAGCCTTCGGGTTCGCGTTTTTTTTGCCTTGCGCATAGCGCCCCGCCCGACGCCCTGCCCAGGAAATGCCGCTCAGACCAGGGTCAGGTTGTCGCAGTGGATGAGTTCTTCTTCGCCCGCATGGCCCAGTCGTTCGACAATCTCGCTGCGCCGCGCACCGAGAATGCGTAGCGCCTCGGCCGCCGAATAATTCGACAGGCCGCGCGCAATCTCACGGCCGCCGGGTGCGATACAGCTGACGAGATCGCCCGCGCCGAAGTTGCCCTCGACGCCGGTTGCACCGACCGGCAGCAGGCTTTTCCCGCCCTTTGACAGTACATCGGCCGCGCCGGCATCGATCAGGATGCGGCCCCGAACCTGCAACTGGCCCGCGATCCAGCGCTTGCGCGCCGTCATCGCACTCGCATCGGGCTTGAGCAAGGTGCCAAGCGACTCGCCAGCAGACAAACGACTGAGAACACGCTCGGCCTTGCCGTAGGCGATGATGGTTGCCGCGCCGGAGCGCGCCGCGATGCGCGCCGCAGACAACTTGGTACGCATGCCGCCGCGTCCAAGCTCGCTCTTGCTGTCACCGGCCATGGTCGAAAGCTGCGGCGCAGACAGCGCAATTTCAGATACCAGCTGGGCATCCTGATGCACACGCGGGTCACGGTCGAAGAGGCCATCCTGATCGGTCAGGATCACCATCAGGTCCGCTTCAATCAGGTTCGCGGTCAGCGCGCCCAGCGTATCGTTGTCGCCCAGACGAATCTCGTCCGTCGACACGGTGTCATTCTCGTTGACCACCGGCACCGCGCCGAAATCGAGCAGCGTGTTAAGCGTTGCACGTGCATTGAGATAACGGCCGCGATCCGCCACATCTTCATGGGTCAGCAGCACTTGCGCCGCTCGAATGCCGTATTTCTCGAAACCCAGCTCCCAGGCGCGGACCAGGCCCATCTGTCCTACAGCCGCAACCGCCTGCAATTCATGCAATACGGCGGGGCGCTTGCGCAAACCCAGTCGCGCCATGCCTTCGGCCACCGCGCCGGATGACACTAGCGTGACCTGCCGGCCCTCGCTACGCAGCGCGGCGAGCTGCTCGCACCACTGGGCAATCGCAGCATGGTCCAGCCCCTGCCCGCTATCCGTCAGCAGAGAACTTCCAATCTTGACGACCCAGCGCCGGGTCTGCGTTACGTTCTCGCGATTCACGCCTGATCCTCTGCCGGGTCTCCTGCTGACTCAGCATCGGAGTTGTCGGAGGCGACATCTTCATCAATATCGGCATCGCGTTCGCGCGGTGCCTGAGACTCAATCCAGCGCATGGCCTGTTCACACAGCACATCGCAACCGGCGCGCGTTGCGGCTGAAATGACAAACCAGCGCCCCTGCCAATTCAGTTCAGACAGGGTCGCGGCCACCATCTCATCGAGCCTCGCGGGATCGACCAAGTCGGCCTTGTTGAAGACCAGCCAACGCTCACGACTCATGGCATCCGAACTGTAGGTCGCAAGTTCGTCGGCGATGGTCGTGATCTGCTGCGCAAGCGGCGTCTCATCCGGCGGCATCACATCCACCAGATGCAGCAGCAACCGGGTACGGCTCAGATGCTTGAGGAAGCGAATCCCCAAGCCCGCGCCTTCGGCAGCGCCCGCGATCAGACCCGGAATATCCACCATGACAAAGCTTTGATGCGGTCCCGGCGAAACCACGCCAGGCTGCGGATACAAAGTGGTAAACGGATAGTCGGCAATCTTGGGCCGCGCCGCTGACACAGACGCCAGCAAAGTGGACTTGCCCGCATTGGGCAGCCCCAGCAGACCCACATCGGCCATCAGAGACAGCTCGACACGTAGTTCGCGCTGCTCGCCGGGTGTGCCCGGAGAGGCGCGGCGCGGCGTGCGATTGGTTGAAGATTTGAAGCGCGTATTGCCCAAACCGTGAAAGCCGCCCTGCGCAATCTTGATGCGTGCATCGGCTTCGGTGAGTTCGCCAATTTTTTCTTCAGTGGCCATGTCAAAGATCATGGAACCCAGCGGCATGCGCACTTCGATGTCCGGGCCACCTGCCCCGCGACAATTCGCCCCGGTGCCGTTCTCGCCACGCTTGGCCTTGAAAACGCGGTTGAAGCGGAAGTCCGCCAGCGTATTCAGATTGCGATCGCCCACGGCATAGACACTGCCGCCGTCACCGCCATCACCGCCGTCCGGTCCGCCAAACGGGATCGCCCGTTCGCGCCGGAAACTCACGCAGCCGTTTCCGCCGTCACCGGCTTCAACTCTGATTGTGGCTTCGTCTACAAATTTCATACTGCGTGGTTTTCAGTTGATCCACTAAAAAAGGCCCCTTCCGGGGCCTTCTCAAAATACTGTTCTATTGCGACGCTCAGGCCGGAATCACGTCAACATGCATGCGATTCTTGGGGCCACGGGTCTTGAACTGCACTTTGCCGTCAACCAGCGCGAACACGGTGTGGTCTTTGCCAAGGCCGACGTTTTCGCCTGCGTGATAGTGAGTTCCGCGCTGGCGAATGATGATGTTGCCAGCGATAACCGCTTCACCGCCGAAACGCTTCACGCCGAGGCGCTTGGATTGCGAGTCGCGACCGTTACGGGTCGAGCCGCCTGCTTTCTTATGTGCCATTTCTAATTAACTCCGATTCGAACTGGATCAGGCGACGATTTCGGTGATCTTCACTTGCGTGAAGTTCTGCCGATGGCCCTGCTCCTTGTGATAGTGCTTGCGGCGACGATGCTTGACGATGCGGATCTTGTCGCCACGGCCGTGGGCAATGATCTCGCCCTTCACAGAGCAACCTTCCACTGTGGGCGAACCCACCTTGATGGAGTCTCCGCCGCCAATCAGCAGAATTTCCTCAAAAGCCACGGTGCTGCCAACTTCACCGGCCAGGGTCTCGATTTTCAGGGTTTCTCCGTCGGCAACGCGGTACTGCTTGCCACCGGTCTTGATTACGGCATACATCGTTTTTTGCTCCCGCAAGGTCCCGGACAAGTGCTTGGCCCGGCTTAAAAAAGGTCGCGAAGTTTAGGAGGATCAGCAGATAAGGTCAATGAAAAATCACAATATCTTGTGTCTGAGTTTTCGCCGAATTGACCTGCAGGCGACCGCCGCCTAGCATCGCGCGCTCAAATTTGCGCCCCATATGGACCTCAAGACCCTACTTTCCCCTATTTCTGACGATATGTCGGGGGTAGATGACGTGATCCGCGCCCGCCTCTCTTCAGAGGTGGTGCTGATCAATGAGATCGGCAATCACCTTATAACGGCCGGCGGCAAGCGGCTACGGCCGGCCCTTGTCCTGCTGTCGACCCGCGCCCTGGGCAATACCCAGACGGTCACCCCGCATTTGCTGGCAGCGGTTATCGAATTCATCCATACCGCGACCCTGCTGCATGACGACGTGGTAGACCACTCCGACCTGCGTCGGGGCAAGCAGACTGCCAATGCCGTCTGGGGCAATTCCGGTGCAGTGCTGTCAGGCGATTTTCTCTACTCGCGCAGCTTCCAGATGATGGTTGAGGCCGGCCTGCCTGATGTCATGAGTGTCATGGCCGACACCACCAATGCCGTAGCCGAAGGCGAAGTCCTTCAATTGATGAACCAGGGCGATCCGGAAGTCGACGAGACGCGCTACAACCGGGTGATCGAGCTCAAGACTGCAGTCCTGTTTCGCGCCGCAGCCGAGATCGGCGCCATTGCAGCCGGGGTTGATCAGGCCAAGCGGCAGGCCATGGCCACCTATGGTCACGCGCTGGGCATGTGCTATCAGCTGATTGACGACGTGCTGGATTACGACGCTGACCCGGAGGTCAGCGGCAAGGCCATCGGCAATGATCTGGCAGAAGGCAAGCCCACGCTCCCGCTGATCTACGCCATGCGTCACGGCAAACCGGAAGATGCGTTGCTGATCCGCCGTGCCATCGGCGAGGGTCAGACGCCGGAGCTGGAGCAGATTCGCTCCATCGTTGAACGCACAGGGGCGATCCCCTACACTCGCGCGCTCGCCGAGCAGCACGCGGAGCGAGCAATTACGGCGATTCAAGGCCTGGAAGCGTCGCCGTACCGGGATTCATTGCAGAGCCTGGCTCGATTCACCGTCCAGCGCTTGGCTTGAAGCATCCAAAGATCGGGGCGTAGCTCAGCTTGGTAGAGCGCCTGCTTCGGGAGCAGGAGGTCGCAGGTTCAAATCCTGTCGCCCCGACCAATCTTCCCGCACCTGCCTGACCGCTAAGAGTGGCCCAATGATGGGTCGTTTTCATCGCGCCCGAAGCAGTCACTACCACCTCGATTTATTACTTCCCAGCTGCAAGCCAATAGCTCGCCCTTGCGGTGTTTTGTGTGACACACCGCTAAAGGCACCTGCACTTTGGCATGTTGTCATCGCAACAGCATGACGTCATAAAGGAAGACGTGCCGAGGTACGCAGTGTCTCGTCTGCGGAGCAGGCGCCGAAGAAGCAGCCCATAAAACAGGCCTTCACGGCGTTCCGCTGGAAGCTTTCGTGACTGCTCCCGATCGTACGCAAAGGTTCGCATCCTAAAATGTGAACAAAAACCGACTCATCAGTTGAGAACCAATATTCATGAAAGATGCTGTTATTTGTGCGCCCATGCGAACCCCGGTGGGCCGATTTGGTGGAGTCTTCAAGGATGTATCCGCCCAGTACCTAGCCGCCTCAGTCATCCGCGGCCTGCTTGAGCGCACTCAATTGCCACCGGACCTTGTGGAGGATGTCGTCTTCGCCCAGTGCTACCCGACCATGGACGCCCCGGCCCTGGGTCGTGTTGCAGCGCTGGATGCGGGTCTGCCCATCAGTGCGGGCGGTCTGCAACTCGATCGTCGCTGTGGATCCGGCCTGCAGTCAGTGATCTATGCTGCGATGCAGGTGCAGACCGGCGCATCCAATCTGGTCATCGCGGGCGGCGCAGAGTCCATGAGCAATGCACCCTTCTATTCCACCGCGCATCGCTGGGGCGCAAAAGGACCGGCCTTAGGCTTTGATGACGCCCTTGCGCGCGGCCGAGTAACGGCGGGCGGCATCAACTTTCCCGTAGCGGGTGGGATGATCGAGACCGCCGAAAATCTGCGCAAGGACTACAAGATCAGCCGCCTGGAGCAGGATGAACTTGCGGTGCAGTCTCACCAGCGCGCAGTCGCGGCGCAGGAAAATGGCCTGTTCGATGCCGCCATTGTTCCTGTTGAAGTCCAGAGCCGTAAGGAAACCCGCACCGTAAGCGTGGATGAACACCCCCGCCCCGGCACGACGGTAGAGAGCCTGTCCAAACTCAACCCCATGATGATGCGTCAGGACTCCGAGGCAACCGTCACCGCGGGCAATGCCAGTGGTCAGAACGACGGCGCATCAGCGTGCATCGTCACCACACTTGAGACCGCTCGCGAACTGAACCTGCAACCCCTGGCGCGGCTAGTGTCCTGGGGTGTTGCCGGTGTAGCGCCAAGCCATATGGGAATTGGTCCGGTGCCAAGCACGGCCAAGGCGCTGGACAAGGCCGGCCTGTCACTTTCTCAGATTGACCTGATCGAGCTCAACGAAGCCTTTGCTGCACAGGTGCTGGCATGCACCCGTGAATGGAAGTTTGTGCAAAACGATTTTGAACGGACCAACGTCAATGGATCAGGCATTTCTCTGGGGCATCCCGTGGGTGCAACAGGCGGCCGGATTCTCTCCACGCTTCTGCATGAAATGAGCCGGCGAAACGCCCGTTACGGACTGGAAACCATGTGTATCGGCGGTGGCCAGGGCATTAGTGCGGTATTTGAAAGCGTATCGTCCTGAACATGGACAAACCGCTTCAGATCGATCGCCCGGCCGAAGGCGTACTTCGCGTCCTCATCAATCGCCCGGCAAAACGCAACGCCGTCGATGCCGCGACCCGGGAGGCACTGGTTGAGGCCCTGGAGGCCGCGCAACTTGATGCGCAATGCCGCGCGCTGATTCTGGGTGGCGTTGGAGGTACCTTCTCTGCCGGAGGCGACCTGCCCAGCATGGTCGGCATCACCCGTCAGGCAGCACGCGAACGCATGCAACATGGCGGCAAGCTTTGTCGCCTGGTCGCGCACTCCCCCTTTCCCGTCGTTTCGGCAGCCGAAGGGTTCTGTGCTGGCGCCGCAGTCGGTCTGGCCATGCTCGGTGATCACATCGTGGTGGGCCCACAGACACGCATCCTTTTTCCGTTTATGAAAATTGGGCTGGTACCGGACTGGGGTCTTCTGTACAGCCTGCCACTGCGCGTTGGAAGCGCCACCGCCAGACGCCTGTTCACCAGCGGCAAGCCGGTGACGGGCGATGAAGCTATCGCGATCGGATTGGCCGATGAGCACGCGGGCCAAGAAGACGTCATGAAAACGTCAGTTGAACGCGCCCGCTTTCTTGCTTCACTGTCACCGGCTTCGTTTGCGCGAACCAAGCAGCGCCTACTCACCCCTGCCACCAGTCTGGATGAAGCCCTGGTACGCGAAGCCGAAGACCAGTCCGAAATGATGACGGGACAGGATTTCAAGGAAGGCTACGCAGCCTTTATCGACAAGCGCGAACCGCAGTTCCGGCGACGAAATGGAGAACCCACATGAACCCTGTCCTGATAGAACGTCTCGATGCCGTGGGCATCGTCAGGCTCAACCGCCAGGAAAAACGCAATGCACTTGATCTGACCATGCGTGCGGCCATCGCCGATGCGGTGAAGGAACTCGATGCCGATGCCTCGGTGCGGGTCATCATCATCACCGGTGGCGAAAAGGTTTTTGCCGCGGGCGCAGACCTCAACCTGCTGGTCGACAAGGGCGCTCAGGACGTTGCGGATATTGATCTCGGACAGTACTGGGCGCCCTTGATCAAGACGCAAAAGCCCCTGATTGCTGCCGTCAGCGGCTTCGCACTGGGCGCAGGCTGCGAGATGGCGATGATGTGCGACTTCATTGTCTGCGATGCCAGCGCGCGCTTCGGTCAGACCGAAGCCAGAGTCGGCATCATGCCGGGCGCAGGCGGCACGCAACGCCTGGTCCGAACCGTGGGCAAACAGGTCGCCAGCATGATGCTCATGACCGGCGAATTCATCAGCGGCGAGCGCGCCTATCAACTCGGCCTGGTTGCGGACCTGGTGACGGATGGCACACCACTGGAGCGCGCCATGGCTTTGGCAAACACCGCGGCAAGCATGCCGCCCAAGGCACTGGTGGCCATCAAGCGATCACTCGCACAGGGCGCTGATCTGCCGCTTGACGCAGCCCTGTCACTGGAGAATCGCGAGTTTCTGCTGCTGTTTGATACCCAGGACAAGACCGAAGGCATGCGTGCGTTTCTTGAAAAGCGCAGCCCCAAATACACAGGACAGTGAAAGAGTTGAGCATGACAAGCGATTCAAAGCATGAAGCAAGAATTCATATCGGCGTCGTTGGTGCCGGAACCATGGGGCAAGGCATCGTCCAGCTGTTTGCCCAGGCAGGCCACCGACTGTCGGTGTTCGACGCCTTTGATGGCGCCGTGCCGCGCGCCATTTCCAATGTCACAGCTTTGATCCAAAGAGGTGTCGCCAAAGGCCGTTACACGCAGGAGCAAGCCGATGCGCTCGTGGCCAATATCTCGCCTTGCTTCTCGCTGGACGACCTAGCCGATTGCGATCTGGTCATTGAAGCCATCATCGAAGACGTCGAAGCCAAGCAAGACTTGTTCGCATCTCTGGAAGACATCGTTTCCGACAAGGCGATTCTGGCCAGCAATACCTCCTCGCTGGTTGTTGCAGAAATTGCAGCACATGCCGCGCATCCCGAACGCATTGCCGGCCTGCATTTTTTTAACCCGGTTCCGCTGATGAAAGTGGTGGAAGTCATCGCGGCTGTGCGCACCTCTACCGCTACTGTAGACACCTTGCGCGCTCTGGTTGCAGGCACTGGACATCGCGCGGTCATCGCTGAGGACCAGCCCGGGTTCCTGGTCAACCACGCGGGTCGCGGCTATTCCACGGAGGCGCTACGGGTACTCGAAGAGCATGTTGCCAGTCATGAGCAAGTAGACGTCATCATGCGCGAGGCGGCCGGATTTCGAATGGGCCCCTTCGAGTTGATGGATCTGACCGGACTGGATGTATCCGGCAAGGCCATGTCGTCCATCTACGAGCAGTTTCACCAAGAGCCGCGCTTTCGCCCTTCAGCCTTGGTTCCGCCGCGAATGGCTGCCGGCCTGTACGGCAGAAAAACCTCGGAAGGCTGGTACCGATACGATGACCAGGGCAAGGCCGTGCTTACGCAGACCCAAGCCACCGTACCGACTTTGCCGGACGGCTTGAAGCTCTGGATTGAACCCAAGTCCGCACAGTTCAAAGAAGTTTGTGGCCTGGCGCAGGACGCTGGTGTGGAGGTGGTTGATCAGGCACAGGAGGCGGATATCTGCATCGTCCAGCCCTGGGGCCAGGACGCAACCAACGCCAGCCTCGCATACGGGTTGGATGCCACCCGGACCGTCGCACTCGATCCGCTGTGTCCGTTTGTTCTGCATCGCTGCCTGATGCTCACCGCCGTCACGGACCGACAAGTTCGCGACGCCGCGCATGCACTGCTGGCCTCCGACGGTGTTGCGATCAGCCTCATAAACGACAGCCCCGGTTTTGTGGTGCAAAGAGTGCTCGCCACCATTGTGAACATTGCGGCCAACATCGCGCAGCGCCGTATCGCCTCAGTCGAAGACATCGAAGATGCGGTGAAACTGGGGCTCGGATATCCGCACGGCCCGCTGTCCTGGGGCGACAAGATTGGCGGTGTGAATGTGCTGAAAATTCTCAACAACATGCGCGGCATGACCGGCGACCCCCGCTATCGCCCCAGCCCCTGGCTGGTACGTCGCGTGAAACTGGGCCTGTCTCTGCTCACACCAGAAGCAGAGCGCAACTGAAGCGGAAACACTTCGATACGGCCTTGAGCGACGCGTGTATTTGAAGTTCACGCCCATCAATGTCTTGATTGGCAAGTAGTGTCAGGCCGGCAAACTCATGGCTCTGGGCGTTTTTGAGTGCACTCCCGCACTCAGGAACGCTGAGGCCTGTGACGATGCTCCGGCGATTCACCGGGCCTATATCCAACACCCAAAAAATCAGTTCCATATACCGAGCCGGTCGCATCCGGCTTTTCACCTCGAACACTGACAGCGTCCAGATTCCGTTGCAGTGCCTGCAGCGAACCGTAGGCTCTCACAGCGCTCATCCACAGCGCTCATCCACAGCGCATGTCATCTGCTTCTCGTGTGGACCTCCATCATTCGTACCCGCTGGCGACGAGTTGGCGCGACCGCTACGCGTCCTTGAGCAGTTCCCGCTCAACAGGTTCTCCGGTGTGTCGCTTCCCAGCCGCTTCAATATTCTGCTTGTTCTGCATCAAGGGCTTTCAATGTCTTCGCATGAGAATCATTCATGCCCAAATTCCCCTTATGCCGAAATAGATGTCTGCATTGGAAATACCGTGCCCTGAAGTCGCGAAACGACACTGGGGCTCCCCCTGATCCTGCTTCAGGCGCTCAGCCCGCCCGGATGCAGGGGCTCAATCACACAACAAGATCGATACCCGCGTTCGACCGAATTCAGTTATTAGCCGAACTATGCTTCACTGGCCGTTCATCAGAGCAAGAAAAAAAGCCATGAAATCAGGGAAGAGAAAGCATCGGGTTCTGCTGGCTGAGAATACTTTCTTGCGCAATCCTCTCACCGAAGCTGCGCGTGGACTGATCCGGTCGATTCGCCAATCGCCCGCGCCCGCCGCGCTCATGGGAGCACTCACCGTCTCGTTTGGCGCTCATGCCGGTCCGGTGCCGTTCAATGAAACGAATGTCAGCACTACTGCAAACGGTGCCACAGATTCTTTTGCCGCAGATGTGGACGGTGATGGCGATCTTGACCTGCTTTCGGCCTCTTTCGCTGACAGCAAACTTGCATGGTATGAGAACGATGGCAGCCATAATTTCCCTCAGCGGATCATCAGCACCTCCGCTTCCGGCGCCATTTCGGTTTTCGCGCTTGATGTGGACGGCGATGGCGATACAGACGTGCTGTCAGCCTCGATTCACGACAACAAGATTGCCTGGCACGAGAACGATGGCAGCCAGAACTTTGTCGAACACACGATCAGTGCCGCCGCCGATGGCGCGACTTCTGTGTACGCGATTGATTTAGACGGTGACGGCGACGTCGACGTTCTGTCGGCTTCGAGCGCTGACGACAAGATTGCCTGGTACGAAAACGACGGCAACCAGAGCTTCACCCTGCATACCATCAGCACTTCAGCGGACTACGCCATCTCGGTGTATGCAATCGATGTCGATGGTGATGGTGACCTCGACGTACTGTCCGCCTCGCGCGATGACGACACGATTGCCTGGTACAAAAATGACGGCAGTCAGGGCTTTACCGAAAGCAGCATCAGCACCGCGGCCGATGGGGCAAGCTCAGTGCATGCCATTGATGTTGATCGTGACGGTGATGTTGACGTGCTATCCGCCTCGCAATCAGACAACAAGATTGCTTGGTACGAGAATGACGGCGCAGAGAAATTCACGATTCGCACCATCGGCACCAGTGCGCTTGGCGCACGGTCGGTATTCGCTGCGGATGTGGATGGCGATGGCGATGTGGATGTGGTGGCAGCCTCGCGCCTCGACGACAAGGTCTCCTGGTATGACAATGATGGCGCTCAGAGTTTCTCAATCCGCACCATCGGCCAGAATGCAGATGGTGCCTACTCTGCGCGGGCCGCGGACATAGACGGCGACGGCGATCTGGACATCATTTCGGCCTTGTTCGTCGATGATGCTGTCACGCTCTACGAGAACCGAAGCATTCACCGCAGTGCGGTATTCCCCGACATCAATACCATTACCACCGCTGCCACTAATGCTGAATCCGCTTTCCCGGCAGACATTGATGGCGATGGTGATCTGGACGTAGTGACGGCGTCTTCGGGTGACGACACTATTGCCTGGCACGCCAATGACGGTAGCGGAAATTTTGGGCCGCGCCAGATCATCAGCACCTTGGCCGACGGTGCCAGGTTTGCCCATGCGGCGGATATCGACGGCGACGGCGATCTGGACGTGTTTTCTGCCTCGTACCTGGATAACAAGATTGCCTGGTACACCAATAATGGCAGCGGCGCATTCGGCGCCCAGAGGCTTATCAGGATACTGCCTGGAGCGTACTGGGTCTCCACCGCTGACCTGGACGGCGACGGCGATCTCGATGTGCTTTCTGCCTCCAGCAATAACGATACTCTGCGCTGGTACGCGAATGACGGCGCTGGCAACTTCGGCGGGGGCAGCGTAATAAACGCTTGGGCAGACATCGTTCGACACGGAGATGCAGCAGACCTGGACGGTGACGGCGACGTTGATGTGGTGTCTGCCTCTTTCGGCAATGACAGAATCACCTGGTACGCCAACGATGGCAGCGGCAACTTCGGTGCTGACCAGATCATTTCCAGTTCCGCCGATGGCGCCCAGTTTGCGTATACCGCCGACCTGGACGCAGACGGCGACCAGGATGTCCTGGCTGCCTCCATCCTTGATAACACCGTCGCCTGGTTTGCCAATGATGGCAGCGGAAATTTTGGCTCAGAGCAACTGATCTCTACGCTAGCCAGCGGTGCCCGATGGGTTTTCCCTGCGGACATGGACAACGATGGCGATGTGGACGTGATATCTGCCTCCAGCGGGGACAGCAAGATCGCTTGGTATCAGAACGACGGTAGCGGCAGCTTCGGCGCACAGCAGATCATCACTACTAGCGCGGACAGTGCCTCGTCCGCCACAGTGGGCGATCTTGATGGCGATGGTGACCTGGACGTTTTGTCTGCCTCTTTCAATGACAACAAGATCGCCTGGTATCGGAATCAAGGCGGGCAGTTCGGGCAAGCCGGATTCGATCTTGCACCCGCAACTGCGGCGCCCGCTGACATCGACGTTCCCGCACTACGCATTGACCTTACACATCGCGGCCGTGCGGGTGACTCAGATGTTAGCCAGAGCGTGCTGTGGCTACGCCTGGAAGACCACATTGGCAACAGCCTGAGCGCCGGGCAGGCCAATAGTCTTTTCGCAGGCATTAATGTTTATTCGGACGATGGCGACACCGCCTTTGATGCGGATTCAGATACGCTGATCCAGCGTCTTGAATCTGTCTCTGCCAACCCGGTCGAAATTGCGATTCCGGCTCAGATTCACAGCTTTGGAAGTGACCAGACGCTGTTTGTCTCCGTGGATCTGGTCCCAGAAGCGGCAAGTTGGTTTCCGAACGGTTTCAGGCTTACGCATCAGACCGACCCCGCGCAAGGGCTTGATGCGAGCAACAGTATTCCGTTGACCCAGGAATTTACCGTGGATACCCAGACCGGCGTGATCGTTCCGGTTGCGACCGACACCACGCCAGACGCATTCGATTTTGCGGACCGTACGGATCGAGCAACCGCCGCCACCGTGACGTCCAATGTTCTGACCATTACGGGTATTGACGGCCCCACACCGATTAGCGTTGAGGCAGTTGGCGTCTCGGAGGCTTATTCAATCAACGGCACCCCATTTACCGGCGCCCCTGGCACCATCAACAACGGTGATACCGTCCGAGTCCGGGTCATCTCACCTGCCGCGCCAAACGTGAATCGCGAAGTG
>JBFIES010000003.1:0-311039 GCA_041603235.1 Panacagrimonas sp. | reverse complement strand
CCCCGCCACCGCCACCTCCGCCGCCGCCACCGATTTGCAGCGACGGCCTGGACAACGACGGCGACGGACTTATCGACTTTCCTGAAGACCCGGGCTGCACCTCAGCTGATGACGGCGACGAAGCGGATCCAGTGCCTCAATGCCAAACACCCGCTGAGGGCGAAAGAGTATCCTTGGCCGGTTGCGGAGTTGGTGACACCATTGTGCTGCGTGGGGTGAACTTCGATTTCGACAAGTCCACACTGACGGCCAATGCACGCACCATTCTTGACGGTGTGGCGGAAGCCCTTGAGTCCCGCCCGGACATTGAAGTGGAAGTAGGCGGACACACCGACGGCAAGGGCTCCGACAGCTACAACGCCGGGCTGTCGGACCGTCGGGCCAAGTCTGTCAAAACCTACCTGACTGGCAAGGGGATCGACCCCAGCCGGATGAGCTCAGTCGGTTACGGTGAGTTGCAACCCATTGCCACCAACGAAACGGACGAAGGTCGCGAGATCAATCGTCGTGTTGAGCTCAAGGTGACCAAGTCTGATGGCGGGGTTGTGAGCCTGCCCCCGGACCCAAGTGTCACGCGTCTTGAGCAGCCGGCGTTTGAACCCGAGTCGGCCCCTGCCCCGGCAGCTCAGGGCGGCACAGCCGTCACCATTGTCGACTACGCCTTTTCACCAGCGACCCTGAGCGTTCCAACGGGTACCACGGTGAAGTGGACCAATCAGGATGGAACCGGCCACAACGTGAGCTTTGATGACCAGGCCAGTGATCGTCTCAAGAAAAGCGGCATGTTTGAACGCCGATTTGATGCGCCTGGCATCTATGCCTACAGCTGCACCATCCATCCATCAATGACCGGAACCATCGTCGTCGAGTAACTCTCCTGAGCATGGCTCGTCCTCCTCCTTGAGAGCCTGCACTGGCCTGCCGCCCACACTCCCGGCGGCAGGCCTTTTTTAATCTGATCACGCATTCTGAAACATCAGGAATCTTCAATGACCGAGACCAATCTGTTCGCGCATATGGATACGGCCATGTACGCCATCGCCTGCGTCGGCATCATTGCTGCCGTTCTCCTTCTCTTGATCGACAAGCTCCCAAGGCAACCGCACAAGACCTTGCGATCACGTCGGCGCTGATCCCCATCGCTGCGTCTACCAAGACTGTCTTAGACCATCGCCGTCATGCCGCCAGCGCCGAAGTCATTGCACCGACTGATTGCCTTGGCAGCAACACTCGTGGTTCATGCTCTGCTGCTAGCCAGTCTGCTTTGGAATCACAACGAGAAAGATATTGCGCTAATACAAGGCAACGATGCGCAGGATGTGACCATCTTGCTGTCGATAGCGCCGACCACTTCGGCAGCACCACAACCGGCGCTCCCACTATCGGTGCGAATCTCGCCCGCAACCTTACCTGTTCTTGAATCCAATCTTCGCAGGCCTGTTCTCAAGCTGGCCGCAGAGGCAGGCACAAGCAGCAATAGCATGCAGGCATCAGGCAGCACGCAGACTGCAATGCCGGGACCGCCTCCTGCCAAGACGAGCGACGGAGAAAGAACCATCGCCGCTGCCTCGTGCATGCCCAGGGCCTGGCTGGAATCAGTCAGCACCAGCATCAGTCACGATCTGCGCTACCCCAGATATTCGCGTGAGCTCCAGCACCGTGGAACGACTTATCTGCGCATGTCCATTGCCCGCGACGGTGCCGTGCTGGAGTCCGATCTGCTGCGTGGAAGTGGTTACGAGCTTCTGGACATAGAGGCCCGCGACGTGGTCAGACGAATCGGTCGCTTTAGGCCCGTGCCAAGTCAGGCGTGCAAGCATGCAAGCGTCGTGGTGGTCGATCAGCCTATTGTGTTCGGGCGCTAGAGAGTCGTACCGGCAAACTGCTCACTCTCAATTTGCAGTCTGTTCCAGGCTCAATGCCTGGCTTTGGCGCTCGCACTACGGCTGGGACCGGTGACAGCATCCACTTCTCCCGAACCAATGGAAAAGGTTCGGCGCACAGCAGTTGCAGTGATTGACAACAAGGCCTCTACCTCGCTCAGCATTGCGGCTCGATAGTGGGCAAGAACACGCTTTGACGCACTATTAAAAGTGGGCAGCACCGTGTCCGCGACCTCCAGACGCTGCTGCGCAGAAAGCACAATGGGTTCCCGCTGCTGCTTCCAATCCGAAAACAAGGCGCCCCACTGCACCAGGTCCTGGCGCACGAGCCGGCTCACCTCGGCCTGATGCGGCGCGTTGAAAGCGACGATCTCTTCGTCTGTACAAGGTATGGCACAGGGCTTGAGCAGCTTCAGCACCACCGACAATCTCCCGCCCATTGCCGCCTGCAACCACCGCGTGCGTTTCCCCAGTTGCGCGTCTGCACTGTTTGCTCCGGCGTTGCGGGCCAGATACTGCTGATAGCCGGCAGAGATTCCCTGCGCTTCGGCAGACGCGCCATCTCCTGGAGCAAGCGGCTCCAGCGCCGGATAGCGACCGCCATTGAGGTCAAGAATAGCGGAACGTTCCTTCTCAACTTGATCAAGAAAAGGCTGAATTTCCGGTCCGCCAAGTTTGCCGTCCTTCCACCAGCGAAGCGCTGTCGCTTCGTCGGCAGGAGGCGCGGGCACCTGCCTGAACAGGTCGAGCGAGACTCCTGCCTGTGCATTGGCAGTAAATGAACCCATCGCCAGAAAGGCCATGGCGAATCGAGTTGGCCTATGCATTGGGAATCTCCGTTTTGAAAGACTAGAGACTCCGGATCAAACACGTGTGCGATGCGCTGCTTACTGGCCCGGAGTTTCCTGCGTCCCAAGCAATAGCCAGGCCACCATCAGCTCACGGTTTCAGTGCATTTTTTGGCAATGATCAGATCATCGGCCAGAGCGCGGCACCGGTGCGCTTCTTCGTGGTTTCCCCGAAGTGCACCAGTCGATTCCGCCCCGCCCGCTTGGCCTCGTACAGAGCGCGATCCGCCTGCTCATAGAGTTCGGATACCGCGGCTTCTGCCGCATCTTCGCCACCCATTGCACAGACCTGGGCAAAGCCCGCCGAGCAGGTGACCACTGAGGTGCCCACCGCCGACAAATGCTCGATATTCAAGTCTCCTACCGAAGCGCGCATCTGATCGGCCAGCGCCGGTGCAATGTCACTGCGCGCATCAAACCACACCGCTGCAAACTCCTCGCCGCCCACACGGGCACAGAAGTCATTCGGTCGACGCATGGCGTCACGCATGCAACTGGCGATCTGGCGCAGACATTCGTCTCCGGCGGGATGACCATAGCGGTCGTTGTAGAGCTTGAAGTGATCCACATCCAGGATCATGAGAGAGATATTCTTGCCTTCACGCGATGCCTGTCGCATCAGGCTGACCATGGTGCGATCAAAGTGCCGTCGGTTGGGAAGGCTGGTCAGTCCGTCATGGGCCGCCTGACTTTCCAGCATCAGCCTCTGACGCCAGTTCTGGTAGGCCGTTCTTTCGATGGTTTGCGCAGCGAGCACACTGAAGCCGAACATCATCCACAGGGATGCGGAGTCATACAGGGCAGCCGATGAGAAGTCAGCGGAATACATCTGAGCCGAGGTGATGATCAGGACGCTCATCGTGATCCACGGCAGCATGTAGGAAATACGAATGCGGCTGCATAGCAGGCAGGCACTCAGTGCAATCACGGCGAAATCGTGGGGCACGTGGAAGCCGTGCATCTTGCCCACGATATGCTGAGCAGACAGTCCCATCGCTGTGAGAATGACTGCCACCAGGGTCATTGGGGCGGACCAGCGACGCAGCGCCGGCTGCCAGGTACAGAACAAAGCCAGAAGAAGCGGTGGGACCTGCACCCCGAACTGCATCCATCTGGAAAAATCAACAAAACTTTCAGGGACTTGCAGCAACAGCCTATCGTAGAATGGCGTAATCGACACGAGCAGGATGCCCATCCAGAGGGCGGTGATCCGGGCATTAATCCCACTCGTTTCGTAAAAGCTGCTGAACGAGGTGAATGAGGTGTCAGTTTTGTCGCCGGTTTGTGCCGTTTCTGCCTCTATGCCCGAGGCTTGATGAGGTCGGGTCATTGGAGAATCAGCAGACGGCATGCAGATGCCAGCATGGTTGGTGTCAATACGCGACTAGCGGTTGATTGTAGCCGATGAAATAAATTGCAAGGCGACTCATGAGAATCGGAATTGACCTGGGCGGAACCAAGATTGAGGGCATCCTGATGGCGGATGACTCGCGCATCATCAAGCGCGTACGAATACCGACTCCGGCCAATGACTACGAGGGTCAAATTAGTGCAATCGCGTCAATCGTTTCTGCCCTGGAGCTAGATTCCGGATCAAGTCGACTACCCGTCGGCCTGGGTCACCCAGGAGCAGTTTCCCCGGCGACTGGAAAGATCAAGAACGCCAACTCCATCTGCCTGAACGGTCGAGCGCTGCGTGAAGACCTAGCCGCCGCAATCGGTCGCGAAATCCGCATGGCCAACGACGCTGACTGCCTGGCGGTCAGCGAGCAGGCAGACGGTGCGGCCGCTGGTGCGGCCAATGCTTTTGCGGTCATTCTTGGGACCGGCGTCGGTGGCGGAGCCATCATCAATGGCCGCTTGCTGAGCGGGCCCAACGGCATCGCCGGCGAATGGGGGCACAACCCGCTGCCTTGGGCTGACCCGGAGTGGGACGAAGTGCCGGGACCGCTGCACTGGGACGAGCGACACGGCGCCATCGAGGCCTGGCTGTCTGGTCCCGGCATGTCGGCGGATCATATGCGGCGATCGGGAGAATCAATGACCGCAGCGGAGATCACCGCCGGTGCGGCCATGGGAGCCGCGGATTGTGAGGTCACCCTTCAGCGATACGAACATCGGCTCGCAAGAGCCCTTGCCACTGTCATCAATGTCCTTGATCCCGAGGTGATCGTGCTTGGCGGTGGTTTGTCACACATCAAGCGTCTTTACCAGAACGTTCCTGCTATCTGGGGGCAGTGGATCTTCTCGGACACCGTCACCACTGATCTGCGGCCTGCCCTGCATGGCGACTCCAGCGGCGTTCGCGGAGCCGCCTGGTTGTGGCCGGCCTGAACAACTGGGATTCAGTCCGTCCTCAATTCAATACCCGATAACCACGACCCCGCAGGCAATTTCGCAGAACCTGTTCCTTCTCGTTGTCGCCCTTGACCGCGCCCTTGGCCCCGCCCAGCACGCCGCCAGCGCCGGCTCCACGCGCCACGTCACCGCTGTTGCCGAAGATCGCAGCAATGGCCGCACCTACCGCCGCCCCAAACCCGGCGCTCCTGGCCACCTGCCCGCCAGTATTGACCTGCGCAGCGTAGGACTCGCATTCAGCCCGGTCACGCTCATAGGCAGCGGCGTCCACACCTTTGGTATCCACGATGACTCGATTGCTCGCACACGCACTCATGATGAGGCTTGCAGCCAGCAAGACGCTCACCAATAGAGGTTTCGTTTTGAGCAATCTTGGTTTCACAGCCAACTCCAGACAGGTTTGCGGCATGCCGACACCGCCTTGGCAGAGGTATTTAGCACGCGCGCAGTGTTCCAGCCACCTGAGCAAGCCCGCAGGTCCACCGCAACAAGGCCAGCAAGCCTGAGCAATTTCAGCACTAGCTCGCTCATTGGTGGCACGTGGATATCAGGTCTTGGGCAAAGTTACGCCGCGCTGCCCCTGATATTTTCCACCGCGATCCCGATAACTGGTCTCGCATTCCTCATCAGATTCAAGGAACAGCATCTGCGCCACGCCCTCGTTGGCGTAAATCTTCGCAGGGAGCGGCGTCGTATTGGAAAATTCCAGGGTCACGTGCCCTTCCCACTCGGGCTCCAGCGGGGTGACATTGACGATGATCCCGCATCGCGCATAGGTGCTTTTACCAAGACAGATGGTCAGCACCTGGCGCGGAATGCGAAACAGCTCCACCGTCCGGGCCAGGGCAAATGAATTGGGCGGGATGATGCAGACATCGGCTTTCACGTCCACGAAACTTCCGGGATCAAAAGCCTTGGGGTCCACAATCGTGGAATTGATGTTGGTGAAAATCTTGAACTCGTCGGCACAGCGCACGTCGTAGCCGTAGCTGGAGACGCCGTAACTGACGATCTTGCCAGCCGCGTTTTCTCGAACCTGGCCGGCCTCGAAAGGCTCGATCATGCCCTGGCTGGCCATCCTGCGAATCCATCTGTCGGATTTGATGCTCATTGATTGTGTACTTGGTTATAGGAGGTCTGCCTGCTGCACCCACATCAGCTCGCAGGCACCGGCGCCGCTGTCTGTCCTGCTCAGCGAGGTATTCCAGCGCCAGCCGTCTTCTTCTCGACGTGCGTTGACCAGAAGTCCCTGCAAGCGGATGTGCTGCCCGGGCCGCATGCTATCAAGCCTGCGCTGGATACTGGAGTCTGCGGCAATCAAATGTACGTTGGCTGAGTTGTGCATGATCTGCTCAGCCTCCACGGGTGGTCTCTCCCAGCGGACATGAAAATATCGCGCGGATTGTGAAACATCGATTGTGTCCAGCACGGCAGAGTCGGACATGACACCCCACCCAAGCGCGAAATCCAGGGGCGCCAGTCGGGCCCCAACGCCCAGGTAGTAGCGCTCCCGTGACAGGAGACGCGCCTCAATGTCGTAACGAGCCTGCGGCAACAGATCAAACCCATGCTTCTTGAGAGTCTCTACCGGGACCTCAAGCATCTCCTGCCGTGGCAGGGCATCGACAAGCACTCCCGGCGGCTGATGCAGTTCCCGCTGCTGCCAGCTCTGCCAGCCCCCGTACAAACACAGCAGCGCCAGAATCGTCAGGCTGGCGCGCGAGGGCATCAATCTTCAGCAACCTCGATGTCGGGGAAGGCGTCTGCCGGGGTCCCGTGTGCCAAGCGCGCCGCAGCTTTGCGGGCGATGTCCCGGTAGATGGCAGACACCGCAGATTCCGGATCGGCGGCAACCGTAGGCATTCCGCTATCCGCCTGCTGGCGAATCTGTGCATCCAGCGGCACCCGGCCGATCAGTTCCACGTCGTATTGTTCACTCATGGACTGCCCACCGCCCGTGCCAAAGATATCGCTCTGGTGCCCGCAATTGGGACAGCAGAAGAAGCTCATGTTTTCCACCAGGCCAAGGATGGGCACCTCTACCCGGCGAAACATCTGCAGGCCCTTGCGTGCATCGAGCAGTGCGATGTCCTGAGGCGTGGTCACCACAATCGCCCCGGAAACCGGAATGCGTTGTGACAGGGTCAGCTGAATGTCGCCAGTGCCCGGCGGCAGGTCGACGACCAGATAATCCATCTCGTCCCAGCGGGTCTCACCAAAAAGCTGCATCAGCGCCTGGGTGGCCATAGGGCCGCGCCAGATCATCGGCTGCTCCTCATCAATGAGGAATCCGATGCTCATGGCCTGCATGCCATGAGCGTGAATGGGCAGCATGACCTTGCCGTCTGGCGAGGTCGGCTTTTCACTGGTGCCCAGCATGCGCGGCTGGCTGGGCCCGTAAATATCGGCATCCAATATGCCCACCCGGGCGCCTTCGGCCTTCAGTGCCAGGGCCAGATTGACCGCTACTGTGGACTTACCCACCCCGCCCTTGCCGGATGCTACGGCGATGATGTTTTTGACCGTCTGCAAGGGCTGAAGCTTGGCCTGTACGCCGTGGCTCTGAATTTTCCAGCTCACTCGCACCTCGCTGGACGCCCCGGTTGCCGCAAGCAGGGTCTGCTGCACGCCAGCAATCAGCTCATCACGGTATCCCGCCGCCGGAAAGCCCAGTTCGATGTCCACGATCGCTCTACCAGCTTCAACCCGCACATCACCCAGCACGCCTGCATCGACCAGATTGTTGCCAACCAGCGGGTCTACGTGGGTCTTGAGAGCGGCGCGAATTGTGTCGATCGTCAGATTGGGCATGGATAAAACAGGCGCTTGGAGAGGTCGGGCGCGAAGTCTAAGCCTTGCGCCCAGAATGACCCAAACGCAGACAAACGCGTCTGCTTGTCGCAGCATGTCAACATGAAGCACCTTCTGATTGTCTACAGCACCCAGACAGGCCGTACGCGACGCCTGGCCGAAGCCGCTGCGCAGGGCGCAGCCGAGTTGGAGGACGAAGTGCAGGTCCGGCTTCAGACGGCATTCGAGACCGGCGAAGAAGACCTGCTATGGGCCGATGGCCTGCTCGTGGGTTCACCTGAAAACTTTGGGTATCTGTCGGGTGCGGTAAAGGATTTTCTGGACCGCACCTACTATCCGCTGGAGGGCAAGACCATTGGTCTGCCTTACGCCATGTTTGTCTCCTGCGGCAACGATGGCAGCGGTGCTGTCCGTGCGCTCGAGCGAATTGCATCGGGTTATCAGTGGAAGCGCGTAGCAGAGCCCTTGATTCACATGGGCGACCCAGATGACAAGGCCATCGCAGCGGCTCATGAATTGGGACAAACCCTCGCTGCAGGCATCGCCTTCAGCATCTTTTAGGCTCGGGCCTTGCATTGACGACTTTGCGTTGTTTGGCGCACTAACCCGTCATGACGGGGGACAGACGTGTAGGTCACACCGCTGTCACGTGCATTCACCGGCCTGCTGCGACACAATTCCCGCTGAACTCATTTCTGCCTAGAACATGCCTCGTCACGTCAACGTCAAACGTTCACCCATTCATGGAAATGGTGTCTTCGCCGCCAAGAAGCTACCGGCAGGCACGCGCGTTATGCAGTACCGCGGCAAACTTCGCACACACGAAGAAGCCGATGAACTGGCCGAGGGCGCTCCGGATTCGGGCCACACCTTCCTGTTCACGCTCAACGATGAGTACATCATTGACGCCAACAAGAAAGGCAATGCGGCGCGCTGGATCAATCACAGTTGTGATCCAAACTGCGAAGCCGTCATTGAGGAAAATGAGAAAGGCAAGAAGAAGAAGGACCGCATCTACATCGAAACCATCAAGCCGATACGCAAGGGTGTCGAACTCACCTACGACTACGGCATTACGCTGGAAGAGCGCCACACCAAGCGCATGAAGGAAATCTGGGCCTGCAAATGCGGCGAGCCCAACTGCACGGGCACCATGCTCAAACCCAAGCGTTGAGAATTTACTAGGAGGAGCTGCGTCATGGCTGATATCGGATCACCGCAGGATCATCTGGCAATTTCCCAAGTCATACGGGACGTGGCCCGCGCCTTCGACGAAAAGCAGCACGACGCTTTGTTGCCTGCCGCCTTCACCGACGATGCCAGCATCCTCTATCGGCTACGTGGCCAACGCATTGATTTTTCCATGCCCGCAGGACTGGCTCAGTTCAAGTATTTTCATGACCGCTGCTACTGGACCCAGCACTTGGTGTCCCCGCAAGTCACTTCGCTGTATGGCGATCGCGCCACCGCACGCACGCCAGTCCATGCCGTGCATCTGCAAATCCGGGAGGACGGCAGTCACAATCACTGGGTGATCGCCGCTGTCTACCATGATGAACTGGTACGACAGGGCCAAGGCTGGCGCATTGCCACCCGCAAAGCCTTGTGCCCCTATGTGACGGGAGACTTTCTCGAGCAAGGTGTGCGTCTTTATAAGCAGCTCCCCGATCTCGATGCCGAAGGCGCGCCCGCCTGAAGCAGAACCGCGATCAGTTCTGCTTCTTGCTCCATCCCGCGTGATCGGTAACGACGCCGGGCGCTCCAGCCTGCAAACGCCGCCGCAACTCATCATCGAGCGGTCGCTTGGCCTGCGTATGCTTGTCAATGAGCACGTAGACCGTCTCGCACTCGCATAGCAGCTGCTCCGTCCCAGCCAGACGGAATGCCACCTGCAAGGAGAACGAGGTGTTGCCGGTATGCGTGCAGGCAACGCGCGCTTCGACAATCTCGTCGTAATGTGCAGGCGCCTTCCATTGGGTGGTCTGTTTAACCAACTGGAAATCAAGCTCTGCAGAGACCATTTCCTGCTCGTAGCCAATGGCCCGGAAATACTCGGTGATGGAGATGTCGGTGTAGTCACCGTAGCGGGCATTGAAGACAACTTTCTGTGCATCACATTCGCCGTAGCGAACTCTGAAATAAAAGCGAAACGGCTGGCTCATTGTTCGTTCAAAAATTATGGATAAGCGCAGCGTATTGTGCCGCCAAATGAGCTCACATGTGGGCAAGCCCTTGGCCACAGCGTAGGATGCAGCAGTGGTCATTGCCGTGCGCCCGGCATCCGGATCGGGCCAACTAAATTTCTGTAGAGACGCGAGGTGAGCCTTGGATCAGCCCAGCATTCATTACGGTGCCTGCAATCTGTGTGAAGCCATTTGCGGGCTGGAGTACACGGTAGAAGCTCAGAGGATCACCGCCATTCGCGGTGACAAGAACGACCCCTTCTCTCAAGGGCACATCTGCCCCAAGGCCGTTGCGCTCAAGGACATTCACGAAGATCCGGACCGGCTGCGTACACCGATACGCAGAAACGGTGACAAGTGGGAACCCATCTCCTGGGAGGCTGCATTCGAATTGGTTGCGGAGCGCCTGCATCAGATTCGCGGCCAGCATGGGGCAAATGCCGTTGCGGTCTACCAGGGCAATCCCTCCGTACACAACTACGGCAATCTGACTCACGCGCAGAACTTCCTGGGCTTGCTGAAAACCCGAAACCGATTCTCAGCAACATCTGTCGACCAGCTGCCGCATCACCTGGCCGCCTTCTGGATGTTTGGCCACCAACTGCTGTTGCCCATTCCTGACATTGACCGCACACAGTACTTCCTGGTGATGGGCGCCAATCCCATGGCTTCCAACGGTAGCCTGATGACGGTTCCCAATTTCCGCGGTCGTCTCAAGGCGCTGAAGCAAAGGGGCGGTCGGATGGTCGTGATTGATCCACGCCGGACCGAGACTGCCGAGGTCGCTGACGAGCACCACTTCATACAGCCCGGAAGTGATGTGGTTTTGCTGCTGAGCATGATCAGCACCATGTTCGATGAAGGCCTGATCAGATTGGGCACTCTCGAAACCATCGCCAGTGGTGTCGATGCGATCCGGAAGATTGTTCAGCCTTTCACTGCGGAGTCGGCAGCAAAGGTGACCGGCGTTGCTGCCGACGATATTCGCCGCATGACCCGTGATTTCTGCGCCGCACAAAGCGCTGTGGCCTATGGCCGAATGGGCCTGTCCACACAGCGCTTCGGCAGTCTGTGCCAGTGGGCCATCAATCTGCTCAACATTCTCAGCGGTAATCTGGACCGCCCCGGCGGCGCCATGTTTACCCTGCCTGCTGTCGATCTTCTCAAAGGACTTGCCAGCCCCGGCCACTTCAATCTTTGGCAGAGCCGCGTGCGCGGCCTCCCGGAGTTTGGCGGAGAGTTGCCCGTATCTGCACTGGCAGAAGAAATCCTGACGCCGGGAGACGCACAGGTACGTGCGCTGGTCACGGTTGCGGGCAATCCGGTGCTTTCAACGCCCAACGGACGGCAACTGGATCGCGCGCTTGGCGATCTCGAATTCATGGTCTCGATAGATTTTTATCTGAACGAAACAACCCGCCACGCCGATATCATTCTGCCGCCCACTTGCGGAGTGGAGCACGATCACTACGACCTGATCTTTCATCACCTGGCAGTGCGAAACACCACCCGGTGGTCACCAGCCTTGATGCCAAAATCGGACAGTGCCCGGCATGACTGGGAAATCTACAACGGTCTGGCGAGCGCTTACCGCAAGCTTTCAGACCCTGAGCAAGCGCTCGCAAAACGCGTCAAGGCTTTGCCAAAGCTGGCCAGACAGAAATTGCGGCCCGATCAAATTCTGAACCTGGGTTTGCGACTGGGGCCCTACGGCAGCCTCAAATCCGGGCCGCAGAAGCTCTCTCTGGCCAAGCTCAAGAAGCATCCGCACGGCATTGACCTTGGTCCGCTGCAATCCTGCCTACCCCAAAGGCTTTTCACGCAAGACAAAAAGATTCGCTGCGATGTCCCGGAAATGCTCGCCGATGTTGCCCGTGCGCAAGCCTTGCTGGCCGCGGAGAAGCCCAGCCATCTAAAACTGATCGGCCGTCGCCACATCCGCAGCAACAACTCGTGGATGCACAATTTTGAGCGGCTGGTCAAAGGCAAGCAACGCTGCCAGCTACTGATTCACCCTGAAGACGCCACGCAAAGAGATCTGCAGGACGGCGACACCGCATGTATTGAATCGCCGACCGGGAAACTGAGCGTTAGTGTCTCGCATAGCGAAGAAATGATGCGCGGCGTGGTTTGCTTACCGCATGGCTGGGGCCACGGTCAGCCGGGAACGCAGATGCAGATTGCCAATGATCACGCAGGCGTCAGTCTCAACGATCTGACGGACGACAACTTTCTGGACGAGGTTTCTGGCAATGCAGCGCTCAATGGCATTGAGGTCGAGGTGCGCGCAGTAGCCTGAGGCACAGCGGAAACAAAGCACTCAGTAGCTGTAACTGAATCCACCTTCAACGGAAACATCACTGCCCTGCCCCGGCTGAATCTGGTCGTCCTGTGCGCGCAGCGACAAACCAAAGGACCAACGGCGCCAGGGCACGCTGAGACCGGCCTCAACCTGGTCATACTGGACTGGTTCAGCGGACACCACGTTACGGACAAAGCCCGTATTGGCCTGCATGAGCGCCAGTTGTGGGGTTGATATGCGGACGTTGTGATAAGCGAGCCGATACTGCCAGCCGCGTACGTCCACCAACAACGCGCCCATCGAAAACAGCTTGGAATCACTATCCAGCGAGAATCCAAGCGTGCGATCGCGGTACCTCGCGCCATCGGTATATCCGAAATTGTTGTAGGCGATGCCGTACTCACGTTTTCCAAAGCTGAACCAGTTTCGCGTGGAAACCGAATCCGCATACTCGGCAGTTACGCGCCAGTGCATGCCCCGCTCACCCCAGGGCGCAGCAAGACTGACGCCGCCGAGATAACTCGTGGTGGAATGCGCGAAGGGTCCCGTGTCCTCATTCATCAACTGCGCGTACGGACTGATACTCAAGGCACCCACACGGCCGTGATACTTGAACTCAACGGTTGATTGCTCGTTGGGATCGTTGGGGTTTTCATCATCGTTGCTGAAGCTGAAAGCAACGTTGACCGGCCTGCAGGGATGATTGGCTCCGCAAAATTGCGCCATGCGGGTGATGACAAATTCCAGGTTCTCGACAGGAGACATGGCAAAACGCAAAGCGCTGATCAGCGTGTTGCTGTCGATGCGCGGGCCGTCGAGAAGCCCAACGAAAAAATTGAACTGTACCGGACCCATCCAGCGCAGCCATCGACTCTCAAAGGCCTCCGGATTGTTTCGCATCAGGCCGATCTTTGGAAACGGTCGCGCGTTGTTGGACAGGATCAGACTGGAATTCCACCCCGGTCCGTACCACTGGTCTGCCCATCCACCATAGAACTGCAGGTTGCCCCAAAGTGCATTGAGATAGGTGCCGTCCAGAGACTCCACCCGCTGTTCGCCGTCGCGCTCACTCTGGACACCGGCTCTAAGCGTCACCGCAAAATGATTGTTCTGCCAGTCAGCGCCTGCGCGTACATCCACCTCACTCCGTGCAAGCTGGCCGAACCCGCGTACCAGGTTCACGGATTCCGCCAGCCGCACATCAAGAACCGGGCGGATGGCGCTGCTCTGCGGATAGCCGATGTGATCCAGAACACGCGCTGCCGCTCTGCGTACATGCGTTGCCTGCTCGGCCAGCACATCACGATCTAGCAGTGGTTCAAGCTGGCCCGCCGGAATAGGCCAGGTCGTGACTAGGCCAGTGATCAGGCCATGAGATGCAAGCAGCTCCACATCGCTGCGCAGGCCGCGGTCACCAACATTGAGCCAAGGGCTAGCGTTTGCCAATGGGCTGGCAAATGCCAACGTGAGGCCCATCAGCATAGCTCGGCACCAGCTTCTGGTGGCCTGCCCTGTCTTGTGCCTGGCGCGCTTGAACTGAATTAGGTACATCTTGCGTCATTCCGGCTTTTACGCTGGTGGATATACCTGCAAGACACGGGCCGATCTGGCGTTTGCGGTGATTTCAAGCTTGAACCGACTCCAGCAACACCACGGCGTGGGCGGCAAGACCCTCCTTGCGACCAATCGCATCCATACCTTCAGCGGTAGTGGCTTTGACATTGACCGCATCCATGCCCAGATCGAGTTCCTGGGCGAGGCAGGCCCGCATCGCCTCAATATGCTTTGCGACCCTCGGTGCTTGTGCAATCAGGCTCAGGTCCGTGTTCACCACCTGATACCCCTGCCCGCGAACGCGATTCAGGACCTCGCGCAACAACTCGCGGCTGTCGATGCCCTTGAAGCGGTCATCCGTATCCGGAAACAACTTGCCGATGTCTCCCAGAGCACAAGCGCCGAGAAGGGCATCGCACAGGGCGTGGATCAGCACGTCACCATCGGAGTGGGCAATGATCCGGTAGGGGCATTCAATAAAAACCCCGCCCAAGGTGAGGCCTTCGCCCTCTGCAAGCCGGTGCGAGTCAAAGCCATGTCCGATGCGCATGCTCATGCGTCCTTGCCTCGTCGTCTGAGCCAGAATTCAGCCAGCGCGAGATCCTCGGGATAGGTCACTTTCAGGTTACTCACTCCAGCCTCTATCAAATAGGGTTGAAATCCGGCTTGTTCCATGGCACTGGCGTCATCGGTCACACCGTTGTCAGCATCACGCAGTGCCTTTTCCAGCAGTGGCAGGCGAAACATCTGTGGCGTCTGGGCCCGCCAGAACTCGCGACGGTCCATGGTTTTTTTCACCTGCCCATTCGCAGCGTGCTTGAGCGTGTCGGTCATTGCCTGGGCCAGCAATCCACCATCGTCATGACTGGCTTCGTTCCTGAGGCGTTCGACATCGCTCATCGAAACACAGGGTCTGGCGGCATCGTGTACCAACACGAAAACATCGTGTGAATCGCGTCCCGCAGCCTGGTATCGCCTGCTGATCTCCGCCAGGCCCGCGAGGACCGAATCAGCACGCTCCTGGCCACCGTCCACACGTACCAGCTTCTGGTGGTCGGCAATGCTCAGTGATTGAAATGTCGTATCTGCAGCACCCAGCGCCACGACAACACCTTCGATCCACGCTGCTTGCAGGAATGGCTCCAGACTCCATTCGATCAAGGGCCGGCCCATCAGAGGAAGGTACTGTTTTGGGCCCTCACCCTGCATTCGCGATCCGCGACCGGCTGCTGGCAAAACCACCCAGTAGGCAGGTTTGTCAGCAGTGGTCACTGAAGCTGCGAATCAGGAAATCGGGACCCGCAAAGTTCACTGAACAACCAGAAAAAAGGTTTCGCTGGGTTTGATCATTCCCAACTCGACCCTGGCCTTGGCTTCAATCGCGGCCTGGCCGGACTTCAGGTCTTTCACTTCGGCTTCCAGCTCCGCGTTGCGAAGGGCCAGTTGTTCATTACCGGACTTCGCGGCCTGTACTTGCGCACTGAACACCTCGCGACTGGCCACACCCTCGTCCGACAACCACAGTCGCCATTGCAGGCCGAGAAACATCATGGCCAGTACAACAATGAATGCGTTCTTGAGCATGCCTTTGCCTGCGAAGCTGCCAGTTCTGCCTATATTGTGACAGGAAACGCGGCCCGTCCCGGATAGCGGGCCCGTGAGCCCAGTTCGCGCTCGATGCGCAGCAACTGGTTGTACTTGGCCATGCGATCAGAGCGGCATAGAGATCCCGTCTTGATCTGGGTGGCTGCCGTACCCACAGCGATATCCGCAATGGTGGCGTCTTCGGTTTCGCCGGAGCGATGACTGACCACACTGGAATAGCCCGCGTCTGTCGCCATCTGAATGGCTTCGAGCGTCTCGGTCAGGGTGCCGATCTGGTTCGGCTTGATCAGGATCGAGTTGGCAATGTTCTCGCGGATACCGCGCGCCAGAATCTCGGTGTTGGTGACAAAAAGATCGTCCCCGACCAGCTGTACTTTCTTGCCCAACTTGGCACTCAGGGCCGCCCAGCCTTTCCAGTCATCCTCTGCACAACCGTCTTCAATTGAAATCACCGGATATTTGTCGCAGATGCCTGCAAGAAAATCAGCAAACTTCTCCGGCGTGAACTTCTTGCCTTCGCCGTGCAGGTTGTAGCTGCCCTTCTCGAAGAACTCGGAAGAGGCAACGTCCAGCCCAAGATAGATGTCCTTGCCCGGCTTGAAACCGGCCTTCTCGATCGCTTCCAGCAGGCAATCGAGGGCGGCGACATTGGATTCCAGATCTGGGGCAAAACCACCTTCATCACCAACCGCAGTGTTCAGGCCGCGCTTCTTGAGCACGTTCTTGAGTGAGTGAAAGGTTTCCGTGCCCCAACGCAGAGCTTCGGAAAAGCTCGGTGCGCCTACGGGAAGAATCATGAATTCCTGGATGTCGACGTTGTTATCTGCGTGCGCACCGCCGTTGATGACGTTCATCATCGGAACCGGCAACACGTTGGCGCTGATGCCGCCCAGATGACGGAACAGCGACATGCCATTTTCCTGAGCAGCAGCCTTGGCCGCAGCCATGCTGACGGCGAGGATGGCATTGGCGCCGAGGCGCGCCTTGTTCTTGCTGCCGTCAAGTTCAATCATCACCCGGTCAAGCTTGGCTTGGTCCTGAGCGTCCAGACCTTCCACCGCCTTTGCAATCGTGGTCTCGACGTTCTTCACCGCCTTGGACACGCCTTTGCCCAGATACTTGGCCTTGCCTTTCTTTGGCGCGCCATCGCGCAGCTCGACAGCCTCTCGCGAACCGGTACTGGCGCCGCTAGGTGATGCGGCGCGACCCACCACGCCGGTTTCTAGCTGGACTTCAGCTTCCACGGTCGGGTTGCCGCGTGAGTCAATAATCTGGAGGGCGGTCACTCGGGTAATGATGGACATCGATTGTGTTTCCTGAAGAAGAAATTGAGACTGATTGATTAAGAGAGCTGTGTTTCGAGAAGGCCAGATTTCTTGACCACCTGATCGAGCTCAACCAGGGTTTCGAGCAGTTCACCGATCATTTTCAGTGGCAGGGAGTTGGGACCATCACAGAGCGCCTCGTCCGGGCGTGGATGTGTTTCCATGAACAGTCCGGAGACGCCCGCACCCACCGCCGAACGCGCCAGAACCGGAATCATCTCGCGCATGCCGCCGGATGCGGTCCCCTGCCCACCCGGCAACTGCACGGTGTGAGTCGAGTCAAAGACCACCGGCGCGAACTTGCGCATGATCGCCAGGCCGCGCATGTCTGCCACCAGATTGTTGTAGCCAAAGGTGAATCCACGCTCGCAGAGCATGAAGTTGGGCTCGGCAACGGCGGTCATCTTTTCGATGACGTTGCCCATTTCCCAGGGGCTCATGAACTGACCCTTCTTCACGTTGATGGGGCGACCCGTCCTGGCCACGTTCTGCATGAAGTTGGTCTGACGACACAGAAAGGCTGGTGTCTGGATCACGTCAATCACCTGCGCCACTTCATCCAGCGGCGTGTCCTCGTGCACGTCGGTCAGCACCGGCACACCGATCTGCTTCTTGACGTTCTCCATGATCTTGAGGCCGCCTTCGATGCCCGGACCACGATAGCTCTTGTGAGAGGTTCGGTTGGCCTTGTCGAAGCTGCCCTTGAAGACATAGAGGATGCCCAGCTTGTCGGTGAGCTCCTTGATATGCCCGGCAACTTCCATCGCCAGTTCCTGAGATTCCAGGGTATCCGGGCCGGCAATGAGGAAGATAGGATGCTGATGTCCGATGTCGCGTCCGAGAAGTTTCATCTACTTGTTTTCCTGTGGATCTCGCCTATTCAGGCATTGGCAGCGACTGTCGCCGCGTCCGGCACATTGGCGCTGCCGGCCTCACGGTTGACCAGATGATGCTCACGTGCGGCTCTGACAAAGCCTTCAAACAATGGGTGACCGTCGCGGGGAGTTGATGTGAATTCCGGATGGAATTGCACGCCCACAAACCAGGGGTGATCGGCGATCTCGATGATCTCGACCAGCTGTTCGTTCTCCGACAGGCCGGCAAGCTGCAGGCCCTTGGCAGACAGCTCGTCGCGATAGGTGTTGTTGAACTCGTAGCGGTGGCGATGACGTTCGCTGACGGTTTCGGCGTTGTACATGGCCCGCGAACGCGAGCCGGATTTGAGCCGGCAACGCTGCGCACCCAGGCGCATGGTGCCACCCAGATCGGAATCGGCGGCACGCGTTTCAAGCTTGCCGCTGGCATCCAGCCACTCCGTCACCAGCGCGATGACCGGATGCGGCGAATGCGGGTTGAATTCTGATGAATGTGCATTGGCCAGACCGCAGACGTTGCGCGCGTACTCGATGACCGCAACCTGCATGCCCAGACAGATACCCAGATAGGGAATCTTGTTCTCGCGAGCGTACTGCGCAGCCAGGACCTTGCCCTCGATGCCGCGTTCGCCAAAGCCGCCGGGTACCAGAATGCAGTCAACGCCTTGCAGCACCCGCGTACCCTGCGACTCGAGGGTTTCGGATTCAATGTAGCGAATCTTGACCCGCGTATGTGTATGCAGGCCGGCGTGGTACAGGGCTTCATTGATGCTCTTGTAGGCATCGGCCAGATCCACATACTTGCCGACCATGGCCACCTGCACCTCGGCATCGAGTTGCTCGCGGGCCTCGACCACACGCTCCCAGCTCGACAGATCCGCTCGGCGTGTTTCAAGACCAAAGTGCTGCACGACCTGTTCATCCAGACCCTGCTGATGCAGCCAGCCGGGAATCTTGTAGATGTCGTCCAGATCGATGGCTGAAATCACCGCGTTGTAGGACACATTGGTGAACAGCGCGATCTTGCGCTTCTCGGTTTCCGGCAGTGGCTTTTCGCTGCGGCAGAGCAGCACGTCCGGTTGGATACCGATGCCCCGCAGTTCCTTGACCGAGTGCTGGGTCGGCTTGGTCTTGAGCTCACCACCGGCCTTGATATACGGCACCAGGGTCAGGTGCATATACAAGGCCTGACTGCGGCCAAGCTCAGCGCCCATCTGGCGAATGGCTTCCAGGAAGGGCAGCGACTCAATGTCACCCACCGTGCCGCCGATCTCCACCAGACAGATGTCTGAGCCCTCAGCGCCTGCACGAATACCGGCGTGAATCTCGTCCGTGATGTGAGGAATGACTTGAACAGTGCGTCCCAGGTAGTCGCCACGACGCTCTTTTTCGAGCACGTTGCGATAGATCTGACCCGTGGTCAGATTGGAATACCGGTTGGTCTTGCCGCGCAGGAAGCGCTCATAGTGGCCAAGATCAAGATCGGTTTCGGCGCCGTCTTCCGTGACAAACACTTCGCCATGCTGGAATGGGCTCATGGTCCCGGCATCAACATTGATGTAGGGATCGAGCTTGATCATGCGGACCTTCAGTCCGCGTGATTCCAGGATAGCGGCCAGGCTCGCCGCAGCGATACCTTTTCCGAGTGAGGAGACGACGCCCCCGGTGACAAATACAAAGCGAGTTGAGCCGGCGTCGGCCATAAGGCAATTAGGGGGGCGATTGGTTTGCGAGATTCTAACAGCCTGTGAAGCCGACGGCCTCGCCAAGTTCGTGATCAGGACGTAATTGGCGGCAACATCAGCTCTTGAGCTTGTAACCGGTCTTGAAAATCCACCAGACCGCAAACAGACACAGGCTCAGGAACAGCAGGATCATGGCCAGGCACAACCAGACATTGACGTCAGCTACGCCATAGAAACTCCATCTGAATCCGCTGATCAGGTAGACCACGGGGTTGAACAGCGTGATCTTCTGCCAGATCGGCGGCAGCATGCTGATGGAGTAAAAGCTTCCACCGAGAAAGGTCAGAGGGGTGACGATCATCAGCGGCACCACCTGCAATTTCTCGAAGTTGTCGGCCCAGATGCCAATGATGAAACCAAACAGGCTGAAGGTGACCGCCGTCAAGACCATGAAGAAAGCCATCCAGACCGGATGCTGAATCTCATAGTCCACGAAGAAAATGGCCGTGAGCAGGATCAGGAAGCCCAGAATGACCGACTTGGTCGCAGCCGCCCCGACATAGCCCAGCAGAATTTCCACATAGGACACCGGCGCGGAGAGCATCTCGTAGACCGTGCCAGAGAACTTGGGCATGTAGATCGCAAACGAGGCGTTGGACAGGCTCTGGTTGAGCAAGGCCAGCATGACCAGGCCGGGAATGATGAAGGCACCGTAGCCGATACCGTCAATGTCACCGATACGCGTGCCAATGGCCGTACCAAAGACCACAAAGTACAGAGAGGTAGAGAGCACCGGCGAGGCGACGCTTTGCATCAGCGTGCGCGCAGTTCGGGACATCTCGAACATGTAGATGGCTCGGATTCCGTGAAAGTTCATGCGTGCTCGCTCACCAGATTGACAAAAATTTCTTCCAGGGAGCTCTCGCTGGAGCGCAGTTCCTTGAAGTCGATGCCGTGATCTCCGAGCTTTCTGAGCAAGGCCGCAATTCCGGTTTCCTCGCTCTGCCCGTCAAATGTGTAGACCAGCTTGCGGCCCTCATCGGTCAATTCCAAAGCCTCATCTGAAAGTCCCTGTGGAATCTCGGAAATGGGGCACTTCAGGGTCAGGGTGAGCTGCTTGGTGCCAAGCTTCTCCATCAGGGCATCCTTGTGCTCTACCAGGATCAACTCCCCCTTGCGGATGACACCGATGCGATCGGCCATCTCTTCGGCCTCTTCGATGTAATGCGTGGTCAGGATGATGGTCACCCCGCCCGCCCGCAGGCCGCGCACGACCTCCCACATGTCACGTCGCAAAGCCACATCGACACCGGCAGTGGGCTCGTCCAGAAACAGAATCTCGGGCTCGTGCGACAGCGCCTTTGCGATCATCACGCGGCGCTTCATGCCGCCAGACAACTCTCGGATACGCGATTTTCGCTTGTCCCATAAGGACAGCTGACGCAGCACTTTCTCAATGTGGGCCGGGTCCGGCGCCTTGCCAAAAAGCCCCCGGCTGAAACTCACGGTGGCCCAAACCGTCTCGAAGGCATCCGTGGCAATTTCCTGCGGCACCAGGCCAATCTTGCTGCGTGCGGCCTTGTAGTCCCGAACCACGTCGTGACCGTCCGCCAGGACCTGCCCTTCGCCTGGGTTGACGATGCCGCAGATGATGCTGATGAGGGTGGTCTTGCCAGCCCCGTTCGGACCCAGCAGTGCAAAGATCTCACCCCGCCGGATTTCCAGGTTGATGCCCTTGAGGGCAACGTGCCCCGACGCATAAACCTTGCTCAGATTCTGGACTGAAATGATGTTCTGCACGTGCTCGGGACTGATGGGCGAGCGCGCACCCTAATGGCGAGTCCCATACGGACGCAAACCTGCGCCCGAACCTAGCTGGCCTCAGGCGGCGCCCTGACCGCAGACGACCCTTGCCCTGCCGCCGCGCTTTGCCTCATAGAGCCTGGCATCAGCTCGCTGAATCAGGGTCTCGATGCTATTGCCATCATTGGGCAGGGCCGCCACGCCGGCACTGAAGCTGACTTCGAACCGCTCACCGGGTTCGTTGACGCAGCCCTGCCCCATGAACTCGGCAAGCAGCCGCTCGATGTAGGCACCAGCGCTTCGCGCGGACTCGCCCTCAAATGCCACGCAGAATTCTTCACCACCCCAGCGCGCCCTCAGGTCTTGCGGTCGAAGTCGTGTCTGCAGCAGCCTGCCCAGACTGGCCAGCACCCGGTCACCCGTGTGATGGCCGTGGGTATCGTTGACCCGCTTGAAGTGGTCAAGGTCCAACATACCAATGGCAAGGGACTGGCCACGCCGGCGCGCTTCCTCAAACTGCGCGCCCGCCATTTCCAGAAACGGTCGGCGCAGTGACAAGCCGGTGACCTGATCGCGGTCAAAGCGCTCGCGTAATTGTCGGACCCTGCGCACAGTAGCGCTAACCCGATCACACAACTCGCCGCTCGTGATCGGTCGATACAGCCATTCGTCTGCGCCGGAGTCACACACCGCCCGGCGGCTTTGCTCGGTTTGAGAATCCGTGAGAAGCGCTACGTACAAATCCGACCAACGGATCATGCTGCGAATCAGACGAACCGTGTCCAAGCCGCAGTACGGTGGCAGCTGGTCGTCCAGCAACAGGTAATCGGGACGCACAGCACTCAGCACCTCAGGCAACTGATTACCGTCGTGGCAGTAACTCACTGGAAACCCGGCGGCGCTGAGCGCCTGCCCGAAAATGTCGGCCTCTGCTTTGTTGTGTGTCGCAATCAGAATCTGCGCTGTTTCGGCGGTTCCACTGGCAAGCAGATGCTGGACCACCAGTGACAGCTGATCAGGTTCCAGAGGCTTTACCGAGTACAGGACAGCACCCGCGCGAACGGCCGCGATCCGGCTTGCAAAACTACTGTTACCGGACAGAAATCCCATCGGCACCTTATCCATGCCCGGAACGCGCCTCAGCATCTCCGGCAGGTCCAGACCCGATTCTTCCGGTCCAAGGTGCATGTCAATCAGGACGGCGTCGGGCTTTTGCCGGCGAGCACAGTCAACGGCGGCGGCAAGATTGGCCGCCCCATCTACAGCAAACATCTGATGGCGCCCCAGCGCACGCACATATTGCACAACCGAGAGGTCGTCATCGACGACCAGCAGGCGTTTGGCATCTGCCGAAGTTGTAATCAGTTCGCTCGGTGGCGCGTCACTCATCAAGCTTTTCCATTGCCGAATAGAGTACCGGCAATCTGCCGAACACAGGTCCATACTACCCTTGTAGGCCCGCCGACCGTGTGAAATTTCGGCGTACGGTAATACCTGGCCGATAACGGGAGCCTCGGCGTGCTGATTGCGCCAAGGTCTGCATAGATCAACGCGGAACACACAAAAATATGGGCCAGAAAATGAAGCAACTCTCCGAAGCCGTCTATCGCGCCATTGTGGAAGGCTCACCGATTGCCAAGATTCTGGTGAATCGTGAAGGCGTGATCGTTCTGATCAACGCTCAGGTCGAGGCCCTGTTCGGCTATCAGCGCGAAGAACTGGTCGGAAAGCCGGTGGAATCTCTGGTCCCCCTTTCCATTCGCGGTAGACATCCAAAACTGCGCGATGGCTACTTTGAAGATCCTCGTCCCCGGTACATGGGCGTTGGCCGCGATCTCACCGGAACTCGAAAGGACGGCAGCGAATTTCCTGTGGAAATCGCGCTGACGCCTATCAAGTCAGCAGACGGCGAGTTTGTGCTGGCTGCCGTCAATGACATTACTGAGCGCAAGCGCGCAGATGACAAGTTCCGAAGCGTTGTGGAGGCGGCGCCGACGGCCATGATCATGATCGACGAGGCCGGCAATATTGTGCTGGCCAATGCTCAGGTGGAACGCCTGTTCGGTTTCTCGCGCGAAGAACTGCTCACGATGAAGGTTGATCTGCTGGTTCCAGACGACATGCGGCCAGGTCATCCAAAATTGCGCGAGGGGTTCTTCACAGACCCCCGACCGCGCACCATGGGCGCGGGTCGGGAACTCCACGGCAAAAGAAAAGACGGGACACTGGTACCGGTCGAGATTGGCCTGAATCCAATTCAGACCTCGGAAGGAAAGTTTGCTATCGCCGCCATTGCCGACATCAGCGAACGACGGCGCGCGGAAGAAAAATTCCGGGCTGTGGTGGAGTCGGCGCCTAATGCCATGGTCATGATCGACGTCAGCGGCACAATCGTGCTGACCAACAACCAGGTCGAGAAGCTGTTTGGCTACAAGCGCGACGAACTGCTGGGCAAGCAGATCGAAATGCTGGTACCCGAACGAATCCGTGACCGTCACCCTGCGATGCGTAACGGCTTCTTTGCCGATCCCCGCCCACGCATGATGGGCATGGGCCGTGACCTTACCGGCGCGCGCAAGGATGGCTCGGAGTTCCCGGTTGAAATTGGCCTGAACCCCATCGAAACCACCGAAGGACGTTTCGCCATCGCGGCAATTGCCGACATCAGCGAGCGTGTGGACCGCGAGAAGCTGCTGGCGCGACAGCGCGATGAAATTCTCGAACTGTCGACCCCGGTCATGCAGGTCTGGGACAAGGTTCTGGCACTTCCTATCATCGGCACCCTGGACAGCCAGCGTGCGGGACGCCTGACCGAGAACCTTCTGCAAAAAATTGGCGTTGATGAAGCCGAGTGGGTCATTCTGGATATATCCGGCGTTCCTACCATCGACTCTCAGGTTGCGCAGAACCTGCTCAAGACCGTACAGGGCGCCCGCCTGATGGGCGCTGACTGCATTCTCTCAGGGGTGCGCCCGGAAACGGCGCAGGCCATGGTTCACCTCGGCATCGACATTGGTGCACTGCGGTCGCGCAGCACCATGCGCGATGCGCTGCAACTGGCCCTGACGCTACGTAAGGACCCCGATGCCGCTCTCAACCGAGGAGTCTGAACATGGCCTTGGAAGTAGTGCCGATAATCAGGGTAGGCGATAACCTCCTGGTCAGCCTGCAGGGCGAGCTCGACGACGAGGCAGTTGTACGGCTGGAAGATCAGATCACGCGAGAGGTTTCACGCACGCGCTGCAAGGGCACATTGATTGACGTGGGCGGACTTGCGGTCGTGGACTCCTTCATCGCTCGCGTTATCGCGCGCATCGTGGCCATGGTTCGGCTGCTCGGCAGCGAAGCCGTGGTTGTCGGCATCCAGCCCGCAGTTGCCATCACACTGGTAGAACTGGGCGTCAAGATGGACCAGGTTCATACCGCGCTCAATGCCGGAAAGGGCATGGACCTGCTACGGCGTCTTCAGGCCTGAGCGGAACATGTCGCCCGGCCCGGTTGTGCATGCTGCAGTGGCACCCAAGTCCTGCAACATCGCGGCTGAAACCGATGTTGTCCGCGTACGACTGATGCTGCGCCAAATGTGCGATGCCATTGGAATGGGCTCAGTCGAAAGTACCAAGCTGATCACCGCCAGCTCTGAGTTATCTCGCAACGTCCTGCGCTACGGCAGAGGTGGCGTGGCACGTGCGTCCACCGTCAGAAATCATGTACAGGACGGAGTGCGCGTCTGCTTCGAAGATCACGGCCCCGGTATTACAAACCTTGAGATGGCTCTGACCGACGGCTTCAGCACCGGCAACAGCATGGGCATCGGACTTCCCGGTGCTCGCCGTCTCAGCGACGAATTTCAGATCGAGTCATTTCCCGGTCGAGGCACCACCGTAACCATCACGAAGTGGGCGCGGTGATTGAAGCCCCCCATCTGAAGTTTCCAGTCACCAATGCCACGCGCGAAGCGTCGGTCAGGTCTGCTGTACTGGAAGCAGCCGCACCAGCCCCAATTGATGAACAAGTCATTGAACGTGCCTTTGAAGCCAGCTACGCGTTGACAATGAACCTGCAACAACATGCCCTGCCTGAGGCCTACCTGATGTTGCGCCGCCTGTCTGAGCCCACTGGCATGGAGGTGATCAGCATTGATCACGGACCCGGGATTCCCGCCCAGGTCCAGCGCCTTCTGGAAGAGAACGATCAACCGCGAGCCGGGGCATCAGAGGACGGGATTTTCTTGCCAAGAAGGCTCGGCCAGGGCCTACCACGTGTCAAGGCACTCGCTGACCGATTCGAAGTCTTCAGCAAGCCAAATATAGGCACGGTCCTGGTGAGCCGCTTCTACGAAACAGGTTACCGAATCTCCAAATCCTTCCCGCTCCGATGCGGCGTAGTCAGCACCTCTATCGAGGCAGATGGCTGTGGCGATGGTTGGGGATGGGTCAGCGCCGGCGCATGCTTTTCTGCGCTGGTAGTTGATGGCCTGGGCCACGGGCCCCAGGCCGCGGCCGCTGCGCAGGCGGCCGTAGCGAGTCTGCGCGATGCACCCGACACTTCCGTTGAAGACTATTTTCCCCGCGCCAACGCAGCCATGCGAAAAACCCGGGGCGGTGCAGTCAGTCTCTGCCGAATTGATATCAACAACAACTCACTCCAGTTTGCGGGAGCGGGTAATGTCGAAGCTAGGGTATTCCGTAAGATTCGGGATTCAGGCCTGATGCCGGTACCTGGAACCCTCGGCGTCAGCATGACCGCCCCAAAAGTTCACATCACCTCCGGAGAGTGGGAACCAGGTGCATCTCTGGTCATGCACACCGACGGTCTTCGTATCAGGTTTGAAGACCGGATTCGACGCCTCACCCGCAATTCCGACCCGGTCGTACTTGCAGCACTTCTTCATCGTGATCATCTGAAAGGCAATGACGATGCGGCCGTTCTAGTGATCCATGACACGCGACCGGAAATCGCATGAGAACGGTCCTCATCACCCTGCCCCTTAGCGGCGCCAAAGACATGGCACATTGCCGTCAGCAGGTGCGTGAGCTGTGCGGTGAAGCCCAGTCTTCGACCCAGGAAACCACTCGTTTCGCAACCGCAGTTTCTGAAGTGGCGCGGCAGGCGGTCCGCCATGGAGGCGGCACTGCCGAAATCGCTATTGAAATCGAAGACTTGAAAACGACACTTCACGTCGTCGTGCGGGATCAGGGCACGCTGACCCCAGACCCTGGCCCGCGCAGCCCGCCTCGGGAAGAAAGCCTTGAGGCAGCGCGCAAACTCAACAATTTTCTCAAAGTAGAACCGCTGACCGGCGGGGGCTTCGCAGCCACGGTCAGCTTGCCCCTGATTGAGCGCAAACCACCGGATGCCATCGCACTTGAGCGATGGCGCGCCATGATGCAACGCCGCTCGGGCGTGACCGCAGATGAACTTCTTGCGCAGCAGAATCGCGAACTGACGCAAACCATGCTCGCCTTGCAGAGACGCGAGAGTGAACTGCGCATCCGTGTTGATGAGATTCGCAACCTCAATCAGGAGCTTGAAACCAACAACAAGGGCCTGGTCAAGATTCATACGCAGTTGGCAGAACGGAACAAGGAACTAGACGAGGCAAGACGGGTTGCCGAGACCGCGACGGATACCAAGGCCAGCTTTCTCGCCAATATGAGCCATGAGATACGCACGCCGATGAATGCGGTCGTGGGCCTTACTGATTTGCTGAGGAGAACTCAACTCGATGAAGCCCAGCGCGAACACGTCAATATCATTCAGAGCAGTGCCGGGCATTTGCTGGAAATCCTCGATGACATTCTCGATTTCTCGAAAATCGAGTCCGACAAGCTCGAGCTCGAGAAGCGATGTTTCCGCCTTCGCGATTGCGTTGAATCCGCCATTGAACTGGTGTCAGTCAGGGCGAGCGAAAAATCACTCGATGTCTTCTGCCTGATAGCCGCATCCGTGCCCGAATGGGTGGTCGGGGATGAAACCCGGGTACGCCAGATTCTCGTTAACTATCTGTCCAACGCGATCAAGTTCACGGATACCGGTGAGATTGTCGTTACGGGCACCGCCAGTCCCCTACCTCAAGGCAATTTTGAGATTCGGATGGAAGTTCGGGATACCGGCATCGGCATCGCCGAAGATCGGCGCGATCGCCTGTTTCAATCCTTCAGTCAGGCCGATATCTCGACCACGCGCGAGTTTGGCGGGACCGGACTTGGGCTGGCCATCTGCAAGCGCCTGGCAGAGTTGATGGGTGGCAGTGTTGGTGCCAATAGCGAACCCGGGACTGGCTCCAGCTTCTGGTTTTCGATGCAGGTGGATTTGCCGGAAGCACGGCCACACAGTGTCGAGTCCGAGTCTTTCCCGGCACTGGAAGGACGGCGGATTCTCTTGCTTGTCAAGAGCGCGTCCCTTGCTGCCATGCTCGGACAAATGCTGGATGCGTGGCATATCACCGCGGTGGTCACACATGCCGTGGAGAATGCCGTTTCGAAGCTACATAGCCTCCCCGACTTCGACGCCGCCATCATTGATTCGTCCTTCTGCGAGAAAGATCGGGCTGGACTGTCTCGGCAGCTACAGGACGCCGTGCAAGGTGGCCAGGATTTGCCGCTGGTCCTGCTGGGCGCGCAAGGAAGCGCCACTCCCGGGTCCCGGCATTTCGCCGGCGTGCTTCCAAAGCCGGCTCGTCAGCGTGCCCTCTTGGATATCCTGGTTTGGCTATTCGACAAACACGGTGCGACTGCGCGACAAACGCATCCAGGAGAAAGAAGGCATGTGCAACGCGAAGAAAACCATGCCGGCAACTTCGACCTGCGGATTCTTCTGGCCGAAGACAATTCAGTCAATCAGATGGTCGCGGTCAAGATGCTGGAACTGCTCGGTTGCTCCGTTGAGGTGGCTGAAAACGGACGAGAAGCCGTTCGCTGTGCAGAGCGAAAAGCGTATGACCTGATCCTGATGGACATGCATATGCCAGTGCTGGATGGGATCGCCGCCACTCGGGAAATCCGCCGAATTCTGAATCCAGAACAGTGCCCGCCCATCGTCGCAATGACCGCCAGTGCGCTGGAGGGCGAACGCGAACGCTGCCTTGCTGCGGGGATGCGCGACTTTCTGGCCAAACCCGTGCAACTGGCTGATCTTGCGGGCGCGCTTCAGCGAAACTCACGACGGCTCAACAACAAGAATGCGAACAAGCCGGGTACGCAAGTGCTCGACAAAACCGACAACAATGAAATTGGCGAGAAGCTGAACCCCTCTGCCCTTCAAGGCCTGGAGCGCGCGCTGGGCCAAGAAAGCGTTATGGATACGCTTGATGCTCTGAGCGAAGACATGCCGCGCCTGAGCGCTGGCATCGCAGACGCGGCCCGCGCCTCAGATGGAAAAGCCGTCAAGTTTTACGCCCATACCATGCGCTCTTGCGCGGCAATGGTCGGCGCGGAGGATATTGCCGCCTTGTGTCAGGAGGTCGAGGCCGGTACCAAGTCCGACGCCAGTGCCGCGATCTTTGATCGCGCGATGGAGCTCAGTCACCGATACCGCGCCATGGTGGAGCAAGTCGTAGGAGACTATCGAACGTCCAGCCGTTGACCAGCCCGGACTACAGGCTCCCCGATGCCGCGCATGCGCGATACACTGGCCCGTCACGCATGATCGCGCCACCGGCCTACTCCGGAAGCGCAAGGAGAACGACCACCTCATGGCACAGCACTCCAGGAAAAAGGGAAAGGGCCAGCGCCCTCCCGTCGAGACCAGCGACAAGTCGGCAGCCTCTGCGAGCATCTCGCCTGACCCCGCATCGGTGGCCAAGAATGAAACCCTGAAATCCGGCGAATCATTCTGGAAGGCTGTCGGAAGATTTCAGCCTTTGCGGTGATTCCAGACAGCGGCTACAGGCACTGCGGCCTTGCGCCGATACTGTCTTGGCTGTCATAACCCGAGCAGTTGTCGAGACATTCACTTTCAGGAGTAGCACGTTATGGGATTGTTCAGCTTTGCAAAGTCGATCGGAGAGAAGCTTTCGGGTGCCGACAAAATCGACAAGAAGGAACTGTCTGCGCACATCAAGTCTCTCGGTCTTCCCGTAGAGCGCTTCCTTGCATCTTTCAATGAAGATGGCGAATCCGTGGATATCTTCGGTTACGTTCCCGACCTGGCTGTAAAGGAAAAACTGATCCTAGCCGTTGGCAATGTGCGCGGTATCAGCAAAGTCGTCGAGCATTTGCGGATCGGCCCGGCACCGGCAAAGCCTGCACCCGAACAAGCCGCCACTACTGACGCACCTGAAGAACAGCAAGAAGAAGAGGCACTGCCTGCTCCGCTATCGCCGGAAGAAGACGTGGCGCCGACGTCAACGTTCTATACCGTCAAGAGCGGCGACAATCTGTCCAAAATCGCTAAAGAGCAGTACGGAAGCGCCAGCCGTTATCCGGAAATTTTTGAAGCCAACAAGCCCATGCTCAAGCATCCGGACAAGATTTATCCCGGTCAGGTGCTTCGCATCCCTCGCTAAGGTTTTTATCTTTCTACGGGCCCCGCATTTGCCGGGGCCCGTTTTTTTGAGGCGAAAGAGCTTAATTTGGCGGCGGCGGTGGTGGCCGCCCTTCCCGGCATTTCGCATGAATGTCCTCGCCCTGATTTCTGCAAGGCTTCCGGTGACCAAACAAAAAGCGATCCCCGGGCGGCGCAGCATCACTTTCGCGATTCCGGAACTCCTCACGAAGTCTGTGCCGCTCTTCCCTGGGAAGTGCACGCCAACGACGTAAGCGTTCTCGCAATTCTTCCTGCTGTTCTGGCGGCAAGCGCCGAAAAGCTTCCCGCCGCTCACGCAACTTCTCACGCTTTTCCGGACTCATTTTCTGCCAACGCTCGAAACGCTCGCTGGCATGCTGACGCTCTTCGGGGCTCATGCTCTGCCAGCGTTCGGCGCCTTGCAGGAACCGCTCACGGCGATGCTCGGAAAGCGTTTCCCACCGCCCTTGCAGCGGCGCAAGCGCAGCCTGCTGCTCCGCACTCAGGTCTTCCCATTGCGGGGCAGCCAAAGCCGCAGTGCTACTCAACAGAAGCACCAGAATTGCGAAGCTGCGCCGAATCTCAGGCACGCTCGTCTTCCTCTTCCTGGGCAAGCCAGGTCATGAACTCAAGATCTTCATACAGATCCGACTGGAGAATCGGATCGTCTTCGGCGAGCAATTCCAGGATCTCAGGCTGAGGTTGAGCCGCAAGACGAGCCTGCTCAAATGAGCGCTCTCTTTCGTCTTTATCGAGTATCCCTACGCGCGGCAGAATGACGCTCATCATCACCACCGCCGCTACAGCGCCACCCAGCCCCAGCCACCACCGATTTGGACCTTGGACCTCCTGAGACCGGCTCGCTTCCAGAACCCGGGCACGCACGGCAGACAATTTGGAGCGGCTGACCACATCAAGCTCTTCGCTGTCGCGCAACATCCTGCCCAGGCGATCGGCGTTTACTGCATCGTCTTCATGTGTCATGGCCAGACTCCTTCCAGTTCGGCTCTCAAACTCGCAAGGGCGCGTGACAGGTGCGTCTTCACCGAGCCTTCACTACAACCCATTGCCAACGCGCTGTCACGAACATCCAGCCCCTCCCAGATGCGCAGCTCAAAAGCCTGCTTCTGGCGCACGGGAAGCTTGCGCAACGCGCGTTCCAGACAATGCATAGCCTGCCCCTGTTGCAACTGATCAGCCCCATGAGGCTGCGCCTGGTCTGGCGCATCAAATTGGGCCCCATCGTCCTCTGCACAGTTGTCCGCCCAGAAGAAGATACGCTTGCGGACAGTTTGATGGCGTTGCCAGTCCCTAATCCGGTTCTGCAGACAGCGGTAAAACAGCGGCGTCCACTGATCCGTCGGCTTTTCAGAATAGCGACGAGCAAACTGGATCATGGCGTCCTGTACCAGGTCCAGGGCCTGATCCCGGTCACGCGTGGCGACTTGCGCCATTCGATAGGCGCGGCGCTCGACACTGGCAAGGAAGCCATCCAATGACAGGCCGATACTCCCTTCTCGCTTGTCTGCGGCGAGGCTGGTGGCCGGCGCGTCGCTCAATAGTCCGGTCAGTGTCAAACCCGGCTCGCGAAGACGAGCCGGGTTTGCGCATTGGATGTCTGGCCGAGGGTCTGGCCAGATTCTTTTGCGTCCATACCGATCATCTTTGCGACTCCTGTTCTATGACGCCAGGAAAGATTTCTGCTGCTCACCCAGATTCAACGAGCGAGCAACAGATCGGTTGACGCGGTTTTGAACAATCAGGCAGTTGGCAGCTTGTAGTCGCTGAAGTGCTCGCGCAGCTTGTTCTTCTGAACCTTGCCTGTGGCGCCCAACGGCAGAGCATCAATGAACTGGACATCATCCGGCGTCCAGAACTTGGCGATCTTGCCGTCGTAGAACTTGATCAATTCCTTGGCATCAATCTCGGCACCGGGCTTTTTAACCACAACCAGCAGAGGCCGCTCATCCCATTTGGGATGCGCGATACCGATAACCGCTGCCATGGCAACCGCAGGATGGGACATCGCCAAGTTTTCCAGATCGATTGAGCTGATCCATTCGCCGCCCGATTTGATGACGTCCTTCGAACGATCCGTAATCTGCAGATAGCCATCTTCATCAATGGTGCCGACATCCCCGGTAGGGAACCAGCCATCAATGAGCGGGCTCTTATCCAGCGCAAAATACTTGTCGATGATCCAGTGACCGCGCACCAGAAGATCGCCCGAAACCTTGCCGTCGTGTGGCAGTGCATTGCCGTCAGGATCGACGATCTTCATTTCGACGCCAAACGGCGGCCGGCCCTGCTTCAGGCGAATCTTGAACTTCTCTTCTTCCGGCAGCTTGTCATGCTTGCCCTTGAGATTGCCCAGCGTGCCCAGCGGCGACATTTCAGTCATGCCCCAGCCGTGGAGCATCTCCACGTCATATTCTTCCTTGAACGCCTTCATCAGTGAGGGCGGCACAGCGGAGCCTCCGACCATCATGCGGCGAACAGTGGACAGCTTCTTTCCGCTAGCTTGCAAGTGCTGCAAAACGGCGAGCCAGACGGTGGGCACGCCGGCGCTGAACGTAACCTTTTCTTGCTCGAACAGTTCACAGACGCTCGGGCCATCCAGACCAGGACCCGGGAAGACCAGCTTGGCGCCCACCATGGCGGCGATGTACGGCATGGTCCAGGCGCTGACATGGAACATCGGCACGATCGGCAAAATGACATCCCGGCAGGAGATGCTCATGCCATCGGGTGACTGCCCTGCCCAGGCATGCAGAATGGTGGATCGGTGGGAGTACAGAACGCCCTTGGGGTTGCCAGTGGTGCCCGAGGTGTAGCACAGGCAGGCCGCGCTCTTTTCATCAAATTCAGGCCAGTCGAACTGATCAGACTCGGCTTCGATCAGGTCTTCGTAGCACAGCAGATTGTCGACCTTGATGTCCGGCATGTTGGCCCGATCGGTCATGGCGATCCAGCCCTTCACGTTCGGACAATCCGCAGCAATCTTCTCGATGACCGGAGCAAAGGTCGTGTCAAAGCACATCAGCCGGTCGCCGGCATGGTTGGCAATCCAGGCGACCTGCTCTGGGTGAAGTCGGGGATTAATGGTGTGGATGACGGCACCCACGCCCGACACAGAGTAATAAAGCTCGAAGTGACGGTGGGTATTCCAGGCCAGGGTCGCAACCCGATCTCCATGCTCGATGCCCAGCTTTTTCAGCATGTTGGCTGCCTTGCGAGCCCGGGCATGCGCCTCCCGGTAGGTATAGCGATGAATCGGCCCTTCAACCGTCCGGGTCACGATCTCGGCATCTCCGTGGTTGCGGTCCGCATGGACGAGCAACGAGGAAATCATCAAGGGAATATCCATCATTTGGCCGAGCATCAAACATCTCCTGTTCAATAATTATTCTGAATTACAACGAACCAGGCCCGACAGTGGGCCCATTTGGTGGCCAATGTAGCTAATTTCCCACCAATTCCAAACCCACCATTGGTTGGGGGAACAGTAATTTTTCTAAAACGCTATTCCACGGCGATGGCAGCCGGGGGCGCGTCGACCCATTGAATCTCCGTGCGTAGCCCTGTCCAGTCACGACCGCTCGCCCATCCCAGACCGCCCACCCATATCAGGCGCCCCTCGCGTTCGACAACAGGTGTCCGCGCCCTGACCCAGGTAGGCACGCCTCTCTCCTGGAACAGGTTCTTCAAGGTCCGTGACATACTGCTACCGAAGGGGCTGAAGCGGTCACCGGACTGAGCCAGCCGGACCACGGTCTCTACCGCGCGACGGGGCGGACTGACGGGCCGCAGACGTCCACATCCCTGTGGCAGAACAAGCTCACAACAGCCGTCCCAAGTTTGCGAATAGGACAGCGGCGCGTCAGGTAGTGGCGCCATGACAAACAGATAGTTTCGATAGCGCCGAATCTGAGCACCGGGCCAGTTCAGAACAGGATCCGCATCCTGGGCAGCACCGATCACTTCCTGATCCAGTCTATCCAGAGAGTCCTGAAAGGGTGACGGCAGCTGGGCGTGTTCGACCCAGTGGCGCAGCAGATTGTGACGCCGCGCGCGCGTCATTTTCTTGAGCACTTCAATTGGCAAAGGCCCTCCCGGGGCCGCGCACTCATGAAAATCAAGTTCGGCGACCTCTCGCAGAATCTCGTCGGCATCAGCGCTCAGATCCGAATAGCGCGATAGATTGCCCGCCGCACCCGGCCAATGAGCTTGAAGCCGCGGCATGATTTCGTGTCGCAAGTAACTGCGCGCCAGGTCCGGGCTCTGGTTGTGCGGGTCATCTATCCACTCAAGAGCGTGTGCTTGTGCGTAGCGGACAATCTGCGATCTGGATACACGGAGCAGCGGCCGCCAGAGCACACCGGGATGCAGTGGCACTGACTCGCGCATCGCGGCCATTCCGCGCGTACCACTTCCACGTAGCAGTCGCATCAGAACGGTTTCGGCCTGGTCCTCAAGGTGATGCGCTGTCACCAGGACATCGCCCTTGCGCATCGCATCTGAAAACGCCGAGTAGCGAGCTTCGCGCGCGGCTGCTTCGAGACCCTTGCCCGCCGTGCGCACGATGACGTGCTGAACCTGCAATGGAACGTCCAGCGCGGCGCAGACGCGCCCGCAATGCGCCGCCCATTGATCGGCTTGCTCCTGCAGGCCGTGATGAACATGCACCGCACAGAGGCCGCGTGGGTTTCTGCGACTCAAGGCATGCAGGAGCACCGTTGAATCCATGCCGCCACTGAACGCAACGACGATTCGCGCGTTGCGAGACCGCTGCGGCAGCTTTCCAAACCTGAATTCCGCGTCAGTTTTTGAGTTCACTTCTGCGTGACCGAAAGGCCGGAAATAGAAGGAAATCGGGTCAGGTCTTGAGGTCGAACACGCCGTTGGACATCAGGCGCTCGTAGCGCGTGTCCAGCAGTTGCGCATTGGGAACCCGCCGCAAACGATCAATATTACTGACCAGGCGACTCTTCACCGCGGCCATCATGCCGGGAACATCGCGGTGCGCCCCGCCCAGAGGCTCGGGCACGATCTCGTCCACCAGCTTGTGGTCAATGAGATCCTTTGAGGTGATCTTCATTGCTTCGGCCGCATCTTTGGCGCGTGACGCGGACTTGAACAGGATAGAAGCACAGCCTTCCGGTGATATCACCGAATAAATGCCGTACTGCGCGATCATTACGTGGTCGGCCACGCCAATGGCCAAGGCACCGCCAGAACCGCCTTCACCAATCACCGTGGCCACGATAGGCGTGCGTAGACGTGCGAGCTCAAACAAGTTGCGAGCGATGGCTTCCGACTGGTTTCGTTCTTCAGCACCGATGCCGGGATAGGCCCCTGGGGTATCGATGAAGGTGACAATAGGCAGGTTGTAGTGCTCTGCCATCTTCATCAGGCGTAGCGCCTTGCGATAGCCCTCTGGCATGGGCATGCCAAAGTTGCGATAGACGCGTTCCTTGGCATCGCGTCCCTTCTGCTGGCCAATGACCATGACCGCGCGTCCGTCCAGACGCGCCAGACCGCCAACAATGGACGGATCGTCCTTGAAATGGCGATCACCGTGGAGCTCTTCAAACTCGGTGAACAGCGCCTTGATGTAATCCATGCAATACGGCCGCTGCGGATGACGCGCGACCTGTGCAATCTGCCAGGCATTCAGATTGCTGAATATCTGTTTGGTCAGCTCGGAGCTCTTGACCTCCAGGCGGGCAATCTCTTCGGTGAGATTGACTTCGCTCCCCGCAGTGGCAAAACGCAGCTCTTCGATCTTCTGCTGCAGATCGGCAATGGGCTGCTCAAAATCCAGGTAGTTGAGGTTCATAGAAGAATCTTGGAGTCCGTCTTACTCGTCATCAAAACTCGGAACAAAATTACGCGACGCGCGCCGCTCGCTGACCGGCGGCGCATAGCGCCTGAATTCACATTTTACGCACTCTTGCCCCAGCATCTCATGCAATTGCCGCAAAGCCACTTCGTTCAGCCCCAGATTCCAGTCACCCGGGAAGTCCAGTGCAGCTTGCCCAGCCTCACAACAGACATCAACCTGCAGGCGGGCATTGCCGCTTTGTTTGAGGGGCGCCAGCAGCTTGTGGAGCGCTGAAACCTGCGCGGCAGGCAGCTCCCAATGCAAGCTCAGCCGGCTCAGGTATTGCTGGTAGATCGCGTCCAGCCCGAGAAACTCCGGGGAATAGATGCGTGGTTCGGCCTCCCTGCCTTCCCGTGCGACGGAAGAGCCCATCTCCGCGAGGACAAACACCAGATGATCCGGTTTCAGCAGCTCCTGCGAACGCTGGTAAGGCTCGATATCGATCCAGGTCCCAATCTGCGCACCCTGGTCATCCAGGGTGATCTTGTAACTGGGCCGCCCGCCCCGGCCATCAGCATCCGCCTTGCCGCGAAAGAAGCGAACATCAGTAATCCAGGCCGCGAACAGGACTTTTGCCCTTGGCTGCCAAACCGGCTTCTCATCCGGGCCTACCACCGGAGGCGGCTGGGCGTGCGTGGCGATCAATTCCGGAAGACGCCCCGAGCAGACCTGCGACATGATCGCTGCGTAGGCCTCGATAGGATGCCCTGACAGGTAGAAGCCCAGCGTCTGGCGCTCAAGTTCAAGCCGCTCGCGTTCTCCATATTCGTCCACGATTTCGGCCGTGATGGTCGCGTTCTGGTCACCTGCATCTGCGGCCATGCCGAACATGTCGTTCTGCCCGGTATCAACGCTGCGTTGCGCGGCCTCTGCCATGGCCAGCGCCGTAGGCAGATTCTTGATCAGCGAGGCGCGGTTCAAGGCAAAGTTGTCGAGTGCTCCTGAGTGAATCAAGGCTTCGAGCACGCGCTTATTGACCTTGCGCGTATCAATTCGCTGGCAGAAATCGAACAGATCCTTGAAAGGCCCTTTGCGATCACGCTCCTCAATGATGCCGCTCAGCGCCGCTTCGCCTGCCCCCTTGATGGCGCCAAGACCGTAGACAATCTGGCCGGGCTTGGGGACGGCAAAACGAAAATTGCTGCGATTGATATCCGGTGGATGCACGGTCAAACCCATGCGCCGGCATTCCGCCAGCATCACGACCACCGTCTCAGTATGGTCCATGTCACAACTCATCACCGCGGCCATGAACTCGGCCGGGTAATGCGTCTTGAGCCAGGCTGTGTGATAGCTAACCAGGGCGTAAGCCGCAGCGTGGGATTTGTTGAAACCGTAATTGGCAAACTTTTCCATCAGGTCGAACACCCCCGTGGCCGTTTGCTCCTCGATACCTTTCTCAGCAGAGCCTTTGGTGAATACCACCCGTTGCTGCGCCATTTCGTCAGCTTTCTTCTTGCCCATTGCGCGGCGCAGAAGATCAGCTCCACCCAGCGTGTAGCCCGCCAGACGCTGCGACATCTGCATGACCTGTTCCTGATAGACAAAAATGCCATAGGTCGGGGCCAGCACCTGCTCCATGTCAGGATGCAGATAGGTCACCTCGGCATCGCCTCGCTTGCGCGCGCAATATTCCGGAATCAGTTCCATCGGGCCGGGCCGATAGAGGGATACCAACGCAATGATGTCTTCGAAAGTGTCTGGCTTGAGGTCGCGTGAGGCCCGCTGCATACCGGGCGATTCCATCTGGAACACGGCACCGGTCTCGCCGCTGGCATACAACTGGTAGGTCTTTTCATCAGTCAGCGGCACCGCGAGCATGTCCACATGCTCTCCACGCGAACGGGCGATGGTGTCCAGTGCGGTCTGGATGATCGTCAGGGTCTTGAGCCCCAGAAAATCAAACTTCACCAGACCGATGGCTTCCAGATCCTTCATGTCGAACTGGGTACGCAGACCAGCGCCACCGGGCTCGCACAACAGCGGCGCGTAGGCCGTCAGCGGTTCCGGCGCAATGACAACACCGCCCGCATGCACGCCCACGCCACGGGTGATGCCCTCCAGCTCAAGGCACAATTCCAGAACAGCGCGGACATCCTCTTCTTCCTCAAAAGCGGCCTTGAGTTCGGGAACATCTTTCAGGGCTCCGGCCAGCGTCGTGCCGGGTGTGCCAGGAATGAGTTTGGCCAGACGATCGCCGAATCCATATCCGTGCCCCATGATTCGACAGACATCGCGCACGACTCCGCGGGCTGCCATCGTCGCGTAGGTAATGATCTGCCCGACACGTTCGCGGCCGTATTTCTGCGAAACGTAATCAATGACCCGATCACGATTGTCCATGCAGAAATCGACGTCGAAGTCGGGCATGGATACGCGCTCAGGATTCAGGAAGCGCTCAAACAGCAAGTTGTAAGGCAGCGGATCCAGATCGGTAATACCGATTGAATAAGCCACCAGTGAGCCCGCACCGGAGCCGCGTCCCGGCCCCACAGGGCAACCATTTTCTTTTGCCCAGCCGATAAAGTCGGCCACGACCAGAAAGTACCCGGCAAAACCCATCTTCTCGATAATGCCCAGCTCATAGTCGAGACGGGCGCGATATTCGGCCTCCGGCTGACGCGCATCGATTTGCGACAGGCGCTTGCCCAGCCCTCGATGCGCAACATCACGAAGATGCGAATCCGGGGTCTGTGTTTCCGGCACCGGAAAATCCGGAAGATGGTAGGTGCCGAACTCCAGGCTGAGTGTGCAGCGCCGCGCAATTTCGACCGTATTCTCGATCGCCTCAGGCAAATCAGAAAACAATGCCTGCATCTCATCGGCTGACTTCAGATACTGCTCTTCCGTGTAGTCACGGGGGCGCTTGTCATCACTCAGCACCCGACCCTGAGCAATACAGACGCGCGCCTCATGCGCGCTGAACTCTTCCCGCTTCAGGAAACGGACATCGTTGGTCGCCACCAATGGCAAATCGCAGTGCCGGGCAAGCGCCGATGCAGCCTCAACCCAGCTCTCATCGCCCGGACGCTCACAGCGACTCACTTCAAGATAAAGACGCTGCGGAAAAATCGTCTTGAGAGACTCCAGCGCTGAAACCGCCTGTTCGACCTTGTGCTGCTCGGCTGCCTGGAAAGCGCCGCCGTCACGCCCCGTAATAGCGATCAGGCCTTCGGCATTCTCGGCCAGCCAGTGACGCTCGATCAGCGCAACGCCGGTGGCCTGACCCTCGGTATAACTCTGCGAAATCAGCCGGGTGAGATTGCGATAACCCTGATCATTCATGACCAGCAAGGTGAGTCGCTCGGGCGCCATGCCCTTCTCCGCCTCACTGAGCCAAAGATCACAGCCGACAATCGGTTTGATGCCAGCACTCTCTGCGGCCTTGTAGAACTTGACCATCGCAAACAGATTCATGCGATCGGTCAGCGCAATCGCCGGCATGTTCAACTTTGCGGCCTGCGATGTCAGCGTTTCGCCATTGACACCCTTTCGCGGCTGGACCCGAATCAGGCCGTCGCTGATCGAGTACTCGGTATGTAGTCTCAGGTGAACAAACATCAGCGCACCTCACTCGCATGCCACTGCTCACGCGCGGCAAGACAGGGTGAGAAACTCATGCGATGTATGCTGCTTGGGCCAAGCTGCTTCAGGCCCGCCAGATGTGCGGGCGTTCCATAACCCTTGTTCTTTGCAAAGGCGTAGCCCGGGTGCTGAACATCCAGCCTTTCCATTTCCTGATCGCGCGCCACTTTGGCAATCACCGATGCTGCCATGATCGAAGGTTCAAGATTGTCCCCTCCGATGATCAATTGCGTTGGCATCGAAAGCCCCGGATCCTGATTTCCATCCACGCGGCAGATGTCGACCGCCATCCCCAGCCCCGACAGGGCGCGCCGCATGGCCAGAAACGTGGCCTGCAGAATATTGATCTCATCAATCTCGCCTGGGTCGGCCTTCCCGATGGACCAGGCCAGTGCCTGCGCCTTGACCTCACGATCAACCTGAACCCGTCGCTTTGCGGACAGCTTCTTAGAATCTCTCAGATCGGGGATTGCGAAATGCTCCGGCAACACCACCGCCGCAGCAAAAACAGGCCCCGCCAGACATCCCCGGCCTACTTCATCGAGTCCCGCAATGATCTGAGTTTCAATGGTCACGGGATTGGGAGCGGCAAAAACGAAATGTCATCAGGCTCGCAATTCTAAAGCACCCGGCGATGCTTGGACTGAATCCAATCCGTTTGCGTCTGGCAAAAAAAAGGGACTCCCGAAGGAGTCCCTTTGGACAACATCAACGATCAAGCATTCACGGCGTGGTATCTACCGCGGCTGCACACGCCTGGAAGGCATTGATTGTTGGCAGAACCGAGGCGACTCCCGAGTTGAAGATCAGGGCTAGGCCGTCGTACGGCTGGGTTGTCACGAAGCTGATCAGAGATGCCGACTGACCACCGATCGTCCCAAGTGCCGTGATGGTCAAAGGACTGCTGGTCTGCGCGCCCGCGGCTTCCACAACGGCACCGTTGTTTCGCGTGCTCACGCTCAAGGCCGACAGCAGTTCTACGCTGAGCAGACCTGCTGGCTGAGCAACCACAAAGCCCGCTCTTTGTCCTGCAGCAAAGTCAGTGGCTGTCGGCGCAGCGTCTACATTCAAGGTGGCGCTGCCCGTCAGCAGACCCAGCAGAGAACTGATGGATGCGAACGAGTTCATGTTGCCGTCAATGACATTGCCCTGATTACTGATCGAGCAACCGATGCACAGAGGATCGACGCTGGTGCTGGTGGTCGCACCCTGCGCTGAAAGTAGTGGGCCTGTGCAACGCGCATCAGTAACGAACAGTTCCGTGCTGGCATCTCGGCTGTTGCCAGCCGGTGTCAGCACCGAAGGTTTCAGCGTAGCGGTGATCGTAGTCGACTGTCCGCCCGGCGCAAGCCCTGTCGCAACACCGTTTGCATCAATTGGCGCGACCGTAAGAGGCTCAGCACTTTCCCAGTCCACGACGCTATCAGGCAGATCGCCGGTTCGGGTATTGGTGCCGTCGGTAAAGGTACCAATGGCGGTGAACTCGATGCTTGCACCCGGCGCAACGGTTGGGTTGGTCGGCCGCAGGTCTGTCAGCGCGGTGATGATCTCGTTGCTGATGTTGATCGTTGCCGAATCCGTAATGGCCGCGCCCTGCGCATTGTTGAATGTGCCGGTCACGGTTGCGGACAACCCGTTACTGCGGTCAGCCGGCGTTGCCACGGTGTTCTGGGCATTGGCATTGCTCAATGTGACCACCCCACCCGGTGCAACCGTCCAGTCCACAACGACCGGGGCGACCGTGCCGTCGGAGAAGGTCCCAGTCGCGCTGAAGGTTGCGGTTTCCAGTGGCGAGATCGTGATGGTGTCTGGCGTCACGTCGAGGCTCACCAGAACCGGAGGCGCAACCCGGAAGCTGATCGGATTGCTGCTGATGCCATCCTTGACCGCGGTGACGGTCACGATGCCGCCGACCGTGTTGCCGGTGATCTGGCCATTGCTGACAGTGGCAATGCCATCTGGTGTAAGCGTAAACCCAGCATCCCCAAGCAACTTGTCCTGCGTAGAAGCAGGTGCACCCGATGCATCAGTGAAACCCGGAGGCGTCGTGAAAGTGCCCAATGCCACGAGTGAAGCGGACTGACCTGCGGCCAGCACGCGCTGATCTGTACCGGCCGGCGCGCTTGGATCTACTGCGCCATCCGAACCCAGGCTGACACCCGTCAAGACCGGCGTGAAGTCGGGACTCTGCAGTCCGCCATCGCCACAACCAATCAACCCCAATGCCCCAAGCAGCAGCGCTGCCACCAAACCAGAACGTTTCATTCGCCTATTTCTCTCTGTCAGATTCACAAGTGTGTGGCGCAATTATTCCCCTGCCAACAGCGTCAGTTTACGTCTTACGCATGGCGAATCATAATCAAATCTCTGGACGTGCTGGCGGAGCAAATTTTCAGGAAATTCAGGAAATTCCGGCAGTGAATTATGTGATTGTCCGTACGTGTAAATGTCCGGCAATCCGAGTTTGGGGTCACGTGGCCAACCCGGCCACGATCAACGAAGTTTTTTGGGAGAATTTGAATGTCCAAATCCTGGGGCTGGGTATCAGGACTGTTTTTACTTGGTGCAATAGGTACACCAAGTTCGGCTCAGGACTTACCTGAGAACCCGAAGGCAGGTGCTACCGAAGCTTCTCAGGAAGCGTCGGCTAGTGCGCAAATCGACAAGCGCTGGTACCTGTCGCCGTCGATCGGTTTGAGCTTTACCGACGAGCAGGACGGAGACAACGGCCCTCACGGCCAGATCGGTATCGGCCGCGCCATCAACCAGTTCTTCGCAGTGGAGTTCGAGTTTGGCTATACCTCTGTTGAGGTGTCGAATCTTCCCGCCCTCAACGATTACGACCGCATGACCCTGGGCATCAACTTGTTGGGAACTCTGGGAGATTCCACATGGGCCGTTCGCCCGTTCCTGTTGGCCAATGTCAATGCGCACAGCATTGAGTTCCTGGGAGAAGATCTGACCGGCGGCGGCGTCGCAGCCGGCGGCGGCCTGTTCATCCCGCTCTCCAAACGCTGGGATATCCGCCTGGAAGGACGCTACAACCTCGACTTCATCAGTGAGGAAGGCATTGTTCCCGAGGACACCTTCTATCTGTGGAACGCCAGCGCAGGTGCGCGATTCAAGTTCGGCGCCAATCCCGGCGACGATGATGGTGACGGCGTTCCCAACTCGCGTGATGAGTGCCCGGACACCCCTCCCGGCGTACAGGTCTACTCTGATGGCTGCCCCATTGATCTGGATCAGGACGGCGTGCCGGACTATCTGGACAAGTGCCCCAACACTCCTGCGGGCTCCCCCGTTGATGCCAATGGCTGCCCGTTTGATTCGGATGGCGATGGCGTTCCCGATCATCTCGACGAATGCCCGGGCACACCGGCAGGCGTCAAGGTCAACTCGCGCGGCTGTCCGCTCGACAGTGACGGCGACGGCATTCCCGATTATCTCGATCAATGTCCGCAAACGCGCCCAGGTGCAGCGGTCAATGCTCAGGGTTGTGAGTTGAGCGATGCTGATGGCGATGGCATTCCGGATCATCTGGACAAGTGCCCGGACTCCCCTGCGGGTCAGGCGGTTGGCCCGGATGGCTGCCCGCTCGACAGCGATGGCGACGGCATCCCGGACTATCTGGATGAGTGCCCGAACACACCGGAAGGCCTGAAGGTTCTGCCCAATGGATGCGCGCTGGTTGGCGACTGCCGCCGACCACGTCCGGGCGAAGCAACCGACGCCAATGGCTGCGCGCTGGATCAGAGATTCATCCTGCGCGGCGTCAAGTTCGAGTTTGACTCCGATCGTCTGACGGCACCGGCTCAGCTCATCCTCAATGATGTTGCCGAGACCCTCGCCGCCTACCCGGACGTGAAGGTCGAAGTGCAAGGTCATACGGACGCATTGGGCACCGACGCCTATAACCTCGGACTCTCGGAACGACGCTCTATTGCCGTGCAGCGTTATCTGGGCGGCCGCGGCGTTGACACCGGCAGACTCAAGCCAGTGGGTTACGGTGAGGCTTCGCCGATTGCATCCAACGGCACAGCCGAAGGCCAAGAAGAAAATCGCCGAGTCGAGTTCCGCGTCATCGAGTAAGACTCTTGCGATAGCAGCAAAAAAGGCCCGACCAATATTGGTCGGGCCATTTTCTTGTCCGGCGGTCCGGATCGGTCACATCTTGACGGACCTGCCTAAAGCCGCCCGGGCTCGGACAGGCTTATTGAGCCCAGCAAGAATCAGTAGTCGGCAATGATCTTGCGCGAGACTTCGAGATCCCGACGGGCCTTGGCTTTGATGTCTTCGGAGACCGCTGCCTCCACCTTTCCGCCTACGAGCGGAATCTTGCAGCTGACATTCCAGCTTTGTGTATTGACGCCCTTGCCGCCCTCATTCTGAAGCCTCATGTCGGCTTCGATCTTGATCGGTGCCCCTTTGATCTCGATCTCAATACGCCCTTCACGTTTCGTGATGTCCCAGGAATCGGTCTGCACCATTTTTACGGTGTTGCCCATGATCTTCTTTGCAACTTCCGGTAGCGGCGCATCCGATTTCATTTCCAGGCGATACGTGACTGAAAACCTGTCACCCGACTGCTGATGATCCAGAAGCTCACATTGCAGGGCGCCCAGCGCCTCATACTTTCGGTCAAAAAAAGCACGGTCCGAATACATTTTCATGACCGTGTCGGCATCCACGTCAAAGCTGTGACGTTCCTCAAATTTCATAGTGGGGCTCCAGAATCTTGATAGCTGAAAATCAGAGTAGGGTTTTGCCGGATTGTACCCGGCGACCGGCTGGACATTGCCCGGTGATACAGTGGCGCCCTCGTTAACCACTGACGCAAGAATCAAGAATGAAAGGGATTATTCTCGCCGGCGGATCCGGAACACGGCTGTATCCGCTGACAAAAGTCGTCTCCAAGCAATTGCTGGCGGTGTACGACAAGCCCATGATCTATTACCCGCTGAGCACGCTGCTGCTGGCAGGCATTCGCGAGATGCTGGTGATTTCCACACCCCGCGACCTGCCTCAGTTCAAGGCCTTGCTCGGAGATGGCAGCCAATGGGGCATCTCACTTGAGTATGCAGAGCAGCCCTCGCCGGATGGCCTGGCTCAGGCTTTCCTGATTGGAGAATCTTTCATCAATGGCGACAGTTGCGCACTGATCCTCGGTGACAACCTCTTTTTCGGTCACGATCTCTCGGAGCGTCTGCAAAAGGCAGCTTCGCGTGAATCCGGGGCCAGCGTCTTTGCCTACCCTGTGCACGATCCCGAGCGTTACGGGGTCGTCGAGTTCGATGCCGATGGCAAGGCCATTGCCATCGAAGAAAAACCTGCGAAGCCGCGCAGCCGGTACGCAGTAACCGGACTTTATTTCTATGACGCGAACGTGGTCGAAGTTGCCCGTTCCGTGAAGCCCTCAGCACGCGGTGAGTTGGAAATCACCGACGTCAATGCGCATTACCTGAACAAGGCGCAACTGCAGGTGGAGATTCTCGGCCGCGGTGACGCCTGGCTGGATACCGGCACCCACGAATCACTCATCGAGGCCTCACAGTTTGTACAGACACTCGAGAAGCGTCAGGGCCTCAAGCTTTGCTGCCCCGAAGAAATCGTGTGGCGAAATGGCTGGATCGACGACGAGGCGCTAAAGGGCCTCGCCGCCGAACTGGTAAAGAGTGGCTACGGCGAACATCTTCTTGACCTGTTAGACGACAAAGTCTACTGAGCCGGCGCCTTTCGCCAATCGTCAGTAACTCAAAGCGAACCGGGCAAGGAGAATTCCGTAACTTCATAACCCGCATTCGCGGGAATACTCAGATGGATGTTGCCGCCTTCCTGCCGCGCTTCTGGCAGCACTGTCACCACCTGGCTGGCTCGCGCATTCTCCAGAGCCTGATCGACACTGTCTGACTTGGCGAGCTTTTCCACATTGAGCAGCGTGGCCGGGACGATCGTGCGACTGCCTGCCTTGGCCTGGGCAATGGCATCAGCCGGACGAATCCAGACCGAGTCGACCATTTCGCGACCATCATGGCGGCCCACCTGCCCAGCTGGTGCCCGGGCCAGGTAAAAGTGGGTATCAAAACGCTTGGGCATGAAAGTTGGCGTAATCCAGTGCGCGAAAGGCACTAGGGTCTCGCAGGCCAACTCCAGGTTCTCTGCAAGCAGCATGTCCAACATGCCCGTCTCGCCGCGGTCGAGCGGCTTTCGATATTGCTCCCCGATGGGCGCCAGACGATCAGCATCAATCAGATCGCGCTCTCCCTTCTTGCGCGCCAGCAGCATGCCGCACTCTTCGAAAGCCTCTCGAATCGCACCAACACGCAGCGCACGCTGATCCGCAGTCAGATCCTGATAACCGGTGCAGTGCGCTTCCAAACCAGAGGCACTGTCTGTGGGCGCGAGTTTCCCGCCTGGAAATACCAGCGCTCCGGTTGCGAAATCAATCTTCTGATGGCGCACCACCATGAATACTTCCAGCCCTTGCTCACCGTCGCGCAGCATCAGGATGGTGGCGGCCAGTCGTGCGTCTGGAACTGCTTTCGTTTCGGAATGACTTGTACTCAAGAATTTGTCCCCATGTCTTTTGGTAGTGGCATTACTGCCCAGAAAATTCGGGCTTCTGCTTAGCCAGAACAGCAGCAATTGCCCGCTGTGAATCTTGCGTACGCGAACAGCGCGCGATCGCGCGTGCTTCGAGTTCGAGTTGCGCGTCCAGTGGCTGGTCAAAGCTCGACAATAATAATCGGCGCGTTTCTCCCAACGTGCGCGTCGGTCCCTGCGCCAGCTGCTGTGCAAGCTGTAGCGACTCTACCTGCAAGGCCTCGGCCGCCACGATGCGATTGATCAACCCATACTGCTCGGCCTGCTGCGCGGTCCAGCGCTGATTGAGTAGCAGGAATTCACTGGCGCGACGCGAACCTACGCGACGTGGCAGGTAATAGCTGCCGCCGCCATCACTGGCAAAACCAATGCCTGCGTAAGCGGCGTAGAAACTCGCTTCAGGTGCGGCCAAGGCGAAATCTGCCATCGCGGTCAACGCAACAGCGCCGCCAGTCACCAGGGCATGTGCGGCAAGGACAATCGGCGCATCGCATCGAGAGAATCGCGCAATGGCCATATGCAGGTTCGCAGTAGCTGCCTTGAGCCAGCGCGGCAGCTTTTCCATGTCCTGACCCAGCGCCTTGAGATCCGCCCCAACGCTGAAATACTTGCCCTGTGCGGTGATCAGGATCGCTCTGATCTCCGGATTCTCGTCGCACTCAACAGCTACGTCGCAGAGTTCAGCACAAAACACCTGATCGAATGGATTACCGCGCTCACCCTGAGTCAGCGTGATGCGGGCTACCGAATCAAGCACTTCCAGATGAACTGATTTTCCTTTCACCAGCGGACGCTCCCAGATGATCTGAGCTGCCGCGAGCCTGAGCAGCGCGAACAGCAGAAATTAGTTCGGTACCATAGCAAATTGACATACAAATCTGCCCTGACGAGACGCTGATGAACACTTCACTTTCCAGCCCTGCAAAAGCGGACGAACCCACCGCTCTTCATCACTGGTTCCAGCGGCGAGCCGCACGCGCACCGGAACGAACCGCGCTGAGCTTCTGCGATGAGGACTGGACCTACGGTCAGATGCAACAGCACATCGAGTCGCTGGCACGCGTCCTTGCCAATGGAGGAGTAAGCGCCGGAGACCGAGTGGCCTATGTCGGCCTGAACCATTCGATGACCTTGGTAGCGCTATTCGCTTGCGCTCGCATCGGTGCGGTATTCGTTCCGATCAATTTTCGACTCTCGGCCACCGAGGTCAGCGCCATCCTCGACGATTCGGGCGCTCAGACCGTGATTGCGGACGCGCAGCACGCCCATCTGCTGGACGCCAATCGCAGCCAACTGCCTTGCACACGGTTCCTCGGAATTGACGAGGACATGCCGGATTGGGAATCGCTGCAGCATCTGATGGGTCAAGGCGGCTCAGTACCCGCGCCAGTTCCGGGCAATGGCGAAGATCTGGTGATGCTGATCTACACCTCCGGGACCACCGGCAAACCCAAGGGCGTCATGCTCAGCCACACCAACATCTGGACCAACAACCTCAACTGGATACTCGCCAGCGATTTCACTTCAGATGACGTCACTCTGAACTGCGCGCCCCTGTTTCATGTAGGCGGTCTCTGCGTTGTGCTGCTGCCGACCCTGATGGTCGGTGGCCATCTGATTCTGCAAACTGGATTTGAGCCGGCTCAGTATCTGCACGATCTGGAGCGTTATCGGGTCACCGTTACCTTTGGCGTACCCGCCATGATGTTGTTCACCAGTCAGGAGAGCAGCTTTTCCAGTGCAGACCTTTCCGCCTTGCGCCTGATTGTCGCAGGCGGTGCACCGGTGCCAGAGCCACTGCTACAGACCTACATGGCGCGCGGCATTCCCGTGAGTCAGTGTTACGGCATGACCGAGGCCACATCCGGAGTCACTTTCCTGGAGACCAGCCGCGCCAGCCAGAAACTCGGCTCATGCGGCCGCGCAGGCATGCTCAACGAAGTGCGGCTGGTTGATCCCGATGGCAAGGTCATCACCACTCCCGGTGAGCGAGGCGAAATCTGCATGCGCGGTGGCAACGTCACGCGCGGCTACTGGAATCGCCCAGAGGAAACTGCCCAAGCAATTGATGCCGAGGGTTGGATGCACAGCGGCGACGGGGCCTACTTTGATGAGGATGGTTTCTATTACATCTGCGACCGCATCAAAGACATGATCATCAGCGGCGGCGAGAATATTTATCCCGCCGAAATCGAGAGCCTGCTCTATGAGCATCCGTCCATCGCTGAAGTCGCGGTGATCGGAGCGCCCGATCCGCGCTGGGGAGAGCGCGTTGTCGTGGTTGCCGCACTCAAGCCGGGGACCGAACTCGATCTGGATGCACTCCTTGCGTTCATCGGAACTCGGCTGGCCAGATTCAAGTTGCCACGAGAGCTTCACCTGCTGGATGCCTTGCCGAGAAATCCAAATGGCAAGATCGTCAAGACTGATCTGCGCGCGAAATATTCAAATGCGGGTTGACGCAGGTGACCTGTGTCAGGGGTCAGCAGATTTGACGTCGCTCGGATGGCGTCAGCAAGCAACTGCCAGCGCCAGACGACTTTGCTCAGGCGCTTAACGCCAGCTCATCGTCCAGAGTACTGAACGAAGACATTTCGCTACCGGCGGACCGGCTGCGAAATGGTCGGGGCGACAGGATTTGAACCTGCGACCTCTTCCACCCCAAGGAAGTGCGCTACCAGGCTGCGCTACGCCCCGACTGTTGAAGCTTGTATATGCCCGAGCTTCTGCTCGGGCCGCGGATGATAGCCGCGTGTGGCCGCCGAGGAAAGCTCAGCGAAGAAGTTTGAGCAGTGACTCGAGTTCGTCGCGTACTTCGCGAATCTCGGAAACCCGGTTGGTCACTTCGGTATCCGGCGAGTTAGCCGCCGGGCCATTTGCCAGATTCTCGGGAAGCTCGGTTCCCAGCTTGAGCTGTTCCTTGAGCTGCTGGCGGGCGCCGCCAATGGTGAAACCCTGTTCATAGAGCAGGCTGCGGATGCGCCGGACCATCACGACATCATCGTGCTGGTAGTACCGTCTGTTACCACGGCGCTTGACGGGCTTGAGCTGCGAAAACTCCTGCTCCCAGTAACGCAGTACATGGGGCTTGACCGAGCACAGCTCGGAGACCTCACCGATCGCGAAATAGCGCTTGCGCGGAATCTCCGGCAAATCGGATGTTGAGATTTCAACTGCGTGCATCGAGTTCCACCCTCAGGCGCAATTTCTGGCCTGGACGAAAAGTGACCACGCGTCGTGCGGAAATGGGAATCTCTTCGCCGGTTTTGGGGTTTCGCCCCGGTCGCTGATTTTTACTGCGCAATTCAAAATTTCCAAATCCAGACAACTTGACCTCTTCCCCGGCTTCAAGCCGGCCGCGAATTTCTTCAAAGAACAAATCGACGAATTCCTTGGCCTCACGCTTGTTGAGCCCCAACTCATCGAACAAGGCTTCGGAAAGCTCAGCTTTGGTGAGCGCCATATCAATATCCCCGTGTCCCGCAACGTTGCCGCAAGGCCTATTGCTGACGCTCAGTCGCCCCAAACTCGGCGCCTAGTTCCAGCTTGACCCTTTCTACGGCGGAGTCTACATCTTCGTCGGTCAGCGTGCGCGAGTAATCTTGGAAAATCAAGCCTAAAGCCATGCTTTTGAAGGTAGTCCCGAGGTTTTCACCGCGGTAGACATCGAACAATTTGACCTCCCGAAGTGTAGCAGGCGCTGCCGTGAACACAGCCTTTCTCAGCGTCTCCGCAGGCACTGATTCTTCCACCACTACCGAGATATCGCGACGTGAGGTCGGAAACTCAGGAACCGGCTTCGCTACCGGAACAGGCACCTGTCTGACGGCCTCCCAATCGAGCTCAAAGACGATCGTGCGAACCGGAAGGTCGAGTTCCGTGATGAGTCCCGGATGCAGTTCTCCTAGCCAGCCCACCGGTCGACCACCGGCACTGATTCTGGCAGTTCGGCCCGGGTGCAGGGCCGGATGTGTGGCTGCGGCAAAGCTCAGGTTCTGGCTCGATGCCAGCAAGGACTCGATCTCGGTCTTGATGTCGTAAAAGTCGGTCGCGCGGTTGTCGGCGCCCCATTGTTCGGGCAATGCCGAACCTGAGCTGATTCCGGCGATGCGTGACATCTCGTGGATTCGCCCCTCGACTCGCTCGAAGCAGACGCCGCATTCAAACAGCCGCATGCGCCCGGCCTGTCTCGCGTGGTTGTAGCGAAGGCTTTCGGTGAGCCCGCACCAGAGCGTGGAGCGCATGACACCTAGGTTGTCCGCAATAGGGTTATCCAGTGCGATGGACTCGCTCATCGGGTTGAGCGATGCCTGCAATTCGCGGTCATTGAAGGCCAGCGACATGACTTCCTGCCAGCCCCGTGCAACCAGGCCAGACTTGATGACGGAGGCGCTTCGAGTGCGTTCACTGGGGCGTCCCGGCGCCATGGATGCGGCATAGGGCTGGGCCGGGATTCGGTCGTACCCGTAAAGACGGGCGACTTCCTCGATCAGGTCCGGCTCGATCCGCAGGTCGTAACGCCAGCTTGGAATCTGCGTGCTCCAGGTTCCGCCGACTTCGTTACGCGTCTTGATATTCAGCCGCGCCAGCAAAGCCTCCACTTCGCGAGCAGGAATCTCCTGGCCCAGCAGCCGAGTAATGCGCTCGTGGCGCAGCCGAATACTTACGACTTCAGCGGTACTGCGTCCGCTGAAGGTGATCGGGCCCGCATCACCGCCGCAGATCTGCGCTGTGAGTTCGGTGGCACGCTCCAGCGCCGCCTTTTGCAGATCCGGGTCTACGCCGCGCTCGAAACGATGCAAAGCATCGGTATTGATCTTGTGGCGGCGCCCCGTCCCTGCCACCGCATCCATAGCAAAACAGGCACTTTCGAAGAACACCCGAGCACTGGAAGCCGATACCGCAGTAGAGGCTCCGCCCATGACGCCGGCCAACGCAATCGGGCCGCTGTCATCACAGATCAGCAATTCGCGATGATTCAGCTCGACGACCTGATCATTGAGCAGCGTCAATTGTTCGCCAGCCCTGGCGCGTCTCACTTGCACGTTGCCGCTCAGACGGGCGCCGTCAAACGCATGCATGGGCTGGCCCATCTCCAGCATCACGTAGTTGGTGATATCCACCAAGGGATAAAGACTTCGGATGCCGCTGCGGCGCAGCCGCTCGCGCATGTAGTCCGGGGTGCGCGCCCGTGCGGCCAGCCCATAGACGACCCGGCCAGCATAGACCGGACAATCCGCCGGGCTTTCTACCTCGACGAGATGCCGATTGGCGCCCACCACCGTTGCGGGACGGGTTCGCGGGCGCGTCATTGGCACATCAAACAGCGCCGCAATCTCTCGCGCCAGTCCTATGACGGACAGGCAATCGCCACGATTGGGCGTAATTTCCAGATTGAGGATGTTGTCGTCCAGCCCCAGATGATTCTTTATTGGCGTGCCACGCTTGGCGTCCGGATCAAGCTCCAACAGGCCGTCCGCAGTATCCGCCAAGCCCAGCTCGGCAGCCGAACACAGCATGCCGCCGGAATCCACACCGCGAAGCTTGGTGGCCTTGATTTCCATGCCACCGGCCAGGCGAGCACCCGGCAACGCCACCGGCACCATCATGTCTGCACGTGCATTGGCTGCACCGCAGACGATGCTGGCCCGCATACCGCCCCCGACATCGACATCGCAAACACGCAGCCGATCCGCGTCAGGATGCGGCTCCAGCGAAATGATCTTGCCAACCACCACGCCGGTGGGGATCTCTCTCACCGCCGGTTCAATTTCGAGCTCCAGCCCGCCCATCACCAGGCGTTCTGCAATCTCTTCAATGCTCGCCTTCGGGTTGACCCACTCACGCAGCCATTGTTCTGAAAGTTTCATACGATGCTCAGGCGAATTGGCGCAGGAAGCGCAGGTCGTTGTTAAAGAATTGACGAAGATCGTCCACGCCATAACGCAGCATGGTCAGGCGCTCCACGCCCATACCAAAGGCATATCCGGTGTAGCGCTCGGGGTCGATCCCAACCGCTTCAAATACCTTGGGGTGCACCATGCCGCAGCCCAGAAGCTCCAGCCAGCTGCCGGGGTGATCCGCGCCCTTGCTCGGGTCCTTCCAACGCATGTGAACATCCGCACCGGGTTCCACAAACGGAAAATAGGAAGGCCGGAACAGAGCCTCGACGTCCTGTTCGAAAAAGCGTGACAGGAAAGTCTGCAGGTCATACTTCAGGTCGGTGAATTTGACGTCCTTGGCGACGTACAGGCCTTCCACCTGATGAAACATCGGGCTGTGCGTACGATCTGAATCCACGCGATAAACCCGGCCCGGACAAATAATGCGAATGGGCGGCTCGCGGCCAGACTCGACGATGGCCTTCATCGTGCGGATCTGCACCGGGCTGGTATGCGTGCGCAGCACGTGCTTGCCACCGTCCACATAGAAGGTGTCCTGCATCGCACGTGCCGGGTGCAGCTCCGGAATGTTGAGAGCCGCAAAGTTATGAAAATCGTCCTCGATTTCCGGCCCGTCCATGGTCTCAAACCCGAGGTCATTGAACAGGCTCTCGATGCGCTCGAGGGTGCGCGTCAGCGGATGAAGCCCGCCACTGCCCTGCCCGCGTCCCGGCAAAGTAACGTCGATAGCCTCAACCGCGAGGCGTTCTGCCAATTCGGAGGCAGCCAGCTCTGAGGCGCGCTTGGTGATCGCATCCGCAACCGTCTGTTTGGTTCGATTGACTTGATCGCCGTAAGCCTTGCGCTGATCAGGCTCCATTCCACCGAGCTGCTTGAGCAGGCTCGTCACCTGTCCCTTCTTGCCCAGGTAATTGACGCGAATCTGTTCCAGCGCACGGCTTTCGGAGGCCGCCGCAATATCCTTCAGCGCAAGGCGCTGGATCTCTTCAAGTGAATCGCTCATCCATGTCCCCAAAAAAACAAAAGGGAAGCAGCGCGGCGCGCAGCTTCCCTTTTTTCGCTCCTGCGGCGTCAGGCGACACCGCAGACAGACAGTGGCTTGACTTAAGCCAGGGCCGCCTTGGCCTGCGCAACCAGCGCAGCAAAAGCTGGCTTGTCATGAATCGCGATGTCCGAAAGCACCTTGCGATCCAGCTCCACGCCGGCCTTGCTCATGCCATTGATGAAGCGGCTGTAGGACAGACCCAGTTCATTGGTTGCCGCGTTGATGCGCTGAATCCACAGAGCGCGGAATTCGCGCTTCTTGACCCGGCGATCGCGGTAGGCGTACTGACCGGACTTGATGACCTGCTGCTTGGCCGCGCGATAGACGCGTGACTTAGCACCCTGATAGCCCTTGGCCTTGGCCAGAAGCTTCTTGTGACGTGCGTGGGCGGTTACGCCTCTCTTGACTCGTGCCATTTCCGGATCTCCTTACGCGTACGGAAGCATTTGTTTGACTTCCTTCACATCCGACGCATGCACCTGCGTGGGACCGCGCAGCTGGCGGACGCGCTTGCCCGTCATCTTGGTCAGGATGTGCCGCTTGAAGGCCTGGCCTCGCTTGAAGCCGCCTTTGCCGGACTTGCTGAAGCGCTTTGCAGCACCTCGGTTGGTTTTCAACTTGGGCATGTTTACTCCTTCTCTGTTGATCAGAGATCTGATGTCTCCGGCTTCACAACCCTACCCAGGGCGTTGACCGGGCCTGCAACGAACCTGCTGCAGGGCTTGCTTGGTTACCGCTAAATCGTTTGCCGCTTGCTGCAACTAGCGCTTTCTTGCCGAAAGCACCATCACTGCCTGGCGACCTTCCATCTTCGGGTGCTGCTCAACCGCTGCCAGCTCGTCGAGATCGCCCTTGACCCGCTCCATCACGCGCATGCCCAATTCCTGATGGGCCATCTCGCGTCCGCGGTAGCGAATCGTCACCTTGACCTTGTCGCCCTCTTCCAGAAAGCGCGTCATGTTGCGCAGCTTGGTCTGGTAGTCGGCTTCTTCAGTCGTGGGTCGGAATTTGACTTCCTTGACCTCGATTTGCTTCTGCTTTTTCTTGGCAGCGTGCTGTGCCTTGTCCTTCTGGTACAGGTACTTGCCGTAATCCATGATCTTGCAGACCGGGGGATCCGCGTTGGGAGAAACCTCAACCAACTCCAAATCCAGATCTGCGGCCTTTGCGATGGCATCGCGCGTCATCATGACGCCAATCATTTCGCCTTCCGGGCCGATCACTCTTACTTTTGACGCAGTGATTTGATCATTGCGCCGGTCATCACGTTCTTGGGCGATGCTGGACTCTCCTGCATGTTCATAAACTGCACCGCGCGGCGGGGCAGGCAAACAAAGTCCGCCGGGGCAGACTTCGGGCCGCGCATCATAGGCAAGCCGACCGCAAAGCTCAATAGGATCAATCCCATGAACTGCATATATTCACTCTGATTTGCGTCGGCAGCGGTGACAAACGCGTGACAGAATCCCAGCTCCACGCCCAAGCAAACCTGTGTGAATGACGACCTCCCTCGCCTCCCTCTGCATTCCGGCCGCTGCGGCATTGCTAGAAATCTCAGGCTGTTTTGCCTTCTGGGCCTGGCTGCGCCTCGACAAGTCCGTCTGGTGGCTCGTCCCCGGCATTGTGTGCCTATGTGCATTCGCTGCGCTTTTGACCCGTATTGACGCCGATCTGGCCGGGCGGGCTTATGCCGGGTACGGCGGCATCTATATTGTCTGCTCCCTCCTCTGGATCTCGCTGTTCGAGGGCGCGCGCCCCGATCGCTGGGACCTGATTGGCGCGGCCACGTGTGTAGCCGGCGCCGCCATCATCCTGTTGGGGCCACGTAGTGCAGCCTGATACTCACAAACAATCCGACATGAGTACGCGGGAGCGTCTGCGCGCCATTTTCGGCGGCTCGGTGGGCAATCTGGTGGAGTGGTACGACTGGTATGCCTACGCCGCCTTCTCGCTGTATTTCGCGGGTAGCTTCTTCGAGTCCGAAGATCTGACGGCGCAGCTACTCCAATCGGCGGCCATCTTTGCCGTGGGTTTTCTGATGCGCCCCTTGGGCGGGCTTCTGTTTGGCTGGTATGCCGACAGGCGCGGACGCAAGGCGGCGCTCACCCGCTCGGTTCTGCTGATGTGTTTCGGCTCGCTGATGATTGCCCTGACTCCGGGTCACGAGCAGATCGGCATCTGGGCCCCTGCCTTGTTGGTGGCTGCGCGGATGATTCAGGGACTCAGTGTCGGCGGCGAGTACGGCACCAGCGCCACCTATTTATCGGAGGTCGCGAGTCGCGAGCATCGTGGCTTCTTCGCCAGTTTCCAGTATGTGACCCTGATTTTGGGTCAGCTCAGCGCGCTGGCGGTGCTGCTGGTGCTCCAGTCGGTGCTGAGTGTGGAACAGCTGGAAACCTGGGGCTGGCGAATTCCTTTCGTGATCGGCGCAATGCTGGCGCTGGTCGCCCTGTACCTGCGGCGCAGCCTGGTTGAGACCGACGCTTACGCCCGCGGCGCGGCGAAGAAGGTCAATCCGGTTCGCGAACTGCTCCGCCATCCGCGCGCGCTGGCCACCGTCGTCGGCCTCACCATGGGCGGCACCCTGGCCTTCTACACTTACACCACCTACATGCAGAAGTTCCTGGTCAACACTTCAGGCTTCACCAAGGCGTCAGCAACCTCTGTGACAGCGGCGGCGCTGGTGGTATTTCTGCTGATGCAGCCCCTGATGGGGGCGTTGTCGGATCGCATCGGTCGCCGCCCCCTGCTGATGGGTTTCGGCATCTTTGGTGCCTTGGGCACTTTTCCCCTGATGACGATGCTGGCCAATGTGCAAACCCCGCTCGCCGCATTTGGCCTGATGTGCCTGGCGCTGTTCATTGTCAGCGGCTACACATCCATCAACGCGGTGGTCAAGGCCGAGCTGTTCCCTGCGGAAGTGCGCGCCCTTGGGGTCGGTCTGCCCTATGCGTTGACAGTGTCGCTGTTCGGCGGCACCGCCGAATACGTCGCCTTGTGGTTCAAGGCGCAGGGCATGGAAAGCGGTTTTTACTGGTACGTGGTGAGTTGCATCAGCGTCTCCTTGCTCATCTATTGGAAGATGCCAGAGCCGAAAAACCACTCAAAAATTGACCTCGACTAGGCACCCCGCGAGCCGCGGGGTGCCTGCCGGTTTCAGCTTCCCTGCTTGAGCGAGGCGACCTCAGCCTTGAGTGCCGCGATCTCCACGTCCTTGGGATTGAGCATGAACTGCCCTTGCAGTTCGGTGCCCTTCATCTTGATGCGCTGGCCCATCATGATGCCGTAGACCTCATCCTTCTTGTCCCAGCAGCCCATGTACGGCAGATCCTTGGGCGGCTCAGGGGTGGTCCAGGTCTTGACGAAATCGTCATAAGGCACGCCCTGGCTCACACGCTTCTTCCGCTCCGCATTCCTGAGCTCGGAAGTGGCTTCTTCATCGACAATCAGGCTCTGCTGGTCGTAGACGACCTTGTAGATATCCAGCGCCGTCTCGTGCGAAATCAGATCTTCTTCAAGATCTTTCATGACCATGGCCGGATCGCGCTGCAGCACGTCGCCGTAACCACCGCCCGCGCCCTGGCACATCATGTACAGCTCGCCCGGCGCAGCCAGTTCGAAGGTCATGCCCATGGTGTGCGTGGAGTAATCACCATCGCCAATGGTCTGGTTGTTCATCAGGTCCAGGATGTCGAACTTGATGTTCTCCGGATTCTTCTCCAGATGATCAAACACATTGGTGTTCTTGATTTTGCACAGCGGATAAGTCGGTGACGAATATCCACCAAACAAAGGCAGCGCCGATGGGAACAGCGAACCCGAGCATCCGGTCATGAAGCCCCATAGACCACTGTGACGGAAGGTGTGAATCTGCTCGTAACCCATACCACTGCGTTGCTTGCCGAAGCCCGCACGATCCTTGGTCAGCGAGAACGCGCCGAGACGCACGATGGGCAGATCTTCTTCCATCAACTCGATCTCACCCAGATCGCAGTGGGCAGCGAACGGCGGCGACACCGAGTGCTCGCCATCGCGATGGCTGCGACCACCCTGCCCCATGCCGTTGATGTCGGCGCAGAAGTTGCCGACATTTTCGCCGTGCTGGGTCAGGCCGCCGTAGATCAGCGTCGCTGGCTGATCATATTGCGGCGCAACCATGGCGGTGTAGCGGTGCGGCAGGCTGTAGTTGAGCTTGGCCATCGGGACGCAGGCAATGGTCATGGTTTTGAACAGCGGTATCAGACTCATGGCCTGCGGCGTTTCAAAAGAGCCGTTGAGCAGCGAGTTCTTGTCAAAAATAAAATCGAATGGCGTGAACAAGGCCATGGTGAATGGCAGGTCCGGCCAGATGTTCTGCATCCAGCCCGAGAACAACATGGTCTTGAACGATGCCAGATTGGTGTTGATGGACCGATTGAGAATCTCGGGCGAGGAGCCGCGCATATCCACCGTCAGTTTGTCGCCCTTGACAGTGATCTCCATGTTCATCTTGAGCATCGCGCTCTCGCGCAGCGTGGAATCGGCAAATGACACGGTTCGCACCACGCCGTCTGGAAGTTCGGTGATGCGTTTGCGCACTTCGGCCACCACGTCTTCGAGCTGCTTGCGCAACATGGTGATCAGCGCTTCTTCGCCGTGCTCTTCGAGCATGCTCATGATGCGCTCGCGCAGCCGGATCACGGAGTGCAGACGCACTTTCATGTCTTCGAGCTGCAGCTTGGGATCGCGTACCGAATTCTGAAGGAAGGTCACCAGATCTCGCTTGAGCTGGAAATTCTCAGCACAGCGGAACGGCGGCATCTTCAGGCCTTCGTCGAACTTGCTCTCTGCCGCCGCAGGCATGCCGCCTGGTTCGGTCGCGCCATTCTCACCTTCATGGATGGTGGCGGAAATCCAGCAGACCAGCTTTTCCTTCCAGAACACCGGCATCATCATGGACTGATCGGTGTTGTGAATGCCGCCGTAGCGCGCATCGTTGTGAATGAAGGCGTCGCCCTCACGCACCCCCACCGTTGGCTCGTTGGTCCAGTACTTGTTGATGAACTTGATCGGATAGAACACGGCCGCTGCAAAACCGCCAACGCCGGTGGGTGCAATCATGGACAGATCACCGGAGGCCGTGAAGATGGCCGTGGTCATGTCGCCCCACTTCGCACCGGGTGCAGCGCCCATCTGCTCGATCATGGTGTGGCTTTCGTCCAGCGCCGCCACCACAAGGCCGCGTACTTCGTTGACCTTGTGTGGATCAACTTCGCCGGAGAGCAGCTTTTCCTCAATCTCCGTGCGCGGTTCGATTCGATGGTTCTCCATGATCGCCGGGTCTGGCCCGTAGAACATCTTGTTGTCATTCAGGAAACGATTCAGCAATTCCTGCTGTTCGGGTGTAATCGTCGGGTCATTCATCTGGGTTCTCCTGTGCCGCTTTCTGCAGCTATCTAAAGCGCGTTGAAGTGGCGCTTCTCATGAACTCGAACTAAGGGCTCAGATCCGTGTAAACCACACGGCTGCCTGCGCCGCCGCCTGGTAACGCCAGCCGGGTTCGATCAGGTAAGTGGTGGCTCGGGTCACGACAATGGCAGGCCCATCGATCTGCGTTCCAGGCTCGAGGGCAGCATCGTCGTAGATCGCAGTTTTCAGGCTTTCGTCGTGTCCGACGAAATGACAGCTGCGCTCTCCCACCGGTGCCGGCGGCGCCAAGGTCTTGTCGCTGGGCTTGATGTCACCAAAGGAGATGCCCGGCAGTTCAACGTAGGAGCAGACTCGAATCGTGTTGATTCGAACGCCTGCTTCTGGCGTCTGACTGCCATCGCCAAAGCGCTCGCCATAGCGGGCAAAGAATTGCTCGATCAGCTTGAGCACGTCCTCCGGCCCTTCAATACGATTGAGATCCGTCACCACCGCGGTTTCAACGCGCTGGTTGCCGTAGCGCATATCCAGTTCCAGGCGATAACCCAGCTGCTCGGGCGCAAAGCCCTGTCGCAGCAAATCTTCGCGCCCGCGTGCTTCGAGCTTCTCGACAATGCCGTTGAAGTAGTCGTAGTCCTGGAAAAAGATCTGGGCATTGGCGTCAAACAGCGTCGTCCAGGTGCTCATCTCATGGATGTGCAGCTGGCTCATGTTGCCCGCACCGCAAGCCGAGAATACCGATGCGAACGGCGGCGCGAGAATTCGCTTGACGCCAAGGGCGCGTGCCACGCCGCAGGCATGCAGGGGACCATTGCCGCCATAGGCCAGAATCGTGAAATCTTCCGGCTCGTAGCCACGGGTCCTCAGCTCACGGGCAATACCGTTGGCCATGTTGGCGTCAACCGTCTGCTTGATCAGCTTGGCGCAGTCGGCCACCGACATATCCAGATCATCAGCCAGATCTTCTTCAATGGCCTGCTTGGAACGCTTGGGATTGAGCTTGATGTGACCGCCGGCATAGTTGGCCGGGTCGAGATAACCCAGCATCAGATCGGCATCGGTCACCGTTGGCTTCATGGCGCCGCGGTCGTAGCAGGCAGGGCCAGGATCGGAACCCGCACTCTCCGGACCCACCTGCACGGTCTGGAACATGCGGTCGTAAGAGCAGATAGAGCCGCCGCCCGCGCCCAGGGTCACGAGGTGCACCATCGGCACACTGACCATCCAGCGCTCGATGACCGGATTGAAGTCGTAGTGCTTGACGCCGCCTTCGACCACGATGCCGATATCAAAGCTCGTGCCGCCCATGTCGGTGGCCACGATGTTGCCCAGACTGGTCTGCGTAGCCAGATGCTCGCTCGCCGCGATTCCGGACACCGGACCCGAGTGCACGGTCTGCAGCGCGTCGGTGGAGTTGAGCTGTGCCATGCCGCCGGAGTTGTGATTGCACAGCATGGGCTTGTCGTAACCCGCGTTGCGCAGATTCAGTTCAAGCGTGCCGAGCCCGTGATACATCACCTGGTGCAGGAAGCCGTCGATGATGGTCGACATAGCACGCACATACTCGCCCTTGCGTCCCGCCACCTGATGAGAGAGCAGCATCGGAATGGCGCCGAGCATGTGACCGGGATATTCCTCCAGGAAAATCTCGCGAATACGCTGCTCGTGAACCGGGTTGACCACGGAGTTCGCCAGCACGACCACGATGGCTTCGGCGCCCTTGTCGACCAGGCCACGCAGCTTGTCGCGCAGATCCTCTTCGTCCAGATGCATAACCACCGCGCCGGTATAGTCCACGCGCTCGCGCACTTCCAGAATCATCGGAATCGGGACAATGGGATCCGGACGCTGCGCGTTGGGCACATCCATCTTTTCCTTGTGCGACAGGCCCGTTGCATAGCCCTTTGCACGCGTCAGAGGCACTGAGGACTTGAAGCCCGCCGTCGTCAGCAGACCCAGGCGCGGGCCCTTGCGCTCGATCAGGGCGTTGGTACCCAGCGTGGTCGCATAACGAACCGAATCCACCTGTGTGAGCAAGTCGCGCTCGGACACATTGAGCTGCTGGCAGGCATTCTTCAGCGCCTCGTTGAATCCCAGCGCGAGGTTCTGATGCGTCGTCAGCGCCTTGGACTCAATGTGCTGGCCGTCCCATGCAACAAAGCAATCGGTAAAAGTGCCACCGATATCAACGGATACACGTTTCATCGATGTCCTCCGGTTACGCCTTCTTCGCCGTATTGGGCGACTCGCTGCCCCCCATGCGCCACCGGGCGAACAGGGTCCTTTCCGATCGGCGCTTCCCGCACCTCCTTGCGATCCTTCCATTGCGCCTTGAGCGCATCGATGTCGAGTTCGATATCGCGCACCGGTGGATGGCCCGGCGGCAGGTATTCGGTCTCGATCATGGTGCCGCACTGCGGGCAGTAGTATTCGAGGATGCGGCACCACTGCGGGTTGGGCGAATACGTGAATTCGTACTTTTCCGGATCGAGCAGGGGCTTGTGAATTTCGCGCGGATCCCGGTTGTGGACCAACAGGCCACGCTTGTAGTTTTCGCGCGCCGGCATGATCTGCGCCGAGCAGGCCCGGCATTCCCACTGTTCAGAATCCAGGTCGATGCGAAGATTTTCGGTAATCAGAACTTTCATGATTTTCTTCCTCCAATTCGGGGCTAGCCGCGGCTCAACAGAACGTCGGAGCTTTCGTTGAATTCAAAGCGCCATTCCGGATCAATGCGGCAGGTAAAAAAGGCCTCTTCGAGCACGGCGGGGCCGGTAGCCTGCGCACCGGCCGACTGCTCCTCTGCCCGGTAGAGGGGCAAATCCTGAGAGGTCCCGCGAATATTCACCGTGCGTTTCGAGCTTGACTTGGCTGCTGTCTGGGCACCGCCAAAGGCACCGCTCAACTGCGGCTGGGCAATCGTCTTGCCGGCCTTGAGCACAATGGTGAACCGCTCAGATTCCTTAGGCGCCGGAAGCGTCTTGGGCAGCGGGATCAGCTCGTCGCGCTGCGGACCGGTGATCTGCAGATAAGTCTCGAGGCTGCAGTCGTCCAGGCCAAAGCCCTCTGCGTACATACCGCGCTGGGCGCGTTTGCGCAGGGCTTCAATGCAGGCATCGAGCTTGCTGACGTCGCTCAGCGGCGCAGCGTACTCATGCGCGATATCCGAAAAGCCGAGCCCAAAGGCAGAGAACACAGCCGCCAGGCCCGGAATCAGAACCTTGCTGATGCCAGCTTCCTCAGCTACCCGACACACCACAAAAGGACCCGCCCCACCAAATGCAGCAAGAGTGGTGTCCGGCGTGACCTTGGTAAAGCTCTTGATGCTGTCAGCGACCTTCTTCACCCAGGCGTCCTGCATCTGCTCGGCTGCTGCCTCGGCGCTGATGCCCAGAGGCTTGGCAACATTTTCCTCGATGGCACTGCGTGCACGATCGACATCGATCTGCAGCTCACCGCCGAAGTAGGACGCAGGGTCCAACAGTCCGGTCAGCAGGAAAGCATCGGTAATCGTGGCCTGTGTGCCGCCCAGACCAAAACAGGCTGGTCCGGGCGCACTGCCAACACTCTCCGGGCCCACTGCGATGCCTTTGCTGCCATCGGCCTTGATGATGGAGCTGCCGCCCACACCCACACTGATCAGATTGCACAGCGGGAATGAGACCGGCACACCTTCCACCTGACCACGCGCGTCTTCACGCACATCGCCATTGGAGACTTCGCCAATGTCCGTGGTGGTGCCGCCAATATCAACCGACACCAGATGCTTCATGCCGTAGTGAGCGGCAAGTGCGCGCGTACCTTCCATACCGCCGCGCGGGCCCGAGCTGTAAGTCTTGAGCGCGATGGTCTTGGCCACACGCGCCGAATGTCCGTCATTGCGGAAAATCAACAGCGGATTCTGCGCCTTGTTGGTTCGCAGCTTGTGTTCGGCGTTGTACAGGAAACGCTCCATGGCCGGATGCAGAAAGGCATTGAAGACTGCTGTCCAGGTCCGCCGCACGTCATCGTCGTCTTCCACGACCTCATGCGAATACAGAATGGGCACAGCACCCAGAAGATGCTGCGGGAACTTGCGCAGGAAAATCTTCTTGATTCGCACTTCATGCACCAGGCGATCACTGCCGCCATGGGCGATGATCACGCGGTTGGCACCGGCGGAAGCCAGCGCATTGACGGCCTTGACCGCGGCAGCCTCCAGCGCTTCTTCCTCCAGATCCAGATCAAGTGTGGCGATCCGCTCTCCGATGATGGAAGCAAACAATTCGCCCTGCTCCGCACCTGCCTGCAGCTGCCCGGCGTTCAGACTCCCGGTCAGGATCAGGCCCAGTCGCGGTCCCTTGCGCTCAACCAGGGCGTTGGTGCCCTGGGTGGTCGAATAGCGGATGTGATCCGTACTCGACAGCAGCGAGACAATGTCTTCCTGCCCATAGATTTCCTTCGACACCTTGACCAGGCCGTCAAAAAAGCACTTGGACAGGTCAAAGGGTGTGGTCAGGGTCTTGGTGCGGAAAACTTTTCCGCTGTCGCTTACACAGATGTCGGTCAGCGTGCCGCCATTGTCAATATTGATGAGTTTCCCCATCGGCTTTCTCCTCTCGTGGGTCTGCGCCAAAGAATCGGCCTCGTGTGAGGGTAAATTAGCGGGCCACACCCACCCCCGCCCCACCCCAAAAGATGGGATTGGCGCGATATCGGCGAGAAGGGAGATTCGTCCCGGCCACCGGGCAATCGAGCACTTCGCATCTGCTCACTCTTGAGCTTGGGCCTCGCTGGCGGCAAAGCATGGGGCATCACGACACACCCAAATGAGGCGATGAGGGCGCGCCCTGATTGCATCTGGATAGACAAGGGAGGGGTGAGCACTTGCTGCCACCCATCAAACGGCTGGGTCACTTATGGTCCGCTCAGGTTAAAAATCAGCCTACGCGGCAAGTTCAGAAATGTCGTCAGATAGTGGACACTGGGCTCGAAGCGTCAGAAACAAAACTAAATTTTTCGAAAAACACACAGGGGGAAGACACAATGCAACAACAGCAACGGCGCATGATTGCTCACGGGGCCATCGTCATTTTTATCGGTTTGGCCTGCGGATTCGGACTCGTCATGAGCCTGATTGGCGGTTTCGAGATCGTGCCCACCGTCATCATCAGTTTTGAGCTGTTCGGGGACACCAGCGCCTGGGCCCGCGCCCATGTCGGCGGCATCCTGAATGGTCTGTTTGTTATTTCCGTCGCACTGCTCACGCACGCAATGGCCTTGCCGCAGAAGGTCGCCTCCCAGCTCTACTGGATGCTGGTGGGTACCGGGTACGCCAATACGGCGTTCTACTGGGGCGCCCTTTTTGCCCCGAGCCGTGCGCTGACCTTTGGGGACAACCGCCTGGGCGAAACCAACATCGCCGGCATCCTGGGTTTCGCTCCCGCACTGGTGTTTGCCGTTGTCGCGATGATCGCAATGGTCATCATCGCGCGTCAGGGCTTCTCCAGCTCAAGCCGATAGCCTGTAAGGCACCGGCCCGATAAACAAACAATTTAGATATAGGTCGATTCAAAAATGATGCAGAAAAAGCTGGAAACCGATTATCTGATTATCGGCGCCGGTGCCATGAGCATGGCGTTCGCAGACACCATTTTTGACGAGCAACCCGATGCCACGATGGTCATCGTTGAGCGCCGTGCCAAGCCCGGCGGACACTGGGTAGACGCCTACCCATATGTCGCACTTCATCAGCCCGCCTCGTTCTACGGTGTCAATTCAGCTCCATTGGGCCAGGGAGGAGAAGATCTGGCCTCCGGCGCCGAGATACTTGCCTATTATCATCAGCGCATGAAACGCATGGTCGCTAGCGGTCGCGTCCGCTTTCTGAACATGTGCAACTACTTGGGCGATGGCAAGCTCGCGCCCATCGCTGCACCCGATGACATCACTGAAGTCACTGCCAGACGCCGAATCGTAGACGGTAGCTTCATGAACGTGGACGTGCCGGCAGCGGTACCGCCCAAGTTTGAGGTTGACCCATCACTGACCCTGGTTCCGCCCAACGCGCTTCCGCGCTTGAGCAGGCCCTGGAAACGCTACGTGATCTGCGGTGCGGGCAAGACCGGCACCGACGCCATCGTATTCCTGCTCGATGCAGGTGTGTCGCCAGAGCAGATTCATTGGATTGCACCCAATGATTCCTGGCTGTGGGCACGAGACAAAGTGCAGGCAGGAACGGCTCTGGTTGAGTTTGAGAAGCATCTCGAAAGCATCATCGCGGCAAAGACAGTGGACGATATTTTCCACCAGCTGGAACGACAGGGCAGCGTGTACCGCATTGACGAAAACGTAGCGCCAACCAAGTGGCGTTGCGCCACAATTTCACGACGTGAAGTCAGCGAACTGCAACGCGTCAAGAATGTGGTTCGAATGGGCCGCATCAAGCGCATCACCGCTGATCAGATCGAACTCGATGGCGGCAGCGTCCCTACCGACGCCGAGACATTGCATATCGACTGCACGGCCAATGGCTTGCAGCGCAGAGCGCGTCAGCCGATCTTCGAGAACGGCAAGATCACTTTGCAATCCCTGTTCATGTGTCAGCAGGTCTTCAGCGCCGCCATTATCGCGCGCATGGAAATCCTGAAACTGGATGACGCAACCCGCAACGGCATCTGCGAGGTCGTTCCGCATCCGGAACAGAACAAGGATCACCCGACCTGCGTTGTGGCGAGCTTTCGCAACCTGTTCAGGGCCAACAAACACATGCTCGTCTGGCTACGCAAGAGCCGCCTGAATCTGCTCCATGAGGAATCTCTGTTTGATTACCTCACCGGTGCCATGCGGCTGAAGCGCAAAATGCCACTGGCGGAAGCAGCCCTGGTGCGTTTGCAGGCTCAGGCGCAGCAAAAGGCCGCCTGAACCTGCCTGACGCGAGCGCCGATCAGACCTGACTGGCGATCATTTCATCCAGCTCGGCAATCAGCTGCCTTGCCGTGTCGCCGTCCGGAATCGGGCGGCCAGAATCACGCCATTCGACGGCCGCCTTGAAGCCATGTACCTGGGAGTAGCGCCTGAACCACATGCCCTCCGGGTTGTGGCGCGTGATGCCGTCAAACAGGGTTGAGAGCGTCTGGCTGGCCAGCAGGCCCTGCCGTTCAATACTTTCGTTCACCACCATCTTCTGCATGGTCAGCATGCCCAGCGGCGTGCTGCTCATTCTGTCGGCCAATGCGTTGACCGCATCGTCCAGTTGATTTCCAGGCACAACCTCACCGACGAGCCCCCAGCGTTCCGCCTTGACCCCGTCGATCAGGTCTCCGGTCAGCAGCATGCGCTTTGCACGCTCAGGTCCCAAACGGTAGGTCCAGTGCGCGGTGGTTGGGCAACCCCAGACCCGCACCGGCATATAACCGATGCGAGCAGTGTCCTCCATCACGATCTGATCGCAGCAAAGAGCGATATCGGACCCACCTGCTATGGCGTATTTGTGCACACGGGCAATAACCGGCACGGCGGATCTGAACAGGGCCATGAAATCGTCGGTGTTGGCACGCATGGTTCGGTAATCGACCATCGGGTCCCAAGGCGAGGCTTCCTGCTTGCAGGGATGATCCTCTGCCGCTTCGCCAAATAGCGTGATGTCGTATCCGGCACAGAAAGCCGGGCCAGCGCCCTGCAGGATGATGACATTGATATCGCCTACCGCATTGACAGTCTCCACTGCGCGGCGAATCTCACCTGGTGTGTGATGCGTAATCGCATTGAGCCGCTCGGGCCGATTGAAAGTGATGCGGGCAACTCGCGGGTTGCGCGAATCCCGGTGCACGGTCAGGGTATTTAGCTCACTGTCGTCAATGAGCGCCTCTCCGGCGTGCGCATCAGCACCCTTGGCCTGCTGGGTCATGTTGACTCTCCCTTTTGAAGAATAATTATTTGATGAGCCCGTGGCGTCTCGCCAGCACGGTTGCCTGCAAACGATTCTTGACCTGCAATTTCTCGAATACATTTCTCAGGTGCCATTTCACCGTATTCACTGAAACCGACAGTCGGTCCGCAAGGTCTTTGTTCGACAAACCCGCCGCAACGAAGTGCAGCATCTTTTTCTCGCCCTTGGTCAGGGTTTCGATCAGCGCCGCCGAATCGTCTTCAGCTTCTGTCGTTGCGGTTTGCGGGTTGGTGTTAACGCCTTCGCCACCTGCAATAAGAAGCCGGTCAAGATAGCGCAGCACCGGATCGCTTTCCGGCGAACGCTGTGATTCGTCCTGCTGCTGTTTTAGTTGCAGAAGCAAGGCGACGGCCAGCTCCTGCTCGTCCAGAAAACTGCGCACAAATCCGCCTCGCGCACCAATCTCCAGCGCTTCCAGCAAACTGCGACCGGCCAGTCTCACCTTGCCTTCCGCCGACAGCGCCAGCGCGTGCATCAGATGCAATTTAAGTTCGCGACGTCGGCGCCCTTCTGCCCGTGCACGACGAATCTCCACTGCCAGCAACCTGACGGCTTCAGCGCTGCGCTCGGCCCGAATCAGCCAGCGTGCCCAGGTCACTGTGCATGCCTCGGTTTCTCCGGCATGGAACATCACCGACAATCCGGCTTCTTCGCGAAACGCCGGCGGCAGCTCCATCAGCCAACGCTGCGCCTGCCCCAGATCACCATCCAGCGTGGCCTGCCTGCCTAACTCTGCGTGCGCATAGATGACGAGCCGGTCCAGTCCGTGTCGATAGCCGATATAGAGCATTCGCTCAAGGACTTCCTCAGCCTCGCCGCGAGCATCGAGCTTGCAGGCGATGCGGGCACGGTGAACACCCATCGTGGCAACCGCGTCCACGATCGTTTGCTGATCCACCAGCGGTGCATAGTCGCGAATAACCGCCTGCGCCTCCTCAAGCCGATCCTGCTCGTACAGGCAACTGACCAGATAAGCCGCTGTAACCGATCCGGCAGAGACGCTGCTCAGCGAACGCCGTTCAGTCTGACGCAGCGCATCGTCCAGATGGCGCTGCGCATCATCAATTCGCCCTTCCCCGCATAGGCACAGACTGTAGATCGCATCGCAGTAAGCGCGGCCAAACAGGGAATCGACACGGTCGTGCAATGGGCGCGCCTGCAACATCATGTTGCGCGCCTCGTCAAAACGCCCTTGTCCGGCGATCAGAACACTGCGCGCATTCAGGGTAATGCCGATGGACGAACTGGATTTGTCACTGAGCTGACTGGCGGCCTCCACCGCAATCGCACCCAGCTCTTCGATCTTGTCCTGAGCGGCAAGCAGGAACAGGCGCGAAAAATTGTGCAGCCCAAGCGTATTCTGATCTGCCTTGGCCGCCTCGAGCATGGCGCGATGCTGAGCCAAGAGACTCTCTGCCTTGTCAAAGGCGCGACGGAAACCGTAGGCAATGACAGCGCCGCGAACCAGATTGTCGTGGCGCAACAAGGCTTCCGGCGACAAGCGATCTGCATAGGATTCGATCAGGCCGAGCCGCTCCTGGGCCACGAGGCTGTCGATCACTTCTGCCAGCAAATCTGCTGCCCTGCGCGAGTCACCGCCTTCAATCCAGTGCGCAATGGCCGCTTCAGTCATTTCATGATCTGCGTACCACTGAGCGATGCGGCGATGCCTCAGTGCAATGTCACTGGCGCTATAAGTCTTGCTGGCCCGGTCGAGCAGAAACTGTCGAAACAGATTGTGGAAGCGCAGCCAGTTTCCACCCAGGTCAGCCTGTCCCAGGAACAGGCCTGCTCGTTCAATCTCCGCCAGTCGCTCGGCGCCGCGAGACTCTCCGGTGATGTACTCCACCAGCTCAGCGGACAACTTCTCTGGCACCGCCAGCTCCAGCAACAGCAATCCCAGAGCGGGGGCGAGCTGGTCAAACATCTCTGCCGCGAGAAAATCCATCAGCTCCCGCGTAATACCCTTGCCCGCCCAGGCCTCCATGCGAAAGCGTGCGCCACGTCGCAGGCAGAGCCGATAAGCCTGCAGAGCCGCCGGCCATCCATCGGTCCGTTCGTGAATCTGTGCGATCTCGGCAGGATTCAGACTTTTGAACTCAGAGAAAAACTCCCGCGTTTCTGCCGGCCTGAAGCAAAGCTCCTCGTTGGATACGATGACCGTGCCGTCGCGAATCTGCAGGCGGGCCAGACGCGCTGTCGGCAGAACACGGGTCCCAACGCACAGCTGCACGCTTTCCGGAAGACTGCGCACCACCTGAGCAAAGACGGCCTCGAATTCCGGGACGGCAGCAGTTTCGAAGTTGTCCACCACCAGGACCACCGGAACCGATATGGCCGACAGGCTGCGCAACAGGTCCTGCAAGGTAGCCGCCCTTTGCGGCGATTTGCTGCCACGCTTGCGCGGCGGTATGTCCAGGCCTTCAACCGCCTCGCACAGAAGGCGTAGAAAATGGCCGGGGTCGGAAGACTGTGAATCCATGCGGACCCAGGCCACCTTCTCGCCGGCTTCCGCGCATCGATTGCAGTGCTGGCGCAGCAGTGAGGACTTTCCATATCCCGCCGGTGCCTGAACCACGATCAGACGTGGGCGCGGATCGATATCCAGAGCTTCCAGAAGCCGATTGCGAACGATGGCACCGGAGGCATGCCATTGCCCACGCCGTTTGTGGGGCTCTGCCACCGCAACTGATGATCCTTTGGACGCCTTGGCGACCTTCTTGCGGGTCACGCCTGCCTTGACGGCCTTTCGGGCCGTCTTGCGCGGGCTCGTCTTGGGCTTCTCAGCCATTTCTCAGCACACAACCCGGCATGCTGAGGCTGACATGATCAGGCACGAATTCGCGCAACTGGGACATATCTGAGGGTCAATTTCACTGGCTGCCTGCACGGTTCTCCTCCCTATTGGCGGGTTTCCCATACTTTGAGCCAGTGTCATCGTCAACAACCGTCAGCGCCCACCTCAAAAGTAGGGGCGAAACATTTGCCCGCGCTCATATATCCGAAAAATCGCCGTGTCGCCCCTTGCCGCTGCTGAATCGGGCGGCACCGGCTTTGCCTTCAGCCGTAAAGACGCCGACGCTGGTTTTCCACTCGTTGCGCATGGCCTCATCGTGTGACATGCCCTGCTGCTGAATGGCGCTGCGACGATCTGCCCGGACACAATTCTGTGGAAACCGGGCGATCTGTGCTGCCATCGCTTCTGCGGCTTCGCGAGACGTGCCGTCGGCAACAATCTGCTCGCAGGCACCGATCCTGAGCGCTTCTTCAGCCGGCACTTTGCGCCCGGTGAGAATGATTTCCATGGCCCGCCCCTGCCCGACCAGGCGCGGCAGCCTTACCGTGCCACCATCGATCAGGGGCACGCCCCAGCGGCGACAATACACGCCGAAGTAGGCGCTTTCTTCCATGATGCGAATGTCGCACCACAGCGCCAGTTCAAAGCCACCCGCGACCGCCGGGCCTGCGACCGCGGCGATGACGGGCTTGGAGAGTTTGAGTCGGCTGGGCCCCATTGGCCCACGCGGTTCGGGCGCGCCGATCTCATCCGGAAAGTCGAGCGACTTCAGGTGCTCATTGTCATCGGTCAGGGTGCTGGCGTACTTCAGATCCCAGCCGGCGCAGAATGCCCCGCCTTCGCCCCAGAACACGGCAACCGAAGCCTCCGGGTCAGCATCAAAGGCCTCGAAGGCTTCGGCTAGCGCAACTGCGCTTTCCGGGTCCATGGCATTGCGCGCTTCCGCACGACTGTGAATGACGGTCGTGACCGCCCCATTCTTCTCAACCCGAACACTCATGCTGCGCTCTCCGATTTCAGGTACGGACGCTTACAGCGTCAGGCAGATCTTTCCAAAATGCTTCTGGGATTCCTGATAGCGAAATGCGTCTGCCATTTGTTCGAGAGGGAAGCTGCGGTCAATGACCGGTCGAATTCCGGTGCTTTCCAGAGCTTCCACCAGATCCAGCTGATGGTCTTTCGACCCGACCATGACGCCGGACAGACGAATGTTCTTGAACATGATCGCCGCAGTCGGAATTTCTCCGGAGAATCCGGTTAGCACACCGATCAGCGTGATGTGCCCCCCCATGCGACAGGCATTGATGGACTGTGCCAGGGTCACAGGGCCACCAATCTCAACAACCTCGTCAACACCACGACCACCGGTCAGACGCTTGGCTTCCTCGCCCCATTCCGGCGTTTCGCGGTAATTGATCACGTGATCCGCACCCATTTCCTTAAGGCGTTTCATCTTCTCGGGTGACGAAGAGGTTGCGATGACCCGCGCGCCCACTGACTTGGCCAGCTGAAGTGCAAAAATTGAAACGCCGCCGGTCCCCATGGTCAGCACCCAAGAATCAGGACCCACCTTGTTTTCGACAAACAGCGCACGCCAGGCAGTCAGCGCCGCGCATGGCAGGGTTGCCGCTTCTTCCATTGAATAACCGGCCGGAATGCGCGTGAAGGCACTTTCATGCGCGCAGAAATACTCTGCCGCCAAACCATCAACGTGGTCACCAGGAATGCCACTGAGGCGAGCTTCGGATTCGTGACCGGAAGTCCAGTTGGGGAAGAAGGTGCTCATAACGGCATCGCCTACGGCGTGCTCGCGCACACCGGCGCCGACTGCCACCACCTCACCTGCGCCGTCTGACATTGGCACGCGGTCTTCTGCAACCGGCAACATGCCGGAAACCACGGCGTAGTCGTGATAGTTGAGGGAGCTTGCGCGAATCCGAACACAAATCTCTCCGGGGCCGGGCTCGGGTTGCGGGCGTTGCACCACTTCAAGACGATCGAGCGTGGCAGGGGTTTTGGCAACTATGGCTTTCAACAGAATTTCTCCAATTATTTTGATGTGATCAGGCCCGACAAATTCACCAGGCCCAGTTTTCGGAAGTGCTTATCAGGCAGTCATTCCACCATCGACCACCAGATCAGAGCCGGTCATGTAGCTTGATTCGTCCGACGCGAGGAACAGAATTGCAGGAGCAATTTCAGACGGCTGTGCAAATCGGCCCATGGGAATGCGCCCCAGAATACGAGCGCCGAACGCCTCTCCTTCTTCAGCACTGAGCGTGCCGACCGCGCCAGCTACCAGTGCGGTTTCAGCAAAGCCGGGACAGACATTGTTGATCCTGATCTTGTAGCCCGCGCGCGCGCAATGGATGGCCGATGACTTGCTGAAAATGCGCACGCCACCTTTGGACGCATTGTAGGCAGGCACCAGCGGTTCACCGATCAAACCTTCGATGGACGCGATATTCACAATAGATCCTTGCGATGCCTTCATGCGCGCTATGGCAGCCTGAGTACCCAGGAATACCGCAGTGAGATTGATATCCAGCGTCTTCTTCCAGGCGTCCATGGAGGATGCCTCGACGTCCTGGATAATGGCGATCCCCGCATTGTTGACCAGCACATCGAGCTTGCCCCATTTCTCGATCGCTGCGTCCAGGACAGCGTTCCATCGCTCAGGATCAGTAGCGTCCTGCTGCATGAACATCGCACGCTCTCCGAGTCGCGTGGCCTGCTTCTCACCTTCTGCAGTGTCGACATCCGTCAGCAAAACCTTGGCGCCTTCAGCAAGCAGCAGCTCTGCAGCAGCCAAACCCAAACCACGCGCACCGCCGGTTACGACACAAACCTTGTCTTGTACTCGTCCCATTGTCTTCCTCCATTAGGGTGCCCTCATGGGGGCTCACCGATTATTGGCAGCGTGCGCGGCAAAAACCCCCACCCAACAAGGTAGGCTGCGCCCATCCTCTGCATTCAGATCATTCAGATCATTCCGATCAGCTATTACCCGTGACCATCTTTCCGAGGCGTGTCGCTGAGAGCACTTCAATCCAGTAACCGTCCGGGTCTTTAATGAAGGCCAAACCTTTCATCTTGCCGTCATCAGGCCGCTTGACGAAGCTGACACCCAATTTTTCAAAGCGCTCGCATGCTTCGTAGACATCAGGAACGGTAATGCCGATATGGCCAAAGCCCTTCGGCTCTTCGTTTCCACTGTGATAACCGGGAAAGTCGGCATCGCTTTCCGTGCCGTAGTTGTGGGTCAACTCGATTGCGGCCTTCTGGCGAAAAGTAAACTCCGCCCGCTCAACCGGATCTTCCGGTAGCGGACCATCTTCTTCCCGCAAGTAAGCCATGAAGTACAGGGAGAATTTCATCTCCGGAAAGTCAAAACGGTTGAGCAGTGTCATTCCAAGCACATCGCGATAGAACGCCACTGATTTCTCGGGATCACGGATGCGCAACATGGTTTGCGACATGATGAAGTCGCCGGTCGATGCCAGTACTGGCGCTTCCGGGGTAATTTTCATGAGTAGCTCCGGCCTGTCGGCAATGCCGACCCAAAAAGAGCCGATAGCCTACGCGTTTGCAGGTGCATCGAAAACCCGGATGGCCGCGACATGAGTCCCGCGCTGGCGCCGCTGCGCGCGGAGCGCCCAGACCCGTATCAGCAGAGCTGCAAACCAGCTTCTGTGCCTGCATGCAGAACCGTCGGGCGTCGTGGCACATTGAGTGCGACTTTGGCATATTCAAGGCTGATGACACCGTGTGAGGGCCAGACGCGCGTTCTGTGAGTCCCAAGTGACACTGCAAAGAACAGATCAGAGGAAGGCGCATGAAAGCTCACTCAAGGGAAGACGAAAACAGAGACCAGACACGGTCTGGCTGCCCAGGCCCAGCCGACCCAATGCCGCCTTCGGAGACGTCGGACTCGCGCCGCGACGACAGCGATCTTGAAACCCGAATGCAAACCGCCCTGATCCTTGAAGATCATGCCGGTGCTCGCGACTGGCTGAGCGCCGTGGTCAAGGAAGCATTCCCTGGCATCAAGGTGTTGCTGGCGCCGAACCTGACTGAAGCTCGCGAAAAGCTGGGCCATCTGCTCGCTGCCGGCTTGCCACCAAATATCGCGCTAGTAGATCTTTCCCTGCCTGATGGCAATGGCCTGGATTTCATCCGCGACATGCGCGAGACAGCGCCGGACTGCCCTTGCGTGGTGGTCACCATCCATGACGATGACCGTCACGTATTTCCTGCACTTCGTGCAGGGGCACGCGGGTATCTGCTCAAACAACAGTCTCAATCTGAGTTGGCGCGCCGCCTGAAAGGCATCGTGGGCGGCGAGCCGCCCTTGTCCCCATCTATTGCGCAACGGGTTCTCTCCCGATTCACCCAGACTGAAACGAGCAATCGGCCGGCACTGACCGCGCGCGAAGAAGAAGTCCTCGGGTTGATCGCAAAAGGTTTCACGATTCTGCAAGCAGGAGAGGCGCTAGGCATTTCGCGTCACACGACCGCAGGCTACGTGAAGAGCATCTACAGCAAGCTTGAGGTTTCGACACGGGCGGAGGTCACCCAGGAGGCCTTGCGTATGGGTCTGATTTCGACAGACGACTAGCGGGCCTATAAGGGCAAATCCAGCTGCAAACTACAGCCGCCGGACGCATTGCGCCGCCAGCTGACCTGGCCGCCCAGATCCTTCGCACGCACCCGCATGATTCGCAAACCGTTGCCACCGCTCCAGCCTTGCGGCTCCGAACTTTGACCATTATCAGAAATGAGCAGCTGCAAAAGCCCGGATGACGGGTAATCCCAGCAGATCCTGACCTGACTGGCCCCGGCGTGTCGAATGACGTTGGAAAGCGCCTCGCGAAGAATACGCGCGATATTCGCCGCAGCCCGGGCACTCAGTTTTCTGTCGGGCATTTCCGATTGAACCTGCCAGTCCAGCGCAATCTGCGTATTGCTCAGTCTGGATCGCACTTCGCCCTCGCAAGCCATCACCAGCTCCCTTAGCGGCACCGGCACTCTGGCCGTGGTACCGATAAGATCGTGAAGATCTTTCAAGCCTGCGCGCGCAAGCTCTCGATTGGCCTCGCTCTCGGCCGCATAGACCAGACTGAGCAGGCGCGCGCCAAGATCATCGTGCAAGTCACGCATGATGCGATTGCGTTCAACTTCCGCCCCCGCTTCGCGGGCACGTACGGCGCGAATCGCCTCCCCTGTCAGGTCGTACAACAAGCGGGCAATACGCACATCCTGTCGGGTGAACAAGCGCCCGCCGTTTGCTGGAAACTCGACTACAAGTCCTTTGTCATCACCGGGCAATGCCGGTACCGCCAGACGCACGCCATCGGCGGATGCTGATACACCTTTCAAGCCGTCCCCATTCTGGCGCTGGCTCAGCGGTGCAAAACTGTTCTGCAACAGCTGCGGCCAAGCGTGACGAATCTGCTCTTCCGTCTCGGCCGCAAAAAGCTTGTCCACAAGTTCGCGCAGGGCCGCGTCCAGCGGGACATATTCCTGTTCGCCCATCCTGCGCCATATCCATTGACGCAGTGGAAAGTAGAGCCAGCCAGAGAACGCCAAAGACAGGGTCAGAGCGTGCTCGCCAGCGAAGCCCAGTCCGAACACCAGGGCAAGGTCAAGCACAATCACCAGTGCGCCACCGGCAAACCACAACCAGGTCTTGAACCACCAGCGCTCAAGATCAAAGAGGCGGTAGCGAAGCAGGCCCATCGCAATTCCCAGGTACAAGATGATGTATGCGGAAAATCCCACCACCATCGGCACCAATGCTTCGCCTCCAAACGCCGGCGGAATAATCAGCAGGCCCATCAACAGGAAGCTGCCCGCGAAAATTGCCAGGATGCACCACTTGATCGCGCCACGATCCAGTGGTCTGTTGCTCGAAGCGCGCCATTGCATGGCTGCAAAACCCAATCCAGCGAGGTAGCCCACAAACACGGGCAAATAGATCGTCGCGCGGGCACTGCCACCGATCTGCGCGATGTCCACGATCCACAGGAGCAATGCCGAAGCGAGAAGAATAAGCGGTACGTTACTGCGCCCCAGCGACCGTGGGTAAACCCAGAACAGTCCAGCCAGACTGGCGCACACCATCAGGGTTGCACCATGCGTCAGAGAGGCCAGAATTTGAAAAAGTTGACCATCAATGGCCAGCTCCCGACCGCCATAGGCACCAATTGTGACGGTGTTCACAAACACCGATGCACCGGAAAGCGCGAACAGTTGTGTGCTGCGCTGGCCCGGTTGATAGATCCAGATACTCAGTGCGATCAACAGCGAAACGACGCCATAGAAGCTGTGCATGCCGAAGTAGCTCAGTTGCCGAAACGGCGAACTGGCAACACCTAACTCGATCCTTTGCCCTGCGTCGGTCACTGCGGTAACCGGGCCGCTCTTCAGCATGGTGTCAATGGCCTCCTGACGGGAGTAGAAGGCGCGCAAATCGGCGAAGGACATCAGGTCGGGATCTTCGATAATCAGATTTCCCGCCAGAGCAATTGCGTGTTCATCCTGTGCTTCGAGAGCGACCAGGACCATGCCTTCGACCAATCGATCGAGGTTGGGGGAATTTTCTTGCAGCGACTCAACGCGCAAGCCTTCTGGCTGCGTACTGGCGGAAAAACCAACACCCAACCAAGGCGCCGAGAGGACTGCATAGGCGCCGGCCACACTGAGTGCGATTGCCAGAATGGCGACCAGCAGAAGCATCTTGCGCGGCGCCAGGCGTCCTCGGACATATGGGCGTGCTTCGCTTGCAATACGATTCGGCGCAATGGAGTTCATCGATTATCTCTGGAAAATCTGCTCAGCCTCGGCTGCGAGCCTAGCGAGAAATCCATCATTCCGTTGAGAACATCTGCACATCTGTGCGCGGCCTACATGTCATATTCTTTGGCCGAGAATGTCGGCGCTGATTTCCGCTCCTTTCCTGCACGGGCAACGGATACTGGCCACGGAGACTTTCGTTTTTATTCGGCCCGAGCCTAGGCCGCACGCGCCAGATCTATGATCTCTCCCGCCCTTTCGTTGCTGCGAATCAACTCAATGCAGTAATCAATCAAGGGGCGCGCCAGCGGACATGTTAATTGCCCGTTGGCGTCATAGCGGCGCTCGCTGGGAATGGATTCGATAACAGGCAACTGATCGCATGCGCCAGCATAGGTACATTTCTGACAGGTACTTGCGCGCGCCATTCGATGCGCATCCATCGCGCGATGATCCGCACCGTTCATGAGCTTTCCGAACTCGGTCTGGAACAGATTTCCGATGCGGCCTTCTGCCAGATAGGAGTCACCATGGTTATACACCGCACCGTCGGTTCCGACGATCAAGGCCCACTCGTAGGACTCTGTGGGCCGATAGTCACTCACTTTCTGACCCGCCAGATGGCGAACCGCTGCAGCGAGATGGTCGCTGATCGGCATCACCTTGATCTGAGTGGGCTGTGTAAGGTGCTCGTACGCAACTGCCTTCAGTGACTCCAGGGCCTGCTCGTGGGTGAGCATGAGAGGCGCGACGCGCGCCGGCGGCTCGATATGCGAGAAGATCGGCAGGATTCGGTAGTTGATGCCCAGGGCGTTGTAGAACCGATACGTCTCTAGAACACGATCACGGTTAGCTGCATGCATGACGACGATCGCGCCAAAGGGCACCCCGGCATCAAGCAAACGCTGGAGATTATCCAGCACCCGCTCATCCATCGGATTGCCCTTTCGATTGACTCGCTGCTCGCCAAAAACATCGAACGAGACACCCAGACTGATGTTCAATTGGCGAAGCAAGTCCACCGTCTTGTCACTCAAACGCGTGAGATTGGTTTGCAGTGAGGTTGTGTAGCGCAATCCGGCTGGCTTCAGGTACAGATCCTGAAGCCGCCGGAATTCGCGCAGATACTCTGCTGGCAGCAGCAGCGGCTCGCCACCGTGGCAGATGAAACGTATTTCGGGCGCATCCGGACGCTCACGATAATGCTCCGCCAGGCCCTTCAGGAAAAACTCGATGCCCGACAGCGGCATTCGCTCCTTCTTGTGCAAATCCTCAAACTCGTAGCAGTAGGTACAACGCAGATTGCACAGCTTGGACAGCTTCATTACAAATTGCAGCGCCATCGGACACTCCCCGGTTTAGCCGCCGAACTTGAATTCCTTGGGCGACTTTTCAAACGTGTCACCGGGAATTTTCTTTACCGAAGGCCCTTGCGCGTCTCTCAGAGAATCCCGCACGTTCGGGTTTGTCTGCTGCAACTTGGAGGCATCGCCACTGGCATCACGCAACCACTCACCAAAAGGATCCGGGTCGGGATCAGGATTTATATGCTCGATCCAGATCGACTTATCACCAATGCCTTTACCACCGAGACTGCGAACGTCTTTGGACTTACCGCTGACCTGTTTGATACGAGTGCCGTTTGGAAAAAGATACGTGCCATCCGGCGCGACGGTTTTTCCGCCTTTGGCGTCAAACAATACGATCTTGTTGTTCTCGACAGCCACTCGTTTGGCATCGTACTGACGGACCAGATTAGACAGCGAATCACCCGACGCATGTGCCGAACTGATCAGCTGGCCTGCCAACAGATCCACAACGTGCGTCTCCAGACCGGACTGCTCCGCAGCCGTCAATCCTCCGGCCGCAGCGAGCACGCATATGACAACGGCTTTCTTATCAAACTTTTGACTCATCTTGGTTCTCCCTCGTGAAAGATGTTTTCTGGCTGAAAGGGCTTACTTGCCAAAAATCTTGTCCATGAATCCTTTGACCTTCTCGTCCAGAACCTGATCGGTTTCCCAGTCAACGCGCTGATCGGCATGGTCCTGCTGGCGATCAATCTGACGATCCACTTTCTTTCCGAAAAGGCCGCCAATGGCATCGCCTATGCTTCCCAGGGCCGGCACCGCGGTGGGTTGCGCCGGCAACTCGAAGCGGCTCGCATCTGGTTCAGCTGCTGATATCGCCGTAACGCGCATCTGATCGCCGAGTCGCAGAACACCCTTGTCGCCAATTTGCTGCGCAAGCGGATTCGATGGCGCGTTCGCCATGGATTGCGCCATAGCTGTCATGGCCCGCGTCAGTTCACGTGCGCGCGAATCACTGCTGAGGACAAGCTCGTCTGTGCGAATAGCGCCATTGGCATCGGAATAAGTCAGCAGCCACACCTCGCCGCGAACCCCTGCCACGGTCTCGACGCGCCCAGTATTCTTGAGGGCACTGACCGCTCCGACCTCAGAAGTGCCCACGCTGGCAAAGCCCACGTTGGGAAGACTCTGGAGGTCCATCACATACGCCTGACCTTCCTGCACGCCGACGCTGTAGGCGCGGCCGTCGCGAACCAGCAAGTAACTGTCTTGCTGTTCAGGCATATTCATGCGCAGATAATTGCTGCCGCTATATTCCAATTGAACGCTGGTCGTCTGACCGCCAGCTGTGGATTGAATACTCGCCTGTCCGGCCCAAGCTGCGCCGCCAACTGCGGCCCCCAATACAACGACGATGGATCCCCAATGCTTCATGGCCCTTCCTCACGCACTCGCCCTGAATGAATTGCGCAGCAAGTGATCCGCTGCGATTGATTGGACGTCACGTTAATGGCGTCAGGCTTCGCAGGGCAGACCCAGAACTGGGGGTGTTAGCCAGACGCTCCCCCCTCATTCAGGGGGAGGACAAAGTGCATCCCATCAGGATTGATTTCCCGAGATGGCTATGTAGGCTCAGGCTATTACATCTGAGCCAACCGTAGCGCCGGTGACCTCCGATAAGCACATATGACACGAACAGAGGGTTGCGGGAGATGCCAAGCACTCCATCCGCTTCATCGCGATACAACCCAATTCGGCATCTACGGGGAAAAGGACGGCGCACAGCCCTTTACTTCATCCTTCGAACTAAGAACAGCCTGTTCGATTTCCCTTGAAATCGAACAGGCTGTTCTGAACAAATATCAGTCACCGAAAAGCGACCGCTCTCTTGAACTCAACTCAACATGATCAATTTTGAAAATCTTTTCCAACGTCTTAACGCCAATACCGTCAACAAGAGCGAGTTGATTCAATTGAGCAATGTCGGGGCGTCTGAAGCCCTCACGGAGCTTTGTCACCAAATTCTTACTGATTTTTGTCGCGCTTGAAATTCGATCCAAGTCTTGGGATAGCACCCAATCTCTAGTCTTGTCGTAGAGCTCATCCTTTGCCATAGGGTCATACGTATATATCTCGACATCCAAATCCAGTGGATCTAGGTAGGTTCTCATCAAATCCAGACTCTCCTCCTTCGGAATGCCACCTTTGTCAGCGCCGAGCAGCGGAAACGCGATGGATTTAATGTTTCGCTCCGCATAAGAGTTGCAGAATTTCTTAAGTCCTGCGTGTAAATAAGCTTTTCTGGATGGATTCCTCCAATGAATCTTCGTAGGGAAGTTCAATATCCAGCGGTCTGGTGCTTTGTATATCCACAGCATCCCTACGTGAATTCTGTTTTGATTACACAATTTCGAGTATTTTTCGTGCAATTCTGGGTACCTCAGTCGGCACTCTAGCGCTATGCCGGCACCCATGACCCCTACACAATTAACTGTGTTGACCAGCACATGACAATTACTCGTAAAGATATTCCCAGGAATTACTTTCACACTCATGGTCGTATCCTAGAAAGGGATGTCATCGAACTCTGAGTCCGACGAGGGTCCAAAATTCGCGTTGTTATCGGACCTTCCGAACTTATTGCTGTTGGCAAAAAATAATTCGCGGCTTTTCATAACCTGCACACCAATTCCCGATAGAGCGATTAGAGCTTCATCCGAGAAGCAGCGGATAGTTTTAATGTGCCTCGGGCCAATTGAAGGATGAATAAGTATTTCAGCGCATTTCTTTCTTTTTCCATCTGGATACGCGCTCCAATAATCAGAATGAAGAACATCCCAGGGCATACGACTCAAATCGCATACCGACTTGTAGAATTTTGTCTCTTTTGCGGCAGCGTTCCCATCGGTAAAAATGAACTCATGATCAAGCAACGCTGCTAGTGAAATTTCAATCAGGCAAAGCTCATTTTGCATTGCTCGCCTGACAAACAACATCGGATTTCTAATGCTCAAATAAGTTGGTGCATACTCGTTAATTCTTCGGCCATATTGCGTTTCTTTTGCGATCCTCCATTTCTGCGCCGCATGGTCAGAGATATCTACTGGACGGGCTACCTCGTATGCAAGAGAGTTGCTGAGAATTCCCTTCTCGAGAATTCCGCTCAGGTTCTCTATGTGTGTCACATGCCAAATCGAGTGGATGCCATGGAGGGATAGTTCGTTTATGAATGAAAAATCCAACTGTTCGCTCGGCATTTCACAGTAGGCCGAAAAATCATTATCTGACCAAGGGGGTATATCCTCCATCCATGTTGGAGGACCTTCAGACCAGAAATCTTCCGTGCTCGTCAGGCCGGTTGAATCTAAGTAGGGTTCTTCATACTCATTTCCAACAAGAGGCAGTTCTCGCGCACTCTCTGTTGCGAACTCACTGGGCGCATCAAATACGCTATCTTCTATACACTTTCTCGACGACGGTGGAGTTGATGGCAGCCTACTGTCGTGCCTAGCCACCGCTCCTACTGGTTTTGACTGGGCCTTTTCACTAAGCGCACGAGATTTTCGTGTCTCCTCTAGTTTCTTGCTGAGATTGTGATTTAGTTCATCAAGAGATTCTTCCAATATCGAAAGTCCCGTTAGGACGATATTTTGTTTGCTTCTCTGCTCAGCCGAATCGACCGGATTGAGCTCCTCCTCCCCAACGTCCAGATTCTTGGGCAAGTAGTGATTCCGCCCAGCATCACTATCGTTGTTTTTGGTTCCTGACTTGATGACCCACGTTCCAAAAACCGCAGTAATCAGTAAGACGTGCGGCATTGCAGCGATCAAGCAAACCGGGTTCAGACAAAAGCCAAAGAAGACAAGCTGATTAAGAACCATCACCACCACGAATGTAACTATGTATATGGTGGCTACTTCTTTAGTTTGCTTCCAAAGCCTACTGAGTGTCATTTTTTGGTCCGATTTCTTCTAGAATCCCGGGCTCCTGACTTTACTTGTTTGTTCTTCAAGGGGGGCGCTTTCGTCCCACTGAAAGAATAAGGAATTTGCCAAGGGGCAGGACGGACCTGCCCAAAATTCTGGGGTGCATGGCCCCGAATCAAAACGCAGGCGGGAATTGAAAGGTGCGTGCAGCAGCTTCTCTCGAAGCTCACGCATAATCACACTGCGAGCTGCGCTCGCCAGCCAACAAAACACCGATCCTTTCCGCAAAAAGCAACGACCGGGATATCTATACACTCCAGACCAACAAAAAAGGAGCTGAGCAATGCTCAACTCCTTGTTTATATTGGTGGATGGTACAGGGATTGAACCTGTGACCCCCGCCGTGTGAAGGCGATATTTTGGGGGTCCATTAGACCCCATAGCCTGTAAAACACTGCGTTTTCCGCACCATACACCCCCTAGACTTTCCATATGCATTGCCGTACCGTTGCCGTACGGCTATCCCCGCCGTGAGTGCAAAGGGTCGAAATGGCAATCGAAACTGTAAAGCAGCGAGCTGCACTAAGCGCCCGCCGCGAACCTTATTGGGCCACGATTTCGACCGGGCGGCATATCGGATTCCGAAAGACTGAAGATGGCGGACACTGGATCGCTCGCGCCTATGACAGTGCGACTCGAACACGCAACTACAACGCCCTGGCCGAAGTCGGGCGGCTACCTGCAAATGAGCAGTTCAGCGCTGCCGTAAAAGCAGCCGGTCAATGGTTCAAGCATCTTGAGCTTGGCGGCGAGTCAGAAATCATTACGGTGGCCGATGCTTGCGCCAGTTACATCCAGCATCAATTAAAAGCCAAGGGGAAGCGAGCAGAGCAAGACGCGCGTTCTCGACTAACTCGGTACGTCATCAATGACCCTATCGGGGCAATCCCGATGCAGAAGCTACTTAAACGCCACGTGGAGCAATGGCGCGAACGAATCGAAGCTATGCCCGCAGCCAGTCCGAAGCGCGGTCCGAACTGCCGGACTAAAGCCCCTGCCCCGCCTGCCAAGCCCCGTAGACCGTCCAGTATTAACCGTGACATGGTTGCACTGCGCGCAGCATTCAACCTCGCCAAAGCTAACGGATTCGTAACCACGGACATGGCATGGGCGGTCGCATTGAAGCCAATCAAGAATGCCAACGGGCGGCGTGAGTTGTATCTAAGCCTGGAGCAGCGGCGCAGATTGTTGGCAGCAATTCCCGGCGAGCTGGAACCGTTCGCACGTGGCCTTTGCCTTTTACCCCTTCGCCCCGGTGCACTTGCCGCACTTCGCGTTGGCGACTTCGACGCGCGAGCTGGAACGCTCAAGGTATCGCACGACAAGGCCGGTGCTGGTCGCTTGATCCTGTTACCTGAGCCATCGGCAGACCTGATGCGAGAGCAGGCCAAAGGCAAGCTACCAAGCGCCTTTCTGTTCACTCAGTGGAACGGCAAGGCGTGGGACAAGGACGCATGGAAGCGTCCAATTCGGGACGCTGTGAAGGCCGCTGGCCTGCCCGAAGGAACGACCGCCTACACCCTGCGCCATTCAACAATCACGGACCTTGTGACCAGCAAACTAGACCTGTTCACCATATCTGCATTGTCTGGCACTTCGATTCTGATGATCGAGAAAAACTACGGACATCTGCAGAAAGAACGGGCGCGCGATGCCCTGTCGGTACTATCACTTTAGGTTGGACCGCTGCCTGACGGAATCAGGCGAAAACGGCGAAACCGGGTGATAAGAGCACCCGGCCCGCCTAACTCACCACATGGAGAACCCCCATGCAGAAAGCTAAAGAAAGTTTAACCCCTGAAACAAAGTTGCCGCAGTTGCAATGGATCGCAAGCGAGGATCCGGAGCTAGCGGTATCCAATTGCGCCCTCATTATTCGGATGCTGGGCGACACCCTAATGAACAAGGGTCGGTCTGGAATGGAGTTCACGGAAGACGATGGCGACGCCTATTTTCGCCTTTTGTATTCCGTGGGAGACGCCCTGGATCACGTTACGGCCACATTCGATAAAGGCCGGGGGGAAAGGTCATGAGCAGAAAGAGCACGACAGCGCGGAAAGCCAGAAAGCCACTTACTGGATCGCCCTCTCATCCCACTTGGGAGCATCTTATTTTGGATAGGGACGCCAGAGGCGTAATGCCAACTGAAATTGAGATCGAGTGGAGCGCTGAGTTTGAGGACATTCCTATGGCCCGTGACGCGCTATTCATGGCAAAGCGTTGGATTTGGTCATCTTTGCTACGTACCCAGTAGTCCAGGAGAAATCGTTATGGCGAAACCTCCAACCATCCATGAGAACCATCCCGACAACATCCCGACGATGCTGGTTCCGCCGTGGGGATACGGGTTCACTGACGAATACTTCAGGCAATTCACCGACGGGCTTGATGACTCACTTCTCGCAATGAGAGCCCTAGCGGATGCGAATGAGGGGATTCTCGATTCCATGCGCCGCGTTGGCATCCGTCCTGAATGATCGGAGCGCCCCGCTGGGAAACTGGCGGGGCTTTTCTTATGACGAAGAAAACAAAAAATAGGCTTGAAGATATCGATTTATTCTTAATCAATTCTTACGTCGTCGATGGACTGGAACCCCTGTTAGAAATTATCCAAGCAGCCGACCAGAAGCGGCCACCATCGCAGGAAGTTGTAAAACAAATAGCCGATGCAGCAGTTGTCTTCTTGAAGGCTGGCCGCCGGGAAGATCAACTAATAGCTTTCGGCAAGAAATTAGGGATATTTGAGAGAGGCAAGCGCGGAGCGCCTACGAAATCATCATCCGGAGACGTTGGGCGAGCGTTGGGCATCGTGCAAGCAATGCTCAAGGCAGAGGCAGACATGATCGCCGACGGTGTCGCCATGCGAGAAGCGTCAAAGCGCGCAGTTGAATACGCGATGGCCGAATTTCATCTGAGCAAAAGAAAGGCTCAAGGGTTGCGAACAAAGTTCCGCACGGAAGTTGAAAGGCTAACGCAGGAACTCGCACCAAAGTTGCAAAAACAAGCCGAAAAAGCGATTTCAGAACATCAGCGCTTCCAAGCGATTGCCAAATCTCGGCGCAAATAAATTGGGGTCTTGTTGATGCGCCGAAATTAGGCGACAAAATCTGTTCCGACCTTCACACCAAGGACGGACATGGACCACCAAAGCAACGAAACCGCCGCAGATTTGGCCTACACAGACAGCATCGTCAGGGCCAAAGACTTAAAAGCACTCGACAGCCTTTCAGATACCGAACGCGCCCGCGAAATTAAGGCCGGTCGCTACCCTGCTCCCTTCAAGCTTTCAACGGACCCGAAATCCCGCGCAGTCGGTTGGAGCTACCAAGCAATTCAGAAATGGATTGCAGAGCGCAGGGAGGCCGTATGAACCTCCCCAATCCTCAGACCGACGCAGAAAAAGCCAAGCAGGTGCTTCAGGACGCGCTGACGTCTTCAGGACTGCCTCAGCATGTGCAGGTGGCGATCTGGTGTGCTGCGGATTCCTACGCGCGCTGCAAGAGCCGTGAAGCGGTAGAACGCATCAAGGCCGACATGGAAGCCGCTGCCAGTGCTTCCGGCATGGGGTTGGGCTAACTGATGGCCGCCCCTACCTGTTCCAAGTGCCGCGCGCCGTTTACGGATTCCGGCGACTTTCAATTTGCAGTCGTCTACCAGCAGAAATTGCTCTGCGCCTGGTGTGCGGCCCGTCAATGCCTTCTGAGCGAGCGTAAGCCGAGCACGCCCCGCGATGGCAAGGGGACAGGACAATGATTCTCTGGGCCGAAGTTCGCGAAGGCCGAACACGCATTGCTTGTCCTGTTTGCGGCAAGGGAAAGGGCGACAAATCGTGCGGCGTCACCAAGAATGGTGATGCAGGCATTGCGCATTGCTTCCGATGCGGTCTGATTGAGCGCATGGGACACGGTTCGGAAGTGCCGCGAATAGCCTTCAGTCCCAGGCCAACGAAAGAACGCAAACTGTCTGATTACTGGCGCGATCTGTGGAACGAATGTGTTCCCTTGCGCGGCGTCGCAGTGTCTTATCTGAGCAATCGCGGATGCTGCATTCCACCTGCTGACGGCCACCTTAGATTCCATCCAAACCTAAAGCACAGTCCATCGAACTATCGCGGCCCTGCATTGGTTGCACTGATCACCGATGCCGAGAGCGGCGATGCAATATCACTGCACAGGACTTGGATTCAGGCCAACGGCGACAAGGCGCAGATTGAGCCTGTGCGCATGTATGCGGCGGGCCATGAAAAACAAGGTGGCGTGGTGCGCTTATGGCCTGATGACGCCATCACGAACGCGCTAGGCGTAGCAGAGGGCGTCGAAACTGCCTTGAGTCTTGCGCACGCGTTGCAGCCTTGTTGGGCGACGCTGGACGCGGGCAATTTGCGGGAGCTTTTTGTGTTGCCCGACATTGCGTCGCTGGTGATAGCGGTGGATCACGATCCAGCCGGAATCCGAGCCGCGACCGCGTGCGCTGAACGATGGACGGCTGCAGGCTGCGAGGTGCGCATGGTGATGCCAGACGAACGCAAAGCCGATCTAAACGACGTTGCGAGGGCCGCAGCATGACTGCCGAAAAAGTGAAAAAGCTTGTCACGGAAAGTGAGATTTTCAAGCCCACGGACAGCCACCGAAAAGCGGCAAGCCTTGATGACTTTCTGGCGTACATGCCTACCCACAATTACATGTTCAAGCCTACGCGGGAGCTTTGGCCCGCGTCATCAGTCAATGGCCGTGTGAAGCCGTGGCCGAAGGGAGAGACGGACAAAGCGATCAGCCCATCAAGATGGCTGGACACGCATCGTCCTATTGAGCAAATGGCATGGCACCCGGCAGAGCCTGAGCTGATACGGGATCGCGTTCTACAAGTGTCGGGATGGGTATCGCACAAAGGCGCGTCCGTATTCAATATGTACCGCCCGCCAAGCTCATTGTTCGGGGAACCGTCCAGGGCTGGACCGTGGATAGAGCATCTGAAACGCGTCTATCCAGATGACTTTCAGCACATCACCGCATGGCTAGCCTTCAAGGTTCAGAACCCCGGCGAGAAGGTGAATCACGCCCTTGTACTCGGCGGGCTGCAAGGCATCGGCAAGGACACGATCCTGGAGCCGCTGAAAGAGGCGGTCGGGCCGTGGAACTGGAGCGAGATCAATCCTAGTCAAATGCTTGGGCGGTTCAATTCATGGTGCAAGGCCGTGATCTTGCGGATCAGCGAGGCGCGCGACTTGGGCGATGTTGATCGGTTCGCTTTTTACGATCACAGCAAAACCTACATTGCCGCACCGCCTGATGTGCTGAGAGTCGACGAAAAGCATCTGCGCGAACATTACGTCGCCAACGTCATGGGCGTGATCATCACCACGAATCATTCTAGTGACGGATTGTATCTGCCCGCAGATGATCGAAGGCATTACGTCGCATGGTCGCCTTGCACGCGTGACGACTTCGCCCCGGAATACTGGACTCGCATATACCAATGGTATCGAGAAGGCGGCATAGGGCACGTCACGGCCTATCTGAGGGCTTACGACTTATCCGAATTTGATTCCAAGGCACCGCCACCTAAGACACCGGCATTCTGGAATATCGTGGCCGCTGGCGAATCACCAGAAAGCAGCGAACTTAGAGACGTGCTGGACGCACTAGGCAACCCGCCTGCATTAGTCCTGGAGTCGATCATTCGCAGGGCTGACGGTATGAACATGCGCGCACTCGCTGACGAGCTGTCCGACAGACGCCACCGCAGAGCAATCCCGCATCGCATGGAGCGCATTGATTATGTCCCTGTGCGAAATCCTGATGCGGACGATGGATTGTTCAAGATCAGCGGCAAGCGTCAGCGCGTGTATGCCCGCAGAACCCTGACGATCTCTGAGCAGATTAGGGCAGCGCGAGAGGTATCAATCCCATGAGCTTAGTCAGTCTGATCAGTGCAGTCAGTGAAAAACCATTGTCACCACTACACCCATCCCTCGCGCGTATTTTGCGTGAAATAACTGATTTCAATGACTGTGAGTGTCGTGAGCGCAATAGATTTTCACTGACTGCACTGACTCTAGTGATCAAGGGCCGGGGGTGCTTCCGAACTTGTTTCCGTATTGGAGCAAGACCGGCCCCGGAGAGCAGATATGCAACCCATCCATGACCCCATGAGAGCAACACCACCAACTGGAGGCAACCATGCCTAGAAAATCAGCCGCTGCACTCGAGTCCGAACTTGTTCAAATCTCAGTCCCACCACCGGCCCCTATAGAGCCGCCTGAGGACTTCACAGAGGCGCAGAAGGAACGTTGGGACGCTCTGCTATCCGGTAAGCCTTGGGAATGGCTAGACGCTGATTCTCGCGGCCTACTGATTGAACTGGTGCGGGCAGAGAGTCAGTCGGAATTGATTGCGCAGCAGCTTGCGACTATCGCGCCTGAGGACGTTGGCGGGCAGAGATATTTGAGCCTGATCCGAGGAGCGGATATTTGGAGCAAGCAGCAGGTCAACCTTTGCCGAGCACTCCGCCTGAGTCCGCATACCCGAATGCACGCTAGAACAGCGGCGCGTCAGGCTGGTGGGCCGCAAATTAAGAAGCCGTGGGAAACCTGATCGAGCTTGGATTGCCAGCAATGAATCGTCAGCAACGTATCCAGCAGCGCTTCGAGGAGTTCCGAGAGTTCTGTCGCCTGAACAATCATGTCGTGTTGCCTGGCAATCGTGTTCGTGAGGAGGTCGCCGCTCTCATCATTGGAATCAGTGCAGGGACACTCAGAAATTGGCGCAGCAATCGTAAGCCTGGACTTAGATTCTGCGACCGAGGGCGAGTGACTTACGAGCTGGCTTTTCTGGCTGAGTTTCTGGATGGGGAATAACCCGCTTCACGAATCTGCACGATTTCGCATTTATCAGCAGCACTTGCGTCGCGAATCTTGGTGCAATCGGTTGCAAGTTCACTGGGAACACAACTGGATTTTGATATGTACGTGCAAACAAAAAAGGGCAACATGCTTTGCCAGCTCGCGCGATTCATGGCGCTTGGACTGGTAGACGGCCATGGAGAAACAAACTTTCAGAAGGCGCTGGACGTTGCGCATAAGCGCACCCGTGGCAATGCCCGCGTCTTAGAGTTGCTCGAGAAAGCAAGTGTCAGCACCGATTGGTCCTCACTACTGGCAAATGAAGCCGAGGGCGTGGAATGGATTGATGCCGTTCGCGAGGAAGGCCTGGACGGAAAGCTGGCTGTTCGTCGGGTTCCACCCTTGCGCGAGCACATCATCGGTGACGGAGATTTCTCTGCCGGATTTTTCAGTGAGTCCAAGCCACTGCCGCTGTCAGCGCTCAATCTGACACAGGAGGATCTACGCCTGAAGAAAGTTGGAGCAATGATCGCCATGACTGAGGAAACCCTGCGAGATTCCTCGATGGAGAGTCAGGACGGCATTCGTCGAGACATCATCAGGGCTGCGGCTGAGGCGGTTGACAGTCGATTCCTGGACCCTGCCGAGGATGGGACCGGCGAAGCGCCAAAGAGCGTGACTTACGATGCCTCGAACTTCGCGAGCACCCAGGACCCAGAGCAGGACTTCAGCTTGATGATGGAGACCTTCGCGGGTGATTTGAAATCTAGCGCCTTCATTTGCCACCCGCGAACGGCCTTTGAAATGGCAGCGACCGGAATCGACATGTTTCGGAATGTTTCTGTGACCGGCGGTGGCGAGATTGCCGGAATACCAGTACACACCACCCGAATGTCTCCGCGTGATTCGGACGGCGGTCAAATTCTTTTGCTCGATGCGGGCCAAGTCCTGTTCTCCGAAGAGCCACCAGATTTCATGCCAAGCCGGAATGCGTTGATTGAGTTCTCAACAACTCCGACAGGTGCGACAGATACCCCTGTGGCGGCATCTAGCTTCCCCGTTAGTGCTTTTCAGGCAAACGCCGTTGTTATCCGAATGATCCGTCGCGTCATTTGGAAACTCGTCAAGAACGATGCGTCGGTCTACGTCAGTGGCACGAATTACGGGAGCGTTTCGTGATGATTAACAAAGAAGCTGGACGCGAAATCGTAAGCATTGTCACTAAGACAATGGACGACAGTTTGAATCGATTGACCAAGCGTATTCATGAGCTCGAAAAGCGAATATTGGAGATGGAGCGCTCTCAGGACATATCGACGCGCCTGGTCCGCAAGGCTCGCAAGGGGTTCGGTTTGGCGGCTGTCAATGACGAGAGCGCAGGGCAATGAGCGAAAACGCTAGAGAACCTTGGGGGGCGTTTGCAAAAGAGGCGCAGTCGATCATTTCGGAGAACCGAAAGCTCGCTCGCAAATCGGTTGCTAGCGCCAATCAAAAATCTGGCAAGCAATACGGTGATCGCACAATCAAAGAATTCTGGGCGCTGTTCTCGGCCAAGTCGGGGATCACACGCGCGCTGTGGGCATTGAAGCGAGCCGACGACCTCGAAGCACGCCTGAAGAAGCTAGAGGTCAGCCTGGCCGAGAAAAGCGCCTTTCCCTATGAGGGAGTGTGGCGAGAAGGGACGCACAGCAAGGGCTGCTTTGTAACCCACAACGGCGGCATGTGGCACTGCAATCAAGACACTCAAACCAAGCCAGGGACCGGGCCGCATTGGACGCTGGCTGTAAAAGCAGGAGTTAAAGCGAAATGACACTAGAAAGAGCAGATGTGAAGCCGGGCCAGGCACTCACCAAAGAGCAGACCGACGAGTATCTGACGGAGTTTGTGAGCGTCGCGAACGAGACGGTGCGTGAAAAGACTCATCTGGCAATAAAGCGCGGCGGCTTACAGCGGATGCCTGACAATGTGCATCTGGATTTCTCGGACTTTGCGCGACCAGCGATTTTGCTCGTCTACGAGGGCGGCCCGACCCTGCGAGTCGAGTTCGACATGCCACAGTGGGGCGCGGTGCACTGATGCGGATATCCGTCAATCTTGAGGCGAAAACCGGCAGTTTTGAAACTGACCTAAATCGTGCCGCTAAGGCCGCTGAGAAACGGTCACGCGAGATTGAAAAGGCCTTCAAGCAGGCCGGCAAGGTCATTGGCACATCATTAGTTGCAGCAGGTGGTGCATTGGCCCTGATGACCCGAAACGCGACGATTGCCGCACGCGAATTCGATAATCTGGCTGGCGTGTCGGGTACATCGTCGACGGAGTTTCAACGGCTTGCCAATGCTGCGAAATCTGTTGGCGTTGAGCAGGACAAGCTGGCCGATATCTTCAAAGATACGCAGGACAAGGTAGGCGATTTCCTGAACACTGGTGGCGGCCCATTGGCAGATTTTTTTGAGAAGATCGCGCCACAGGTTGAAGTGACCGCAGAACAGTTTAGAAACCTAAGCGGCCCACAGGCTTTGCAGCTCTATGCGAGCAGTTTAGAGAAGGCGAACCTGAGTCAGTCGGAGATGACTTTCTACATGGAGGCCATTGCCAGCGATGCGACCAGCCTCCTGCCATTGTTGAAAGACGGTGGGCTTGAGTTTGACCGGCTGGGCGATGCCGCAGAGCGTACAGGTGCCATTCTCGATCAGCAGACCTCGCAGGCACTTAATCAGGTTCAGAAGAACGCCGATCAGCTGCACAATCAATTTCAGGGGCTGCAATACTCTATTGTTCGCGAGTTAGCCCCGAGTCTTGAAGCGCTATCTAATGACTTTATGGATGCCGCGAATCAGGGCGACTTCGCAGCCCGTTCAGCAGAGGGAATCAGTTATGCCTTCAAGGGTGCGACTCTTGGCGTGATTGCGCTTGCCAATGGCGTTCAAATTCTGGGAAAGACGCTGGCAGGCGTTGCAGCGGTCAACGTAGAGTTTTTCACTGGTAATTTTCGGGGAGCCATAGCAGCCGGTAGCGCGGCCCTGGAGGACATTCAGGGCGATATAGAGGATGTGCAGCGGTCCTACGATTCATTGTTCAATTCCCAGCCGCTAAGTCCTGCATCAGAGGGGCCAGTTGCGCCACGGGCTGGGATTGCGCCCCCGAGGTCGAGCAGGGCGACCGAAGAGGCCACCAAGGCCACTAAGCGACTCGCAGAGGCAACGAGTGAATATGACCGCATCCTGGCGTTGCATCTGGCATTGGCAGAGGAAGACGAGGGACGACAGAGAGAACTGAACCGTCTGTTTGAGGAGGCAAGTCAAGTATTCGACGCCACCCGGACCCCGCTGGAGAATTTCAACAAGGAGATAGAGCGCCTCAATGTGCTCCGAGACACGTTCGTTAATGGCAAGCCGCTGATAGACCCGGAAACCTACGAGCGAGCCGTTGCGCAGGCGAACGAGGCGTTAGATGGCCTTGGAAAGAAAGCGAAGGATGTCACTGACGATATGACGGTCTATGCCGACCAGGCGGCGCGCAACATGCAGGACGCCTTTGCGGACTTCTTGTTTGACCCGTTCGAGGACGGGTTGTCGGGATTGCTCAAGAGCTTTGAGCAGACGCTGCGCAAGATGGCGGCACAGGCAGCGGCCTCCGAGATATTCAAGAAGCTGGACGGATTAGGGAATGACGATGGCAAATTTGGGTTTGATGACTTTGCCGGGATAGTCGGTAGTGTCTTTGGTGGTCCGCGTGCAGCTGGTGGGCCGGTATCTGCTGGGAAGACATACTTGGTCGGAGAGAACGGACCGGAACTATTTGTCAGCCCATCAACAGGAATGATTATTCCCAATCACCAAGTGGGCGACTCGAGCACAACAATCAATCAGTCATTCAGCATTACGTCCAACGGGCCGGTTAGTCGTGCCACGGAGCAGCAGTTAGCAGCGGCAGCGGCTCGAGGAGCCCAAAGAGCCAGCGCGCGAAATAATTGAGGGGCTATTTCCGCCGAAACTCCCAAGGCGGAACCGGCTCAGGATCAACCCACAATCCGCGCCCTGAGGCTTTTGCAGCGGCTTCTATATCTAGGCAGGAGTCATCCGTTAGATATTTGCGAAAACACCACGCCATGCCCTGACGGACAAGCTCGAAATTGATATGCACTCCGGCGTGACGTGCTGCGTGCCGTACGCTTGGAATACTCGCTCGAAACCAAAATCGATTGCCGTACATGTGCCGTACGGGAAATAAAAAAGGAGCTGAGCAACGCTCAACTCTTTGTTTATATTGGTGGATGGTACAGGGATTGAACCTGTGACCCCCGCCGTGTGAAGGCGATGCTCTACCGCTGAGCTAACCATCCATATCCGACGAATCGGGCGCGAATCTTAGTGATGCCACCCATGTTCCGTCAATTCGGCGATCCGATCACATCAGGGTTTGCGACCGAACATGCCCTTGCTGCGCATGAACACGACCCGATCACCATTCTGGTTGGTCATCTCGCATTCGCAGCTGACCACGCCGCGATCAGGCTTGCTTTTTGAAGGAATCAGCTCGAGCACCTTGTAGCGCGCATGCAGTTCATCGCCAGGTCGAACGGGAAGCAGCCAGCGAATTTCATCAATGCCGGGCGATCCCAGGCTTGCAGTTTGCTTGAGCAGGCCATCCACCATTAACCGCATCATCAGGCTGCAGGTATGCCAGCCGCTTGCGATCAGGCCGCCAAAAATGGATTTCTCTGCAGCCTCTTTGTCCACATGAAAAGACTGCGGATCAAACTTGTTTGCAAACTCGAGAACCTCTGACTCGCTCACGGTGCAACTTCCCAGCTCAATGACTTCACCGATCTCGAAGTCTTCAAAATATCTGAACGTCATTCAATTTCCTTCTTGTTCTTGCGCCGCATGCGAAAAAAATTTCGCAATTGCTCCGCACATTGTAATTCCAGCACCCCGCCGACCCACTCCGGCGCATGATTCAGTCGAGGGTTGGAGATCAAGTCATACACCGAGCGCACGGCCCCCGCCTTCTCATCCCACGCACCGAATATCACTCTCTGAACCCGGGCGTGGATGATCGCGCCAGCACACATCGCACAAGGCTCCAGAGTGACGTACAGGCTTGTACCCGGCAGTCGATAGTTTCCTATCGATGCTGCCGCCGCTCTCAATGTCTTGATCTCTGCGTGTGCGCTGGGATCATGCTCGGCAATGGGCCGGTTCCAACCTTCCCCGATGAGCTGTCCGTCTTGTATCAGGACGGCACCGACCGGCACCTCGCCCTCGTCGGCAGCACGCTGCGCCAGTGACAGCGCATGCCGCATCCATTGCTCGTCGGCTTCCTGCATCTGCTCAGCCTGCTGACAATCCCGCTCTGAGCGTCCAGGCACCAATCAGCAAGAACCCGACGCCGGCCACAATCTGCAGAATCTTTGGATTGATGTGGTCGGCAATCAGAGTCCCCGCAAGGACGCCCATGCCGGCAGCTACGACCAATGCACTGGCCGAAGCAGCAAATACGGTCCACTTGGAGGCTGGTTTGTCTGCGGCAAAGAGCATGGTTGCGAGCTGGGTCTTGTCGCCCAGCTCTGCTAGAAAGACGGTGCCGAAGACGGCGATAAAAATTTTGAGATCCATGAGATTTGATCGGTTCGCTTGTACGCAACTCGGAGTGCGTTGTCCTGTCACTTGACTGTTCTCGCTCGGGCCAGCCGTGCAGCTCGAAAAGCGCGTTCAGAATTCCGCGCAATCAAATTCCTTACATCAACGCCCTCAGCCTCAAATTGCACGGCAGAGATGCAGTGGGTGCGCTCAACTCAACAGCCCTCAGTACTAATACCCTACTCCCACTCAATAGTTGCCGGCGGTTTGGAGGAGATGTCATAGGTCACGCGGGAGACGCCGGAAATTTCGTTGCAGATGCGACGCGAACAGGTATCCAGCAATTCCCATGGCAGATGTGCACTGCGTGCGGTCATGAAATCGATGGTTTGTACGGCACGCAGCGCGATCACCGGCTCATAGCGGCGTCCGTCACCGGTGACGCCAACGCTCTTAACCGGCAGGAAAACAGCAAATGCCTGCGAGGTCTTTTCATACCAGCCGGCCTTGCGTAGTTCGGTAATGAAAATATCGTCTGCTTTGCGAAGAATGTCTGCCGAACTCTTGGTGACCTCACCCAGAATACGCACACCCAGGCCTGGTCCCGGGAAGGGATGACGATGCACCATCTCGCTGGGCAGCCCCAGTTCGACGCCAATGGCGCGAACCTCATCCTTGAAGAGTTCGCGCAGCGGCTCAACCAGCTTGAGGTTCATTTTTTCCGGCAGGCCACCCACGTTATGGTGACTCTTGATGACATGCGCCTTGCCGCTCTTCGACCCGGCGGACTCGATAACGTCTGGATAGATCGTGCCCTGCGCCAGATAGCGCACGTTGTCGATCTTGGAAGCTTCCTCGTCAAACACCTCGACGAACAAGCGCCCGATCACCTTGCGCTTGGCCTCCGGGTCGGTCACGCCCTTGAGCGCGTCAAGAAAGCGCGCTTCGGCATTGACCCGGATGACCCGCACGCCCAGATGCCGTGCGAAAACCTGCATCACCTGATCGCCTTCATTGAGACGCAGCAGACCCGTATCAACAAACACGCAGGTCAGCTGCTTGCCAATGGCGCGGTGCAACAAGGCCGCTACCACCGATGAGTCCACACCACCGGACAATCCCAGCAACACATGATCCTGACCGACTTGCGAACGAACTCGCTCGGCGGCGTCTTCGATGATGTTGTCCGGCGTCCAGGCATGCCCACAACCGCAGATTTCATGGACAAAACGCTCGTAGATGCGCTTGCCCTGTGTGGTGTGGGTCACTTCCGGATGAAACTGCAGCCCGTAGTAGTGGCGCTCTTCGCTGCCAATGCCTGCCACCGGCACGTCTTCGGTCGAAGCAATGACCTTGAAGCCTTCCGGCAGCTCGATCACACGGTCGCCGTGGCTCATCCAGACATCGAGCAGCCCGTGACCTTCGCTGTTGACCCGATCTTCGATATTGATCAGCAACGTCGAGTGATTTCGCGCCCGAATCTCGGCGTAGCCGAACTCCTTGTTGTCGGCCGCCTCAACCTTGCCCCCGAAGTGCGCAGCCATGGCCTGCATGCCATAGCAGATGCCCAGGACGGGGACTTTCAAATTCCAGATGGCCTCGGCCACCCGAGGCGCATTGGCATCCAGCGTGGACTCGGGACCGCCTGACAAGATCACACCGCGAGGGGCAAACTCGGCGATGTCTGCCGGATCGGCATCCCAGGGAAACTGCTCGCAATACACGCCCAATTCACGCACGCGGCGCGCGATCAGCTGGGTGTACTGAGATCCAAAGTCGACTACGAGAATTCGATCGGCGTGAATATTCACGGCGCTGGCTGTCTGATGGGCGTCGGTCATTTTAAGGAATCTATGCGCAAATCGCGCAGGCAAGTTTCTGGATTAAAGCAGGGTTTCTGCTCAGGCTAGTGCTGCAGTCGAACCGCCAAGGGGCTCAATCAGCATGGCATCGCCGTAACTGAAGAATCGGTAGCGCTGAGCCACCGCATGAGCATAAGCCGCCATCACGCGCTCATGTCCGCCAAAAGCACAGACCAGCATCATCAGGGTGCTCTGTGGCAGATGGAAATTGGTCATCAGCAGGTCCACCGCACGAAAAGCAACGCCCGGCGTAATGAAGATGCGCGTCTCGCCGTCTCCGGTGCGTAGTTGGCCGTCAGCCTGCACAGCCGATTCCAGGGCTCGAACGCTGGTCGTGCCCACCGCGACGATGCGCCCGCCTCGCCGTCGAGTCTCTGCGAAGCGCTGCGCAAGCTCCTCACTAATGGAATAACGCTCCGCATGCATCTGGTGGGACTCGATATTTTCCACCCGCACCGGCTGGAAGGTCCCCGCCCCCACATGCAAGGTCAGAGTCGCCCGCTGTATGCCGGCGGCGTCCAGACGAGCAAGCAGAGCCTGATCAAAATGCAGGCCCGCTGTCGGTGCCGCCACCGCGCCAGGCGCTCTGGCAAACACGGTCTGGTAGCGATCAGCGTCCTCGGCTTGTGGCGTATGGCGAATATAAGGGGGAAGTGGCAGTTGCCCCGCCCGCGCCATCAGATCGAGCCAGTTTCCGGTCTCGGCCAGACATAGGTGAAAAAACTCCCCCGATCGGCCGAGAACCTTCACCGGCGCAGCCTCCCCGTGGATGGAGATCGTGCTGCCCGCCAGCGGCTTCTTGGAGACGCCGAGCTGCACCAGCGCTTCTGTTTCGCTGAGCACGCGCTCAACCAGAATCTCAATCTTTCCGCCCGTGGGCTTGGCCCCGAACAGGCGCGCTTTGACGACCTGCGTGTCATTGAACACGAGCAGATCACCTGGCCTCAGCAGATCAGGCAGATCGGAAACACTGCGATCCCCGACATCTTTGCCTAGGTGAAGCAGGCGACTCTGCGATCGTTTGGCAGCAGGTTGCTGCGCAATAAGCTCTTTTGGCAGCGAGTAGTCGAAATCGTCAATTTTCATCCGGCGCGCATTGTTCCCGAACGCCGGCGCTGCGTCATCACCGGGTGTTGATTCGGATTCGGGAACTTAATCGGCCCATGGTTCGTTTATGCATTACGATATGACTCTTGCGTCAGTTTTAGGCATTGGAAATGATCAAGGACCCGAGGCACAAGACAGAAGACCGCCGTATGCAGAAGCGACGCTTTAGCGACCGTTGGCCCATGCAGCGGTGGGTTCTCGCGGTCTTTGCACTCAGCGTTGCCCTGCAAGCGCTGAACAACCAGAGAATGGCGGCCGTCATGCTCCTGGCGGGTTTGATCGTATGGCTGTTTGATCTTTGGCAAATCCGGCGCGACAAGCGTCGCTGAACATTCATGAAGCTTACGACTTGGCAAAACTCACGTGCAGGGTACAATCCGCGCCCTCGTTTTGTTGGCTAGCATGAGCACGGCACGACGCCGGGCCTGGGTGGCGGAATCGGTAGACGCAGGGGATTCAAAATCCCCCGATGGAAACATCGTGAGAGTTCGAGTCTCTCCCTAGGCACCATAGATTTTCAGCAGATCGCTGATCTGGACGATATTGATGGCTACGCGCGCACTTTCGGCATCGCAGCCATACGCGTCCAGACCAAACACCGATTATTGGCGGGCATGTGGTGGTGATCCTGCAGTTCGAATCCAGCAGCCTGCGCCAGAGCCTCGACCGCTTCGAAATCCCGGATACCACGCACAGGGTCGTCTGACTTGAGTCGGGCGTCGAAGGCGGCATTACTGTCGCTGGTGTGCGCCCCCTCAAACTTGAACGGTCCGTAAACGACCAGGCTTGCCTGTGGCGCCAGGACTTCTGGCAATCGCGCGAAAAGCTGCTGCACCTCCTCCCAAGCCATGATGTGCAAGGTATTGGCCGTGAATACGCCGTCGAATCGGGAACTTGGCCATATCGGCTGATTGACGTCCAATTCGATGGGTTCGGGCATGTTGGGTCGCTGTGCATGCGCCCGCCAGCTTCGGATCCCCGGCAGATTCTCTGCCCGATCCGAACACTGCCAGCGCAGATGCGGAAGGGCTTCCGAGAAGTAACAAGCATGCTGCCCGGTACCGCTGCCGATCTCGAGCACATTCTGGCGCGTCGCAAATGCACGCTTGAGAATTTGCTCAATCGGAGCGCGATTACGCTCGCTACTGGGCGAAAAGGGCCGATCCATGATTCTCGTTTGCCTCTGGTGAACACGGCCGCTGGACTGCACAGACGGGCCAAATATGGCCGTCAACTGTGGTTTCTCCCTGCGGGGTACACGCCGCGACTTGAGGCCAGCCTCTTGCAGGGTAATGATTACGGCATCAATCGCCAATGCGCGTAAGCTTCGAGCGCGCTCAATCAACGGAAAAAATGGACGTCAATTTCTGCAACGCCTGCGGCAAACCCGTAGAGCATCGAGTGCCCGATGGCGACAACCTGCCCCGGCACATCTGCCCGGCTTGCGGCCACATCCAGTACTTCAACCCGCGCATGATCGTGGGCTGTATTCCAGAGTGGGAAGATGGCCGCATCCTGATGTGCAAGCGCAACATCGAGCCGCGACTCGGGCTATGGACGTTCCCGGCCGGGTTTCTGGAGCTAGGTGAAACCAGTGCACAGGGCGCCGCTCGCGAAGCTCGCGAGGAATCCCTAGCGGAAGTTGAAGTGGGCGAACTGCTGGCCGTCATCAACGTGCCCTACGTCTCGCAGGTCTATCTCGTACACCGCGCGAAGATGTTGTCGGAGCATCACGGTCCGACGCCCGAAAGCAGCGAAACCTGCCTGATGAGCGAAGAAGAAATTCCCTGGAAGGACATTGCCTTTCCGACCATTTTTCATAGCCTCGAATATTTCTTCGAGGATCGCGCGGCAGGTCAGCAGCAGATTCACTCGCTGGACCTGCATTACAAGCCGCGCAGGCACCGACGCCAGGAATCCGATGCTGCCAAGAATCCACATAGCTGAGCGCTGCTGAAACATGGCCGAGCACGTCGTCAGGTTCGAACAGTTTTTCGCGGCCCCGCCAGAGGCTGTTTTTGCCTGGCTCGCGGAACACGAGAACGTAGGCAAACTGTTTCCCGGCCGAACCCGCCGAATTCAGGACGCGCCGGAAGGTCATCACGTCAACGGCATTGGCTCTGCCCGGGAAATCCGCCTGCCCTTGATGAGCATCGTGGAAACCATTACCCGCTTCGAGCCTCCAAGCTTGATTGAGTATCGCGTCACACAAGGCTGGCCCATTCATAACCATGTGGGGCGCATCAAACTAGAAGCCGATTCTGGTGGCACCCAACTCGAATACCTGATTGAGTTTGATTCCCGCCTGCCATTTGCTGGCGCCCTGCTCGCCACGTCCCTTTGCCGGTACTGGCGACGCGGCATCCACAAAGCCATTGAAGACATCAGCGCCCACACGCCCACACCTCACACTTCCGCATGAGCATTCTTAAATCTCTACTGATCGTTGCCGTTCTTGCACTGTTGGGTGCGGCCCTGCTGTACGTCGTTGCACCGGGAACATTCGTCGATCTCGCCATCAGCGCCGAACGCCGAGCCGCTGGCCTGAAAAAACATGAAGTCGAGATTCCCGGCTTTACCGTGCAGTATCTGGACAGCGAAGGAACCGGCGCTCCGCTGTTGCTGCTTCATGGATTCGGTGCAGACAAGGACAACTGGACGCGTGTTTCGAGAAGTCTGCACAAGCACTACCGGGTCATTGCACCGGACCTGCCCGGCTACGGCGAAAGCGATGGCCCGACTGACGTGCCCTACACCATTGCTTCACAGGTGGAACGAGTCCGCGCATTTGTCACTGCACTGAGCCTGACCCATGTCCATATCGGCGGAAATTCCATGGGTGGCGCCATTTCTGCCGCCTACGCTGCGGCATACCCCAATGAGGTGGGCAGCCTGTGGCTGCTGGCGCCGGCTGGAGTTGGCAGCGCTCCGACCAGTGAGCTTGGACACCTGCTCGAAGCCTCGGATGGACGCAATCCGCTGATTGCAGAAACACCAGAAGAATTTGACGCGCTCATTCACTTCGCAATGGAAAAGCCGCCCTACATGCCGGCGGCTGTAATCGGGGTATTGTCTGACCGCGCTATCGCTGCGCAGCCGCTTCGAAATCAGCAATTCAAAGACATCATCAATGAGGGCCTGACACTGGAGCCCCTCATTTCGGATCTACCCATTCCGACGCATATTCTCTGGGGAGATTCGGACCGGCTGCTGCATGTCGGTGGCGCCGATGTGCTCGCAGGCATCCTGCCCAATGCCAGCAAGACGATAATGAAAGATATTGGGCATCTGCCCATGATGGAGGCGCCAGAGCTGTCGGCTGAAGACTATCTGCGCTTCCGCCAGACATTGAATGCGCCTTAACAAGCACATGCCTTTTGGGACGCTTCTATCACCATGATCTTGCGCCGCTGGCTGCGTCTGTACCTGCCACTGGCCTTGATCGTGGCATTGATCTTTCTGGGATACGCGCGCGTTCAGGCCCTGCAGGAAAACGAGCTGAGAATCAATCGCGACAGAACCACCCTGCAACTTGCCAGTGAAAGACTCTCACAAGAGCTGACGTCCTCGGCACACGACCTGGGCGTCATCGCGCGCACGCCAGCCGTGCTGGGATACATCGAAAAGCCCTCAGCTGAATTTCGCGGCTACGTCGAGTCCATCATGTCTGCCTTTGCAAAGCAGAAATGGGAATACAGACAGATTCGCTTACTGGATGCCAATGGCCTTGAACTGATCCGGGTGGACCGTACGTCAGAAGGACCCGTCGTCGTGCCCACCTCGCGATTGCAGGATAAATCCCAGCGCGACTACTTCACGACTGCCATCGCATTGCGGCCCGGGGTCATGCACGCCTCGCGGTTTGATCTGAATGTTGAACTTGGCGTGATCGAAAAACCCATCAATCCGACCCTAAGACTGTCGATGCGCCTGCAATCGAACAGTGGGCAGGCATATGTTCTGGTCGCGAATCTTCGCGGCAACGTTCTGCTCAAGGGCCTGACCACCATATTCGCAGCCAACGACGGTGAGTCCTGGATGCTGGATGAGGCAGGTTACTGGCTGATACACCCGGACAGAACCGTCCCCTGGGGCGCACAGCTCAATCCGCAGAATCGCGTGCAGAACAAGCATCCCGAGATCGCCAGGCACCTGGGCACAAAGCCGGCGCCATTCACTGTAGGAACGCGTGAGTACCTAACCCAGCGTTTTCGCCCGCTCCAGGAACTGGTCGACAGTGGCTACTTCGAAAAATCCCCGGCATTCGATCTGGTCATCAGCCATCACCGTGCAGGGATACAGATCGCGCTGGGTCGCTATCTCGTTGGTTTGTTCGCTCTGATACTCATCGCCCTGGGAATAGGCTGCGCAATTGTGGTGAGCCTTCGCGAACGCAGTGCAATCGCAGAGAGAGAACGGCAGAGCCTGCTCGAAAGCAACGCCCGCGATAACGCAGAACGCGCGTGGATACGTGATCGCATTTATCAGCTCAGCCTGAAGCTATCTGCTGCGCGAAGCGCCGAACAATTGGGGTCGATGGCACTTGAAGAAATTGCACCCCACGTGAACCTGGCTGCGGCTTGTATCTACGTTGTTCGCAACCGACGCTCCAGCCTGATCGCCGGATACGGCCTGACCCAGACCGACTCACATCGGGAATTCGGCCTCGGCGAAGGGCTGATCGGCGAAGTGGCCCGCACCGGCGTGGAACGGCGGATGACGCCGCCACCCCAAGGTTATCTCGATATTTCGGCTGGATTAGGGCAAGTGCCTGCAGTTGAATTGCGAGTCTTGCCGCTGATGATGCACGGACGAACTGTCGCGGTGATTGAACTTGCGCTGACATCGCAACTCAATCAAACACAGGAAGAGTTTCTGACACAGACCCTGCCCTTGCTGGCATTGGATCTGGACGGATTTCATCGCTCGCGTCGATCTGAAGCCTGAAGACCCGATCCTCGCCGGCGGTTCATCATTGAGAGGCTACAATTTGCGCCTCGCAAACACGGAAAGATGGTTATGGCCCGGCTGCTGAAGATTTTGCTGATCACTGTTGTTGCGCTCGTGGTTCTCGTGTTCGGGGGGCTGGCAATCGCTGCCAAGTTCATTGACCCCAATGACTACCGCGGAAAGATCACCGAACTGGTCAAAAAACAGACCGGGCGCGATCTGAGCCTGGGCAATATCGAGCTGAGCATCTTCCCCTGGCTGAACGTACAGCTGGATGACGTCAGCTTCAGCAATGCCCCCGGTTTTGGCTCACAACCTATGGCGCGCATCGACAACGCAGCCGTTGGCGTCCAGTTGATGCCCTTGCTGTTGGATCGAAAGGTAGAGGTCAGCACCATCACTCTGAATGGTCTTGACCTCGATCTGGCAGTAGACGCCAATGGCGTCACGAACTGGGATGATCTGATCAAGACATCTGAAGAAGAAACACCTGCCCAGACCGACTCAGAAGAAGGTAAAGCGGTGGACCTTGAAAGCATCGACATTGCCGGCGTTGCCCTCAAAGACGCCAACATTCGCTATCGCGATGCGCAAACGGGTCAGGCCTATCGCATCGAGAAGCTCAATCTGGACACGGGCGCCCTGCAACCGGGCAAGCCGATTGATATCGAGGCCTCGCTCTCTGCCATCGCAGAAGCTCAGAAAATGTCCGGCGACCTGACGCTGTCAGCTACCGTGCTGGCCGACATGGTGGCGCAGAAGGCCAGCATCAGTGATCTGTCGCTGGCAGTGACCACCAAGGGCGATGGCATGAATGCCAGCGCCAAACTCGAAGGCAATGTCGCGGCCAATCTGGAAACGCAGCTGGTGGATGTCTCGGACCTCAAGCTGGACTTCGACACCCAAATGGCGGACTTGTCGGCCAAGGGCACGCTCACAGGCAAGCTCAAGGCGGCGCTCGCTGAGCAGCAGTTTGAAGTGGCGGGGCTCAAGCTGGATGCCGACGCCTCAGGTGATGCCATTCCCGGCGGCGCCCAGAAGCTCGCGCTCAGCGGCAACGCGCTCTACAACGGCAGTCAGGGCACGCTCAAGTTCAATGACGGCAAGATCAGGGCGGCAGGTCTGAACGTGAGCACCTCGATCACCGGACAAGGCCTCAACGGCGACAACCCTCGCCTTTCCGGGCCAATTGATGTGGCCTCGTTCAGCCCCCGTGATTTGCTCAAGACCTTGGGACAGGACGATATCAAGACCAGCGACGCCAGCGTGCTGAGCAAGGCCAGCCTTTCGACACGCTACAGCGGCAGCTTCAATTCCGCGCGATTCGAAGACCTCAAGCTGAGTCTGGACGACACAAACGTCACGGGCGCCTTTGCGGTCCGCGATTTCAAGACCCAGGCACTGGAATTTGCGCTCAAGGCTGATCAGTTGAACGCTGACCGATACACCGCAGCGGATGAAAGCAAGCCGGCGGAAAAGCCGAGCAAGTCCGGCAGCAAGGAACTTAACAAGACCGAGATTCCGGTCAAGGTACTGGAAGGGCTCAATGCCAGCGGCACCCTCGACGTAGGCGAACTCAAACTCAAGGGAGCAACACTCAAGGATGTAAGGCTGCGTGTTGATGGCCCCAAAAATGCGCCCAAGGTGGTAAAGCTCGACGCCAAGGCCTACGGCGGGCAGATTTCCACCAGTTCAAAAATTGCCCCGGGCGGCACGCCGAGCTATTCACTCAATACGTCGCTTTCAACCATGCAGATGGCGCCCATGCTGCAGAATTTCATGGGAAAGGATTTTTTGTCCGGACTGGGCACCATCAAACTGGATTTGAATTCTGGTGGCACGACGGTTGGCGATGCACGCCGAAATCTGAATGGCGACGTTGCGCTCAACTTTGAAAACGGTGCGGTCAAAGGCTTCAATCTTGGCCAGATCGTGCGTCAGGGTCAGGCTGCGCTGCGCGGCGAGTCCTTCAATGCCGGTGAGGCCAAGGAAACCGATTTCAGCAGCATCGGGTTCGCCGCGAAAATCGTCAACGGCGTTCTCAAATCAGACCAACTCAATGCACAAAGCCCCCTGTTTCGCCTCGCCGGTAGCGGCGAGATCGATCTGGTCAACGAAACCATCAACTACCTGGCTTCGCCCACCGTCGTGGGCAGCTCCAAGGGGCAAGGCGGCAAAGGTCTGGAGGAACTGGCAGGCCTGACGATTCCCATCAAGCTGACGGGCAGCCTGTATTCACCCAGCTACAAGCTGGATCTGAAGTCGGCGCTAAAACAGAAGGCCGGCCAGGAACTCAAGGACAAGGTAGCCGAGAAGCTACTCGGCAAAACCGGACTCGGCGACGGTGCCGATGGCGAAGAAGCCACGCCCATCACGCAAGAAGATCTCAAAGCCAAGGCCGCAGAGAAGCTCAACAAGGAACTGGGGCGCGGATTGAACAAACTGTTTGGCGGCGGCAAGAAGGCCGAGCCTGAACCCGAAGCTGAAGCGGCACCTGCAGAACAATAACCCGCATGTCCGCGTCTGGTCGCACTGACTGATCGCGGATGAGCGGTTTTCGATGTCGCTACTGGCCAGTGGTGAGTGTGCTGGCGCTAGGCTTTATGGCCTCAGCATGGGCCTACAAAATCAGCGCGATCCGTGTCAGCCATGAACAGCACCGCTATCAAATTCACATGGACGTGATCATCGACGCGGATGCGCACACCGTCTATCAATTGTTCTCTGACCCTAGCCACCTGCCGGAAATCAATTCGGCGGTGGTTCAGGTGAAGGTTCTGGGCCCGGATACCGCACAACGCAAGCGGGTACAGACGCAGGTTCGCGGATGCGTGAGCTTCTTCTGCAGGACACTCGATCAAGTGCAAGACATGCGCTTCACCACGTACACCCATGATCAGGGCGGTGCCGTCAGCGCATCGGTCATTCCTGCGCTCAGTGATTTCCGGTACGGACAGGCGGCATGGTTGTTCACGAGCTGTGCAGGCAAGACCTGCCTGCGCTTTGATGCTGCTCTTGAACCCGATTTCTGGGTGCCACCATTGATTGGCCCCTGGCTGATTCAACGCAAGATGCGCGAAGAGGCCAGGCAAACCAGTGCCGGTCTGGAAGCTTTGGCGCAGAAGCATCAAGCTGGCCAATGAGCCGCATCACATCCAGTTTCTCTTCGCGCCTGCTCGACTGGCATCAGGCGCATGGCCGTCACAACCTGCCCTGGCAGCTGCCCCGTTCGCCCTACCGCGTCTGGGTGAGCGAGATCATGTTGCAACAAACCCAGGTGGCCACGGTCATCCCCTACTTTGAGCGCTTCATGCAGCGCTTCGGGGATGTCGCCACCTTGGCGCAGGCCTCACTGGATGAGGTCCTCCAGCACTGGGCAGGGCTTGGCTATTACGCGCGAGGACGCAATCTTCACCGTGCGGCCATCGAGATGCACACACATCACCGCTCGCAGATCCCTTCCAATTTTGAAGACCTGATTCGCTTGCCTGGCATCGGCCGATCCACTGCCGGCGCCATTCTTGCGCAGGCCTTCGATCAGCGCTTTGCCATTCTCGACGGCAATGTGCGCCGTGTTCTCGCACGTCATGCCGCAGAAGAAGGCTGGCCCGGAAAACCCCTCGTACAGACGCGCCTGTGGGCGCAGGCCGAAGCGCGGCTTCCGAATGCGCGGTACGCCGACTACACCCAGTCGCTCATGGATCTGGGCAGCCTGCTATGCACCGCGCGCGCACCACGATGCAATGAATGCCCCGTCGCCGAAGACTGCATCGCACGCCAGCAAGGACTCACCGCGCAACTACCGACGCCCAAACCGCGCAAGGCGCGCCCACTGCGCCATAGCTGGGCGCTGATCGTGCAAAGCGAGGCAGGCCATGTTCTGGTCGAGAAGCGGCCTCCTGCAGGCATATGGGGCGCTTTGTGGTCGCTCCCGCTGAGCATCGGAGACGAAACCCCACAAAGCCTGGCGCAGCGCTACACCAGAGATGAGAGGGAACTCACCTTCTGGCCGCCAGTTCGACACGCTTTCACACACTTTGAGCTGGAACTGGGCATCTGCCTGGTTACGGTAGATTCAAAGGCGCAATCCGTGCACGAATCAGCTGAATCTAGATGGCTAGATCTGCACAAACCTGAACTCTGGCCCGGAATGCCCGCGCCATTGCGTAAACTGTTGGAACACGCTCGCCAAGCAACAACTCAGGCGGCCACGCCATCAAATCTCAATATCAGCAAGTCAACATGTCCCGAACCGTCCAATGCATCAAGCTCGGCAAAGAAGCCGAAGGCCTCGAACGACCGCCCTATCCCGGCGATCTCGGCAAGCGAATCTTCGAAAACGTCTCGAAAGAAGCCTGGCAAGGCTGGCTCCAGCATCAAACGCGTCTGATCAATGAGTATCGCCTGACACTCTCCGAAGCCAAGGCGCGAAAATTCCTCAGCGAAGAAATGGAAAAATACTTTTTCGGAGGCGGAGAATTGGCGCAAACCAGTTACGTTCCCCCCAAGAATGCAGGGACGCCTTGACACTCCTTCGAGCCGCCGGTTTAATGCGCGACCCTCTTGTGACGCATCAGCGCCCTGAGGGATCAAAATAAGTAGAAATGGCCGGGTAGCTCAGTCGGTAGAGCAGAGGATTGAAAATCCTCGTGTCGGCGGTTCGATTCCGTCCCCGGCCACCATTGCAGATTACGCAGCAATGCCAATAACGCTGGTTTCGATCAGCCCCGCTACTGACGGATCAACAGCCCGTAGTCGCGGCCTTTCCAGCCAGATCACCGGCCTCGCCAACCCAATCAGGCCAGCCCGCTCGCCGATTCTGCTCGCGTGCCAGTTCCCGCTCTTCTTCTGTGGCGTACTCCAGATCCCAGCGCTTGAGAGCGGGCATGATGATCTTGCGATGCCATAAGGCCGGAATCAGGGCCACAAAAAAGCAGGTAAACAGGCTCGGCATCGGAATCTGTTCCTGGTGCGGAACGAGCTTCTGATAGGGCATGTAGGAATCTTGGTGATGGCCGGCATGGTTGGTGATCTCGAACGAAACAATGCGAGAGAGCTCGCTCATGTGATTCCAGACGTGACGATTGCCAATTTTTGAACCCGGGACGCGGATCAGGCCGTAGTGCTGAAAATAATTGAATGACTCGATCCACAGGCGCGCCGCGAGCATGCCAGTGACAGTGAGCGCGACCCCAGCCCAACCGCCCACCATGAAAATTGCCGCCTGAAACAGGAGCTGCACACCCAGCCAGGACCACACCCTGTTACGCCAGTTCCAGAAGCTCAGCCCACGCTGCTTAAGCGACCGGTTTTCTAGCCTGAATCCGATGCTGAAACTCACATACAGCTCGTGCAAGGCGAACCAGTAAAGGGTCTGGCCGCGTGGTGCCGTGTCGCCATCCTCAGGCGTGCACACCTCAATATGGTGGCCGACAACATGCCCGATATCGCGAATCCCGTCGAACATGCAGATTTGAGTCACCTGACCCAGTACGCGTGAGGGCCTGTGCCGGCGATGCCATAACTCGTGTGCTGCCGGGCCGCCAGGCACCACTGATATCCACATCAGTGAAGCAATGCTGCCGACAATCTGCGAGGCAGTAAGGTCCCCCTGGGCGATACGCCATGCAGCGAAGAAATAGATCAGCAGGGACCCGATGGCAGCCATCCACACCGGCGCGGTCGACAGGAAGCTGTTGGGCATATGTCGCGGACGCAGGTTTCGCGGCAAAAGGCTGTCGACCAATGCCAGTACGGGAAACGTTGCAATTCCCAGCCAGACCCAGTCGCCGCCCAACACGAAGCCAGCGATGCCGACAGCCACAATGCCGTTAGGAATCAGCCAGAACTTCAGATAATCGCTCATTGGGAATTCTCCTCCCCGCAGGCCTCGCTTATATGGCGGGATGTGCCTGCACGCTCTCGTACTTGGCGTAACCCTTTCCGACGCCGTACTCCATGATGCCGTAGCCGACCTCGTCGCCAACGCGCACCTCAATCACCTGATCGGCCAAGGTACGCACCAACTTGCGAGTTGCCGGGTCATCAAGATTCCACTTCTCATGCTCAATGTGCAGCTTTCCCTTGTCATCGCCATGAAACCAGCCATTGAGACCGCCGTAGAGGCCACCCTTGAGGAAATAGCGCGCAGGCAATGTCTTGATCTCCAGCAGATGCGCGGTGCCGTCATCCAGCTTCATTTCAAACTTTGCAGAGGCAACAGACTGCCCATGCGGGTCATCAGCCCACTGCACTTCGTGTGTTGCAGCTGCCATGCGTTTGGAGCGGTCCGGCCGGTGACCTAGCGGCAATACTTCCTCGCCAGAGACGTAAATGAAGTCTCCCGGAGCGCGCTCCTTGAAGAAGACATGCAACCCGCGATTGGCGAACTGCACCGTTGTCCATGCGTAGAAGAACGGCGGATAGAACGTGACCGGTGGATGGCTCTCATCGGTTCGCATTTCCGCGCGAATGCCCCATGAATGATCACGTTGCCCCAGCCATGTGTCCGGCTCGATCTGGTAGCGCTTTCCGTCTACTTCCAGCCAGCCGCGATAAGCGCCCAACTGTTGGCCGCGGGCCATGTGTTCGGTCACCCGGCCACTTCGGCGACGAAAATGTGGCTCTTCTTCGTGCGCGTTCATTGTCCCGATGAACTCAATGTCAAAGCTGAGTCCAGAGTCATTGGGTTCAAGCGATAGCCGGTGCCGTTTCAGGCCTTCTAGCACTTCGATCTTCAGCGGGCCCACTGCGGTTTCCAGGGGATTGGGTCGCAAACGACGCGAGGCCCGAAAGTTGTACTGTGTCTTCCCGATCGTCACGCCAGCGAAGGCATCCATGACATTTCGATTGGGGTGATATCCCAGACCAATGTCAAAAATAACCTTGCCCTTGTCCGCCCCCGAAACCGGGTGTCCGGTGTACCAGAGACGCTCCATCCAGGCAGGATCGCTGTTGCCAACGTGATCAAACGTCGTCGGCAGCTGGTGTCCAATCAGATCATCTTGTGCAGTGAGCATGGATATTCCTTAAACAATGGTGTGACAGCGCCGCTCTCTAGCTGATGAATTTCTAGCGACACGGTCCAGATAAAGTGAAAACGCTTGAGGCCGTGAGATCAGCTCTCCGGCCTATTGATTGCCCAGGGCTGGCGAGACGAACACTCAAGCTTTTAGTCAGCGCCTGAAGAGATTTCTGCGAACATCGGCTTGGCTGAGGTTTTCAGTTCATGCTTCATCTGCTTGTCCATGAATGTTCTGAGTTCTCGTTCCAATCCCGCCCACTTCTCAGCGCCGAGTGCACTGCTTGCATTCCCGTGCCATTCAATCAGGGCGCAAATGCGCTGATCGTTGTGATCACGCTGGGCCTGCAGCTCAGCGACGCTCGCATCCGGTGCCGCTGCTTCAGGCAACTGTGGTGCTGCTACGTCTTTGAGATAGGCCTTGGCCTGTTCAGCGAGTTCGAGTTGCTCCGACAATTGCTTGCCAATGAATTCAGGAGACCACTCGGCACGAAGCTGCAGACTCTTGAGCATATAGATCACGCCAAACGCCTGGCCGCGAGCAAATTCGGTGTCAATGTGAGGAATCACTTCCTGTCGAAGTGTCGACACCATGCCGTCGATCAGGCGGTTTAATGAATTATCCATGAGCTAGCATCTTCGAAATCTGGCGCAAGACCGGGGTGATCTGGGTACCCATTGCGGGCATGCGCATGTCGTTGAAGCGACCATCCTCAAAGCAGCGAACGGCAGCAATATGGGTCAGGGCCAGCTTGACCAGTGAAAAGACCAGGTAGAACTGTAGTGAAGCCTCTTGCACCTTGAAGCCAGCTTCGCGTTCGTACTGGGCAATGAACTCTTCCTTGCTCAGCAGCCTGCAGACCAGACCTGATCCTCCGGTGTACTGCGGCAAAAAAGCCCAGCCCAGATCTTCATGTGGATCACCCAGGTGAACCAGCTCCCAATCCAGAATGGCGGTGATCCGGTCTTCGTGTTCCAGAAAATTGCCCAGTCGATAATCTCCGTGGATCAGACTCACCCGCGGAGCCACCGGAAGATTCTGGCGCAGCCAGCGAAACGCCCAGGTCAGCATCGGGTAGGACTTGAGTGCCCAGCGCGTGTAGTTGCGCTCCCATTCGTCGACCTGACGGACCGCCGCGTTTTCAACAGTGATCCCATCATCCGGGAAGCCTTCTTTCCCACGCCAGTGGGTTTTGTGCAGGCCGGCAATGGCAGAGACGAACTGCGCGCCTATGTTCTTGCGAAAAGACTCATCAAAACCGGAGTCATTGCCACTGACCCAAGGCACGGGCGCTGTTCCCTGAACGCGTTCGCTGATAAAGAAAGGTGCGCCCAGAATGGAAGCATCGTCGCTCCACCAGAATGAGCGCGGTGCCGGAACATCACTGCTCTCCAGAATCTTCAGCGCTGCATGCTGGGGCAAGGCACTGTAGGGCGCGAACAAACCGTACGGCGGCCCCAGACGAAGAATCAGGCCCTGCTCAGAATCCGAACCTTCCTGCTTCGCGCTGAAGCCGTAGGTGATCCAGGAGAAGCCGACCGCATAGCGGGTAAATGGCCCCAACGTCCACCGACGCTGGGTCTGCTGCTGCAAATAGTCAGCAAGGCGTGAATGAATTGCCGACTCATCGGACAAAAGCTCAGCTGCTTCCACTTCGACAACCGACATGGCTTTATACCTTCTTGGCGCGAGTGGAATGCTTCTTCGGGCCCTCGACAAGCACCTTCGGCGGGGCCTCCAGATGAAAGCCGTCGAAAGCTTCTGAATTGCACTCCTGACGCAACGGCCCCCAACAGACGCGGGCATTAGGTGAGCCACCATCGATACGGATGCAAGCGCCGGTAATGTAGGCCGCTCCGGGTGACAGCAAGTACACGATGGCGCTGGAAATCTCAGAGGAATTTCCCCATCGCTGCAGCGGAATCGACTTGGGGATATCGCGGAAAAACTGCTGCGCTTCGGGCTCGTAGGTATCAAGGCCACTGCTGGCGATGCAGCCCGGGGCCACTGCATTGATCCTGACGCCATCGCTTGCCCATTCTGATGCGACGCTCTCGGTCAATGTCCACATGCCACCGCGCGCTGCGGCGGAGTGCGAGTAGTTTGGCCAGCCATGCCAGATGTCGGCAATCATGTTAACGATGGCACCGCCGTTAGCCTTCATCCAGCGCTTGTAAGTCTCGCGCATGAAAATGAATCCACCAACAAGGTTATTGCGAACCACGGCTTCAAAACCCTTGGTGCTGATGTCCTCAGCGGGCATGCGGTACTGACCACCCGCATTATTGACCAGACCGTCAATCTTGCCGTGCAAAGCCAGAACGGCATCGATGGTGGCAATGACACTTTCCTCTTCACGTATGTCACAGACGTGGACCGAGACTTTGCCACCCGTGGCTTCGATCTCGGCCTTCACGGCTTCGAGCTTCTCCAGCTTGCGGCCAACAATGGCTACCGTTGCGCCCACGCTCGCAAGTTCATGCGCCGTGCAGCGGCCGATGCCGCTACCACCGCCGGTCACAATCACAATCTGGCCTTCAAACAGATCAGAACGGTAAATCGATTTATAGCTCATATATGAATATTTCCGGGTTTAGAGCGAGCTGGCCGTTTCGCCAGCGCGACCTTTGTCAGTCTTGTCAAAAAATTGTTGCGAGCGTTCCATGACGGTCTGATTGCCGCCACACAAGGCATACCCCCACATGGCCTCGACTCGCAGCTGGTCATGTAGCGGGCGTCCAATGCACTCCAGAAGTGTTTCCTTGGCTGATTCCGTCGCTGCTCGATCACAACGCAGAATCCTGGCAACCATTTCCTCGGTTGCGTCCATGAGATCGTCATGGGGCACCACCTTGTTCACCATGTTTGCCATCAATGCACGCTCGGCACTGAAAGGCTCTCCCGTGAGGATCATCTCCATCGTCAGCCCGACGCCGCAGCTATTGAGCATGCGCACGATGCCGCCATCAGCGGAATGCATTCCGCGGCGCACCTCAAAGGTGCCGAACTGAGCTCTCTCGGAGGCAACGCGGATATCGCAAGCCATGGACAGCTCAATGCCGTGCCCCAGGCACCAGCCGTTGATGGCGGCCACAATGGGTTTGGTGATACGTGACAAGGGCCCACGCGTAATACCTGACAGCCCGTCTTCGATACGCTCCCGCCCGACCATTGGACCTACTTTCTGCCACTCCGGCGCGTGTGTCTTGAGATCTGCCCCGGCCGTGAACGCATCGCCGGTTCCGGTCAGTATTGCAACACGCAAATCCGGGTCATCGCGAAAATCCTTCCACGCATCGCAAAGCAATAGATGGGTTTCATAGTCCACCGCGTTCTTGCACTCAGGGCGATTAAGCGTGACGTAGGCGACCTCCCCCCTCTTCTCATAGATCACTTTCTTGCTGGTCATTGGCATACCTTTATTAAATAAGTGGGCCTGTTCTCTACGCCGGTCAAACCATTGCGCCCAATGGTCGCGGACTCTTGTCCAGAGACATGATCAGCTTGTGCAGCAAGCGACTGAGTTGTTCGAATTCCTCTGCACTCAAATCTGAAAATGCTCTCTCAATAGGCTCGCGCAACTGCGGAGCCGTCTCCTGTGCCTTGTCACGCCCGGGCTGGGTAATGGTGATCACGTGGCGGCGTGCATCGCGCGGATCGATGCTGCGCTCCACGAAGCCCGCGCCAATCAAATCTTCAATTAGTCGCGTCATGTTGGCGCGGCTGGTCCCGACCATTTCACTGAGAACACCCGGCGATGCAGAACCGCTCTCGCTGGCTTCCAGCAGACAGAGAATATGAAAGGTGTTCTCTGTCAGCCCCATGCTGCGAAAGACGGGTTCGAAGAAATTGTGCAATCCGAATTCGGTGATGCGCAGGAGCCGGACCATCACCGTTCCCGGCATGGAAAGCTCCGGCAAGGCGCTGCCCATCAGTGGCGTGCTCGCAGCGACTTGAGCCAAACGATCAGAACCCTTCATATTTGTTACTGTTATCGTTTATCGATGAACTATATGTAACCATAACTAAGCCAGCATGAGCAAGACCGTCTATCAGTGAGGCTTGGCCGAATTCTGCGAGCTGTACTTGATACCCCTGGAGCGGTCCAAATCCGCCGGCCGCCGCACTTTCTTGCACTCAGATGCAGGCCCACTTGTACCTTCACACCGATCATGCCACGATAGTTCAGCGACGAACTACTGGAGTATCACCGAATGAAAGGAAGCCAACGCCTCCGCCACGTGGAAAGCAGCACCCCGCGCATGGAACGTGCCCTACCCGACCTGCCAATGGCCAGCACCGTCATGGTCCGCCTGCTACGTATTGGCGTGTTTGGCATGAGTGATTTTTTTGAACCCGTGTTCCGCGCTGTAGGGCTCACCGACAACTCTTTTCATGTGCTGTGCCTGCTCGTTGCGGCGCCCAAAGGCACAAACTCGCCGAGTGAACTCAGTGAGATGGTCGGCACCAGCCGCGCCAATATGACCCGAATCCTGAGTGAGCTGGAAGAGGATGGTTTCGTAGCAAGAGCCACCGCGCCTCGCGACGGCCGTCGCCAGATCATCAGCATCACCAGTGAGGGTAGAAAAAAGGTGCGAGACACCGTGCCCGAGATTTCCGGACCGCTGCAAATTGCCTTTTCCGAACTCTCCGATGAAGAAATGGCAGTACTCGATACCTTGATGCGCAAGCTCATCGTTTCCTTTGACAAGAGCGCTCTTGCCATGCGCGCCGCCGCCTGACCCGACAGCAGCATCCCCAACCTCATGATTCCGAACGAAGACCAATTAGCGCTACAGGAAGCCGCCAGACGATTCTCGCGTGAACGACTGCTGCCCAACTATCAGCAACGCGAACGCGACGGCAAAATGGACCGGGAATTGCTGCGCGAGATGGGCGAACTCGGCCTGCTCGGGGCAGACGTGGCAAGCGAGTACGGCGGACTCGGTGTTGATGGCGTGACCACCGGCATGATCGTTGAAGAGCTCGCTTACGGTGACTTCAATATCGCAGCCGTGATTCTGGTGATGTCCCTGTGCGGCGCCATCATCGCGCGCAACGCCTCAGCGGCTGTCGCCTCAGAATGGCTTCCGAAAATTCCGCAAGGAAATGCCATCCTCGCCTTGTCCATCACAGAACCGCACTGTGGTTCGGATGCCGGCGCTCTGCAACTCAAGGCCCGTCTCCATGGTGACACTTACATTCTAAATGGAGAAAAGACCTCCACCACCTACTGCGAGAGTGCGGACGCCTTCATCGTTTTTGCCCGCACCGGCACGGTCGAGAGCGGTGCACGCGGTGTCACCGCATTTCTGGTTCCCTCGGATACACCGGGACTGCAGGTGAATTGCTTCGAAGACCTCGGGAGCCACTGCTCCGGACGAGGCTCTGTTTTTTTTGACGATGTACGCATTCCTGCTGACCATCGCATCGGCGACGAGAACAAAGGCTTCACCCAGGTCATGGCGGGCTTTGACTACAGCCGCGCGCTGATTGCGTTGCAATGTCTGGGCGCGGCCCAGGCTTCACTTGATGAGGCTTGGGCCTACGTCAAGGAACGCGAAGCCTTCGGCGGACCTATCGCCCGTTTCCAAGGCGTGAGTTTCCCTCTGGTAGAAGGCGAAACACTGGTCGCAGCCGCACGACAACTCTCTTACCACGCGCTAGCGCTCCGTGATGCGGGACAGCCACATACGGTGGAGGCAGCACAGGTCAAATGGCTAGCGCCTAAAACTGCATTCGATGTCACGCATCAATGTGCGCTGACCCTGGGGCATTACGGCTGGTCCATGGATCTACCCCATCAGCAACGCATGCGCGACGTCATGGGGCTGGAAATCGGTGACGGCACTGCAGGCATCATGAAGCTGATCGTGGCACGTGCTCGCGCCGGTCGCGAAGCAACAGAAGAACGCGGGACAGCGTCAACCTAGCGGGTCGTTTCACAAACAGGCTACAGATTGATCTATCGGCATTGGAGGAGAAACATGCTCGATTATTTGAAATACTGGACTGGCGTTGGCGTACTCGCTGTCGCCTATGCCGGCGTGCTCGCCGGTGGCGACTGGGTGTGGGCAGGCTTCCTCATGTTCCCCCTACTGACGCTGATCGACTCCTTCATGCCGCGGGACTATGCGCCGCGGCGAATGAAGATCGAATGGCTCGCCGATGTGCCACTGATCATTTGCGCCGTCGGCCCCCTGCTGCTGTATCTCATATTTGCGTGGCGTTATTCGCAGGATGCCTATACCACGGGCTTCCAGATCACCGGAGCCGTGCTGAGTCTGGCCTGGACCTCCATCGTGCCACTCGCACCAGCCGCGCATGAGCTCTATCACAAGCGATCGGCTTTCAGCCGCACCTTGGGCCGCTACGCACAACTTTGCCAATTTGACCCTACGCGTGACATTGCACACGTCGTCGGACATCACATCGATGTCGCCACGGTCAAGGACGGAGACACTGCACCCAGAGGCACCACGCTCTACGGCTTCATTTTCAAAGCGGTCTGGGAACAAACCCTGTGGGACATTTCGACCGAATCGAAAGCCCTGCGTATGCGCGGCCTTTCTTCCTGGAACTGGCGCCACCGCATCTGGCGCGGCATGGCGGCACAGCTCGCTTTTCAGGCTGTCGTCTGGCTTATTGGCGGATGGATGGCGGCTGCAATCACGACCGGCGCAATGTTGCTCACCCGGGTTTGGGCCGAATCATTCAACTACTTCCAGCACTACGGCCTGGTCCGCGCGGTCGGCGCGCCGATTGGCCGCAGACACCTCTGGAATCATCTGAGATGGCTGTCGCGGGTGTTGTCATTTGACATCACCAATCACGCAGACCACCACCTCAACTCTTACAAGCGCTACTACGAACTGGTTCCGCACAAGGAATCCATTCCAATGCCCAGCCTGTTCATGTGCTTCTTCGCCTCGCTAATCCCGCCCATCTGGCACGAGCTGATTGCAAAGCCTGCGCTTAAGCGCTGGGATCTGGAATACGCCACGCCAGAAGAACAGGAACTGGCACGTGAGCAGAACCGCGCCGCCGGTTGGGAAGACTGGCTGGGCGAAGCACAACAAGAACCAAGCCGCGAACGACCCGCCACTGTCGGTTGCTGAGCCTCCGAATAAACAACCACCGAGACCCGTTATGTCCAGCAGCAAAATTCTGTACGAAAAAAACGACAATATCGCCACGATCACCTTCAACCGTCCCGAGCGCAAGAACGCCATCGACCTGGAGATGCATAACCGTCTGGGCGAGATCTGGCGCGACTTCCGCGACGATCCCGATCTGCGTATCGCCATCATCACCGGCACCGGCGACGCCTTCTGCGCCGGCGCAGACCTCAAGACACATGTCCCCGAATGGGATGGCGTTGGTCCGAGCCTGGGGCGCGACAAACTTTCCGACGGTTTTGCTGGCGGCATCACGCGCGGCGTGCATCGCATTTACAAGCCGATTATCGCCGCCTGCAATGGCTGGGTCCTGGGCGGCGGCCTTGAACTGGCAATGGCTTGCGACATCCGCATTGCTTCCGAGCATGCGCAGTTCGGGTCATTCGAGTTGCGTCGCGGCATGCACCCTGCAGATGGCGGCATCGTGCGCATCGTCAACACCTGCGGCACTGGCATCGCACTTGAGATGGAACTCACTGGCGAACCGATTGACGCGCAGCGCGCGTTCCACGCCAACATGGTCTCCAAAGTCGTGCCGCATGATCAGCTGATGGCAACCGCGCACGACTACGCAAAAAAGATCCTGCGTAATGATCGGCGTGCAGTCGAGAGCGCGAAGGAAACCATTTTCGAGGTCGTCGGCCGGACGCTCGACGAACAGCTCAAGGTTGAGTGTCTTTACGGCTACGCCTTGTGCGGCGGCAACCCGGAACTGGTGCGCCGTTCGCAGGAATTCCTGGACAAGAAGGACAAAGGCCGCGTCGGCGTCAATTCAAGCCCGCTCTGATGACGGCCGGGTCTGATCAGCTGTCCGACCCTTGTTTTCAGTCGCGAGACGTTTATCCGCACTGGGTGCAAGAGCACGTTCGCTGGTCGGACACTGATTGCATCGGCCATGCCAATAACCTTGCGTTCGCAGCATTTACAGAAACCGGCCGCGCGCTGTTACTGCGCCGTTTCATGGAGCCCGATGCTGATCCGCGTGCGGTGCTGGTCATGGCTGAGCAGCGTTTGAAGTTTCTTGGCGAGATGCACTGGCCAGCACTGATCGATGTCGGAACAGCGGTGACCGGTATCAAAAACCGGTCATGCACGATGGTACAAGCGCTGTTCGATGGTGAGCGCTGTACCGGTCTGGTTGAAACCCAGCTGGTCCTGATTGACGAAGCCACCCGCAGGTCCCGTCCAATTCCAGACTCGGTTCGAAACATCCTGCAGCAATCGGCCCTCTTACGCGCCAACTGATGCCACACACTTTATATAGAAAGGCAAATTCATGAGCAGCAAACCCATATCAGAATGTGGCGTCGTCCTTCTCGGCGGCACTGCCGGAGTCGGGCACGAAGCGGCCTGTCAATTTGCAGAGCAAGGTGCCCGGGTCCTGCTTCTCGGAAGAAACGATGAACGCGGAGCACTGGCATGCACAAAACTAAGAGATCGCGTTCCGAAAGCCGACGTCGGATTTGTCAAAGTCGACGCCTGCGATGCGGCTGACGCGGTTCGGGCCGAAGCCGAATGTCGCGCACGGCTAGGTGCCATTGATGTCATCGTAACCAGCACCGGACCCAGCGAGCCACCGCGCCTGATGCATAACATCCCGATCGAGAATGTTCGCCTTCGCATCGAGGAAATCATGCTGCCGCCCCTACACCTGATCCACGCAGCCCTGCCCGCAATGCGTCAGCAGAGGAGCGGATCGATCGTGGTGGTCGCCTCCGACGCAGGCAAGATTCCCACGCCAGGTGAGACCCTGGTGGGCTCAGCCATGGGCGCCATCATGATGTACTGCAAGGCAGCGGCACTGGAGGTCAAGCGCGAGAATGTACGCATCAACCTGCTCACGCCATCACTGATTGCAGGGACGCCCGGTGCAGAATTGATTTTCAACGAGGCCTTCAGCGCCAAGATGTTCGAGAAAGCCTCTGCCATGGCGCACCTGGGCGTCGCAGACTGCGCAGACCAGGCCGCAATGATTCTGTATCTGGCCGGCCCGGCAGCCAAGCGCATGACCGGTCAGGCAATCAGCATCAACGGCGGCATTTCAGTCGATTGAAAACAGAAAGCTCTCTTACGGATCGCGTACGCGACCAACGCCGAAATTCTGCATAAATCCAATATTGATGGAGTGAGAACCATGTGGTTGTTTTCCGAGATCCGCACGATTGGTGATATTCCAAAGCATTACGCGCGCGTCACGCCGGGCAAGGCTGCGCTGATCGACGCTTCGGGCACGATGAGCTTTGCGCAGCTCCATGCAAATTCCAACAAAGTCGCTCATGCCCTTACTGGCCTGGGCGTGAAACCACTGGATCGCGTCGCAATCCTGTCGAAGAATACGCCGCGATATTATGAAGTTCTCTTTGGCGCCAATCGCATTGACGCCGCGATGTTGCCACTGAACTGGCGTCTGGCCGCTCCGGAGCTATCCTCGATCATTGAAGACGCTGGCCCGACAGTGCTGGTGGCTGATAGTGAGTACGCGCAGACAGCCAGCAAAGCGGTTGCCGGCAGCGGCCAGAACTGCCGCATCGTTCTGTTTGATTCAACCGACGCAAGCGCTCAGACCGAATGGAAATCACTTTGCGATCAGGCAAGCGATTTCGACCCTGACATTGAAGTTAACCCGCTGCACACATCAATCCTGATGTACACATCAGGCACCACGGGCAAACCCAAGGGCGTGCAGTTCTCTCATCAGGGGCAACTGTTCCTGCGACTCTGCGAGCACCTCGAGCCGTCTTTCCGCTACCAGCAGGACGACGTGATGCTGACCGTCATGCCCCTGTTCCACGCCATGGGGATCAGTCTGTCGACCCAGGCGCTGTATAGCGGTGTCGCGGTGGCGGTGTACCCGATGCCGGAACCGGGCGATCTGATCAAGCTGATTGCACGTGAGCGACCAACAGTCATGCCGCTGGTGCCGACGGTGATTCAGATGCTGTTGGATCATCCGGATGCAGCAAGTGCGGACTACTCGTCCGTGCGGGCATTGATCTACGCGGGATCCGGCATCGGAAAGCATCTGCTGAGCAGGGCGATGCAGACGATCAGCTGTGACTTTATCCAGTTCTACGGTGCAACTGAGACCGCCTGCGGCGTCACCTTTCTCAGGCCCGCAGATCACAAACTTGATGACGAGGCCGCTCTGGCCTCCTGCGGCAGTCCCCTGCCCCTGATCGACATCAAGGTGATGGATGCCGACGGCCAAGAAGTGCCAGACGGAACTGTGGGCGAATTCTGGATTCGCTCACCCTCGCTCAGCACCGGCTACTTCAGGCAGCCCGAACTCACCGCTACCGCATTCAAGGATGGCTGGTACCGCTCTGGAGACGCGGGCTTTCGGGATTCTCGAGGACTGCTCACCATTGTTGATCGCGTCAAGGACATGATCATCAGCGGTGGCGAGAACGTGTATTCCACAGAAGTGGAACAGGCTCTTCAGAAGTTCAATGGCGTGCAGATGTGCGCCGCTGTGGGACTGCCCGACCCCAAATGGGGCGAACGCGTTGTAGCGGCCATCGTCGCAGACCCGGCTGCCGGCCTCACCGCGGAACGCGTCATTGAACACTGCCGCGAGCTGATCGCAGGATACAAGGTGCCCAAGCAGGTGGAGTTTGTCAGCGCACTTCCAATGACGGCCAGCGGCAAGGTGCAGAAACGCGATCTGCGTAATCAACTTCTTGCAGGGCACTACACCACCACCGAATAGTCATCTGGAACTGTCACGCCGGAGTCTTATCCACCTCCCGGCGGTGAGCGCTGCATCTATGGCACCACTCGCACTGGTCACCTCATACCGTGACCCGGCCCGCCATATGCTGCCACCCGACTTGTCTATTTCTGTCAGGCAGCGCTAACGTCGGGCCTCGGCTTGCAAGCCAGGCCACCGGGAAAAGAACCAGAATCGACGGCGGGATGCAGCGCTGCCCGACTGGAAAACCAAGAACCGCAGTAGAGGAGACGCACGATGGCACCGACATCATCCGAACAATCCACGGTTCTGGGCGCCTGCCCGCATGACTGCCCTGATACCTGTTCGATGCGGGTGTCCGTAAAGGACGGACGTGTAACCGGCGTACAGGCCAATCCGGATCACCCCTTTACACGTGGACGCCTGTGTAACAAAACGAGCCATTACGAAGAGCGGGTCTATCACCCGGATCGCGTGCTACATCCGCTGCGACGCGTTGGCCCCAAGGGCGCTGGCGAGTTTGAACGAATTTCCTGGGACGAGGCACTGTCGACCATCTCTGAGCGCTGGAAGTCCATCATCGCCGAAGAAGGGCCGAGCGCGATCCTGCCCTACAGCTACCTCGGCACTCAGGGAATGGTCAACGGCCTGACCGTGGGAGATCCGTTCTTCAATCAGCTCGGCGCGACGATTTCAGAGCGCACATTCTGCGACTCGGGTGCATCCACTGCCTTTGTCATGTCGATGGGGCCGACGCCCTCGATGGACCCTGAGAGTTTTGTGCACTCCAAGTTCATCATTCTCTGGGCCTGCAACATGCTCAGTACCAATGCGCACATGTGGCCTTTTGTGGATCAGGCCAGGAAAAATGGCGCCAAACTGGTGGTGATTGACCCTGCCAAGACCCAAGTCTCCGGCCTTGCTGATCAGCACATTCGTCCGCGGCCCGGCTCTGACGGCGCGCTGGCACTGGCCATGATGCACGTCATCATCAATGAAGGGTTGGTGGACCAGGACTATGTGAACCAGCACACCGTCGGATACGAAGAACTGGTACCGCACGTTGCGCAGTACACGCCCGAATTCGCGCAAGCCGAAACCGGCATTGATGCCGAGGTCATTCGCACGCTCGCCCGTGAATACGCCGCCTCACAGCCTGCTGCAATTCGCATCGGTGTGGCGATTGAGCGCTCTGCCAGTGGCGGGCAGCTGGTTCGTGCACTGGCGAGCTTGTCGGCGTTGGTGGGTGCCTGGCGCCAACCGGGCGGCGGCCTGCTGCAACTCACGCTCTGGGCATTCCCCGCCAACTGGGAAAAGCTGCATCGCGCCGACCTGATAAAGCCGGGGACGCGGGTGCTGAACCAGTGGAAGCTGGGCGCCGCGCTGTGCGGTGAGCTCGATCTTGACCCACCGATCCGCTCTCTGTTTGTCTACAACAGCAACCCGCTGGTGGTAGCACCCAATCAATTGCGACTGAAAGAAGGCCTAGCGCGCGAGGATCTGTTTACGGTGGTCAGCGAACACTTCCTGACCGATACCGCGCGTTACGCAGACATCGTGCTACCCGCGACCACACAGGTTGAGCAGCTGGACCTCATGTTTTCCTGGGGGCATTTCTACCTGACCCTGAACCAGCCATCGATCGAGCCACGTGGCGAAGCTGTTAGCAATGCCGAGTTATTCAGGCGACTGGCCAAGACCATGGGTTTCACAGACGCCTTCTTCCAGCGCAGCGACGAACAAATCCTGCAGGACTCCATGGACTGGAACCATCCTGTGCTACAGGGCATCACGGTTGAACTGCTCAAGAAGCAAGGCTATGCGCGCCTGAACCTGCCGCCGGCCGATCAGTTTGCACCGCATGCACAGGGCAATTTTCCTACGCCCTCGGGCAAGCTCGAGATCAAGGCCTCGATGGCCGCTGGTGGAAACTTTGTATTGCCCACGTTTAGGCAGGGTTCAAATGATCATCAGGATGGATCGCCCGTCCCTGCTCTGCCCACTTATGTCGCCCCGCGCGAATCCGGCTTCGACAACCCGGGCCAGCAGTCATATCCGCTAGCCATGATGTCTCCAAAGAGTCACGCCTTTCTGAATTCAACCTACGCCAATCATCCGCGCCAGACCTCCAACGAAGGCGAGCAGAAAATCATTCTGCATCCGATTGACGCAGAATCCAGAGGCATCGCCAGCAATGACATCGTTCGTGTATTCAATGATCGAGGGTCGTTTGAAGCCGTGGCCCGCATTGGCGACAAAACCATTCAGGGCGTTGTGATCGCCCCCATGGGACATTGGGTGGCAAGCTCAAAGGCGCAAGCCACACCCGCCGCCCTCAATCCGACGGCCTTCGCAGACTTGGGCTGTGCACCGAGCTTCTCCGACAACCGGGTAGAGGTGGGCAAAGTCTGAAATCCAGCGACTGTCTTCCCGGACAGACCGGTCCCTCAGCGATGACCCCGAATGCGCTGTCGACACCGCAACCTGGAATGCTCCGGGACGACAATGCTGCTCTTATCGCCGGCATCCGAAAGGCTTCCGGTCTTGAACTGCTAGATTCCTTGCGCAATCTTTTCAATCGCCTCGATCACCTGCGCGCGATTGTCGGGATCCATTGCAGCCGGGTGCGGGTCGGCGTATGCGCCGGAATCGTTGTCGAAATATCGACCTGATTGAACCCCGCCCGATCCGACAGCCAGCTCGCTGAGAATCCGCACGCCAATGCCAATGTCTTTGCCCTGCGAACCGAATCCTTCTCTGACCATTTTGCTGGCGAGCATTGAGCCGGGATTGACTGCAACCATTGACTGCGCTGCCGACAGACCAAGCCGCTCTGGCTCCATTGACCACATGGTGAGAGCCAGCTTGCTCTGGGCGTAAACGGAAAAATCATCTGGCAGGTGTTGTTTACCAGCCAGCACATCGAGTTCAACCGGCGCCTGCGCTGCTGATGACAGATTGATGATACGTGCATCACTGGATAACGAGGGAAGCAAGGCGCGCGTCAGTAGCCAAGGTGCGATCGAGTTGACGACAAAGCGCAAGTCCAGACCGCTCTTTGCAATCGGGTCTGCGATCTTGAACACACCGGCATTGTTGATCAGCACATCGATATGTTCGTTCTTCTTGGCAATCGACGAGGCCATGGTCCGCACAGCCTTCAGGTCGGACATGTCTGCCCGATACGCCGATACCCGGTCCGAGTCCGATATCGCTGACAGCAGCTTTCGAGCGCTCTCCAGCTTTTCCACGCTGCGCCCGTGCAGGAGCAGCTGGTGCCCCCGCGTTGCGAGTGCCTTGGCTGTCTCCAGCCCAATGCCATCGGTGGCACCAGTGATGAGAATGGTCTTTTTCATATGGGATTCTGATTGATTGGGAATTCGGGCAGCACGACTTCCGCGAGTTCAAGGAGTGTTGCATGGGTATCTGCGCGGTTGAACCGCAGGTTCAGGGCCACATGGTTCACGCCGATGGATCGGCGTTCTGCCAGATAACTACGCAGGCGATTGACGCCTAGGCGGTAGCCGAGATGGATAGCTTGCGGCGGATGATCCGGGTGCTCTGCTAGATCAATGTACAAGGGCTCCATAACGGGCTTGGCAGAAACCCCCGATGCATGACTTCGGCTTCGATAATCCGCAATGGCCTGCTCTTGCACGGATGCCGCCCGTGGGTAACTCATCCAGCCATCGCCATGGGCCGCCAGCCAATCTGGCGACTGCTGCGAGCTGCCGGTGATGAGCAAAGGCAGCCTTCCTCCTGCAGGCTTGGGAAGCATGGCTATGGGCTCGTCACCACCGAGGGTGCCGAATATTCCAGAGAGCTGAGGTGCCGGCTGCGCCATCTTGCGAATGTAGTCATATGCTTCGCGAAACCGCTCGCCACGCGTGAGCGGGTCAATCGCAAAGGCGGGATATTCCGCCGGGCGATCGCCCGAGGCCACACCCAGCAACAGGCGTCCGCCGGAGAGCACATCGACACTGGCTGCTGCCTTGGCAACATGAGCCGGATGACGCAGCGGCAACACGATACTGGCCACCCCCAATGCGATATCACGAGTGAGGCCCGCCAGCAGCCCGAGATAAACAAAGGGATCGAATAACTGACCCGCATCGCCGAAGGAGGCGACATTGAAGGGCACGTCCCTCAACCAAACAGCGCTAAAGCCCAGGCGCTCAGCCAGTTGCACGCGTTCGATGTGCGCATCCATGGAGGGCACTGGACCGTCCGCATAGCGTTCGATAGGCACGACCAGCCCGACACTCAGGGCGCCGGGCTGGAACACCTGTCCGTAAGCACGATTCAGAGACGCAAACCTGCTGGGCGCGCTGAGCTTCTCAATGGCAGGGCCTGGCTGCATCAGGCGACATCCACGACGACCTTACCAATGGCTTGCCCGCTGCTCAGGCGCGCATGCGCATCACCGACCTGCTCCAGATTGAAGGAAGTATCGTCAAGCAGGGGGCGAAGTGCGCCAGCATCAATGATGCCTGCAAGCGTAGACAGTACTTCTCCATGTGCCTGGCGCTGATAATTGTGCAACATCGGAATCAGCATGAAGACCACATGCAGCGAGAGTCCCTTGAAATGGGCAGCCGTGAGGTCCAATTGCAGCATGGATACGGTGGTGCTGACCTGTCCGTTCAGCGCGGCAGCCTCGAACGAATTGCCCAGATTGGCACCGCCCACAGTGTCGAAGACGATGTCGAATCCCGCGCCTGCGGTATGCGCCTGCACATACTCGGCAACGCTCTGGGCGCGATAATCGATGGCTTTCGCGCCGTAGCCCGCGATGACCTTCAAAGCCGGCGCTCCGGTCCCGGTGGCGCACACTTCTGCCCCCGCGTGCCTTGCCAGCTGAACCGCCAGGTGACCCACGCCCCCGGCGCCCCCGTGGACCAGAACACGTTGTCCGGCACGCAGGCCGGCGCGCTGCAGGCCTTCGTACGCAGTGATGCCCACCAGTGGAATAGCGGCAGCCTCGCGCATGCTCAGCGACTTCGGCTTGTGGGCGATCAGACGTGCGTCGGCCACCATGTATTCGGCCAGTGCACCCTGCAGGTCAGCGAGGCCGCCGGCGCAGCCATAGACCTCGTCGCCGGGCACGAACGAGGTCACATTCTCGCCAACGGCCTCAACGGTGCCCGCGAAGTCCATGCCCAGCACTGCGGGCAGCTGTGGAGACAGGGGCAAGTCCGTGCCCATGTTGCGAATCATGGTGTCGACGGTATTGACGCTGGTGGCCGCCACACGAATCAAAACCTGATCCGCTGCCGGACTCGGCGTGGGTTGATCACGAACCAGGAACTTGGCGTCGGCTCCGTAAGTGTCGAGTGTCATTGTTTTCATGGAAGTGCTCCTGTTGCTGGAGCGACAAGCTTAAATTTTCAGCAAATTAAACTGAATCTAGCTATTCATTGAATGTTTATTCGTTTATTTTTGATAAATGGATATGCTTTCCTACCGTCTTTTCCTTCGTGTCGCCGATTTGGGCAGCATTACCGCTGCCGCGCAGGACCTGAGCCTGTCGCCTGCCAGCGCCAGTGCCCGATTGGCAAAACTGGAATCGGAAGTCGGCTTCAGACTGTTCAACCGGACGACACGCGCGGTCACGCTGACGTCCGATGGCGCGGACTTCCTGCCCTACGTCCAAGAAGCCATGGAAACGCTCGCAGCAGGATTGGGCACGGTCAGCGGTCGGGGACAAGTGCCCAAAGGTCTACTGCGAATGACCATGCCGGGGTCATTCGGGCGCATGTACATCATCCCGCGCATGAGGGAATTCCGCTCGCGTCACCCTGAAGTTGAACTTGATTTGCGCCTGTCCGACGAGGTGCTTGACGTGGTTCAGGGAGCCTTTGATCTGATCATCCGCAATGCCCCTCTCCAGGACAGCAACTTCGTTGCCAGGCCTCTGGCAAAGGACAAACGCATTCTCGTCGCTTCTCCCGAATATATTGAGCAACGAGGCATGCCTGAGACACCGGAGACATTGCGCGACCACGAATGTCTTGGATTTCCGGATCGTTCTGCCTGGGAGTTCGAGTCAGCGGGCCCGATCGCGGTCAAATTACCCATCGTGGTCAATGACGGTGAAGCCATGCGCCAGATCATCGAAGCTGGAGGCGGCATTGGGGTCAAATCACTCTGGAATGCCGCTCCGAGTCTTCGATCCGGCACACTCGTGCAGGTACTCGCTAGCCACCCCTTGATCACACGATCCGCGATCTGGATGGTGTATCCCAGCGGCAGGATGATCTCGCCCAAGGTGAGGGCCATGGTTGCTTTCCTTGAAGAACAGTTTTCTCCACTGCCTCCATGGGAAACCTAGATGGGCTCGCTAAGCCTCACGGATCACGACAGCTGCCGCCGTAGCCGCAACTTCAAGAGCTCAGTTAGCTTGCGCCCCACCCCGATAAATCGTCGGTTGAATGGCAAACCCGTGCTGGACTGCCAGATCGCGCTTTCTTAACTCTGGCTCGATCAGTTTGTACACCTTGTAATTGTTGTGAAACGGCGTTGATGGGTACAGGTGATGAATCAAATGAACATGATGATTCTGCAACAAGGGGGCCATCAGCCATTCCTGGCCCAGACGCAGGGTCGTGGCTTGTGTGAAGTTGTCCTTCTGTTCCACGTCATGCGGTACGTGCGGAAGCCAGAAAAAGCTGAATCCGAGACTCAGGAAGATGATGCGTGAGGGAATAAACCACAGCATCAGCACTTCCATGCCGTATCCCAGGTAGGTCAGCGCAGCAACAACGGCAAACACCACGCTGGCCATCTTGATCGAAGAGATCAGGTAGGGCTTGGAGATCTTGTCGCCATGCTTGATGACGTAACGCAGGTACAGGATGTCGATCACGAGCCAGCGGAACGGCAGCGTCCACCAGGCACCATGCAGGATGAAGTCCGGATCCTTCTTCTCACCCGTAAAACGGTGATGCTGGATGTGACACCAGCGGAACAGCTTGATATGCAGGTAAGGCGTGATCAGGAGAATCGCCCACTGGCCAATGAAGTCGTTGAGCAGCTGATTCCGGGCAATGCTGCGATGCACGCCGTCATGCCCTACCGTGAAGGCCAGGTATCCGACACCGCCATTGATGAGCATCCCCACCCAGAGGGGGATCATTCCCGTCACCGCCGCCGCGATACTGCCCAGATACACCAAAGACATCAGCAACCAGGTCACAACCGTAGGCCAGGCCACGGTCTGCACGTTGATGAGTTTCTTGAAGGCAGTGCGATCCTCAAGGCTCAGGCTGTCTGCAATTTCATTGGGCGGGAAATTCATCCGACGATCCTCCAGCGGGGGGCTGCTTTAATTTATAGCGTCACTATGCCGTGCCGGTCACAGCGCGCCCCAACTTAAAGTCTGGCCCGTCGCGAAGCCTCGGAAGCGCTCACTTTGAGCACCTCCGAGGCAATCGTCTGCCTCAGCCCGGCAGGAAGGGCCGTGGATCGAAATAGTCCGACCATCGGACCACCTTGCCATCGACAACCTCCAGGGTTCCGGAGACGGGCAGCGACAAAATCTTGCTGCCGTCAGCACGCTCAAGGTGATCGATTCGCTCCGTCAGCACGGTATTTCCGTTGGCGGCAATCGCCACAAACTCGACCACCATGCGATCCAGCTGAAAACCATCAATAAAGCTCTGCATGGTGGCAATCATGGCCGCCTTGTTATCTGCAGTAGGCAGGCCTGTGTTGGACCAGCTGCATGGGTCCGCGCAGTGGTTTTCGATAGAACTGATCAAGCCCTTTCGAGTTCCCATTTCACCCAGGAATGCTCGCACGATCTGTTCGGCGTTCTGACTCATCTGTTTCTCTCCTTCGTTCTTGTAACAATTTTGTTATCGGCCCAATCGACAGGCCTCTATGAGAGGCCATGGGTCACAAAGCAAATCATAAGTGCATTCAAGGCAGTGTAACCACTATGTCGCTCGCGGACTTCGCGGGTGAACACGCACCCAAAATTAATCTCGCACTGCCCCGGTGACCACGCCTTGCTTAGCTTTAATCAAGGCCAGCAACAGAATTTCCAAAATTGTCTTTCAAGCGTCACCTTCCTGAAACAGGCGGCGCGTAGTTTTCAGTTATCTGCTTATCTAGATATCTGATCATGAGCCTCTACGCCGTCACGCGAGAAAGCGGACAAGCCCTGTACGCACAGATTGCCCATCAACTCGAACAGGATGTCATCAATCTGTACTCGGCCGGCGATTTCCTTCCATCCGAAGGTGATCTCGCGGCCAGATTCGGCGTCAACCGCCACACATTGCGACGCGCGATTGACGAACTGGTGGACAGTGGAATGCTGGAACGCCGCCACGGTCGCGGCGTGGTCGTACTTGATCATCAGCTGGACTATCAGATTGGCAGTGGCACGCGATTCACAGAGAACATCGCGGCGATGGGCATGCTCACAGCCAATCGAATTCTGCGCAAACAGACGATCCCGGCCATCCGGCGAGTTGCCGAACATCTGCAGCTAAACGAAGGCGATCCGGTGCATTGGGTCGAGACATTGCGTGCGGTCGATGAACGGCCAATGTGCGTGATATCCCATTTCATGCCCGCCGAGACATTTCCGGATCTTCTTGCCCAATACGAAGCTGGCTCGCTTCACGCGTTCCTGGCAAACACATATGGCTGTCAGGTCCGCAGAACTGAAAGCCTGGTGACCGCTGTCCTGCCGCAAGGCGATGACGCCAAGTCACTTCAGATGCCCCAGAACCGATGCGTCCTGCGGGTCAAGAGCATCAATGTAGATGCTCGCAGCGATTTGCCGATTGAGTACGCGATCACCCGATTCAGGGCGGATCGCATCCAGCTTCGCATCAATCCATAAACCTTCCCTACCCCTCGCCTCATACCATTTTCAGGAGCTTTCCTAATGTACATAACCTCACTCTTGCGCCGCCGCGTGATGGCGTTCAGCCTCGCTCTCGCGGCTACAGTTCCGCTCAGTGGCATTGCCCATGCACAGAACGACGGAAGCAAGGAAAAGCCCTTGCGCGTCATTTTGATTCCTGCGGACGGCGGTACTGAGGACGGCACCAAGAAGGACTTCCAGCCGATTTTCTCTGCGATCGAGCAATCAACAGGCCTGAAGTTCGATATCAAGGTTGGCCAGAACTACTCGTCGGTTGTTGAGGCCATGTGCAATGGTGCAGCGGACATCGCCTGGTATGGGCCCGCCAGCTATCTGCAGGCCCGCGAGCGAGGATGTGCAGAGTTGCTTGCACTGGCCGTTCGCAAAGGCGGCTCGGTGTACTACTCCGGCGTCTTTGCCCGTACGGATCGCGGCATTGACACCTTGTCCGACCTCAAAGGAAAGAGGGTTGCGCTCGGTGATGTGAACTCCACTTCTAGCTTCAACGTACCCGTTGCAATGATGATTGAAGCCGGCGTTGATCCATCGCGCGACCTTGGCGGCATCAATCTCGCCGGTAGCCATGCCAACGTACTGAGTGCCTTGTCAGAAGGTCTGGTCGATGCAGGTGGCGCTTCGTTTGATTCGTTCGAGAAAGCAGTCAACAGCAAAGCCATTGACCCGAGCATGATCAAGATCGTGGTCAAGAGCCTGCCGCTTCCCTATCCGCCGCTCGCCATTCACCCCGGGGTTGAAGCCGGCATCAAGGCCACATTGCGAGAGTCCTTCAACAATATCGACAAGCTGCCGGGAATCAGCAAGGAGCAGATTCGCGGTTACGGCGGAGGCATGGTTGACGGCTACAACGCCGATGTCAGCGAAGAAGACATGGCCAAGGCAGGAAAGATGTTTGAGCTGGTCACTGATCAGGTGAAGGAAGACATCATGAAAAAAGCTGCGAAGCGCTAAGTATCCAGCCAGCTCAAGACGCCACGTCGGGCCATCCCTTGATGGCACGTGAAGTCATTAGATGACCGCCGCAGTACGCACCCTGTACTGCGGCGGTCTACCGGAATCGATCAGGAGAAAGCCATGATCCGCTTTGAGAATCTAGAGAAAGTCTGGCCCGATGGAACGCAGGCGCTGAGCAATGTTTCGCTCAACATTCCTCAAGGTCAGTTCTGCATCATTCTGGGACCCTCGGGTGCAGGAAAATCCACATTGCTTCGCGCCGTGAACGGACTGAGCAAACCCAGTGGCGGCAAGGTGCTGATTGATAACGTGGCATTCGGCCCCACAACGCAACGGCAACTGCGGCAGCGAATCGCGATGATTCACCAGCACTTCAACCTGACCTCGCGTCTGAGCGTGGCGGCCAACGTGCTTAGCGGACTGCTGCCCATCGTCTCCACCATTCGTGCACTGTCGGGCTGGTTCAAAACCGAGCAAAGGGAAAAGGCCTGCACCATGCTCGAGCGTGTCGGACTTTCGCCGGCACATCTCAATCGCCGCGCCGGCGATCTATCCGGTGGTCAGCAACAACGCGTAGGAATCGCTCGCGCTTTCATGCTGGACCCGGAAATCGTCCTGGCTGACGAGCCGGTTGCAAGCCTTGATCCCAAGATCTCCCGCGACATCCTCTGCCTGATCAGGGACGCTGCCAAGGAACGGAACACAACGGTTCTCTGCAGCCTGCACCAGATTGAACTGGCCAGGGAGTTCGGAGACCGCATCATCGGCATGCGAGATGGTCAGGTTGTCTTTGATGGCACCAATGAAGAGTTCACCGACGAGCGCATTCAGGACCTCTATCACGGTGCAAGCTGGGAAGAGCCAAGGAATACCGAAGATGCCCATTCACCGGACTACGAACTGGCCCCGGCCTGAGACCACATGATCATCAAGCCCATACCGGTGCCCGCGCAGGGGACCACCATGAACTGGCATTTGCCAGCGCCATTCTCCGCTCGGCATCTGCTGCTGCTAGTCCTGTTTCTGGCCTTCCTGATCGCAACAGGTCATCGCACCGAGATGGATCGAATGGCGGTCATGAGTGCCGAGGCCGTGGGTCATCTGGCAGGGTTCGAGGAGGACTCCCAGGTTGTACGGGGACTCTCGAGAATTGGTCAATCCATGTGGCCTCCGGTGGTGTCCGAGCAGGAAGAAATTTCCCGCATCAGTGATTTCAATCGCGACGATCTTCCAATGTTCTCCTACGTCGAGACTTTGGAAAAAACCGAGCAGCGGATGAACCTCGAGACGCTTGAGCTTGAGTCCCATAACGAGAGCATCGAGGTGCTCGTGAGACCCGCCGGCTACGTCTGGACGGTTTTCATCAAGATGATCGAGACGCTGGAGATTGCACTGTGGGGCACCATCCTCTCGGTTCTTCTATCGGCACCACTGGCCTACTTCGCCGCTCGCAACTACAGCCCCAATCGGTTCACCTACACCATGGCCCGTGGGTTCATCAGCCTCCTGCGCTCGATACCCGAACTGATTTCCGCTCTGATTCTGGTACTCGCCTACGGATTTGGCCCGATAGCAGGGGTTTTGGCGCTTGGCCTGCATGCGGCTGGCTTCCTCGGAAAATTCTACGCGGAGGACATCGAGAACGCGGACAAGAATCCTCAGGAGGCGCTCGAAGCCATCGGCGCAGGAAAGTTAAAGACCCTGTGGTACGGCGTAGTACCGCAAGTGTTGCCGCAGTACATCGCTTATACCGCCTACATTCTGGATCGCAATCTGCGAATGGCAACCGTCATCGGACTGGTCGGCGCCGGCGGCATTGGCCAGGAACTCAAGGGGCGCTTTGACATGTTCCAGTACGGCCATGTCATGACCATCCTGATCGCCATCTTCATATTCGTGTTCGTGCTCGATCAGCTGTCCGCGCGACTCAGGGCAAAGCTCATTTAGCTCATTACATGCACGCATCCACTCTAGCCCCGCCACCAATCCATGAAGCACAGCAACGACGGACCCAGGACATGAGCGCCCCTCACACCAGCATTCCACGAAGTCAGTGGTTGCGCTTGTGGACCGCGCTTCCTGCAAGACTCATCACTGAAACTGTCCGAACGCTCGAAACGCATCATCGGGTCGAGGACCTGCATCTTCCTCAGTCTGGACTGGGCCTTCTTCCGCTGAAGGACGGAGCGCTGGGAGAGCACTATTTCCTCGGCGAAGTTCCAGTGGCTCGCGCCCACGTTCGCATCCGCGACGGCCAGGGACGCACCGGCGAAGGCGCTGCTGTTGCGCTTGACGACCGTTCCGGCATGGCGCGCGCACTTGCCATACTCGACGGCGTCTTGATGTGCGGACTGTCAGGCTGGGAGCACGCTGTGGATCTGCTCGAAAAAGGTCAGGCAGAAGTGAAATCCATCGAACGCCTGCGAAACAAACTGTTGGCGGCAACGAGAGTCGACTTCTCACTGCTGGGTGCGGAGGGCGACGATGACTGAAATCGCCACTACCGAGCCAGCAGCTCAAGTCCTGGCATCCAACAACAGTTGGTTGGCGCAGACGCAACAACGTGCCTTTCGACAAATGCTGAGTGCGTTCTCGTTTCCGGGTCAGCTCGTCGAGCTGGGTGTCCCACCGGAACAGGCCTTGACCTTGGCGCTCGCTACATTGATCGACGGCAGCGTGCGTCTTTGTGATCTACAGAATCTCGTAAGCACAGACGATCGAAGACGATTGGCCTGCACCATGACAACTGCGGAGACTGCGCAGTTCGTGGTGGCCGATGCCGGAATTCTTACGGACATGAAGCCGTGCCTGGGCACGCTGGAAAGCCCTGAGCACGGTGCAAGCATTCTGCTTCGCGCACGCGAAGGAAATGAGTCGACCACCCTGAGGCTGTCAGGCCCCGGCATCAAGGGAGAGCGCATTTTGGCTGTTGCCGGCGTGCATCCTGGCTGGTGGTCGCAACGACATCACTGGAACCAGGCATTTCCGCTTGGCATAGACATGATCATCCTTACCGGATCACAGCTCCTGGCCATTCCCCGAACGGTTCAGGTCCGCCTTGTGGGGGAACACTAATGGGCTACGTCGCGATCAGAGGTGGTGGCAACGCGATTCGTGGTGCAGAGGCTGCTCTCGAGGCGATGCGAACGGCACAAGCTGATACGGCTGAGCCGCTCACACTGGACACTATTGAACATCAGCTGCGACTGCTCACATCGCGTGTCGTTTCCGAGGGTGGCCTGTATCACCCACGGCTTGCCGCCTTGGCCATCAAGCAAACGCAGGGAGACACGCTGGAAGCCGCCTTTGCATTGCGCGCCTACCGCTCAACAAAGCCTCGCCTGCTTGAAGCGCCGGTGCAGGACAGCAGCAAGATGCGACTCATCCGCCGGATCTCCAGCGCATTCAAGGACATCCCCGGCGGTCAGATGCTCGGACCGTCATCGGACTATGCCCTGCGCCTGCTTCGCCTGGACCTTGCAGACGAATCCCAAGAGGCGTTTCGCAAGGTCTCAGCACGCTTCATGGACGGTGTGGATGAAAGCGAACTTCCAGACAGCTTTCCGAAAGTCGTGGACGCGCTACGCGCTGACGGACTCTTGCCACCACTAAGGCAAAACAGGAACACCGCGTTCGACATTACCCGTGATCCGCTGGTGTTCCCGGTACCGCGCTCGGCCGCACTGGCGACCATGGCACGCGCTGAAACCGGATCAATGCTCGCCATTGCCTACTCCAACATGCGCGGCTATGGCGATGTCCATCCGACCATAGCCGAACTTCGCGTGGGCTACCTGCCCGTAACAGTCCCGCATCCCGTCACTGGTGAGCCCATTGAGGCCGGTGAAGTGCTCATGACCGAGTGCGAAGTCGTCGCGATGTACGAAGGTCACGAACAGGACGGCCCTCCTAAATTCACGCTTGGTTATGGCGCCTGTTTTGGACATAACGAGGTCAAGGCAATTTCCATGGCCATTCTCGATCGGGCATTGCAAAAAGGGATGCGCGATGGCCCGGGAAATCCTTCAGAAGATCCTGAGTTCGTGCTGCTGCACATCGACGGCACCGATTCCATGGGTTTTGCCAGCCACTACAAGATGCCCCACTACGTTACGTTTCAGTCAGACATGGATCGCCTGCGGGCTACTCAGGCCAAAGCCGCTCCAGAAGATGGAGCCCTGGCATGAACCCTGGTTACGAACTACCCAAGGATGAAACCGCCCACAGCTTTGGCTTTCTGGATGAGTTCGCCAAGCGCGAAGTCCGCCGGACCATCCTCAAGGCGATATGCATTCCCGGCTATCAGACGCCTTACGCCTCGCGTGAAATGCCCATGGGTCGTGGGTTTGGCACTGGCGGGCTTCAGCTCACCTTGTCATTGATCGGCCCCGAGGATCATTTCAAGGCCATCGACCAGGGTGCGGATGACTCGGTCAACGCGGTCAGCCTGCGTCAGTTTGTCGAGCTCACCTGCCCGGGCATCAGCACCACAGAGCGTACCGGAGACGCCACACTGATCCAGTCGCGTCATCGCATTCCCGAAACGCCTTTGACCGAGGAACAAATTCTGGTCCTGCAAGTGCCCTACCCGGACCCTCTGGTGATCGTTGAACCTTCCGAAACGCGGCGCAAGGTCATGCACGGTGAAGGTGACTATTCAAGGCTGCTGACCAAGCTCTATGAAGACATTGTGCAGTACTCGGAGATCACCATCTCCCATCGTTATCCAACCCGCATCAACCATCACTACGTCATCGACCCCAGCCCGATTCCGCGTTACGACATCCCGCAGATGCATCACTCCAGTGCACTGATCCTGCTGGGAGCCGGACGCGAGAAGAAGATCTACGCGGTGCCGCCCTACACCGATGCCGTCCCACTGGCATTTGATGATGTTCCGTTTCGCACCGAAGACTTTCACGACAAGAGTGGCAAGCGACGCACATGCGCTATCTGCGAGGCAAACGACAGCTTCCTTGACGAGCTCATTGACGATAACGGATGCAAGTCATGGCAGTGCTCTGATGCCGACTACTGCCGCGATCAACTGCAATCCACTCGCAACAGCCGGGTTGAGCGCGCATGAGAAAGATTCTTCAGGTACGTGGCCTGAGCAAGATCCACGGGCAAGGATGCGCCTACTGCATCGAGAGCACCGGCCCGGAAATGGACACCAACATCTGTTCACGATGCCATTCCGTCGTTGCGGCCCATGACGTGAGCTTTGATCTTCATGCCGGGGAGATCCTCGGCATCATGGGGGAATCAGGCAGCGGCAAATCCACCATCGTCAAGACACTCTTCTTCGACGACGCCCCCACTGCAGGAGAGGCCCTGTTCATTGACGAACAACAACAATGGGACCTCTTCAGGCTCAACGCCGCGAAGCAACGCTGGTTACGCAATCATCGCTTCGGCATGGTCTACCAGAACCCGCATCTGGGGCTGAACTTCAAAGTCTCCGCTGGCGGCAATATTGCTGAGCGGCTGCTGATGAGCGATCTGTCGCACTACGGCCAGATTCGCGAACGCGCCCGCGAACTACTGTCACGAACCGAAGTGCTGACGGAACGGATGGACGAATCCCCACGTCAATTCTCTGGCGGCATGCAGCAGCGTGTTCAGATTGCCAAGGCGCTGGCAACGCAGCCCCCACTTCTGTTCCTGGACGAAGTCACGACCGGGCTGGATTTGTCTGTTCAGGCGCGCATTCTCGATCTCATTCTTGAGATTCAGCAGGAACTGCGTACCGCAATGGTGGTCGTCACCCACGATCTGGGTGTGATCCGATTGCTCGCAGGTCGAACCATCGTAATGAAGTACGGGCATGTCATCGAGTCGGGCCTGACCGACCAGATTCTCGAAGACCCTCAGCACGCTTACACACAGCGGCTGGTCGCTTCCGCACTCTGAAAAGGTCCCCAATGAACCCTGTACTGAGCATCGACGGCCTATGCAAGCAATTCCTGCTGCATGACCAGAACAAGCTGATTCCTTCCTGCGAAAACGTAAATTTGCAGGTCTATCCCGGAGAACTGAGCGCATTGGTCGGCCCCACGGGAGCTGGAAAATCTTCGGTACTCAAGTGCGTTTATCGCAGCTATCTACCAACGGCAGGACGGATTCTCTACCGCGATGCAAACGAAGCCAGCATTGATCTGGCCACATGCTCGGAACACCGCATGCTGGAGTTGCGTGGCGCCGACATAGGCTTTGTCACCCAGTTTCTACACTGCCTGCCGCGAAAATCTGCAGTGGAGGTTGTCGCAGAACCGCTCCTTTCTCGCGGAGAAAGCCCAGCGTCCGCACAAAAGAAAGCCAAGGACCTGCTGACGCTTCTGAACGTTCCGCCGCGTCTCTGGGCTGTGCCGCCGGCCACCTTCTCTGGCGGCGAAAAGCAACGCATCAATCTGGCCCGCGGACTCATCGCCCGACCGCGCCTGCTGCTCCTTGACGAGCCTACCGCCAGTCTGGACCCGTGCACCACTGACCGGGTTGTAGAACTTCTGCAATCCATAAAACAGGAAGGCATCGCCATGCTGGCCATCTTCCACCATCCCGAACTGGTCAAGCGCCTGGCTGATCGCGTCATCACGCTGACGCCGCCCGTTGCTGCCGCGGATCTTCTTGAGACCTGTACCTGATGAATTCCATCCTCCTCACCCACGCCACAGTCGTACTCCCAAAAGAAATTCGAGACGATGTCGCGGTGCTGATTCAAGACGGCAAAATCACTGCCCTGGACCCAACTTCGAGCGCCGGAGCCGAGCTGGTAGACCTGCGCGGAAGTATGCTCATGCCCGGCATGATCGACCTGCACTGCGATGCCCTGGAGAAGGAAGTGGAGCCACGGCCCGGCGTGCATTTCCCACTGGAATTTGCCTGCGCACAGGCCGATAGACGCAACGCCTCGGCGGGCATCACCACCGTGTTCCATGCCCTGTCATTCGCCAACCATGAGCTGGGCGTTCGCAACAATCGAATGGCAGGTGAGATTGCGAGAGCCGTGGGCCAATGGCGCGAACATGCATTGATCGATAATCGTGTGCATGCGCGTTATGAAGTCACCGATGAGTCTGCCCCGCCGGTGTTGTCCGCGCTTCTGGAGGGTGGACATGCACATCTGCTCTCGTTCATGGATCACAGTCCCGGACAGGGCCAGTTTCATGATGCCGAGGCCTATCGCCAGTATTTGGCGCGCACCTACAAGACCCAGGATTCGGAGCTGGATGAGATCCTGGCCAGCAAAGCCAAGACAGCGCAAGGTGCTGCCCAGCGAATGCAAAGCTTGGCTTCACAAGCCCAGGCACTGGGGATATCGATTGCGAGTCATGACGATGACTCTCCCAGCAAGGTTGCCACCGTGTCCGCCATGGGCGCGGTAATCTCGGAGTTTCCAATCAACATGGAAACGGCGCGTGCGGCGCAGCAGAATGGCCTGGCAACCCTGTTTGGAGCGCCCAATATCCTTCGAGGAAAATCCCAGTCTGGAAACATGCGGGCCCTGGACGCAGTGCTCGCAGGGGTTGCGGACTGCCTGTGCGGAGACTATTCGCCAGCGGCGTTGCTGCCTTCGGTCATGCGCCTGCCTGCACTGGCCGATATAAACCTTGCACAGGCCATTGCCCTTGTCAGCAAGAATCCGGCGCGGGCTGCTGGCTTGAATGATCGTGGCGAAATAGCAATCGGCAAACGCGCAGACCTGATCTGCGTCAGAAACTCTGGCGAACTGCCACAAGTAGAACGCGTATGGACTCAGGGCAAAGCTGTTTTCTCGGCACGCGCCTGCCAAGCATGATCCTGACATGTCTGCTGCCCCGCTAATCTATATTGTCGGCCCCTCAGGAAGTGGCAAGGACAGCCTGATGCTCCATGCACGCCGCGCGCTGGCGTCTGGATCAGACTGTCTGTTTGCACACCGCTACATCACCCGGCCCGCCAACGCAGGAGAAGAAAATCACGTAGCGCTGAGCGAGGAGGAATTCTCGATCCGACTTGATGCCGATCTGTTCGCAATGCATTGGTCCAGCCACGGATTCAGTTACGGCATCGGGGTCGAGATCGAGCAATGGCTAGACAGGGGCATGACCGTAGTCGTGAACGGATCACGTGCCTATCTGCCCGAGGCTCTGACCCTTTATCGGAAACTGGTTCCGATTCTTATTGAGGTACCAGAGGCACTGCTGCGTCAGCGGCTGATCGACAGAGGCAGAGAGTCCATCGGTGACATTGAGCAGAGGCTGAAGCGGAATCGCACCCTTCGCACCCAGATCCAGCCCTCTCGCATCATCCTGAATGACGGCTCGCTCTCATCCGCCGGAGACAAGCTGGTTGCCCTGATCCGCAGCCTGGGTTCGGATCAGGCATGCGCATAGCATTTCTTGGTACGGGTGCTGCCGGTGGCGTGCCTTTGTACGGCTGTCATTGCCCTGCCTGCACGCGTGCCATGAATGAGCCTTCGCGGGTACGCCGCCCCTGTTGCGCGCTGGTGGAAACGGAAACGACCCGCATTCTGCTGGATGCCGGACTCATGAACCTGCATTCACGCTTCGCAGCCGGAAACATTGATGCGATTGTGCTCACGCATTACCACCCGGATCACGTGCAGGGCTTGTTTCATATGCGCTGGGGCGTCGGCCCAAGTATTCCGGTCTGGTCCCCACCTGACGAGAAGGGCTGCGCGGATCTCTACCGTAATCCTGGGCTTCTGGACTTTCGCCATGCCAGCAAACTCAAGCCGCTCAACATTGGGGATATAGAACTGACGCCTTTGCCGCTCAATCATTCGAAGATGAGCTTTGGCTATGCCATCGAAAGCCCAACCGGTGAACGCTTTGCCTACCTCACCGACACCAACGGTCTGCCAAAAGAAAGCATTGATTTCCTGAAAGCCTGGGGCCGATATGACATGGCGCTGGATTGCTCATTTCCACCCCAGGAAAATCCTGTCAATCACAACGACTGGGATATGGCGATGAACTGCATTGCTCAGGCCGGGCCACGGCACACCTGGCTGACCCATCTCAGTCATGAGCTGGACGCGTGGCTGATGGCGCAGAACAGCGCCATGCCAGCTGGTGTTGATGTCGCATCTGATGATCTGGTCGTCGTAAGCCAGACCTGAGCCTGATCCGCAGACAGTCAGGACAGTGCTGGCAGGCTTTGAGCATCGTCTTCTGCAATGCCTTCCTCAACAAACTCCCGCAGGCGGGCCTCCTCAATCGCCTCGTCTCAGGTCGCGCCATGGCCATGCAGAAGAAACCCAAGAGCCGGTCCAATTCGCGACCTCCGAGGACACCCGGGAATCGGTCGTCGCCTAGATCACGCTGAAGGGCCTAACGGCTGGGGACTGCCTGCTTGCTAGCAGGAAGCCCCCTGAGTCACACCCTCCGACTCGGCAGCATGGCCATATGATGGACGAATAGGCGCGCAGCATCGCTCGCGCTAATACTGAATTCGCACACCTGCCTCGACTGTGACAGGCGCACCAGCACCGGCGAATCGACGGGAATCCTCAAACGCGCCACCTAATACTTCATCTGCCTCGCCATACACGCCAAAGGTTTCGTAGTCACGATCGAATAGGTTGCTGACACTGGAGAAGAGCGTCACCTTCGGCAAGAGATGCCATTTTGCGTGGGCATTGACCAAGGCAAATCCGCCCAACTCGCGCGAATCAACGTTCGCTTCATCACCGCGGTAACGGCTGCTGCCGCGCCCGACCGCTTCGAGCTCGATGCTGAACCGTGGCTCGCTATATCCCAGTGACACGCTCAGCTGGTGACGCGGAATCAGCGGAATACGATCACCCTTGCTGACCTGGCCGGTCGACGAATCCGGCTCATCACTATCGAGCGGGTCTCGCACCGGATGATTGGGAGAGTTGACGAGGAAATTGTCCTGGAACTCCGCTGTCAGCCCTGTCCACTGCAGGTCTGCGTGCCACCCGCGGCCAATGGCCCACTCCAAAGCAAGTTCAATACCCTGCCTGAGCGTCTTGCCGACGTTGTCGAAGTAACCGGCATTGGTCAGGCCGCTGTCGGTGATGAAGATGATGTCGTCATCACTAACCGCGTGGAATACCGCCAGCGACCCGGTCAGATGTCCAGACGTTCGACGCACACCCAGCTCTGCAGTGCGGGTCACGACCTCATCCAGAGGAGGATCATCAACAAATCCGTTGGGCAAACGGCATGGGTCGTCTGGATTGGCACAGGTCAGCTCGACCGGCGTAGGCGCGCGCGTCGATTGCGAAAGGCTACCGAAGCTCGTCCAGCCCGAAGCGATCTCGTAGCTGTACCCCAGCATCGGATTGAAGCGCGAGAAGCGATGCTTGCCAGACAGATCGCCATTCGGGTCCTGATCCTCGAGTTCGATTGTGGTCAGGTTCCATCGCCCCGAAAGCGTGATGCCAAGTCTTTGCGAAGCTTGCCAGGTGTCCATCAGGTACACGCCGATGCTGTCGTTGCTCGAGTGCACACTGACCACGGACTCGCCGACGCGTGTGCCGCTACCGATCGTACCCCGCGAGGGCGTCAGCGCCGCCAGTTCGCTGTCGGAAAAGAATTCGATGTCGCTCAGATCGGCACTGGTCCCTGCAACGACCCGGTGCTCGCCAAATTGTTGTGACCATTGCAGGCTCAGTCCGTACCCGCGCTGCTGGGTACGACTTCTGTTCTGGGTTGCAGAGTCGTTTTCGTCTCCGGCCACGACTGGGTTTCCAGCCAGGTCATCAACCACTTCTTCACTACCATCGTCTTCCTCGCACAGGAAGGGGTCGCCGTTGGCATCGACATTGAGTGGGTCTTCGCATTCTTCGAACTCGGTCCCGTCACCATTGAATGCGTTAATGCGCGAATAGCGAAAGTAAGTGTTCGCTGTGAGCTCAGCGCCGGAGTTCAAACGATGGTTGAGTTGGAAGGTAGCCTGCCCGAGCCTCGGGCTGGTCTGGTCGGGATGTGTAAACACCGCTTCCCGGCCCTCGGCCCTGATCAGATCGAGCGGCGTTGCCCCGTTACCGCGCAAGCGGCTATCAGCGCCGTTTAGTATGAGTCCCACTTGGGTTGCATCGCTTGCCTGCCAACTGGCCTTGGTCAAGATGCGCAGCACGCGACTCTCAGAATGGTCGCGCCAGCCATCCTCTCGGTAATTTTCAATAGTGCCGTACAGCCCGACATTGCCAAGGTCCAAGCCATAACCTATTGCGGCCCCGGCGCGGCCATAGGACCCACCGCTAAGCTCCGCCTCCAAACCCGGACTGTTGAACCCATCCTTGGTCGTCAGGGACAGCGCGCCCGCCAGCGTATTGCGCCCAAAGACCGGATTCGAGCCCGGTATCAGGTCCGCGCGATGAATCGCAAACAATGGAACCAGATCGAGGTTGGCGGTATCCCCGAAGGGCTCGTTGATGCGGACGCCATCCTGGTACAGGGCCATCCCTTGAGGAAGTCCCAGCAAGGGTGAGAGCGAATAGCCGCGATAAAACAGGTCGGGCTGAAACGGATTACCGGTTGCGTCCGTCCTGAACACACCGTTGAAGCGCTGCACGGACTCGGCAATGCTGCGCGATCCGGTTCCGCGCAGATCCTCACCGGTCAGGGACTGAACGTTGGCAGGAGCCTGCGTGCTGACCTGACCTACCGCATCGAGCGGTGTCGCCGCATAGACCTCGATTGTTCCCACCTTCGCACTTGGTTCCTCTTCTGCCCTGACGGGCGCGAGAGCGACCACCAGGCAGGTGACCAATCCAGCGATTCTCAACATTCAATCCTCCAGTGATTCAAGTCATGCGCCATAAGGGATCATCCAGGCACCTTGCGTCTTTCCCACTCGGAATGGGAAAGACGGCCCGCTGGTACAGGAGATCGTGGCGATTGCGGAGGCAATGGTATTCCGGATTCTCATGAATACAGCGCCGGGTGGCGAAGATCGGGAAAAAGTCCCGAATTCGTCGCATGGGCAATATTTCTGGCCCGGACAAACAGACGCATTCTGCGCGGACTAGCGCTGCCCAGTAAGGTCTGCAGTCGGATAGGCTTGCGTTCTTTCCTTGTTATTCCGGCTTAGTGGATGCTCACATGAATCCCACTCCTCAGAATTGTCGCCGCGTCCTGGTCATCGACGATCACGCATTGGTTCGTGCGGGTTACCGGTTCCTGTTGGAGAGTGCGCCGGGTCTGAACCTTCGCGTGGTGGCCGAGGCTGCGACAGCAGCGGCAGGCTATCGTTGCCTGCTGCGCGGTGATATCGACCTGACGGTGCTCGACGTGTCTCTGCCCGGTGCCGGCGGCCTGGAAGTCTTACGACGCATGCGGCTGCGAGGCCTGTCACCCCGTGTGTTGGTGGTGAGCATGCACGATGAACCCGCTATGGCTGATCGTGCATTCGCACTTGGCGCAAACGGTTACCTGTGCAAGCGCTCGGATCCAGAACTCCTCGTTGAGGCCGTGGCCCAGGTGGCCGTTGGGCGCCGCTTCATCGACCCGGCCGTCTGCCGCGTTGCTCGAGACCATGCCAATGATATGTCGCCCGATCTGGCGCAGCTGACTGACCGCGAATTCGAGATATTTCGCCAACTGGCTGAGGGACGCCCGGTGGAAGACATTGCGCGCGCGCTGAGCCTGAGCGCCAAAACCATCGCCAATCACGGGACCGCAATCCGTAGCAAGCTCGGCATCGACAATCGTGCGGAGCTTGCCCGAGTGGCGCTTGCAGCGGGTGTAGTGACCCTACCGTGAGTGGGCTGCCTTGGCATGCCCGCGGACGCCGCGGACTTGAACTTCGCTGGCAGCTGTCGCTGATCATCGGGCTGCTGCTCACGGCAACTCTGTTGCTCGCCGCCTGGATGTCTATCCGTAGCGCGCAAGATGCCGTGCGTGAGGAAGTCGGCGCGAGCCTGCGAGCCGCTGAGGCCAACCTGGACGTGATGCTGACCCTGCTCGAAGGCCGCACAACTACCGAGGTCGAGTCCGCGATTGAATTATGGAGCCAGGCCTACTCCGAGAGTCGCCACCTGTGCGCGGCCATCGAACGCGGCCCCTCCGCGCCATTGCGATGTCGTCCACCAACGGCTGCAAGCGTAGTCCCAGACTGGTTTGAGGCTGGTGTTCATGACGCGACGCCACCTGTAGTGCGAAACATTACGGATGGCCCGCAGCCGCTGAGGGTGATACTTTTCAGCGATCCGCACGATGAGTTGCAAGAGGCCTGGGGTGAGGTCTATCGCCAGCTGATTCTCACTGCTCTGCTCGCCTTCGTCGTGAACATGAGTGTGTTCGCGGTGGTATCGCGCACGCTTTCTCCCTTGCACGGCCTGGTAGCCGCCATGGATAGACTGGGACGTGGCGATCCACCTGGGCCATTACCACGTGGAAGCGCTCCGGAGATCCGTCGACTGTTCCGGGGCTTGGCGCGCCTTTCCGGCCGCCTGTCCCGCTCGCGCGAGGCGCTGCGCGCCATGCATCTCAAACACCTCGAATTGCAGGAAGAAGAACGGCGCATGGTCGCGCGCGAACTTCACGACGAGATTGGCCAGCACGTAGCCGCAATCGAGATAGAGACGATCCGCATTGGCCGACTCGATACGCAAGATGCGTCTGAGCGCCAGGCACGTCTACTGGTACTGCGCGGGCTCGTCGCCGAGATACATCGTGCCAGCCGGCGGGTGATCCAGCGTCTCCGCCCACCCGCGATCGAACGTCTAGGCTTGAGTAGCGCGCTGCAGACCTTGTTTGACCGTTGGCGTGAGGATCACCCCCAGGTCGCGCTCAATGCAGCCATCTTGCCAGACGAGCCACAAATTGCGCCCGATAGCGCAATGCACCTCTACCGCATCGTGCAGGAAAGCCTGACCAATATCGCACGCCACGCGTGCGCTAGTACGGTATGGGTGAGACTCATGGAAGACGAGGGACAACTGCTGTTGCACGTAGTGGACGATGGTCGCGGTTTCAATCCCAAGTCAATTTCTGCGGGATACGGACTCACCGGCATGCGAGAGCGCATCGAGGCCATGTCTGGAATCCTTTGCGTGCACGCTCAGCCTGGACTGGGAACGGTGGTGGAGGTCTCTCTTCGCCTGCCGCCGAAAACGAGGATCGATCCGCTCTGCTCGTCACTGCCTGAGACAAATTCATTGAGCTGAGAATGGGTTCATGCAGATGGAAAGTGCCCCCAACTTCGGCCCTGATGAGAGATCGACCCCAGCCCTGCATGTGGCCTGCATCATGAGCCTGGCCAACTGAAGGATTGTCGGCCGGTCGATGAGCGAGCGCATGAAGACCGATCTGGTTTGCCAAGCCCTTCAATCCGCCTACTGACAACGAACACTCCCGCCAGGCCTGATCATGCACCCGAATCGCGCAAGCCAGTACGCAGGCCAAACCGCATCGCTGAACGAATCCACATGCTGCCTGCGCGCTGGACGGAGTGAACCTGCTCACCGTTCAGCGGGCTGATCTAGGCCTTTCATCCCCCTGGCCCCGAAGATTTCCGACCTGCCGCCGAAACGGTTCTTGAACCTGCACTGCCCAATGGGCTGACCACGCAGGCTGTATCCGTCATCTAGGAGTTCGGCCGGAGCTATCCATGAGTATCCGCAATCGCTTACTCGCACTCGTACTGGGCATCTGGGTTGCCGGCTACATCACGCCGCTCATCCTTTATCGAGACCTGAGCGTCGCGCACACGCAGCACGACCATGTGTTCAACCTCTCACGCCAGATGGCTGCCGCCCAGATCATCAGCAGCGAAATCAGCAATTACCAGCAGCTTCAATCACAGTACAACGATTATCAGACGCTGATCGTCCCCCAACAGAGCCATCGCTTTATTGACGCGCTTACCACCCTGCGGGCCGCTTATCCCACGCAGACTTCGCGAATCGAGGCTGATCTTGATCGTGCATTGCAAACCGCCAGCGATGCCAACAAGCTCGGGTTCGAAGCACAGGTAAAAGCTCGCGGACAAGTCCTGAGCGATCTGAAGCAGGCTGGCCTCAAGTCCTCGCAGCTGCATGACCAGCTCGCGCACGGATTTCCAGACACGCCCGCGATGGGCATTGCCAATCAGCGGTGGGCACAATCCACAGTCTGGCAGACGGCCATCGCATTCCTGTTCTTCGCGGGCCTGCTTCACTACGTGTTGCGTCCATGGACAGGCCTCAGCGACGCACTCAGGAAACTGGCAGCAGGGCTACCTGTACCCGAACTCGATCTACAGCCGCGACACGGACTCGGACATATTCACAAGGTCCTGAAGCAGCTGCGCAACCTCAACCGGCGTCTGGATGAGACCGCACACACCGACCCCCTCACCCTGACCGCCAACCGCCATCGCTGCGAACAGTGGATAGAGGAGTTCGCTGCCGAAGGTCAGAAAGGACACGTTCTGCTCATAGACGTTGATCGCCTCAACCAGATCAATATTGGCTTGGGAAGCCACATTGGCGATATGTGCATACGCGAAGTTTCCGAACGAATCACCAGGCTGCTCGGTGCACGGGATCTGATGGGTCGTTACAGCGGGGACAAATTCCTGATCATCTCGCCAATCCCGCTGCAAAACTCGTCCAGAGAGGAGCGTTCCCAGGAATTGCCCCTGTTGGCGCAAAACATTATCTCTGCCATGGAGCAACCCTACATGCGGTGCGGACACCGCATCAGCCTGTCTGTCTCCATCGGCGTTGCCCACGCGCCGCGACATGGACGAGACGCCTTCCAGCTGATCGGTGCAGCAAACAGTGCCCTCACCGATGCCAAGCGCTTCGGCAGATCAAATGCCCAAGTTGCAAGGAGTGCTTTCCGTGGCAAGCCCATGGAAATGTTCCGACATCTGTCCGAAATTGATCGCGCCCTCGAAAAAGGAGAATTCCAGGCACACCTGCAACCCGTCATTGATACCCAGACCGGCGCGGTGGTCTGTGTCGAAGCACTGGCGCGCTGGCACCACCCCGAACGGGGCGTGCTGTCGCCGCATCACTTCATGACCGCAATGGAAACTGGCGGAAAGATCACGCAACTCTCTACCCAGCTGTTCGCAGGGGCTTGCGAGCATCTGGCTGATTTTCGCTTGCGCCGGATTGATATCCCTCTGGCTTTCAATCTCTCGGCCGCCGAACTTCAGGCGGATCACATCCACAAACTGATGGATTCATTTGCCAGTACAGGACTGCCCAGGGGCAGTATCGAGTTCGAGATCACCGAAACATCTCTGATCGAGAACGTGGCCAGAGTCATGCCACTGATCCAGGAACTGAGATCAGCAGGTTTTCGCATTGCCCTTGATGATTTTGGCACCGGTTATTCCTCGCTTACACACCTGCAGACCATGCCGATCAACAAGATCAAGATCGACCGCAGTTTCGTTGAACGCCTGGCAACGGAGAAGCAGTCTCGCGAAATAACCTCGGCTCTTTCCCAGCTCGCCACAGGTCTTGACCTGGCCATCGTTGCAGAAGGGGTCGAGAGCGAAGCCCAAAGCAATATGCTCATCAGCCGTGGCGTGCCTTTGCAGCAGGGCTATCTGTTTGCACGGCCCATGCCACGCGATGAGTTCTTGTCCTGGTACTACAAACGCAGCACGCCTCAGGTCCTCAGCCGAAGACTGTGCGCGGCATGATTATCGCTCCTCGCTGAGCGCTCATCGGCGCATGCCGGGAAACCGACATAGGTTCATCTCGAATATGGTGTCAGCAATCTGACACTGCGCGGGCATGCGCCTTGCCGTGGTTCCAGCATCTACTGCTGGAGCACTGTCATGGAATCTTCATCTGTCACCAGGTCGCCTCTGTCTGACGCACGTCCACGCACCGGAACACGCGCATGGTTCTACCTGGCACTGATCGCCAACTGCCTGCTACCGCTGACGCTGATCTCGACGATTCTCCTCGGACCGGCACATACCTCAGGCATTGCCGGCACACAGGTCATAGAGATTGCGGTTCTGTTTGCAGTTGGAGCTGCGTTTACTTGCATGCTTTTCATGCGAAAACGGTCCGACACGCGCTCCTCACTCTCGCGAACGGATCGGGACTCTCAGGCATTCATCGAAACCATCGGTCAAACCTGGACACGCTCAGCCGCAACAGTGCTAAGCCGTGCCCAGGACGAAGCCTTGCCCGCATGTGTTGCGTATATCGAACTTGATGCTGGCCCTGCCCCGGCGGATGAACACGCCGCCCGCAGCAACATCAAAGTTCACATCGGCCTAGAGGATTGCAAGTTTCATCCTGAAGATGTCTGCTGCCTGCTCTCGTCACGCCGAATCGGCATTGTCTGGTTCGACTGCACTGTCGTGCAGGGGCTTCAAAGGAGTCGACAGATCATCAGAGTGATTCGGGATGACAATTCGGACTCAAGCGCGCCTGTTACGGCCAGTATCGGTCTGATCGAGCAACCTGGCTACGCTGGAATATCGATCGACTACATCGAACAGCGTGTTCAGGAGCGCTTGCTGTCTGCAAAGTCGTCCGGGGGCGACACTGTGTTGTTCTCCAGCCTTAATCCGGCCAGCGGCCAGCGCGAATCACTCGCGGCATGAGCTTTCAGGATTGCTGATCGGCAGCGCTACTTACGAGCAATCTCGACTGGCATGAAGCCGTTTCGGTCGATGCTAGATTTCTGGATATGCAACGACCCGATCGGCTGTCTTGCGGCGGCCCGACACTGGCTCTGCAACTGAAGTCAGGCGCTTGACCGTTTCGGGAGGACAGGCGCTGCGCGGCAGGAAAACACGGACATGAGTGCCTTTTCCAGGTTGGCTGCTCAACTTGAAGTCTCCCCCACAGAGGCGGGCGCGATCAGACATACCGAACAGGCCCAGACCCGGAAGATCAGAAGCACGCCTGCCGATGCGGCCGCCATCAAAACCTCTGCCGTCATCCCGAACATCGATCTGCACACCCTTGGCATTTGCGCAGACAAATAGTCGGGCGTTTCCGGCATGTGCGTGGCGAATCACATTACTGATGCTCTCCTGCACGATGTGATAGCAATCTGATTTTGCCTTGCTGCTTACGGCCTCCAGATTGCCCTTGATTCTCACCTTGATGGAAATATTGCCAATCTTGGCAATGCGCTCACAGTGCGCCTTTATCCCCTGCGCCAGACCGAATTCGGTAATCCACTCAGGTATCAGGCTCGAAGTAACGCAACGGACCTGTTCCAGCGTATTCTCGAGCGTCCGAATCAGCTCGCCGCGATCCTGCTCCGTGAAGGCTACCTGCCTGGATTTCAAATCGATAATCGTCGCCATGACTGATTGCGATACCGAGTCATGAAGATTGCTCGCCAGCTGTCGACGCTCCCGCTCTCTCAAAGAGCACTGCCTTCGCGCAAGGGATGCATAGTTGAGGCGTTCATCCAGCCTTTGCGCCACGATCGCCAACTGGGTGCCGGTCGCACCCTTTCCGGTGATCCGATGAAAGTGGAGCCGCGCCGGATAAGACGTACCAGATCTGCTTTCAGGTCTGGCCAGGCAACTCATCCTTGATTGCGTTCCGTTGAGCAGTTTGGCAACACCTGCCTCCAACGCTTCGGGCGTCAGCACACAGCCCAGCGACTCAATAGAACGGCCTATGAGTTCTGTGCGCGAGTACCCCAGATTGCGAATGGCCGCCTCATTGCAGTCCACGATCTGTCGTGAACGCGGGTCGTAGACGACGATCTCATTCAGGCACAGATCGAACAGTTGGCGGTAGAAGCCCTCCGTCTCCTGTTCCGGTCCAGCCCCCTCATCCAGGCTGAGGAAAGAATCAATTTGCTCGGCTTCCCAAGAAGAATCATCGGTTTTCATTTCAGTTGATCAGAAATTTGAAGCTCCCCTCGGGTGTCACATGACTTTCGACTGCGTAGCTGTCGCCAAGCCGCCCGTGCGAACAACTCTAAGGTGGCACCTAGCTGAAAGCCCTGCCCTCCCGTCAAACGGTAGCAATGAGCAGACTGGTCCGACGCCGCTTCAAGCAAGGGCCAGCTTCACGCGCAAAACTAGTCTGAATTTACTATCTCAGAACAGTTCAACCGATCCGGTCTGCATCGATTCCTGAGACACCGGCTTGCGCAGCGGTGCACTGTTGCTGACACGTTCTTCCCTGGCGTGCGCAATGTCGGTGGGACCATGTGTGTGACGAGCGTTCCGCAGCTGGCTGAGCTGCGCAGAGAGTCGTTCCACGCGAACCAGATGCGCGGTAGCTGAACCCAGCGCCTGACTCGCAATATCCTCAAACTGTAAGGACCTGACCGCATCCCCCACCGCCAATCCCAGACCCTCTCCTATCCGGGCAACTTCAGTAATGGCCTGCCCCAGAGCGTCATTCATGCCCGACACCTGGCTGACGAGCTTGTCGGCATCCTGCCTCGCCTGTTCGCTGAGCTCACGATCATTGTTAGCCAGCTCATTGATCATGCTTCTGACCTTGGCCACGGCGTCGCGCGCTACCCCGGCCCGAGACCGAATCTGCTCGTTAAAGCTACCCGAACGCTGGGAAAGATTTCGCACCTCATCAGCCACCACGGCAAAGCCTCGGCCGGCTTCTCCGGCACGCGCCGCTTCGATCGCTGCATTGAGCGCCAAAAGATTGGTCTGGTCGGCGATGGTTCGTACATCCTCGAGCAGGGCAAAAATGGCATCCAGGCTGACGACCATCTCGTCGATGTGCGTCAGACTTTCCTGACTTCGTTGGGCCACGCCACTCAGCGCATCACAGGTTTTCCCCACCAGGCCGGTGGCTTGCTCCGCGACCCGCCGTACCTCTCCACCGCCAGGTTCGCGGCGATCTACAACGCTTCGGACAATGTCTCCCTGCTGCCTGGTCTTCTCGTGCATGCCCTTGAAACTGATGCCAAGGCCACTGACTGAATCCGCGATCAGCTTGCGGGCTCTCTCGTGTTCTTCCTTGGCGCTCGCAAGCTCGTCGCAGAGCGCCTTGTGCAGCGCCTCAAGTTCGTCGGGCAACGCGCCACTGACCGCTCGGGCCGCCCTGTCGCGTTGCAACAGGCTCCAGCTCCAGGCCAGAGCGGCTGCGATGGCGCTGGCCAAAGTCAGAACATAGGGACCCGACAAACTCGCACATAGAAAATGTGCTGCCGTAAGCGAGACCGGGGCACTCCAGGTTTTCAGTATTTCAGTATTCATGGCGATTACTCTGTTTAATCCTGTATCGGCTGAAAGTCTCAAGACTTGAGCCCTAAGTGACTTTTGGAGCTGCACCGCTGCATTGCAAGATCGCCTGGGCAATTGACGCCAATGGCAACACTTTGGATGCCGCACCAAGACGCACGGCAGCACCCGGCATCCCCCAGACCACACAGCTGGCCTCGTCCTGGGCAATGGTCGGAGCACCCAGTTTCTTCAGGCTCAGAAGACCCCGTGCGCCGTCTTCTCCCATGCCGGTAAGAATCACTCCGACACAGTTGGCGCCAGCAGAGCGTCCCACCGATTCGAACATCACATCCACACTGGGACGATGTCGGTTCACAGGCGCGCCCTGATCCAGTCGGCAGTACCAACGCACACCGTCTGCGACGATTCGCAAATGCTGGTCACCAGGCGCGACATAGACATGCCCCGGCCTGACCATCACGCCCTCAGTGGCCTCGCAAACCTGCATGGCTGAGGCCCGGTTCAGGCGCTCGGCAAACGGCTTGCTGAAAGCCGGAGGTATATGTTGTGTCACCACAATGCCGGGTGCATCCGGAGGCATCCTTTCCAGAACTTCCCGAATGGCTTCGGTACCACCGGTGGACGCGCCAATGGCGATGATGCGGTCTGTGGTGCGCAAGCGATGCGCAACCGGAGTCGCAAGTCGAGGCTTCTCTGCCGTACGAGAGCGAGTTCGATTCACTGGCGAACGCGCCGCCATCTTGATCTTCGCGATCAGATCGTCTGCGTAGGCTCGCATGCCTTCTTCGACGCCCAGCTTTGGTTTGGCGACAAAATCAAAGGCGCCCAATTCAAGCGCCTGTAGCGTTGCATCTGCTCCCTTCTGCGTCAGAGACGACACCATGACAACCGGCATGGGCCGGAGTCGCATCAGGTTCTCCAGAAACGTGAGCCCGTCCATACGCGGCATCTCAACATCCAGCGTCAGGACATGAGGCTCCAGCTGCTTGATCTTCTCGCGCGCCACCAGAGGATCCGGCGCGGTGCCCACTACTTCGATATCACTGTCACGCGAGAGCAATTCCACCAGTAGCGCGCGCATCAGTGCTGAGTCGTCTATGGCGAGAACGCGGATCGGTCGCATCAGAACAACTCCACGCTGCCCAAAGTGGGAGAACTCTGCAGGCGCGTGCTATAGAGCTTCTCGCTCTTGATGACATCAGCATCACGGGCACTGGCCAGCCGCTTGACCATGACGCGACCGCTCTGCGGGAAGTAGTGCACACGTCGTGGAAACACATCAAACAGGTCACTGGCTGAAAGCTTGATCTGTTCCGCTTGCAGATAGCGCAGGGCAAATTCACCGTTGCGCTGCCCTACATTGCAGGTGGTCAGCCCGCTGAGCACCGCTCCACCGCCAAAGAGCTTGGCTACCAGCCGTTGACGTTCGGCGCCCTGTTTCAAGAGTTCGTTGATCAGCATTTCCATTGCGTAACTGCCATAGCGTGCCGACTCACTGGCCCAGCTCGAGCGCCCTGCTTCCTTGTCGTTCTCAGGCAGCATGAAGTGATTCATGCCACCGACGCCTGTCAGCGGGTCGTGAATACAGGCCGCCACGCAGGAGCCCAACACAGTCACCAGCATCACGTCGTCGGACGCCACGCGAAATTCTCCAGGCAAGACCTTCAGGGCCGTAGCCCCAAAGCGATTATCAAAGTAGCCGGATTCGGCGCTGTTCGGTGGTGCCGGACCACTCCGGGAGGGACGGATGGCGTACATGGCTCAGAAGCCGCCTGCGCGCCGATAAACAGTTCGGCCTATAGGGCGAATCAGTTTGTCGGCATGGAAAAACGTTTCTGAATGTCCTGCAAAGAAGAGTCCATCTGCTGCGATCAAGGGTGCCATCCGGCTCAGAATCGATAGCTGCGTGGGCTTGTCGAAATAGATCATGACGTTGCGACAGAAAACAGCGTCAAAAGGTCCTTTCATGGGGTACTGAGCATCCAGTAGATTCAGCGGCCTGAATTGGATCATCTGGCGCAGAGGCTCAATGACGCGGCACTGCCCCTGCATACTGCCTTTGCCACGCAGGAGAAACTGACGCTTGCGAGGCTCGCTCATCTTTTCAACACGGTCGAGCGGGTATACGCCGCCTCGAGCCGTTTCCAATACACGTGTGTCGATATCCGTTGCCAGAATAGCCACGGGCGGACTCAGAGAGCCGAAAGCCTCGCAGGCCGTCATTGCCAGCGAATAAGGCTCCTCGCCTGTGCTCGCCGCCGCGCACCAGATCTTGAGTGGCCGCCTGGCCGAGATTTTTTCCAGCAAATGCTCGCGCAGAACCTCAAAGTGATGCGCCTCGCGGAAAAACGAGGTCAAGTTGGTCGTCAGCGCATTCGTGAATTCCTGCCACTCATCGTTTGCGTCTGTCGATTCGAGACGATCCAGGTAGGCCTGGAACGAATGAAGGCCAAGACTGCGCAGACGTCTCGCCAGACGGCTATAGACCATCTGCTGCTTCGAGTCTGCCAGCGATATCCCGGCACGCTGATAGATCATTTTCCGCACACGTTCAAAGTCGCCGCGTGCAAACTCGAAGTCTCGCAAGTCGGGAACGTCGTCAGCCATGAGCGTCTTACCCGTCCCGACCGGTTCGTGCGCCAGGCTGCCCATCCGCCGGAGCAACGAGTGAGGCAAGGCATTCGCGTGACAGCATTTTCACTGGGAGCTCCGGCAGGCAGGGGATGGAATTACAAAGCCCCGGAGAGTCGACGAGCACATCGCTTCTCCGGGCCAAGGCAAGGATCAGAATTCAGTCCACTGATCGCCACCGGCATCGGAGTGTTCCGCGCCTGGCCTCGACTTGCCGTTTCCATTCAGATAAGCGACGCCATTTGTTCCCGGCTTGCTTTTGGCTGGAGCAGGTGATGAAGGCTTGGCCGAACGTACCGGGGCATTGCGCACAGGCTGTGGGGCTGTCTCAATCAGTCTTTGGCCGGATTCCTCCTGCGTGCTTGCCACTAGCCTGAAGCGTGCAACAGAACTGGAAAGTCCAACCGTCTGGTCTTCCAGAGAACGAGCCGCCGCAGATGCCTGTTCCACCAAGGCCGCATTCTGCTGCGTCGTCTCATCCATCTGCGTGATAGTTTGATTGACCTGCTCAATACCCTGGCTTTGCTCCTGCGAGGCCGCGGAAATCTCGGCCATGATGTCGGTCACGCGTTTCACGCTGGTAACGATTTCCTCCATGGTGGCCCCGGCTTGATCAACAAGCTTGGCGCCGTTGCCGACTTTTTCGACCGAATCGCCAATCAGCGTCTTGATCTCCTTGGCCGCCCCTGCGCTACGCTGCGCCAGGCTGCGTACCTCAGCAGCTACAACCGCGAAACCACGTCCCTGTTCGCCGGCACGAGCTGCCTCGACAGCGGCATTCAAGGCCAAGATATTGGTCTGGAACGCAATCCCGTCAATCACACTAATGATGTCGACAATCTTCTTGCTCGACTCGTTGATCGCGCTCATGGTGGTGACAACCTCGTTGACCACCTGCCCGCCCTTGCGCGCCACATCAGAGGCTCCGCTCGCAAGCTGGTTGGCCTGCTGAGCATTCTCGGCGTTCTGTTTCACCGTGCTGGTCAGCTCTTCCATGGAAGAGGCGGTTTCTTCCAGCGAGGCGGCCTGCTGCTCAGTACGTCCGGATAGATCGGTGTTGCCCGCCGAGATTTCCTTTGCGGCCGTACTGATGGTTTCAGTTGCGGTCTTGATCTGTGAAATGATCTCGGTGAGTTGGCGCACCGTGGTGTTGGCATCGTCCTTGAGCTGGCCAAAGGTTCCGCTGTATTCGGCGGTAATGGTTTCGGTCAGGTCGCCCTGGGCCAGGGCCCCGAGTACGCGAACCACCTCATTCAAACCTACCTCACTGGTTTCCAGCAGCGAGTTCACGTTCTCGGCCAGAAGCTTGAAGAAACCGTCCTTGCCTTCCAGCGAAATTCTCTGGGTGAAATCCCCATTGGCGGCGGCGCCCACGATGGTACCGATCTCGTTCTCGACAGCGACTTCTGCCGTTCGATTCTTCCATTCCACGACCGTTCCCAGCCGATCGCCACTGTCGTTGACGATGGGGCTGGCGATCAGTCCGAATGTAAGTTCACCTACCTTGATCTCGGTGCGATAGGAGCTGCGCAGGGCCGACAGCATGTTCTGCTGATGCGCCGGATTCTTGTGGAAGACATCGATGTTCTCGCCCATCAGCTTCCTGGCATCAAAATGCGGCAACGCCTTTCGCAGTTCCACCTCTGCACTGGTCAGCATCTCTGATACCGCTTTATTCATGTAAATGATCTCACGATCATTATTGGCAATCATCACATTGCCAGAGACATTATCCAGGGCGTTCTTGATCCGCAGATTCTCATCTGCGAGCCTGCGTTCTTCTGCTTGTCGATCTTCCTCGGCCTTTCTTGCTGCTAGTTCAGCCGTCATGTCCTTCCATTCCACGACATAGCCGAGACGCTCGCCGCTTTGCGCATCAATCGGATTCAGCAGCAGCGAAAAGGTTCGCCCTCCAAGGGACAGTCTTGCCTTGTGGGTTGTCTGCAATTCAGCGAGCAGCTTTCTCTGATAGGAGGGCTGCTTGTGAAAGGTATCGATGTTTGTCCCGACCACGGACGATGCCGAAAAGCTGGGCACATCCTTCTTGATATCGGATTCTGCCAACGCCAGCATCTTCTTGATCGAGGCATTGACGTAGACCACATTGAGGTCAACATCAGCCACCATGACGTTGGTGTCCACCACATCCAGACCCAGCATCAGGCGTTCGTTAACCCTCGCGATTCGCCTCTGCTCTGTGACGTCGGTTGCGTACTTGACGACCTTGAACACCTCTCCGTTCTTGTCGAAGATCGGGTTGTAGCTCGCCTGAATCCAGACCTCCCTGCCCGCCTTGGCAATCCGCTTGTACTGACCTGCGTCGTACTCACCTCGACCAAGCTTCTTCCAGAAGGCTGCATACTCGGCACTGTCACGATGCGACGCGTCGACGAACATGGAATGATGCTGACCCTGAACCTCCTCCAGCGTGTAACCCATCGCCCCGAGAAAGTTTTCATTTGCGGTGATGATCTTGCCGTCCAGGGTGAATTCAATGACCGCCTGGGCTTTGTGTATGGCAGCGATCTGCCCCTCGAGATTGGCACGTTCCAGTTCAGCAGCCTTCGCCTTGCTGGCGACAGTCTTGGGAATGGAATCACGCCGTATCAGCGGCGCTGGCCTTGATTTCTTGGTCTGCCCACGGGCTTTGCTGGTGCTTGAGGCTGAAGTCTTTTTTGCAGATTTGGCGTTCATCGAATTCCTGCCTTATGAGTAAGGGTTAGGGTGAGCAGCACATTTCGCTGCGGCGGTCCGGACGTGGTTTTCAGTCTTTGCTTCTCGACTTCCACCACCCTGTTGCACGATGCGAAGCAGCGCATAGGCGCCCAAAGCTCCCAGCGCGAAAGCCACTAACAGGAGCAGGCTCAGAACCTGAGATCCAAGCGCGCCGTGGCCATGGGCAAAGCAGGCTGCTGCCACCATCGCGGGCAGCCCCAGCAGCAAACGGGAACAGTTTCGTAGCACGGATTCCGCAGATTCTGATGTGCTTTTCATTGAGCATCCTCCAGTGTGTATTTTCAGGGCGTGTGTATTGGTCGGGACTTGAAAGGAATGAATTTCGCGGTACAACTAAGCGATGTGCGCTGACAGGACTGACGCAAGCATGGGTGGATAAACAGGAATCTTCTTGTCGTCGTGGTTGTGCGGCCGCCGTTGTCTGGCCTCATTCAACAGAACGCTTTGCATTGCAGTGGTCGGATGGTCAGTACGAGGCTTCATTTAAGTTCTCCTTTGCAATGCGCTTACTGCAGCGTCTGGGTAGCCGAGTCCATGAGCGCCATATCTGCGCCAGACATCAGCCTTTCGATATCCAGCAGAATCAGCATTCGCTCGTCTAGCGCTCCGATGCCGGTGATGTAGCGAACGTTCACCGCGCTACCAAACTCGGGAGCAGGTCGAATCTGTTCAGGCGTCAGTTGCATGACGTCCGACACCCCATCTACCACCATGCCGACCACGCGGTTGGCAATGTTGAGAATGATCATCACGGTAAACTCGTCGTACTCGGCCTTGCCGAGCTTGAACTTGATGCGCATGTCGACGACCGGAACAATCGTGCCGCGAAGATTGATGACGCCCTTTATGAAGTCCGGCGCGTCAGGGATGCGAGTCATGGTGTCGTAGCCGCGAATTTCCTGGACCTTGAGAATGTCGACGCCATACTCCTCCTCGCCCAGCGTGAAGGTGAGAAATTCATTCGGCGTAGTCGGCGTGGAGCGTGCCTGTCCAGGATCAGTGTCGTTTTCTGCGATGCTCATGGGATGACCTCGTCTGGGTTCAGGCTGCAAGTGCCTGTGAAGATGGGGGCTGGCTGAGCAGCCGGATGATCGAGGTCACGTCGAGAATCAGGGACACGCGCCCGTCACCGAGAATGGTGGCGCCTGATACGCCGCGAACACGTCGATAGTTCGCTTCCAGGCTCTTGATCACCACCTGTTGCTGACCGACCAGCTCGTCAACCTGCACGGCTAGCTTGCGTCCCTCGGATTCAACGATGACCACGATCGCCTCATGTGGCGAACGGCTATTGCCACCGACCGAGAACCACTGGCGAAGATCAACCAGTGGCAGATACTCATTGCGCACACGAACCAGCCTGCCTGCATCCGCGATGGTCTTGATGTCCTTCTCCAGCGGTTGCAGGGATTCAATCACCGAGGCCAGTGGCAGGATGTAGATGTTGTCGGAAACGCCGACGGACATGCCGTCCAGAATGGCCAGAGTCAAGGGCAAACGAATCAGTACGGTGGTGCCCTTGCCCGTGCTGGAACTGAGTTCAAGAGAACCGCCCAGGGCCTGGATGTTCTTCTTCACCACGTCCATGCCGACGCCACGCCCGGAAACATCCGACAGCTTTTCGGCTGTGGATAGACCGGGAAGAAAGACCAGCGGCCAGACCTCACTGTCAGGCGCTTCGTCAGAAATCTCAATGCCTTGCTGGCGCGCCTTTGCAAGCAGCTTCTCGCGGTTCAGTCCTCTGCCGTCGTCCTTGACGACCAGCAGAATGTGACCACCCTGCTGCGAGGCATCAATACTGATGGTGCCCGTCTCAGGTTTGCCTGCCGCCTTGCGCTCCTGAGCGGTTTCAAGACCATGGTCCAGACTGTTGCGGACAAGGTGGGTCAAGGGATCAACGATTCGCTCAATCACCCCTTTGTCGAGTTCAGTGGTCTCACCGCTGGTCAGGAGTTGCACCGACTTGCCCAGCTTCGCGGCGGTATCGCGCACCACTCTCGGAAAGCGGCTGAACACCATGCCTGCTGGCAGCATGCGCACCGCCATCACTGCCTCTTGCAGATCGCGAGTATTGCGCTCGAACTGTGCAAGACCGGCGACGAGCTTTTCATGCGCAACAGGATCGAGCTCGTTCCCGTGTTGCGCGAGCATGGCCTGGGTGATCACAAGCTCCCCGACCAAATTGATCAGTGCATCAACCTTTTCAATGGATACTCGAATCGAAGCCGCATCAGCACTGGCACCTGCCGGCGTCACAACCGGCTTCAAGCCTGGAGCTGAAGTCTGTGCAGCTTTGTCTTCGACAGCTTCCGGGCTGCTTGAAGAATCAGGTAACTCCCGGATATCGAGTTCACATTCATCCTCGACCCAGGCAAAAATTTCTTTTACTTCGGCCTCGGTCGTATCTCCATCCAGCTCAATGGTCCAGCCCATATATGCCGTGTCCGGCTCAAGCGATGCCAATGGCGGAATGCGTCCGGTATCAGCTTCTACTGTGATGTGACCCATTTCCGCCAACTCGCGGAGAATCCTCAAGGGCTCGTTCCCGGTCCGCAACAGGTCCGAACCCGGCGCGAATCTGATCGCCCAGCGCTTCCCGCCGCGGCATGACCTGGCATCAGCGGTGTCGGATGATGCCGCCGCGCGAGGCTGCTCTGCATCAGACAACAGCGCGTCCAGACGCTGTTTGAGTGCTTCGATGGCAACCGCGTCGAAACTGCGCTTGTGTTGTCGTGCATCCAGCAGAGCACGCAGCACATCAACCGATTCCAGTAGAACATCGGTTTCCTGGCGCCGAACCGGTCTGCGCCCGGCTCGCATCTCATCAAGCAGGGTTTCCAGGGCATGGGTCAGGTCTGCCAGCTCCGTGAACCCGAATGTCGATGAGCCGCCCTTGATGGAATGCGCCGCACGAAAAATGGTGTTGACCACCTCCAGATCGATCGCCTCGCCTTCTGCAATCTGATCGAGGGACAGCAACCCCACTTCCATCTGCTCACAGCCTTCGCGGCTTTCTTCAAAGAAAGTAGCGTGAAATCGTTCGAGGTCGATGGTGCTCATGGGATTAGCTGAGCACTCTCTTGATAGTGGCCACCAACTGATCCGGATCAAACGGCTTGACCAGCCAACCCGTAGCCCCGGCGGCTTTACCTTCAGCCTTTCTGTCCGCCGTGGACTCGGTGGTCAGCATCAGCATCGGTGTGTACTTGTAGTCCGGCAGCTCACGCAGAGAGCGGATCAGCTGGATGCCGTCCATCCGCGGCATGTTGACGTCCGCCAAAACTAGGCTGAACTGCTTTCCCTGCGCTTTTTCGAGTGCGTCTACGCCGTCTTCTGCTTCTGTGACATCGAAACCGGCCGACTTGAGCGTGAAAACCACCATTTCACGCATGGACGCAGAGTCATCTACTGTGAGTACCGTTGACATCCCTTTTTACTCCGGAGTGTTGATGGCGATCTTGCGTGTGACGCCCAACAGGCTGGCGGCACTGATCAGGGCATCGGACACCTCTGCCCATCGGGTTTTCCGGCCCTGTTGTTCGCGTTGGGTGAAGAATGCGACCAGCAATTGAATCGCTGGTGTATCGATATGCTCGAGTTCGCTGGCATCCAGATCGACGGCATCCAGATGCTCCGCCGAGATCAAGGTCTCATGCAATGCATGCGCTTCGCAGATTGACAATCTGCCGGCCAGCCTCAAGATGCTGGTGGCCTCTGGTACGTCTTCGGATTGACTTGAGAGTGATGACACTGGCTGCTCCATGCTTGCGGCAAGTTCCTGTCGTCTTGCATGGATTCAGGCAAATCACGTTCCCGTCTGGTGTCGGCTCCGTCTGCTTGAAAATGCAGAAAACAAGGTGTTTTCCAGCATTTGGATGTCAACGAGAAGAATGAACCGCCCCTGATGGCGACTGAGACCACCGATGAACGGTCGAGCAGCACCGACGTTCGGCGGCGCGGCGGAATTTTCTTGCTGCGCATCAATGATGCTGCCGATAGCGTCAACACAAAGTGCCATTCCATCGTTCAGCACAATCAGGACGTCGCAATTTTGACTCGGCAAGCCCAGCACGCTGCGAAGATCAATGACCGTGACGATATCGCCACGCATGTTCACTACGCCGGGGCAGTTTTCCGGCGCGCCGGGTACTGGCGTGACATCTGGCATGGGCAGTACTTCCTTGACCTGCACAATGGGCAGGCCATAGCACTGGCCCGCTAACTCGAAGCTCACATAGCGATCAGCAGGCGTCGTCAGGGCTTCGGGCTGGTCTGGCAATTGCTGCGCAGCCTGCAGCTTCTTCTGCAGTGACTGCGCTGCATTCATCAATGATGGAGCGGTCACCGCTGGCACGTCGCCCGGCGAGTTTGGACCTGGCGGTGCCGTCGGAGAAGACGGCTGCTGGGCAGACGGCTCATCGCCGGATTCGAGCAGCATGTCCCGGACGTAGTCATTGAGATTCTCATTCATGCGAAATTACTCCCTGCGTCGGGCATTGGCAGCGTCCTGGTCAGTGTCTGGAACAGTCGCCAGTACGCACCGGCCGCGCGTATCTGCTGGTCTTCCAGAGGCAGGATCTCGCCCCTACGACTCGCATCACATAGACGTGTGTCGATCGGCACCAGGTCATCCCAAAGCAAGCCGGAAAACTCGGCGCGCATCCGTTCGAGCGTTTCACGCGCGGATCGCGTTCTGCAATCGTGCAAGGTTGCGACCATCAGTCGAGGAACAGGATCTGCCCCGGCCGACTCCAGCATCTGCAGCGTTCGCAGCAACTGCCGCACACCGTGAACCGCCAGGGGTTCTGTCTGCGCGGGAATGATCAGCTGATTCGCACAAGCCAGTGCATTGATGAGAAGGGTTCCCAGGCTCGGCGGCGTATCAATGATCACGCGGTCATAGCGGCCTTGCCACGATGCGATTGCCCGGCGAAGCATCAAACCCTGCCCCTTCGCAGGTGCCTGTCGCTCGAGCGTCGCCAGGCCCGCACTACCCACAAAAATGTCCAAACCCTCGTACCTGGAACCCACCGGCAATGCACCCGCCTCATTCATCATCAGGCTGATGCTGCAATGCTTGTCCGCACAATCCTCAACACCGAGATAGTGACTGGCTGAAGCCTGCGGATCGAGATCAATGAAGAGCACCCGCATGCCACTGCCAGCAGATAATCCGGCCAGCGACAGGGCCGTGGTGGTCTTTGCAACACCGCCCTTCTGATTCGCCACGACCCAGGTCTGCATCAGGCACCTCCATCCGGAAGACTCTGCGCAAGCGAATGAGGTGCCATCGTAATGGTCTCGCTGCCGGGCGGCACTTGTGGAGCCGGTCCCGGCGTTCTCAGATCCGGCAGCTTGTCTGCCATCTCACTGGTACCCAGTACGACGATCGTGACCCGCCGGTTCTCATTGCGGCCTTCTGCTGTCTGGTTGTCCGCGATCGGCCATAGTTCGCCAAGACCCACAATGGTCAATCGGCGTGGTTCGATTCCACTTTCGATCAGGCGCCTGACCACGCTGGCAGCGCGAGATGCCGACAATTCCCAATTCGAAGGAAAGCGCTGGGTTGAGATGGGCTGATCATCTGTGTGCCCCTCTATGCGCATGCCGTTGGGAAACTGCGCCAGTACCTGAGCGATCAGGTCTATCGTTGCATAGGCTTGCGAAACAAGATCGGCCTGACCGCTTCGGAACAGGATATCCGAGCGCACTTCCAGTTCCAGCCAGAATTCCTTGTTGCGAACCTTGACCATGTCCGCATCGATAAGCTGCTTCAGCGCCTGAGCAATCTCCTCACCCATTCGAATGAGCTGGATACGTGCCACCTTCTCGGCCTGGGTTCGCGCTTCATGAAGTCGCCCTCCACCGGGTCGCGGAGGCAACTTACTCACCAGCTTGGACTGTATGTTCGAGGGATGCGACAAGTCCCGCGTCGTGCCACCAATGGACTGATCGACCTGCTCGGACTTGTTGAGGCTAATGCTCTGATCAGAGTTGGATCCGCGTTGCCGGTGCTGCCCCACCTGAATCGGTTTGAGCGACTTCGGTGGACCACCAAAAGCCTGCGACATGGCGTCAGACATCACGCGATACTTGCCCTCGTTAATGGAGGAGATCGCATAAAGCACAACAAAAAAGGCCAGAAGCAAGGTGACCAGGTCGCCGTAGGGAATTGCCCAGGCTTCGTGGTTGATGTGATCCTCATGGGGCTTCTTGCGGGCCATGGAGCGTCCTAATGACTGATGAATCCCGCCAGCCGCTGCTCGATGTTTCGCGGGTTCTCACCCTTAGCAATGGCGACAATGCCTTCGATCAGCAATTCACGGTGTCTGGACTGCTCGTTGATGATGGCCTTCAGCTTTGCCGAAACGGGGAGGAAAAACAGGTTCGCGAACGCAATGCCGTAGATGGTTGCGACGAAAGCCGCTGCAATTCCAACGCCCAGTTTCGAGGGATCGGCCAGGTTCTTCATCACTGCCATCAGGCCCAGCACGGCGCCAATGATGCCAAGAGTGGGCGCGTAAATGCCCATGCCCTCGTACACCTTGGAGGCGGTCAGGTCGTGATGCTCTCGGGCCGACACCTCTACTTCGAGAATGCCACGAATGGTTTCCGGCTCGGTGCCATCCACCAGCATCTGCAGCGCTTTCTTGATAAAGGCATCGGGTTCGCTTTCCACAATGGACTCCAGCGCCAGCAATCCCTGTTTGCGTGACAGTGAGCTCCACTCGACGATGCGTTCTACTTCACGCTCAAGATTCGGCGTAGGTGCAAACACGGTCCACTTGAGAATCTTGAGTGCATGCTTGAGCGTGGCCAGTGGCGTATGCAGGCTGATCGCCGCAATGGTGCCGATAATCACGATCACAAAGGCCGCCGGACTCCAGAGCGATGCAATGCCACTGCCCTTGAGGACACTTCCGCCCAGCACTGCAACCAGCGCCAGCACGATGCCGACCACTGTCATCTTGTCCATGCTGGGCTTAGCGGGCGTCAATTTGATTCACCTGTTCCGGATCAATGATCAGGGCAACACGGCCATCGCCGGTGACGGTGGCTCCCGCAAAGCCGGGCATGCCCTGCAAACCACGCCCCAGAGGCTTGATCACGATTTCCTCGCGTCCGGAGACTTCATCCACCAGCAATGCATGCAGTTGTTCACCGCATCGCACATTGATGATGCGGCCCTGCTTGGCCAGCGGCGCGCCACTCCACTCACGCAGGTCCATCAGCGGAAGGTCTCCCTGTCGACCGCAATGCAGTCGCCGGCCCCCGACTGTCTGTACATCTCCTGCGTCAAAGTCAGTCACATCGCTCACCTGTGACAACGGTATGGCGTAAGGCCTGCCGCCGACGCCGAGCATCAGGGCCGGCAGAACTGCCAGAGTCAGTGGCACCCTGAGACGGAACCTTGAACCTTCGCCAAGGGCAGAATCAATTTCGACGCTGCCGCCCAGCTCGCTCAGGCGTGAACGGACCACATCCATCCCCACGCCTCGCCCGGATACATCGGTGACCACCTGCTTGGTCGAAAACCCGGGCAGGAAGATTAGATCCAGACATTCTCTGGCAGTGAGCCGTGAAGCCTGCTCATGCTCGATCAGACCTTTCTCCAGCGCTTTGCTGCGGATGACGTCCGGATCAATACCCGCCCCATCGTCGGCAATGAGAATCACGATGTGATCACCGTGCTGTACGGCCTCAAGTCGCACATGACCTACCGAAGCCTTTCCGCTGCTGCGACGCTGATCGGATGACTCGATACCGTGATCCACACTGTTGCGGATCAGGTGAACCAGAGGATCAGCCAGGCCCTCGACCAATGATTTGTCCAACTCTACCGACTCACCGATCAGGCTCAGCTCTACCTCCTTGCCCAGATTGCGTGCCAGTTCGCGAACAATGCGCGGATAGCGGGAAAATAGTTTGCCGATCGGCTGCATGCGCAGGCGCATCACGGCAGATTGCAGGGATGAAGTGACTTGATCCACTTCCTTGACGGCTCTGGCCAGAACCGGGTCACCCTTTTCGGAAATGGTTTTAAGCCGGTTGCGCGCGAGGATCAGCTCGCCAGCCAGATTCACGATGGCATCCAGACGCCGGGTCTCGACACGCAAAGTCGATTCGATTGCGGATTTCTCGGCAGCTGGCTTGGCCGATGGTCTCGACGCGGCAGTGGCGGTCTTTTCAGGAAGCGCCGCCGCGGTCACTTCAATTTTGGGCGAAGGCGCAGGTGGCGGCGAATCCTCTGCGGCCTTTGCATTCCCACTGCCAGGTGCAGCGCCAGCTCCATGGAATTGATCCAGCAGGGCTTCGAATTCGTCCTCATCGATGTCACCGGAAGCCTTCGGACTCAGCAGATTGCGAAGACTCGAGAGCACGGCCTCAGGTGCATCGATCGCATCCTGTCCCGCCCCCACGCTCGCCAACTGCTCTTCCATGACGCTAAGCGCGGTCAGCAGCGCGTCTTCCACCTGACGACTCGGCACCAGCTTTCCGCCACGCAGTGCATTGACGACATCTTCGGCGGCATGGCAGACCGACACGACCGGCTGCAAATCCAGAAATCCTGCCCCGCCCTTGACGGTATGAAACGCCCGGAAGACCCGATTGATTCGCTCGGCGTCCGCGCCTGACTCCGCCAGGCCCATCAGGTCCGGACCCAGTGCCTCCAGCAGTTCGCCTGCTTCAGCCAGAAAATCCTGAGCGAGTTCATTATCCATGGGCATGGCCGTTCACCCGCGGCGCTTCAGATACCAAGACCTGACAAGAGGCTGTCTGCCTCTGACTGGTCAGCTGCCTTATCCAGCCCCGGGACCCGCGTTCCCAACTCCGGCCCAGCTGCTGATGGCGAAACGAGCTCTGCTGCCGCAGGCGCATCGCCAAGCAGTTGCGTCAATGCGTCTTCGGTTTGCTTTAGAAGCGACGCCACACGCTTGATGATCTGCCCAGACAGGTCCTGATATGCCTGAGCTTCGGTCATTTCATTGAGAATTTCGCGCAGACGAACCTGTCCGGCTGGCATTGCGCCTTCGCTGAGCAACTGCCTGGCTTCATCGACCAGATCCAAAGTGACATTGGCCGCACGCTCGGTCATGTGGACCACATGATCCAAGCGTGAACCGGCATCCGCCAGATCATGGTTTGCCAGACGGCTGAGCGTCCCGCGCACCGGCAGATTCTGCAAACCCTCATGGAGTACGTGGGTCACCTGGGCCAGACCCTTGCGCATTCTGGCGGCATCACCGTACATCCCGGACAGGATTGCCTCCGCTTCGCAGGCTTTACCGGCCTCGAGCAAAGCCACGATTTGGCGCATCTCCCCGAGCAAGTCTGTGCTGGATTTCACGACCGCGCCTCAGGCCGCAGCCGCCAGTCGTTCGAAAATCTTGTCTATCTTCTCCTTGAGCGTCACGGCCGTGAACGGCTTGATGATGTAGCCGTTCACGCCTGCCTGCGCGGCCTCAATAATCTGTTCGCGACTCGCTTCCGCGGTCACCATCAGAACCGGAAGATGTGCCAACTTGGCATCGGCGCGAATCGCGCGCAGAAGCTCGATACCCGTCATTCCCGGCATGTTCCAGTCGGTCACGACAAACTCGAAATCGCCAGCCTGAAGCGCGGTAATCGCCGTTGATCCATCGTCGGCTTCCTGCATGTTGGTGAAGCCCAGTTCGCCGAGCAGGTTCTTCACAATCCTTCGCATCGTGGAGAAATCATCCACCACCAGAATTTTCATATCGGTCTTCATTGTTTTCTCCATTCAATATTCAGTGCAGCCAGTCGCCCAGGCGAGCGCGCAATCTCACCAGTGCCTGACCATGGATCTGACAAACGCGCGACTCGCTGACACCGATCACCGCGGCGATCTCGCGCAGGTTCAATTCCTGCTCGTAGTACAAGGACATCACCAGTCGCTCGCGCTCTGGCAGATTGGCAACGGCATGCACCAGATCGCTGCGAAACTCGCTGTTCTCAACGTCTTCTTCGGGGGTATCAAGTGCGCCGATGCCATCCACAACATCTGCCGGGAGTTCATCGAGACTCATCAGGGGTGCGCTGGCGGCCTCGCGATTGAGTTGCTGGAGTTCGTGCGCGTCAATACCAAGTTCCCTGGCAACTTCAGCATCACTCGCTGCCCTGCCCGTACGGGCCTCGATCGCCCGAACCGCTTTTGCCGCTTCTCTAGATTTGCGATGAACAGAGCGCGGCGTCCAGTCTCCACGCCGCAATTCATCCAGCATCGCGCCGCGGATTCGAATACCGGCAAACGTTGAGAAGCTGGCGCCCTGTGAGGCATCAAAGTGTCTCGCCGCTTCGAGCAAACCCACCATGCCGGCCTGAATCAGGTCATCGACTTCCACGCTGGCGGGAAGACGTGCTGCCAGGTGATAGGCGATGCGTCGCACAAGTTCGGAATGCTCCGTCACCACCGTGTCCACCGCAGGCTGACTGACCTGCAGATAGGCGCGGGCGACACTCACGCAAAGGCTCCAGCAGATACGGGAGGGCACGCCGAGGCAACCAGTCGCTCGACAAAAAATTCGAGATTGCCGCGTGCGCCTGTCGGCAATTCAAAGCGACTCGCCCTGAGCGCAATCTGCCTAAACGCTGCTCCTGATGCACTGCCGGGGTACGCCTCGACCACGGCCTTCTGCTTGCGAATGGCGCGCTTGAGCATTTCATCGTGTGGCACCGAACCCAGCAGTTCGAGGTTGACATCAAGAAAACGCTCCGTGACTCGCCGAAGCTTTTCGTAGACCTCGCGCCCTTCTGCCGCTGAGCGCACCATGTTGGCTACGACATTGATTCTCGACACGCCGTAATCGCGGGACAAGAGTTTGATCAGGGCATAGGCATCGGTCAGGGAGGCCGGTTCATTGCATGCCACCACGATGGCCTCCTGAGCGGCCTGACTGAAGGTCAGAACGCTGTCTGAAAGGCCAGCAGCATTGTCGATGATCAGCACATCCAGCGGCCGCTTGATCTCGCTGAAGGCGTTGATAAGTCCGACATGCTCCGCCGGATCCAGCCCGGCCATTCGTCGTTGCCCGGATGCTGCCGGCACGATCATCAGACCCATTGGACCTTCAACCATGGTCTCTTCCAGCGTGCACTGGCCGCTCAGGACATGCGACAGATTGAACGCCGGTTGCAACCCCAGCAGCACGTCCACGTTTGCCAGTCCCAGGTCAGCATCCAGCAACATGACTTCCAGATTCAGCATGCGCAGGGCCAGCGCCAGATTGACTGACAAACTGGTCTTGCCCACACCACCCTTGCCGCTGCACACCGCAATGACCCGGACCGGCTTACCAGCGCCCGCCCTGAGACCGTCGGCCTGCCCGTAGTCGAATTCAGCCATTGGTGACAGCCTCCTGACTCCTCTGCATCCCTTCTGGAGGATCATCAGTCTGACGCGCCGAATGCACCGCGCGTACCGTCAGGTCCGGCGCGCGCGCTGGGTGCAGGTCTTCCGGTACCCGCTGACCATCGGTAATGAATGCAACCGGCAACTTGCGCCGGATGACCACTGAAAGAGACTCACCCAGACGGTGGGTTTCATCGACCTTGGTCAGGATGCTGGCAAAGGGTTTGACCTCGGAAAATCTTCCTGCGGCCGTTTCCAGATCACCGAGCTGGCCATTTGCTGGCATCACCAGCATGGAGCGAACCTTTCCGCACTGCGCCAGTCGCTCAAGCTGACCATGCAGACGAGCGTCTCGCGGGCTGATGCCAGCGGTATCCAGTAGCACCACAGGGCAATCAGCGACGCGGGCCAGACTGTTGGAAAGATTGTCCTGCGGTCCGATCACCGACACGGGAACCCCCAGCAGTCGTCCGTAATAGGACAGTTGTTCCTGTGCACTGACTCGATAGGTGTCGAGCGTCATTAGCACGACGGAGCGCCGCCCGTAACGTTTCACTGCGCGCGCCGCCAGCTTGGCCAGGGTCGTGGTCTTGCCAACGCCGGTAGGCCCTACCAAGGCCAGAACACCGGGCTGCGCCAGGGGATCCTTGGACAGCACCGGGATGCGCCGGGACAGCCAGCCCAGTGGCAGATAGCGTGCACGCGCCTCATCGGTTCCGTCGGGAAGCTCCAGAGAGACTTCGCGGGCAATGTCGTGCGCAAAGCCCAGTCCCTCCATCATGCGCAGCGTTCTTGCACGCTGCGGGTCACGATTGACTTCGGAATCCCGACGCGTTTCTGCCTGCGCTTCAATCAGGCGACGCATGCCCATCAGCTCGCGCGACAAGGCCTGCAAGGCAGGGTCCTGCGACCAGGTGATCTTCGACACTTCCGCCTGGCTGGCCGCAACTTCAGATGGTCTGGGCTTTGACTTGGGCACTTTCAGCGCCTCGCGAATCAGCGCCTCGTCATAATCAATAGCGGCAACTACTTCGACACCACCAGTCACCCGATGGCTGGAAAGAATGACGGCATCCGGCCCTTGCTGCTCACGTACCTGGCGCATGGCCTCACGCATGCTTGCAGCTGAAAATCGTTTTATTTTCATATCGAGACTCTCACTAAGGCGTGGTGATCAATCGACAGTGGCGACAATACGGACCTGCACGCTGTCGGGGACTTCGTGATAGGCAAGCACGTGGGAGCCGGGCGCAGCCTGTCGCACGAAGCGCGAGATGAGCTGGCGCAGAGGTCCTGCCACCAGCAGCACCACCGGCTTGCCGAGCGCGGTCTGGCGTTCAGCATGCTTGGCAATGGATTTCTGCAGTCGTTCGGCAAGTCCGGGCTCCAGCGCTTGAGATTGGTTCTGTACTGCCTCTTGCAGAACCTGTTCCAAGGCCGGATTGAGTGTGAGTGCCGGAAGTTCGTCAGTCAGACCATTGATTTCCTGCACGATCTGGCGAGAAAGACGCGCCCGCACGGATTCCATCATCTGTGTCGGATCCACACCGCGCGGCGCCAGTTCCGTCAAAGTCTCGACAATCACCTTGAGATTACGGATGCAGACACGTTCCTGAAGCAGGCCCTGAAGCACCCGCGCCAGTGACGCCAGGGGAACAACCTTGGGAATGTTGTCCTCCACCAGCTTCGGCGCCTGCGTAGCCAGGTGATCCACCAGCTTCTGCACTTCCTCAAATCCCAGAAGCTCGTGCGCCTGTTCCTTGAGCACCGATGAAAGATGCGTCGCCATTACGGTTGCCGGGTCCACAACCGTATAGCCCTGCACTTGCGCACTGGTCCTGGCATTGCGAGTGACCCAGATCGCAGGCAGGCCAAATGCGGGGTCCTTGCCGCGTACGCCTTCAATTGGGGGCAGTGTTCCGCCGGGGTCCAGGGCCATGTCGCGATCGACATGAACTTCACCTTCGGCCATGGGAACCCCATGAATCAGGATTCGATAACTGCTCGCCGGCAGCTCAAGGTTGTCACGGACGTGCACCGCCGGCAGCAGGAACCCCAGTTCCTGAGACAGCTTGCGCCGCACGCCCTTGATCCGCGGCATCACTTCACCGCCCTGTGCGCGATCAACCAGCGGAATCAACCGGTAACCCACCTCGATGCCCACGGCGTCGACGTTCGGAACATCGTTCCAGCTGAGTTCCTCGCTTTCCCTTGGGGCTTCTTCCACAGCCTCGGGCTGACTTTGTGCCTGCACGGCTGATCGCGCCATCCACCAGGCCAGGCCGCCGCAAACGGCAGCCAGCGTCAGGAATACCAGGTTCGGCATTCCAGGAATCGCACCAAGAACACACAGGATGCCCGCCGATATGCCCAATACCTTGGGCCGTCCGACCAGCTGATGGATGAGCTGCTTGCCCATTTCCTGCGACCGTGAAACGCGTGTCACCAGAATGGCCACGGCTGTGGACAGCAGCAGCGCAGGGACCTGCGCGACCAGACCGTCACCGATGGTCAGCAAGGTGTAGGTTTGAGCTGCCTGCGAAAAGCTCAGGCCATGACTCATGGTGCCGATGGCAATGCCACCGATGATGTTGATCGCCAGAATCAGCAGGCCGGCAATCGCATCACCGCGAACAAACTTGGAAGCACCATCCATGGAGCCATAAAAATCTGCTTCTTCGCGGACTTCCTCCCGCTTGAGCTTGGCATCTTCACGGCTGAGCAAACCGGCATTGAGATCGGCATCGATGGCCATCTGGCGTCCAGGCATCGCGTCCAGGGTGAAGCGCGCGGATACCTCGGACACGCGACCCGAACCCTTGGTAATCACCACAAAGTTGATCAGGGTCAGGATCATGAACACCGTCAGACCCACGGCGTAGTCTCCACCCACCACGAAGTCGCCGAAAGCCTCGATCACGTGTCCGGCTGCATCTGGGCCTTCGTGACCCCGCATCAGCACCACGCGGGTTGAGGCCACGTTCAAGGTCAGGCGGAACAAGGTGGCCACCAACAGCACCGTCGGGAACATGGAGAATTCCAGCGGTCGCATGACATAAACCACCGCCAGCATGACGATGATCGATAGCGTGATGTTCAAGGTAAACATCAAATCAAGCGCCATCGCCGGCAATGGCACCACCATCATGGCCAGCAGGACAACCACTATTAGCGGCGCACCCAGCGATTGCGAGGCGACCCGCCGGAAATCAAATGAAGAGGTCTGACTCACTGCCATGGCATTGCCTTCGATTGAAGATGCTTGGGAATTTCAGGCTGCGGAGGTCCGCTGCCCACCGATGCAGGATTGCGCTGCACGCGGTAGACCCAGGTCAGGATCTGCGCGATGGCAGTGAACAGATCTGGCGGTATTTCATGACCCAGATCAGTGGTGCGATACAGGACGCGGGCCAGCGGCGCAGAACTCAGCACCGGCACCCGGTGCTCGGATGCCACCTTCTTGATCTGTTCTGCAATCAAACCCGCACCTTTGGCTACCACACGCGGCGCACGGTCATGGCCTGCGTCGTACTTCAGGGCCACGGCCACATGCACAGGGTTGACCAGAATCACATCGGCGCTGGGCACTTCATCCATCATTCGGCCGCGAGCCATCTCCTGCTGCAACTGCCGCAGACGCGCTTTCACTTCTGGTCGGCCTTCGCTCTCCTTGGACTCATCTCGTGTTTCCTGTCGGGTCATGCGCAGGTCCCGCTGATGCTTCCATATCTGGTAAGGCGCATCGATCAGGCCAATCAAGACATAGGCCGCAGCACTGGCGATGCAGGCCGTGATCGCCAGTGCAAAGGCTTTCATCACCCCCATCTCAGTGGCCATCTGGCCCAGACCGAGCCAATGCTCGCGGGTACTGACAATGACCCAGACCGCGACACCCCCGACCAGAAATGCCTTGAAAATGGCTTTGAGAAGCTCGACCAGCGCATTGAGAGAGAACATGCGCTTCAGGCCGCTCAATGGATTGAGTTTCTTCAGGTCGGGCATCACCGCTTTGCCGGATATATTCCAGCCACCGATGAGTAGACCACCTGCCAGCGCCGCGAAAACGGCAGCCAGCATGACCGGCAACAGCGGAGCGAACAGCGCACCGGCCACCCTTGCCATGGCGGTCATCATATCGCCAGAGGTTTCAAAATCGAAGCGTGCTGGCTGAGTCAACGCAAAGTGCATGGCATTGCCCATGTCCGAGACCATGCTCTGCCCCTGCATGGCCAGCACCCCGCTAACAGCCAACACCACCGCAGCACCGGTCAGCTCACGACCACGCGGCAACTGGCCTTTCTTGCGGGCATCCTCGATCCGTTTCGGGGTTGCCTCTTCGGTTTTGTCCTCCTGGCTCTTGTCACTCATGCCAGCCACCAACCGCGGATCATGCTGATGGCTTCCAGCAACAGCACCGCAAACTGGTCACCAAATCCCGGGAGCGTGATGTGAAGAATCAGAAGCGTTGCGATCAATGCCGCCGGAAAGCCGACGGCAAACAGATTCAGCGTAGGCGCTGCGCGAGAAACCACACCGAAGGCCAGATACACGGCAAGCAAGGCACCCACCGCAGGAAGGGCCACTGCCAGTGCTCCGGAAAACATGCGGGCGCTGAACATGATCACCTCTCCGATCATCATGTCCGGCAGGCCCGCGCCCACCGGAACACCGTGAAAGCTTTCGACCAGAAGGCGAATCAGGGCCAGGTGGCCATCCATGGCCAGAAACAGAAGCACAATCAGGATCATCGCGAACTGTCCGAGCACTGCTGACTGCACGCCACGCAGAGGATCTGTCAGTTGCGCGAAACTCAGGCCCGCCGAGCTGCTGATCATTTCAGCACCCAGCACCACAGCTTCAAACACGATCTGCAAGGTGAAGCCGATCATCAAACCCATCAGCACCTGGCAGATGACGGCCAGCCACCAAGCCGCACCAAACAAGGAAAGCTGGGGCGGCACCGGCAACGTCAATGCCAGCAGCGCAGACAGGGTCACCGCTAACCCCATGCGAATGCGTGCAGGCGCATTACGTCCACCGAGCACCGGTGCCGCAACCAGCAAGGCAGAGACCCTGAGCAGGGGCCAAAGAAATCGCTCCATCCAGCCGACCAGACTGGCGAGCTCGAAGCTCATCCAATCAGCTCCGGTATCGACCGGTAAAGCGTGATTGCAAAATCACACAGCACCCGCAACATCCAGGGTCCGGCAATGACCATCATCAGGGCAATGCTCAAGAGCTTGGGAATAAAGCTGAGTGTCATTTCCTGAATCTGCGTTGCGGCCTGGAACAGACCGATCAGCAGACCCACCAGCAACGCGGTCAACAGCAAGGGGGCTGACACCATCATCGCCACTTCCAGCGCCATGCGCCCCTGCGTCAGGACCTGTTCCGGGCTCATGGTCGGAAACTCTGCGCGATGCTGCCCAGAACCAGACTCCAGCCGTCGATCAGGGTGAACAGCAGGATCTTGAACGGCAGCGAGATGAGCATTGGCGAGAGCATCATCATGCCCATGCTCATGAGCACGCTGGCCACCACCAGATCAATCACCACGAAGGGGATGAACAGCAGGAAGCCGATTTGGAAGGCGGTCTTCAGCTCTGAGGTCAGGAAAGACGCCGCCATGACATGCATGGGCACATCAGCCACGGTTTCGTACTTGCCGTCGCCAGCGAGCTGGGCGTAGAACATCAGATCAGACTCGCGTGTCTGCGCCATCATGAATTCCCGGATCGGCGCAGCGCCCTTTTCCAGCGCAGGTTCCATTGTCAGCTCCCCATCCAGGTAAGGCGAAAGGCTGGTCGTCCACACACGCTCGTACGTTGGTTGCATGACGAAGGCCGCCATCAACAGGGCCAGCCCCACCAGGATCTGATTCGATGGGGTTTGACCCGTACCGAGTGCCTGGCGCAGCAGCCCGAGGACAATCAGAATGCGAGCAAAACCGCTGGTGACCATCAGCAGGCTGGGCAGCACGGTCAGCAGGGTCATGCCCACCAGCACCTGGATGGACAAGGTCCAGGTTTCGCCGCCGTCGGCCTGTGGCGTGACGGTGACCGCTGGCAAGCCGCCCTGTGCCAGCACCGGGTTCAGGGCACTGAAAAGCAGAAGCATCGCCAGCGTGACAAGGCGGATCACTTTTCGCGCTCCAAACCCAGCGCTTCCCGCATCCGCTGCCTGAAATCGCTCTGCATGGAATCGGCTGCAGGCGGCTTGTTTTCCTGCATCACCGGGGCTGAATCATAGGTGTGCAAATGACGAATCTGGCCGCCAGCGACGGATACCAGAACATGGGTTCCCGCAGCGTCGATCATAACCACGCGCTCGCGTGCGCCCAGATGCAAGGTACTGCGAATTTTCAGATCACCGCTGCGATCCCCTGAGGGTCGCAGTCGGCGCGCCATCCACGCCAGTGCCGTAATCAAGGCGATGACCAGAAACAGACTCAAGCCGACAGAGGAGACGGAGGTGACTGGCACACTTTCGCCCACGCTGAGGGAGGGAGACTGAAGCACCGTGTTTTCGGTGACAGCCATTACTTGAGTTTTCGGATGCGTTCTGCGGGGCTGACCACATCGGTCAGGCGCACACCGAATTTCTCATTGACCACGACGACTTCGCCATGAGCCACCAGCGTGTTGTTGACAAAGACATCCAGCGGCTCACCTGCTGCGCGGTCCAGTTCAACCACCGAACCCTGCGAGAGTTGCAGCAGGTTGCGAATGGGTATCCGCGTACGCCCTACTTCCATCGACAAGGTCACAGAAACATCGAGAATGACGTCGAGGTTCACGTCCGGACTGGCGACGGCATCCGTCGGCGTCACGGCATCTTCCTGCAGCTTGTCGAACTGTGCGGCCTTGGCGTCTGGCTGGGGCTGAGCACCATTGTTTGCTGAATTCATGTCTGTACTCACAGGTCTTTGAATTAATGAATCTGTGCCGGCGGTGTCGCCCTGAGGGATCTGATGATCTTCACGGCGTTCTGCCCATTGGAAACGCCGAAGCTGCCGCTGAAGATGGGCAGGTTGTCGACGCACAGATCAACGCTGCGCGGCATATCGATCGGGATGACATCACCCGGCTTCAGGTTCAGAAGCTGGCCCAGGGTGAGTTGGGGCTTGGCCAGAACGGAACCAATCTCGATTTCGGCATCCTTGATCTGTTCCTTGAGAGAGCAGATGAAGCGTTCATCACGACCACCGCGGTCGCTCTGAATGCCGGCGTCGAGCTGCTCGCGGAAGGGTTCGATCATGCTGTACGGCAAGGTCACATGCAGCTCACCGCCGCCGCCTTCGAGTTCAACGTAAAAGCGCGATACCACCACGATTTCGGAGGGTGAGACGATATTCGCGAACTGCGGGTTGATCTCGGACTGGACGTGCTCGTATGACAAGGCCAGCACCGGGCTCCAGGCCTCTTTCTGGTCTGCATAGGCTTGCTGGAGAATGAGCTGGATGACACGCAGTTCGGTTGGCGTGAACTCCCTACCCTCAATCTTGGTGGGAAAGCGCCCATCACCACCGAAGAAATTGTCCACGATCGTGAAGACCAGCTTGGGCTCAATGACGAACAGGGCGGTGCCGTTAAGTGGCTTGATCCGGGTCAGGTTGAGATTGGTGGGAACGTACAGACTCTGGACGTACTCACTGAACTTGAGCATCTCCAATCCCCGAATCTCGACAACCGGGGTTCGACGCATCATGTTGAAAAGACCAATGCGAAAATGACGCGCAAAACGCTCGTTGATCATCTCCAGCGTCGGCAGGCGACCTCGGATAATCCGATCCTGTGTTGCGAAGTTGAACGTCTCCACAGCATTGGGATCACGCGGCACGTCGGATTCGGTTTCAACCGCACCGTCATCCACGCCGTTGATCAGCGCGTCAATCTCATCCTGCGAGAGGATGTCGCGCGCGCTCATTGGATGATGAAGCTGGTGAAGTAGACAGCCTTGACCGTGTCCGGGTGACCGGCGGCCTCCAGCACGCCCCTGATTTCTTCGAGAGACTGTTGTTGCAGCGCTTCCTTTCCTTCACGAGAACTGATGGCCTCGTACTTCTGTGCCCCAAAAAGCAGAATCAGGCGATTGCGGATGAGCGGCATTTCATGTTCGAGAAGCTCGACGACTTTCTCGTCGTGGCTCATGACCTGAACATCAATCTGCAGATAGCGATTGATCTCATCGCTGTCCAGATTTACGACAAAAGCCGGCTCCAGCGGCGTATAGATGGTCCTCTCCGGTGCCACGACCTCACCCTCTGCGGGCGGGCTTTTTCCGGACAGATAGAACCAGGCACCGCCACCAGAGAGCCCGCCCACCAACACCATGCCGATGAGCATCTTGGGCCAGATGGATTTCTTCTCTGCGGCAACAGCTGCAACCGGAAGATCGTCGGCTTGTGCGGTACTGGCTTGACTCATGGCAGGCTCGGTAGGAAAGGATGTTTCCCTGACTGGCTGCAAACCCTGTTCCGGCTTTTTCGTCGGAATTACGTCACCGCGCCGGCGACGTGGCACGCTCACGCGTAATCGTCGACCAGTCCGATATGCACACGTCGGACATTCGCCACTTCTTCGTCTTCGGCTTCGAGCACGGTCGGAGCAGACTGCTCACCACGGGCCTGGTGATCCTGCTGCGATACGTTGGCCTCAGACAGATTCAGACCGCCTGAATCCAGAAGTTCCTGCAAGCGTGGCAAGGCCTGCTCAATCGCGGCACGAGCATCGGGCTGACTAAGGTGCAGCCATACGCGCGTGTCCTGCCCGTGAAGTTCGATTTTGATTCTCAGTTCGCCGAGATCGGGCGGTGTCAGTTGCAGATCGGCGCGTAGATTGCCGGTATCGATCATGCTCCTGATCTGCTGGTTCATGGCCGCTGACCACTTCTGCTCAGCAACAGCGTTCAAGGCCGCGCCCTGGGACCAGAAGGATTCCGCAGCAGCGAGTTTGCTGCTGGCGGTACCTGGAATGGATTCACTGCCTGCTCCAGAGAGCATTGCAAACGCGCTCTGGCCTGGCCCCGAAATCAAGTCTGCACGGCTAACGGCCTTGCTCAACACCGCGCTCTCCAGTAGCGGGCGGGCCTCGCCAGACTCGAGCTGAAACGCATCTGCCAGTGCTGCGGAAGTATCCGTGAGCGACACCATCTCTGTGCCAGGTTGCTTATCCAATGCGGGCAGCCGCAGCGCCGCTGCTACCTGATCCCGATGGAAGGCGCTGCCACCCAGTTGCGGATTGTCTGCAAGCGGAACCGGCTGCCCGGGCAGGTGCCGCTGCGGCGCCCGAGCCGCATCACCAGAAACAATTCGCCCGCCAACGGAAAGACCTTGCCACGCAACCTGTTCCTGCGTGCCAGCAGCAGCTTCTGCCTCACCAATAAGCACATCGCCATCGACCGCTCCCAGCGTCGGTGGAGCAAGAGGCAATGCTTCAGCACGCTCGCCATGCAGGAACATCTGCGACTGCACGATCAGGTTTGCCGTGTCATCGGCCTCATTGAGCGGGTCTTGCGAGTGGCCCTGCGGGCGCCCCGCATCAGACCCGTCTGAACGCTCGCGAGCCCCTTCGAGCGCAGACTCTCTTACCGCCTGGTCTTCTGCCAGCGTGAACACTGCTTGGCCGCCAGATGTCGCCTGGTTATCGCTTCGGCTCGCAGACGGTATGGATGTCTTTGCCGGCGATGCGCTTGCGACGCCAGCGGTATTCATATTCCTGCCATTACCGTCGGCGGTCGTCGCCGCTGTGCGCATTCGTCCTGTTGATCCTGCGACTCTGCCTGTTCCCTGCGCGCATCCTGCCTGGCGTAGTGGGCGGCAAGCTGATCCAGCACCGATCGATCGCGCCGTGCCAGCAAGAGCCTGGCGCGCTCCTGAGCCAGCTGCCTGCCCGCTTCGTTCACCGCCTGACCCTGTGACTGGATCGCACTGCGAATCCGGTTGAGAAAGGCCGCGTGATTGGCCAGAAGAAGAGGGTCGTGGATTTCACTCTGGCGGGACTCGTATTCGCCCAGATAGCTTCGCAGTTCTTCAAGTTTGTGCTGGCGCTCCTGCTGCCTGACAAAAGCCTTGGAAAGGACACCGGCCTGGCGGCCTTCGTTGAACTCACGAACCTGTTGTAGAGAACGCAGACGCTGGGAAAAACTCATGATGGATTCACCTCGCGCATCAGCTGGGAAAGCGCCGACAGGCTGTCGGCAAAATTAGCGGAGTCGCCGAATTCCTGGGATACAAACTTCTGCAGGGCCGGCCATGCATTCACTGCTTTGTCCAACACCGGATCACTTCCCTTCTGATACGCCCCGATGCGGATCAGATCGTAACTGCGCTGGTAGGCGCTGATCAGACTGCGCACCTGCGCAACGCACTGGCGCTGTTCCGGCGTGGTCACGACATTGGCAAGGCGACTGAGCGAGGTCTCGATATCAATGGCCGGATAGATGCCGGCTTCGGCAATGCTGCGAGACAGAACGAGGTGGCCATCGAGCACCGAGCGCGCAGTCTCCGATACCGGATCATGTCCGTCTTCGCCTTCGGTCAGCACGGTATAGATGCCGGTGATCGAACCTTGACCCGGACCGCCCTGCCCGGCCCGCTCCACCAATTGCGGAATCCGCGCGAACACAGAGGGTGGAAAGCCGCGTGTGGTCGGTGGCTCGCCAATGGCAAGACCGACTTCGCGACCGGCTTGCGCAAACCGGGTGAGCGAGTCCATGAGCAACAAGACCTGCTGGCCACGATCACGAAAGTACTCCGCCACCGCCGAGGACAGCCAGGCACCGTTGAGACGCATCAGCGGCGAACAGTCCGAAGGCGTGGCGATGACGCATGCCCGGGACATGGCTTCCGGTCCAAGGGTGTCCTGAACAAAGTCCCGAACTTCACGTCCGCGTTCACCAATCAGACCTACGACGATGACGTCAGCAGCGGTATATCGGGTCATCATTCCGAGCAAGGTGCTCTTGCCAACACCTGGTCCGGCAAAAAGCCCGATACGCTGGCCACGTCCCAGGCTCAGCAGTGCGTTGACCGCACGCACGCCGACATCCAGCGGTTCATTGATCGGATTTCTCTGCAGCGGATTCAGCGGTGCCGGCATCAGCGGCATGTACCGCTCTCCTCGCGGGCGCTCACCACCATCCAGCGGCATGCCCTCTCCATCCAGAACACGCCCCAGCCAGTCCTCACCGATACGTGCGCCTGAGATGTGACGCCGGCTGATCACTGGAGCGTCCGGCAACAGACCCAGCGGATGACTCACTGGCATCAGATAAGTACTGTCGCCACCAAACCCGACGACCTCGGCTTCCACTTCGCGACCATCCGCTGCGGTAATCGAACAGCGACCGCCAATGCCCACGCGACAACCCACAGCCTCGATGGTCAGGCCAACAACCTTGCGCAGACGACCTTCCACCACGACGTGCGGATGGGCCGGAATGCGCTGACCCGCCGCATCCAGACGCCCCAGAAGTCTCTGCGCGGGGGAAGTCACATTTCCTCCAGCATCTTGTCCAGCAGTTCCCTGCGGCGACGATCAAGGCTGGCATCGGCCAGACCGACATCCGTAATCACGCGGCAATCTTCCGGGGCGAGTTCAGCATTGCCCCGAATCCGGCAGGGCTGACTGAGCGGCGCTGTCTGCAAACTCACTTCCAGCAGAGCGATGCGCTCCGGATGCACCTCTAGTACCGGTTCGCCCGCGGCGGGAGCGACCGTATCCAGCGCTGCGCTCACGACATTGCGCAAGGCCATGGGCTGGCTTCGCAATTCTCCGGCTGCGAGTACCGCCGCAATATCCACCGCAAGACGCAGGACCGCCTGTTCCAGGTCCTGATCCTGTCTTGCCAACGGATCACGCAAGGCATCAACACAATCTGACAGCAGCGCAGCCTGCTTGCGAACCGCCTCCAGACCGTCGGCCTGCCCCTTGGCAAAGCCCTCGGTATAGCCTTGCGCGCGACCCTCCTCGAAAGCAGTGGCCTCGATGTCCTCCATGCGCCGAACTGTCGGCGGCGCGTCACCCAGCTGCGGGACCTCCCAGCGGGTGGCGCCGGACACGGCTTCAGACTCCAGAACGTCAAACAACGGAATCACCCTTTCCGCCCAGCGAAATGTGACCCTCGTCAGCGAGACGCCGCGCCTGAGCCAGAATTTCCTTCTGCGCTGCCTCCACCTCGGACAGCTTGACCGGCCCCTTGGCTTCCATGTCATCGCGCATCATGTCGCCGGCACGTCGCGACATGTTGGCAATGAACTTGTCCTGGATCTTGACGTCTGCCCCCTTGAGCGCAACGGCAATTACTTCGCCGGAAACCTCTCGCAACAAGACCTGGAGGCTGCGATCGTCAACCTTGAGCAGATCATCAAAGACGAACATCAGGTCCTGTATCCGCGCACCCAGATCCTGATCGATATCGCGAATGCCGGTCATCAGCGCCGATTCATCCGCCGAGTCCAGCAGATTCAGGATGCCTGCCGCCACCTTGACCCCGCCCACATTGGAGGATTTCACGTTGTTACCACCGGAGAACTGCTTCTCCATGATTTCATCCAGCTCCTGCAGCGCGCTCGGCTGGATGCCTTCAAGTGTTGCAATACGCATGACCACGTCCGAGCGAATGCGCTCGGGAAGCTGCATGAGAATCTGCGAAGCCTGATCCGATTCCAGATATGCCAGAACGATCGCAATGATCTGCGGGTGCTCATTGCGAATCATCTCCGCAACGGTGCGCGTCTCCATCCACTTCAGCGCCTCGATCCCCTTGGTATTCCTGCCCAGCAGAATGCGATCAATGATGCCGGAGGCTTTGTCTTCTCCCAGCGCACTGATCATCACCTTGCGCACATAGTCGTCATTGCCCAGACCCAAGGAGGTCTGCTGTTCGATGGCGCTGGCAAATTCGTTCATGACTGCTTCTGCCTGGTCGCGGCTGACGCTGTCGATGGTCGCCATTGCCACACCCAGCTTCTGCACATCCTTGGCGCTCAGGTGCTTGAGAACCTGAGCGCCTTCCTGTTCGCCCAATGACATCAGAAGTACAGCCGCACGCTGTGTTCCATCCATCCTGGCGACCTCGCTTCGCTTCTCGGTAATAGCCTCAGCCATCGTTACCCACCCAGTTCCTGACAACCTGTGCTACCCGCTTCGGATCGTCCCGGATCAGATCGCGGGTTACTTGCAGGCGCTGTTCATAAGGCACAGCCTCACGCTGTGGTGGCGGCGCAGGGTCATCTCCTGCGCGGCGAGCAATCTCCTGCTCGTCAGCGACATCACGTGGCGCAGAGATTGCACTCAGCGCGGGCCCCGAGCTTGCGAAGACCGGCGCTGAAATAAGCTGTCGCGCTGCGGGACGCATCACCCCGAATACCAGCGCCAGCAGCGCAATAACGCCAACCGCATTTCTCGCAAAATCACGTACCCAGGCCTGTTTCCATAAGGGCATGGGCGCAATCGGTTCCATCTCAACGCTGGGCATGAAGGAGGCGTTGAGCACCGTAACGGAATCGCCACGCGCTTCCTTGTACCCCACTGCATTGCGAACCAGTTCGGTAATGCGTTCCAGCTCCTGCTCGTTCAACGGCTGATCCACGGTTTGTCCTTCGGCGTTGAGCCTGGGGAGATTGTCGATCAGCACCGCAACCGTCAGGCGCTCCAGTTGCCCCGTCTGCTGGCGTGTGTAACTCACCGCACGATCAATCTCGAAATTCCTTGACTGGGTACTGGAACGTGAGCCGACATTGCCTAGCCCTGCTGCATCAGCTTCTGAAAGCTCACTCTTGCCACTGCCCTTGGGTTGATTGCTGACCGCACCCGGCACGCCGCTCGCCTGCCCCGCGCCCCCCGAACTCTCAGAGATTTGTTCACTGCGGATGGCGCGTGGCTCAGGTCGATAGGTTTCGCTGGCCTCCTCTGTTTGCGTGAAATCCATGTCGGCATGAACCTCGACGCTCAGGCGGCCAGGACCGGTCAGCGGCAACAGGATATTGCTCACGCGCTGAGCGAGTGTCTCTTCGAGCTTGCGTGCAACAGTGAACTGGTTGGCTGCGGCTTCCAGACCGGGGTCTTCGCTTTTTCTGGAAGACAGCAGACGACCGGTCTGGTCAATTACTGACACCTTTGACGGCTCTAGGCTCGGTATTGCCGAAGCAACCAGGTTGATGATCGCCTGGACCTGAGCGTCATCAATAGTCGCTCCAGGAAAAACCTCGAGCATCACCGAGGCACTGGCCTGTCTCTGGTCCCGAGCGAACGCGGAGGCCTTGGGGACAGCCAGATGAACTCGCGCACCGGAAACCTGCCGAATACTTGAGATGCTTCTGGCCAGCTCCGTTTCCAGGGCGTGCTGGTATCGCGCATTCTCGATGAATTGCGACACACCCAACCCTGTGCCTTCCTTCATGAATTCCATGCCATTCTCGGAGCGGGTCGGCAGCCCCTGGGCGGCCAGTGCAAATCGTGCGTCCGAGGCTCGCTGCTCAGGTACCCGTATCTGGCCCACTGCCGGCCCCATCTTGTAGGGAACGCTGGCACCGTCCAGTGCGGCGAGCACGTCGGCCGTCGATTTCTCGTTCAATCCGCTGTATAGCGGCACATACACTGATCCTCGCGCCCAGCTAAACAGGGCGATGCCGATTGCTATCGCACCCGCCAGTCCAAGCAGCAAGGCGAGCGGCCGGAGCAATGGAGCGGCATCGGCAAATGTCATCGGTGTCTTGTTGGCAGCCACGGCAGGCTCAGAAGGCGGCGAAGAATGGTCGAGGCGTCATCATCACAGCGGCATGCTCATGACTTCCTGATAGGCCTGGACCAGCTTGTTGCGTACTTCGGTCATGGCCTTGAATGACACACTGGCGGTCTGCCCCAGCATCATGGCCGTAGCCAGGTCGCCACGTCCCATTTCAAAATCAGTTGCTGCTTTCCTCGCACTCATCTGAGCCTCGCTGACATTGCGCGCCGCATCCACCATGGTCTGCGCAAACTGACTGCCTTCCGCTTTTTCAAGCTGTTGCGGCTTGAAGGACGAACGCGCCGAAAGGGAGCGAAGCTCAGTGAGCAAGCGATTGACTTCCATATCCTTCATCGCAACTGACTCCTATGATCCTGCCATGACTCTGGCAAGGCGCATGCCCGCGAATGTGTCAAGCCGCTGACGCATCTTCGGAACGATTGAGCTGGTACTTGTTCAGGCGTTCGACCAGTGTGGTGCGACGCATGTGCAGCAGGTTGGCAGCGTGAGCGACAACGCCATGTGTCTGTCTCAGCGCCTTGTCGATCAGCTCACGCTCGATGACAGAGAGGTATTCCTTCAGATCCAGCCCCTCTTCGGGCAGGGTCACCTCGAATGGAGAGGCGGACTCCGGCTCTGGTTCCGGCAATTCATCTTCTTCCGGAAGCTCCATGTCATCGGTGACATGCGCGCTGTATTTCGCCGGCAAGTCACTGATGCGCACCCTGTCTCCAGAACACATAACACTCAGGCGCTCCACCAGGTTGGCCAACTCGCGCACGTTGCCGGGCCAGGGATAGGCGGACAAGGCCTTGATCACGCGCCTGTCGAACTTGAGCCGCTCCTCACCGCTGCGAATTGAGAGTTCGCGAATCAGTTCAGGCAGATCATCAATTCTCTCGCGAAGGCTCGGCGTATCCACCGGGAATACGGCGAGCCGGTAGTAGAGATCTTCACGGAAACTGCCCAGGCTGATCGAACTTTCAATGTCACGGTGCGTTGCGGCAATGACGCGCACATCGCAGTGAATGGTCCGCGTTCCTCCGACACGCTCAAAGCAACGTTCCTGAAGGACACGCAGGAGCTTTACCTGCATGCTCATCGGCATGTCACCGATCTCATCCAGAAACAGCGTGCCGCCGTTGGCCATCTCGAAGCGCCCTTCTCGGGCGGTGATTGCGCCCGTGAAGGCGCCCTTCTCATGGCCAAACAATTCACTCTCCAGCAGGTCTGCTGGAATGGCCGCGCAGTTGATCGCCACAAAAGGCCGTTTCGCACGATGCGATTGTGCGTGTATCGCTCGGGCCACCACTTCCTTCCCGGTGCCGGTCTCGCCCAGCACCAGCACGGTGGTGTCGTGCGTGGCCACCTTGGCGATGCAGCGCCGCAGATGAACGACGGCCTCGGAATTCCCCGTGGGAGAGATATCGCTCTCGGATACTGCATCCTGCACCGGCATGCGCTCCTCGCGGACCTCGGGTGCGGGTCCAAGATTGAAAAACTGGCTTTTCTGCATGATCGCTCTCTCAGGCGGCAACGGGGGCTGGCAGCATCGTCGCGCGAAGCTTTGCCGACGGGATATGCATCTGGTCCCGGTACTTGGCGACCGTGCGCCTGGCAATGTAGATGCCGCGACGTGCAAGTTCTGCCGTGATGGCGCCGTCGCACAAGGGGCGGCCTTCCGGTTCACGCGCCACCAGCGATCTGATCAGCGACCGAACGGCGGTGGAACTGGCATTCGCTCCGTTCTGTGATTGCAAGGCAACAGAGAAAAAGCGGCGCAGTTCCACCACGCCGCGAGGCGTCTGAACAAATTTTCCCTGCGTAACGCGTGAGACGGTTGATTCATGCATGCCGATCTGCATCGACAGTTCTCGCAGCGAGAGCGGCTTGAGCATTTCGTCGCCCTGGGTCAGCGCGGCAAACTGATGCTGGAAGATCGCACGCGCCGTCTTGAGCAAGGTTTCGTTTCGCATGCTCAGGCCGCGCAACAACCATCGCGCCTCCGTGAGTTGCTGGCGCATACCCGCGCCCTGGGCACCACACTTGCCGAGCATGCGTTCGTAGGCGGCGTTGACGCGAAGACGTGGGCTGGCCAGTGGATTGAGTTCGAGCTTCCAATTGCCCCCTTCACAGCTGACGATCAGGTCCGGCACCACGTGTGACGCCTCTGTGCGACGCAGTCCTGGCGCGGGATCGAGCTGGCGCAGAAGCTTCAGGCCAGCGGCGAAATCGTTATGGTCCACCCCAAGCTCAGCGCGCACCTGGTCAAATTCATGGCGGGCCAGTGACTCCAGGTAGGACTCGGCCAGTCGAATGGCCACATTGCGCGCCATGCTGACCGGATGTGTTTCGAGCTGAAGCCTGAGGCACTCGCTCAGATCGTGGGCCGCGAAACCCGGCACGGAAATCCTGCGAACCAGTTGCAGGGCTTCAAGCAAATCTGCTGACCGAACTCCGGACCGTGCTGAGATAACCTTGATGCTTTCTTCCAGATAGCCCCGTTCATCAATGTAATCAAGCAGCGTGAAGGCGATGTCGAGCTGATCTGCATCCTTGCATTCAAGCGGCAGTTCTTCGAGCAGACGAAGATGAATGGACTCGGCTTCGGGAGTGACGGCTTCTCCCCGGCCCTGGTCTTCATCGTCTTCGGAGTATTGCGTACCCGACGATCCATGCTGGCTGGGCATCCAATGCTCTTCAACACTGAGCTGCGGGCGCTCAAACTCCGGCAGTTCCTCGTCCTCAGACGCATCATCTTCGAGTTCGAGCATGGGGTTGGTTTCGAGCCACTGGGCTGCCTCCGCCTGCATCTCAAGACCACTGAGTTGAAGCAGACGGATGGACTGCACCAGCTGCGGGGTCATGGTTCCGCGAAGCTCGGGGCGCATATCCAGACTGGTTCTCATTGGTATTTCTCCGCTAGGGCCAAAATTTCGGCGGATCGGAGGTGTTGGCATTCCGTCGCCGTCGAAAAAATTCTGGCGAAAACGCGGACCAATTGAGATCAGGGATTACCTTACTCTTGTAGGGCAATCTCTTACATATTATGCAAGGACTGAATCGCTACTCAGTGAATTGCTGGACGGCATACCGCATCAGTTCTCTCGAATTCTTCAATCCGAGCTGTTGCATCAGCCGCGAACGGTGGGTTTCTACGGTTTTCTCGCCGATTCCGAGAATCTGTGCGATCTCGGAAATCGAGTGTCCCTGGCCGATGGCAACAAGCACTTGCCGCTGCCGTACTGACAGGCGGTCATCTGACGCCGAAGAATGGTGTGAGCTCGATGAACCTTTTTGCGGACCGTCGGTGAGACTGCTGCTCAGATAGGTCCCACCTGAGTGAACCTTGCGCACGGCAATGCAGATTTCCTCGGGCGCCGACTGCTTGGGTACGTACCCATTGGCGCCAGCTGCAAGCGCCTGCCGGGCAAATTCCCGATGCGAGTGCATGGAAAGCATGATCGTCCGTGCCGGGTTACCCATGCGCAGCAATTCCAACGCCACTTCCATGCCGGTTTTTCGCGGCATGGCAATATCAAGAATGGCGATGTCCGGCTCATTCTTCTGGATCATCTCCAGAGCCTCTTCACCATTGGAAGCCTCGGCGACGACCTGGATATTGGCGGCCTCGAGTACTTTGCGCACACCGATGCGAACCAGACTGTGATCGTCAGCGAGAACTATCTTGATCATCTTCGGAGGGTCAAAGGGAGCCTTCAGATCGGTCCGGCGATACGCTGGACGGCCAACTATCTTAACCTTTGCGAGCGGCTGCAATCGACCGGCGATGTATCTTGAAAATGGCGCGCTCGATCAGTGACTTCAACTGGGCACTCTGGTTCTCAAACATGAACACCGGACCCCGCTCGCTGTCCTGATGCATGCGGGCATCAATCTGCAATGCTTCGGGAACCATGGCGTTCAGATGTAGCCGCACAAGCCCTGATCCGGGCTTGAAGGCATCGCAGGCATGGAGCCGCAATCCGCTCGAGCACAGGTCCATGGCCAGCGATGCCGGTGGCGGTCGCTGCATCATGACCAGCGAGCCGAGCATCTCCATGGCGAAGTCCAGCTTGGACTCCATTCTCTGCAGGACAGACTCCTGCGTACTGCCATTGATCTCATCCACCAGCTCGGCGCGTGCATCCTCAAAACCGTAGAGCAGCTCCAGTTGCCGGACACAGGCATCTTGCCGAGATCCTTCGAGCACCCCTCCCGGCACCCATGCAAAGGGCAGTCGTGTCTGAACCACCAGACAATCCTCAATCAGCGCATTCCAGGTATCAGCCATCGTAGGCCTGCCTGGCCCGGGCGCCCTGTTCGAGTGACTTGAGTGAATCCAGTGCATTGCGCCTGAAGTCCTCAAGTTGCCGCTGCAGCTCGGCATTGGATGCCAGCATCTCGCTGAGTTGCCGCCTGCGAATAGCTTCATCCTGTGTCTTGCCCAGGAATTCTTGCAGTCGCCGGTGTCGATCCTGAGACAAGGGAACCGCGTCGTCGAAGCGCTGCTCGGAAACGGCTTTGGACAGTTCCAGCTGAGCTTCCATCAGGACAGAGACATCACTCTGTAAAGCTGACGAACTCATGCCGTTACGTCCCGGATGCCGTCCCAAGCCGTCTTGATCTCGCCGATCAGCGCGGATACCTCCTCGATAGGACCTGCTTCCAGTTCCAGATTCGCCTCGACCAGACGTTGCGCGGAAAAGCTGTAGAGAGCGTCGAGTCTTTCCGCAATCTCGCCACCCTGCTCTGGATTCAGGGCATTGCGAAGTTCGGCGATGATGGCCAGCGCCTCGCCTATGTAGGTACCGAAATCTGCTCGTTGTCGCAGACCACATGCAAGCCTTGCCTTGGAAAGCTTACCGAGCAATGCGCCGTAGAGCATCTCAATCAGCCGATGCGCGTCGACGTCTGTTGCAGACTGCACGCCTGCCTGATGATATTGCTGCATTGCCGCGTAGGTGTGGTTCATGACACTGCCCCGGTTGAATTGACTCTAACTTCATCTGCCGTTTGCCTGAAAACTTGAGCGTGGTCTGTGTGCATCAGGCTGAAAGGTTGGATAGCTGCTGGGTCAGGTAGTTGCCCGTCGACTGTAGCTGGCTGATGAGGGTGTCCAGCGAACTGAATCGCGCCTGGTACTGGGATTGCAGTGCAGCAATGCGCCGATCAAGCACTTCACGCTGATCGCTGATCTGGTCCAGACGGGATTTGACGCTCTCACTACGACTGGTGAAAACCCCTGTCGTGCCAACATAGCTTTCGAGAATGACATCCAGCTGGTCAGCCAGACCTTCACTATTTGTCTTGCCGGCAAACAGTGTCTTTACCCCGTCCGGGTTTTCGTTCAACGCTGTCTCGAGCGCAGTCTTGTCCAGCGTCAGGGATCCATCGGTCTTGATGCTGAGCCCGATCTGCGAGAGCAGGCTGGGTCCGTCACCGTTGGCAATTTCACCGCCGACAAGGCTGCGCAAGCGGTTGCCCAGCGAACGCACCGCGGGATCTCCAACCAGACTGGCCGCCTGATTGCTGGCCGGGTCGTATCGGGTCACGGTTGCTGCGGTAGCCACAAAGACGTTGTAACTGGAAACAAAGCTCTCGATGGCACTGACGGCGGCGGAATGATCATTGGCCACGGTCAGGGTGTGGTTCACACCGGGCTCCGCTTCAGAAAGATTCAGCGTTACGCCTTCAATGGCATCCGTAATCTGATTGCCGGCGCTACTGACCAGAAAGCCATCGATATAAACCTCAGCATCAAGCGCGGGCTGTACCTGGCTGAGATTCTGTACACCGCCACTTTCGTAGACAAGCGACGACAGCCCGCCATCTCCGCCCGAGGCCAGGACCTGGATATTGTTGGCCGAGCCGCTTTTTGAAGCGCCGAGTACCAGGCGAGCGCCATCGGCGCCATTGAGAATGCTGGCGCTGATGCCGGGATTATCTTCCGCGTCATTGATGGCATCTCTAATTTCACTGAGCGAAGCGCCAGCAGAAAAGTCGATCTCAAAACTCTCTGCCCCGAGGCTCAGGCTCAACTCTCCGCTGCCGAGCGGGGCTGAAGCGTCCGCCACCGGCGCCGACGCCAGACGATGCTGCGTAGCCAGCGACTCCACCCGGATCTGATAACTCCCGGTCTGCGCCTGGTCCGTCGCGCTGCCACTGAAATGATCGGAATTACTGGTCGCTGAGCGGCCGCCAAAAGCCAGGCCGTTGGCGAGTCGGGTCAGGGCTGACTGCAGATTCGTGGAAGTGCTGGTGAGCGCTCCCAGCGCGGATATCTGAGCATTGACGGTCGTTTGTTCACGATTCAGGCGATTCTCGGCGGGTGCTCTTTCTGCGGCAACCAGCTGCGTCACCAGACTATTCAGATCAAGACCCGAACCCAGACCCGCTGCAGAGATGGAAGCCATGACTGTTACTCCTCAACTGACACGGCAGGTGAATGAAATGATTCGAACACGACGGATAAGCGTCGCAACATCAACACCGAGGCAAGCCGTGTGCCGGGGCGAGATGCTGGATACAAAAAGGCGGGACCGGACTCGTAAGAGTGCGGCCCCGCCTGACAGAAGTCCGCTTGCGTATCAGCGCAGGAGGGAAAGCACGTTCTGCGGTACTGCATTGGCCTGGGCCAGAATCGCTGTACCGGCCTGCTGCAGAATCTGCGCCCGGGTCAGCGAAGCGGTTTCCGCCGCAAAGTCGGTGTCCAGAATGCGTGAGCGCGATGCCGACAGATTCTCTGATGTGGTCTGCAGACTGGCCACAACCGAAGTGAAGCGGTTCTGAATCGCACCCAGGGATGCCCGAGCCGAGTTGACCGCATCCAGAGCCGAATCCATCTGCGTCAACGCAGCATCTGCACCGGCCACCTGCGTCAGATCCAGCGTGGCAAAGCCGGTCGATGTCGATGCCGCAGTCGTGGCAGCGGTCAGACCCGTCGTCGCGGTCGTGGCGCTGGCACCGCCGAAGGCAACAGTGACTGAAGTCGTCGAGACCAGCGTCACCGTGGTGGCCGTGTCATTCACCGCATAGACCCCGGTCTGATCAGACACCGAGTTGACCGCCGTCCGCAGGCTCGCGGCACGCTCGGTTGCACTGGCATCCGCACCAATGGCGCCGACGCTGATGGCACCGTTACCGTTACCACCGTCGATGGTCAGGTGACCTGCAGTGATCGCTGTGAATGCGGTAGCCGCGGCACCGGTGACCTGGGCACTGCTGGATGTCCCCAGATTGGCGCTGGTCGCATCAACAATGCTGTTCACTGAAATGGTCTGGCCCACATTGGCGCCAACCTGGAAAACCTGATTGGTGAAGGAGCCATCAAGCAGGTTCACACCGTTGAAGCTGGTCTGCTGCGCGACGCGATCAATTTCCTGACGCAATGCCTGGGCTTCGCCATCGAGCGCCACTCGATCGGATGCGCTGTTGGTGGCATTTCGGGACTGCACGGCCAGCTCTCGAATGCGCTGCAGGTTCTTGCCGATTTCGGCAAGCGCACCTTCCGCGGTCTGTGCCAGTGAAATTCCATCATTGGCATTACGGGCAGCCTGGTCGATGCCGCGGATCTGCGTGGTGAAGCGTTCCGAGATGGCCAGACCGGCTGCATCGTCTGCTGCACTGTTGATGCGCAGCGAAGAGGACAAACGCTGCAGAGACGTCGCCAACTGACTCTGTGAGGAAGTCAGGTTGCGCTGGGCATTGAGCGACAGGACGTTGGTGTTGATAACGAGTGACATGTTGAATACTCCTTGACGTTTCCCGGGGTGCCCGGTCTGGATACTCTGTTGAGAGTCCCGCGGGGCCCATTGCCGCCGCGTTCAAGGATTTATCGGCCGCTGCCTGCTTTTCTTAGCGCTTGATATTTGCCTGAAGGATGATCGGTAGCGTTAACAGGGACAAGCGGTGCAAACACGCCGCCGGTTATCGCAGCAGATTGAACAGCGACAAGGACTGCGTGCTGGAGAAGGCCTGCAGTGCAGCTTCATAGGCGCTGGTGCGCAAGGCAAGCTGGCTCGCGGCTTCAGCGTAATCAACATCGGCAAGACTCGATCGCGTTGAAGCGATCTGTAAGCCCGTAACCTCTGCAGCATCTTGCGCGGCCTGGGTCAGGCGCAGGCTCGAACCCACTTCCGAGCGAATACTCGAAAAATTCTCCTGAGCCTGATCCAGATCGGCAAGTGCCGAGGAAAATGCATTGGCACGCGCCCCACTGCTACCGAGTTCCGTCGCGGCCGCAAGTGATTCAATGGTCGTGAAGATGCTGCGTGAACGTGCGGGTGCAATCTGGAACTCATCACCATCAGCGGGCTGGCCTGCAAAATCCAGCTGCAACCCGCCCACGGTGATCGACAGATTGTCCGTGGCAACGCCCGACTGCAGGACGGCGCCACTGGCATCCCTGACTTCATAGTTCCCGGCATCGAAGACGAGCTGATAGGACTGCCCGTCGAACCCGGCCGGTTCCTGCACAGTAACAACGGCAGGTCCGGTGTTCTGCCCGGGCCGAACGACGAAACGTCCATTACCTTCCGGCACGCGTTGGAAAACGCGATCACCCGGATGCGAGTGCGCAATGTCCAGCCCTTCTCCAATCTGCAGTCGCCGCGGCGTGGCATCACCCAGATAGTTCACGACACCGGCAATGGACTCGAAACTCGGCGTCTCCCCCCCGCTGCCGCCAAACAGGGCATCACCATTTCCGTCCTGACGATTGGCAATCGCCATCAGGGCCTGCCCCTGCGAGCGAATCTCTTGCGCTATGGCGGCCAGATCGTCTGAAGACAAAGTAGAGGAATTGGCTTGCACTGCCAGTTCACGCAGGCGCTGGAGGATGTTCTGTCCATCAGACAAGGCCTGCTCTTCCAGATTCAGGCTCAGGGTCGCCTGGTCCGCATTGTGTTGGTACTGCGCGAGCTCAGCCGCGCGCTGATCCAGCCGCAGCACGGCCGCCACGGCATCGGGCGCCTCTGATGCTGCCGTATATCGTTTGCCGCTCGCGATCTGATTTTGCACGGTTGCCAGACGTGACTGCTGCGTTTGCAGCGCGTCCAGACTGACCCGGTAGAGACCTTCAGTGGAAACACGCACATTCTTCTCCCTATCGTCTGACCACCGAGAACAAGGTCTGGAACAGATCGTCAGCCACCTTGATGATTTGCGAAGCCGCTTGATAGGCCTGCTGAAACTTCAGCATCTGCGCGGCCTCCTCATCCAGATTCACCCCGGAAATCGCATCGCGAGATGCCAGGTTCTGCCGCTGAATCGTGGCATGCGCTTCGGTCGCCAGCTGGGCCTGCTGAGCACCTGCTCCCATTCGCGAGATCAGGGCGCTGTGAAAGCCAGATGGCGTGAGATTGTCCAGAGACAGGCTGTTCTGCAGGCTGGCGAGTGCCGATGCGTTTCCATTGTCCGAGCTATTGGCACCGGGCGCAGCGAGGTCGATGGCATCGCCGGCAGCCGGCGTACCGCTAAGTGTCATCGTCCAGCCCGGACCACTGATCTCGTTTCCGTTGACCGTCTGAACCGGGCCACCGTCAACCTGATAAGTGCTAGCCGACAGGAAGACAATTCTTTGCGCGGATGACGGCGTGCCGGCATCCACCTGAAGATCCGCCACACCAAAGCCGGCACTGCTGGCCGGATCAACGTGAGCCACCAGAGGACTTGCCGCCGCAATACCCCGCGGATCACTGACGGCAACCGACAAGCCGCGGATCGCGCCCGCCGCAGGTTGAACCACAAAGCGATCGCCCGGCAAGGCTGTTCCCGCGAGACTCAGGCTGATGCCACCGACCGAGAACGGATTCGCAGCAGAGCCGTCGCCACTGAGCGGCAAGGCCTGTCCGCTGCCTGCATCACGAGCGCTCCAGTTGCTGCCATCGAATTCAAGCAACAGATCGCCAGCGGCAATCGCAGATGGATCGGCAAAGTTGGCCGTGAACACGGCGGTTCCCGCATTGTCCTGATGACCTCGCACCAGTGGTGGTGTGAGGGAAAAGAAATCGCCACCGGCATTGCCATCCAGTGTGACGCCGGAGCCATGAATCCGGTTGAACTCAGTGCTCAGGGCTATCGTCAGTCGTCCAAGCTGTGCACGGGCCACATCGATGAGTTCACGCTGCGAGTCCAGAATGCCGCCAATGCGGCCACCGCTGACCCCCGCAATCGGGATCACCGAGTTCCCGGTCTGTAGTCCTAGCTCCAGGCGACCTGTTCCATAAGGGCTCCTGATCACCGTCAGCGGATTCGACTCGTGGCCAATGACAAGGGCCTCTCCATTTTCAGAGAACGCGTTGATCGATCCATCGTCCTGGGTCACGGTCCGGATGCCGATGTGCGATGCCATTTCCTCGAGCAGTCGATCACGCTGATCGAGCAATTCGTTTGGCGGATGACCACCCGCGTCTCCGCGGGTCAGGGCGATCTGATGATTCAGCTCTGCCACCCGTGCCGACAGCTGATTGACCGTGTTCACCGATTGCTGGAGTTGTGCGTCAAGATCCTGCGCACTGGCATTGAGCTCGGCGCCCAGCCGGTCGAGGCCCTGCGCAAGTCCTTCCGCACGGGACAGCAGCACCGTTCTTGCGGCAATGCTGCGCGGGTCAGCAGCCACTGCATTGGCCGCATCGAAGAACTGCGTCAGGGCATCGCCGATTCCGGTTTCGCCTACCGAGAGCAAGCTATCGACACGGGTCGCCATATCGCTATAAAGACTTTGCCGACCAAGACCCGCAGCATCGCCGAGCAGGCGCCGGGTCAGCAGCTGGTCGGTCATGCGCTGGATTCCAGTTGCCGAGACACCCGCACCCTGTACGCCCGAGCCGCTCACAGCCCCCTGCAACGCGGACAGATTTACTCTCTGACGGCTATAGCCCTGTGTACCGACATTGGCGACGTTGTGACCGGTCGTCGCGAGTTGTTGCTGGAATGCCAGCAATGCACTTCGGCCAATCTGGAAAAGATCACTCATGACTCACCTCCCCGCGACCCGGACTGTATGGCCTGACTCCGGGAAATTCTGATGATCTTCTCCGCGTAGCGCGGATCAGTTGCATAGCCCGCCTGCTGCAAACCACGTACAAAGCGCTCTCCATCACCACCGTGATCCAGAGCCTGGGAGTAGCGCGGGTTGTCCTTCAGGAAGCGGACATAATCGGCAAAGCTCTCTGCCGTGCTCTCGTAACGGCGGAATGCCGCCTCCTCATGATGGAAGGCACCGCCCGAAAATTCCTGCGTGCTCTGCAAGCTGGACGCCCCCTTCCAGCTGCGATCTGCCTTGATCCCGAATAGATTGCCGGTTCCATCGGCGGGCTGTTGGCCCCAGGCCGATTCCAGCGCTGCCTGCGCCATGATGAACTCCACCGGCACACCGAGTTGATTCGCCGCTTCCTCGGCGTAGGGCCTGATGGCATCGACAAACGCCTGCGGTGAATCGTAGGACTGGGCAGGCCTGGCACTGTGATGAACCGGCGCAACGGGGTGGCTGCGGCTCGGCATTCTCAAAGTGCTCGAATCCGGCACCGCACCGTCCTGCCCCTGAAGCTGGCGCACCATCAGCTCTGCAATGCCCAGACCCCGCCCGGCACTGAGCGCCTTGGCCATCTCCGAGTCATGCAGGTCCCGATACAGACCGCCGTCGCCCATCAGATCATCTCCCAGAGAAGCGGAGCGCATGGACTTCAACATCATCTGTGCGAACACGGATTCAAACTGGCGTGCAGCTTCGCGCAGATTCTCGCGCGACTGATCCGACTTCTGCAGACCGGTGGTGGGCGAGAAAACCGGTGGCGTCAGGGCCGAAGCTTTCATCGCCTAGATCACAATCAGCTGCGCACGCAATGAACCGGCCTGTCGCAGCGCTTCGAGAATGGCAATCAGGTCTCCTGGCGCCGCTCCTACCTGATTCACGGCGCGAACAATGTCAGACAGCGTAGGCCCGGCATCCAGCAGGAAGACACGACCATTTCCCTCTTGCCCAACCGCAATACTGGACTCCGGCACGACCACCGTCTCGCCTTGCGAGAACGGCGTGGGCTGGCTGATGCGCGCCCGCTCCGTGATCGTGACCGACAGCGAGCCATGGGCCACGGCAGCGGGAGAGACGCGCACGTGACTGCCGATGACGATGGTGCCCGTACGCGAGTTCACCACCACGCGCGCTGCCGCCTCGCCCGGATCGATCTCCATGGCCTCCAGCAATGCGATGAACTGCGTGCGTTGATGAGCATCCACAGGTGCGCGAACACTGATTGAAACGGCGTCCAGCGCCTGAGCAACACCTTCTCCATAACTTTGATTGATGCCCTGGGCGACTCTCGACGCGGTCGTAAAATCTGGCGCATTGAGATTCAGCACCACCACCGGCGCACCACTGAATGCGGCTGGCGCGGCGCGCTCAACAATGGCGCCGGCAGGAATTCTTCCGGTACTGGGCACATTGACCGAAATTCGCGAACCGTCACGGCCCGAAGCCCCGAATCCACCGACAATCAGGTTGCCCTGTGCAATGGCATAGACCTGCCCGTCCGCACCCTTGAGCGGCGCCATCAACAAAGCCCCGCCACGCAAACTTCCGGCATTGGCCAGTGAGGAAACCGTCACATCGATGGTCTGTCCAGGTTTGCTGAATGCTGGCAATTCGGCATGCAGGGCAACTGCGGCCACATTCTTCAATTGCGGATTCACATTGGCCGGAATCGTCACGCCAAGCTGGTTGAGCAGATTGCGCAGTGACTGCACGGTAAAGGGTGCTTGCGAGGTTTGATCACCAGAACCATCCAGGCCTACCACCAGTCCATAACCGACCAGTGGATTCCCGCGCACACCCGCAACCGTGGCCAGATCCTTCAGGCGCTCCGCCTGAGCACCACCAGCCCATGCCACCAGACCCAGAACGAGACAGAACCAGAATTTCATAGCGGCCACCAGGCAGAGTTGAAGAATCGCGCCAACCATCCCATCGCGTTGGCATCGCCCACGGCGCCTTGCCCGCTGTACTCGATTTCTGCGTCAGCAATGCGGCTGGAAAGCACCGTGTTGTCGGGGCCGATGTCCTGAAGTCGTACCAGCCCCCGGAGTCGCAGGGTTTCATCGGCCTGGTTGAGCTGAAGCTGTTTCTCACCCTCGACCCTCAGCACGCCACCGGGCAATCGCTCGATCACGCGCACCGTGAGCTGTCCATCCAGCCGATTGGATTGCTGCGAGCCACCGCTGCCGGAAAAATCTCGATCTGCCTCGAGCGAGCCGCCAAACAAGGCATTACCTCCTACCGTCACCCCGCGCCCAAGCACAGTCGGATTGAGAATCGAGGTCTGCTGAGACTTGCTGCTGGTGGTTGCCGCGCTGGCACTGGCCTGCGTCCTCTCTACCAGAACCACCGTCAACAGATCGCCTTCCCACTGCGCCTTGTTGTCTTCAAACAAGGACTGACCGCGAGCACTGGCGTAGATCGACCCGTTCGCCGCTGGCGCTGGACCTTGTTCGACCGGTTTTGAAACGGTGCCGCGCCTTTCCTGTGGCGCACTGGCACAGGCACCCAGCACGATTGACAGCAAGCTACAGAGAATCAGGCGCACCGTGTTCATTACAGTGACTGGTTTACAAACTGCAGCATGTCGTCGGTGGCCGAGATCGCTTTCGAATTCATCTCGTAGGCACGCTGCGTTTCAATCATGTTGACCAGTTCTTCCACGACATTGACGTTGGAAGACTCCAGGGCGCCCTGTGCAATGGAACCTATGCCGTTGATGCCCGGAGTGCCCTGCTGCGGCGGACCGCTCGCGGCGGTTTCATCGAACAGGTTGTCCCCGCGTGCCTGCAGGCCAGCGGGGTTGATGAAGTCGGTCAGGGTCAGCGTACCCAGGGTGACGGGCGTTGCCTCGCCAGGCATTTGCACGGTCACTGTTCCATCCGCGCCCACCGTCACACTCTGGGCACCGTCGGGTATAGACAATGCGGGCTGCAACGGATGACCGGCGGAATTGACCAATGCGCCTTCTGCGCTGAGACGCAGCGCGCCGTCTCGCGTATAGGCAATAGAGCCGTCAGGCAGGGAAATCTCGAAGAATCCGCGACCATTGATGGCAAGGTCCAGCGCATTGCCAGTCTGCTGCAAACTGCCCTGCGTGAAGCTCTTTTCCGTGGAGGCCACGCGGACGCCGGTACCGAGCATCAGGCCGGTCGGTGCCTGTGTCTGGGCACTGGTGGACCCGCCAGGTTGCCGAACGGTCTGGTAGAGAAGGTCCTCGAAGCTGGCGCGTCCCCGCTTGAAGCCTGTGGTGTTGACGTTGGCCAGGTTGTTGGAGACCACGCTCATGCGCGCTTGCTGCGCATCGAGTCCGGTCTTGGCGATCCATAGAGCTGAGTTCATCTTGCTTCTCCTTTGCGATACCGCATCAGCGCATGCGCACGATGGATTGCGCGGCCTGCTCGTTCTCATTGACCGCGCGCATCATGCGCACCTGCATCTCGAACTGCCGCGACAGATTGATCATGTTCACCATGGCATCGGCGGCGTTGACGTTGGACGACTCCAAGGTGCCCACCGTGAGGCTGGCGCCGGCCGACGCAAGCAGCTCGGCATCGTCGCGGGCGTACATCAATCCATCCTTGCCACGATCCAGGCTGTCTGGTCCGCCAATCACGATCTTCATGCGTCCCACTTCAGCCTTGACCTCTGGCCCCTGCCCCTGCGGCACGATGGAAACGGTTCCGTCCTCGCCGATACTGAGGCTGGTATTGGGCGGCACAGAAAGCGGACCGCCATCACCGAGTACCGGCTGACCCGCATGGGTCACCAGCTGACCCAGAGAGGTCAGCCGCAGATTGCCAGCACGCGTATAGGCTTCACGGCCATCCGCAGACTGCACGGCCAGCCAGCGACCTTCTGCCAATGACACATCCAGGGCGTTTCCCGTCTGCATCACAACGCCGCTGCTGGCATCCCACCCCTCCCCGCCAAGCAGCGCGTTGACGCGCGTCGGCAAGCCGGTGCCTTCTACCTGCAGGGCGGACTGCGCGGCGATCTCTGCCCGGAATCCCGTCGTGGAGGCGTTGGCCAGATTGTGGTTGTTGACCGCCTGCGCTCGCAGACTCTGCGTTGCACCGGTCATTGCCACATAGAGTGCGCGGTCCATGAGGATCAGCGGATATTGAGGACAGTCTGGGTCAGCTGATCCGAGGTTGAAATCACCTGCGAATTCGCCTGGAAATTGCGCTGCGCAGTGATCATGTTCACCAGCTGCTCCGTCAGATCCACGTTAGACGCTTCAAGTGCGCCGGACTGCACCAGACCAAAATTAGCCGATCCCGCAGGCCCCACCAGCGCCTGACCAGAAGTGAAGGTCTCGCCCCAGGACGTGTCGCCCAACTGCTGCAAGCCACCGGCATTGGCGAAACGCGCCATCGCCACCTGGCCCAGCGGCGTGGCCTGACCATTGGTATAGCGTGCCTGCACCGCGCCCTCTGGAGTGATCTCGATACCCGTCAAACGGCCGGTGGTGAAACCATCCTGAGTCAGCTCGTTGATTCCGAACTGATCGCCGTACTGTGTGGTCAGGCTGAAATCCAGCTCCAGGCTCAGGTCAGATGATCCGTTGCCCTGCGCGATCGGAGGCAGCGTGAAAGATCCGCCGGCCGGCGTGATCAGCTCGCCATCGCTGGAATATTCCAGCGCGATGGGCGAGCCCACAACATTGCCATCGACTGTGACATTGGCCGTCCACTCATTGGGATTGGCTCCACGTGCGAAAAACACATTGGCGGCATGGCTGGCACCCAGCGAGTCATAGACGGACAAGGAAGTGGTATGCGTATAGCTCTGCGGATCGCCCGGATCAAAGACAGGATTGGTCGGTGCGCTGGCATTAGCTGGCAGGTTCAGGCCCAGGCCGATTTCAGTACTGGCACGCGGCGCGCTGTCGGTGATCGAAAGTTGCAAATCAACCATGCGCCCGGTGTCAAAGCCACCAGCTGCCGACGGCGGGAATATCTGCAGGCGATGGCCCTGTGGATTGACCACAAAACCATTTCTGTCCGGGCTGAAAGCACCGGCCCGCGAATACACCCGCGAGCCATTGTCGGACAGCGTGAAGAATCCTTCGCCGCTGATCGCCAGATCAAGATTGTTGTCCGTGAATTCGATATTGCCTTGCGAAAAACCCTGCTGGACATCGGCCAGGCGAACACCCGACCCGGTCGCTGTCGCTGTCAGGCCCTGCGCTGCGAGCGCATAGACGTCGGCAAAATAACCGCGTGACTGCTTGAAGCCGGTTGTCCCGGAATTAGCAATGTTGTGGGCCGTGATGTTGAGGTCGGCCGAGGCCGCATTGATACCTGAAAGCGCAATTCGAAAGGTCATGATGTACTCCTTGAAGATCTAATAGAGCTGGCGAATCCAGCCAATCTGTGCCTGGCCAAGACCACTGAGATCAAGCAGCGGCCCTTGCGCGCCGCCCAGGTGAATAGATTCGACGTTGGCGCGTGCCAGGCTGGTGACTGCGACTGATTGCCCGGCCTGCTCGGCGGTGATGTTCATGTGATACAGACCGGGCTCAACGGCCTGCCCAGCGTCATCGAGGCCATCCCATTCAAAGACGCCTACACCAGCCGGCTGACTACCAAGTGGAACGAGACGAATGCGCTCGCCGTTGATGTCCAAAATTTCCACCTGCACGCCTGCCGAACTTGCTGGCAGATCGAAGCCGCCCTGTGCGCCGGTGTCACCAAGCACCAGGGAATCTGAATTAACCAGCACATCACGACCAACCAGACTGCTGGCCTGCAGCGCCTGATCAGCGCCGATCAGCCCCGACAAACCTGCAAACGATTGATTCAGGCTTTGCACACCCGAGACCACGCTGAACTGAGCGAGTTGTCCCAGGAACTGCTGGTTGTCCAGCGGCTTCAAGGGGTCCTGGTTACTGAATTGCGTGAGCATCAATTTCAGAAAATCATCTTGCCCAAGCGACTGGCTGGAACTGCCGCCGGTGCTGCTCGTTCCCCCCAGGATGCTGGCGCCCAATCCGTCGATATTCATGATTACTTGCCCATGTTGATGGTGGCGGTCATCAGATCCTTGGCCGTATTCATGACCTCGACACTGTTCTGATAAGCCCGGGAGGCCGAGATCATGTTGGCCATTTCCTCCATTGGATTGACGTTGGAACCAAAGACGTAACCGTTCTCGTCTGCCAGCGGATGCCCCGGCTCGTAACGGCTTGGAATCTCGCCGGCACTCTGTGCAACACCGGTCACGCTCACGGCACCTTTCATCTCGCCCTCGAGCACGGTGCTGAACAGCGGCATGCGTGCGCGATACGCTTCATCGGCAGAACCGGCGACGCTTTCCGAGTTGGCCAGGTTGCTGGCAACGGTATTGAGACGGGTCGTCTGTGCCTGCATGGCACTGGCCGACACCTTGAAGATGTGGAAAGAAGACATCGCTACTCTCCGGTGATGGCGGTCAACATGCCGCGCAGACGACTTTCAACAAAGCCCAGAGAAGCCCGATAACGCAGCGCGGCCTCGGCAAACTCGGCTTGCTCGCGTCCCAGATCAACGGAATTTCCATCCAGACTCGGTTGCGTCTGAGTCCTGAGTACCGGCTGCATAGCGGCACTGATGTCTGCATTAGGCGACATACCCGCCCTGCTTTCTGAGCCAGACGCAGCCTGCGCCTCAAGTGCTCGCATTGCGGCGGCGAAATCGATGGACTTGGCCTTGTAGCCAGGTGTTTCGACGTTGGCTATGTTCTGCGACAGCAGTTCAAGTCGCTTGCCGTGAAGACTCAGCGAACCTGCGTGTATGCCCAGCAATCTGTTGGTATCCATGGTCATGGCAGACCTCATGGCGGAATGTGATCCCACCGAGGCAAGCCGTGTACCAGCACCTGTACCAATGTCCGCAAAACGGACCTGGCACTTTGATCAGCTCACGCTTTCCAACCGCCGAAGCACAGCCTGTGCAAGTTCATCGGGACTAAACTTCGCAATAAAGTCGTCTGCGCCTACTCTCTCGACCATGGCGTGATTGAACTGCCCGGAAAGCGACGTATGCAGGATCAGGTACAGATCACGCAATTGCGCATCGCGACGGATTTCCGTCACCAGGCTGTATCCATCCATATGCGGCATCTCAATATCCGATATCACCAGGGTGACCGGCGGCGCGCCCGAATCAGCTTGCGACCGCAACCAGTCCAGCGCCTGCTTGCCATCCTGAAGCGTCACGCTCGAAACCCCAAGTTGTTCGAGCACGGAACTGACCTGTTTACGGGCAACGCGGGAATCATCCACCACCAGGGCATGTATTGCACTCGCACCGGCATCGCGCTTGAACTGTTCACTCAGGCTCGGCGGGCCGCCGGCCACTTCAGCCAGCACCTGCTCCACATCGAGAATCTGAACCCACTTGTTGTCGACCCGGGTGATGGCTGTCAGATAAGGGGCATCCTCTCCCGGAGGCAGGACATCAGACACGTCCAGGTGCACGATCCGCTCGATCCCGCCCACCAGAAAGCCCTGCAGGCTACGGTTGTACTCGGTGACGATCAGATACTGATCACTCTCCTGCGATGGGGTGCCGAGCACGGTGGCCAGGTCCATGACCGGGATCACTTTGCCGCGAACATCTGCCACACCACGCACCGTTGCGCTGGAACCCGGCATCCAGGTGATGGCCGGCGTACGCATGACTTCCAGCACCTTGAAGACATTGATGCCAAACAAGGCATCATCGTTGATGCGGAACATCAGCAGCGCCAGCCGATTGTGCCCAGCCAGGCGGGTCTGTTGATCAATGCTGTCCAGGAGTCTCTGATTCATGTCCACGGTATCGGCCGTCCGCAATAAAGCTTGAGCCTCGAATCAATTCGCGATTGATGCAGGTCTGGAACGCGACTTGCCTGAACTCAAGTCATACAGGGTCAGACAAACCTCTACAGACCAAAGATTCCAGATGGCGGTGAGCATGAACACAGCGAAAGCAGATAACACTGAGACCGGAAAGAACGCCGTGTTTGTCATCGTGCTGCTCGTCGATGCTCAGGCAAGGCTCGCATCATGACGCCGGGCGTTGTTGCGCTGGCCGCAGCCGTCAGCTGGCAGAACGTGACCAGCATTCGAGATGCCGCTGAAGAAGCGGTCACCCAACTTCATCCGGGCGCCCAGGTCGAGGCTGCCATTGACGAACACATCCGCATGCCCGCCTGCAGCCGCCCCCTGTCTGCCTCGGCCAAGCTCTCTGGCAATGCAAGTGCGACCGCAACGGTTCGATGCGAAGGCAAGCAGCGCTGGCAACTCTATGTGCCGGTCAGACTGTCGAGTCAGGTGCGGGTACTGGTCCTGAGCAGACCCAAGGCGCGTGGCGATGTCATTACCACTGCAGATCTGAAAACGGAAATGCGCCCGCGTGCCACCCTCGCCTATGGCTTCTTCACGGACGCCGCCGCTCTTCAGGGCAAATCCTTGAAACGTTCTCTCGGTGCAGGAACCATTCCGGGCCCGGGAGATATTGACGACGACCGGCGGCTGCGCCCGGGCGCTCCCGTAACCCTGATCAGCCGTATCTCCGGCATCGAAGTCAGGATGGATGGTCGCGTTCTCACCGCCCGAAGTCCTGATTCCATCAGCGTGGAGAACCTCAGTTCGGGCCGAAAAGTGAATGGCCGCATGATAGGCCCCAACACGGTGGAGGTCCTGCCGTGAAACCTCGCACTAAAGAAATTCCGAGCATGGCCGATAAAGGCTTCAGCAACCCGATAGCAGGACTTGAGCCATGACCCAACGAATTGATTCAAACAGCAATCTGCCCAGTATCCTGGCGCAAACGCAGTCTCGCAGTGCCGGTCAGGCCTCAAGCGAGAATGTCTCGCCCATCTCAGGCGGCAGTTCCCTGAATCTGACCCAAAGTGCGAGTCATCTGCACCAACTCTCGGCCGCGTCTGCCACCGAAGCGAGCTTTGACGCCGAAAAAGTCAATGCGATCAAGGCCGCGCTGGCCAATGGCAGCTACAAAATTGACGCCGCCAGCATCTCCGACCGCTTACTCCAAATGGAACAGGACCTGATTGGCTAATGACGCCGGCAAGGAAAATTCCGGAAACCGAAGATCTCCTGGCCCAGTTCGAAGCTGTGCTCGATGAGGAGTTGGAAATTTTGCGCACTGGGACGCCGGAAGCCCTGCTCGAACTCACAGCACAGAAGAAATCCCTGCTGGTTCAACTGGCGCACCAGGCACCAAGCGCTGAACTACGCCAGCATGCCCATCGCTGCCAGGAGAAAAATCAGCGAAACGGTGCCCTGCTGAATCTGCTCGCTATCCGCTCACGGCGGGACCTGAGCCTGCTAGGCGACCCTGCCGACACGTCCTACTCAAGATCAGGTGCCACGCCGGTAAGCCTGTCGAGCCGATTCAAACTGAGCGCCTAGTCAGGCCCACACCATCAAACAAACAGAAACTCAAGAATCTGTTCGATGGTCTTGCGCACTTCGCGGTCAGCAAAGACATCGCGATCAGTCAACAGCTGGAACTCTGCTGATACCGAAAACAGAGTCCCCCCCAAACCGATCACCGCGTAATACAAACGAGCCGGATCGCCTTTGCGGACACTGCCGTTCTTCTGGCCTTTTCGAATGAGCTTGCAGATTTCCTGCACCGACTCACGCAGCTGGGTATCGATCAGCCAGTGAATCCGATCACTGCCCTGCGTACTTTGCTGGGTCATGATGCGGTGCAACTGCGGAACACGCGCCGAAAATTCGACGAAGTTTTCGATGAAGGCCCGTAAGCCTGCTACCGGATCGTCAGCATCGACCTTGGACCGTCTCGCTACCAGTTCTGCTCGGTAGCGGTCCAACAGGTCTTCCATGCTGTTTCGCCACAGTTGTTCCTTGGACTTGAAGTGATACAGCACCAGCGGATGACTCAAGCCAGCACGGTCTGCAACGGCACGGGTAGAAGTACCAGCAAACCCGAACGCGCCAAAACATTCGATGGCGGACTGCAGGACGCGATCCCGCACATCCTCCCCACGTGGCTTTCGTCGCTTATCCGGCACATCTTCATTTCTCGGCGGAAGCTCGCTTTGAGTCTCGAGTCGGGCAGCATGACTCTTACGCCGACCGCGGGCGTTCTTCTTTACAAGGCTGGTTTTCACAGTTGCAGGCATGGAACTCTGGATGGATTCAGGCGTCGACCAGCTTCTTCCCAAGCAAGGCGACTTCTACTGCAACAGTATCCGCAAACTCCATCACGCTGACCAGTTTGCCGTCGCGCACGCGCATCACCATCGCGTAATGCGGCTGCTCATAGTTCAGCCCGGTTGGCCCGACGCCGCTGCCCGATGCGAGCCCCACCGCGCGTTCACCGTCCACAATAATTTCATGACAGGTCAGCTTCGGCGGCTTCTGAAAGCTCGCCAGTGCCGGCACCAGGGTCGCCTTGACGGTATCGCGCCCTTTCATGGGAGCGGAGACCGCTGTCGTTCCAATGATCTGATAGTCAGCATCATCCGAAAGCAGGTCAAAAGCATCTGAAAAGGCCTGAGCACACAGGCAGTCCATGAATTTCTGTGCAACGTCACGTGTGGTGGTCATGTTTGATTCTCCTGATTTGATTATTCTGCGCCTGCCTGAGCAAAGAATTTGCGCGAGGCCGGCACGGTGGGTTGCGTCACAAGGGTTCCGCCATCTACTGCCAAAATATGTCCATTAATGAAGCGCGCTTCTTCAGACGCAAGCCAGGCCACTGCCTGCGCCACATCTTGCGGACCGCCAAGAAACGGCGTTGCCGCGCCATCGATGTTGATATCAATCAGTGGCTGCGGAATAAAGCTGTGCGTCAGCGGTGTCATGACCAGCGCGGGTGCTACGGCATTGCAGCGAATGCCACGCTTGCCATAGGCCGTTGCCACATGCTGGGTCAGGCTGTTGATGGCAGCCTTTGAGGCACTGTAGGCAGGCAGGCTGATGTATGCCGCGAGCCCGTAGGTTGAGGATGTATTCACGATCACACCGCCACCGCGCTCAAGCATGGCCGGTAGTGCGTGCTTGCAGCCCAGCATGGTGCCGCGGACATTGGTTTGCATCACGCGATCCCAGATGTCCGGGTCCATGCTCGCAATATCGGCATCTTGTGCGAGCACCGCCGGGTCCTGCAGGGCGGCGTTGTTATGCAGGATATCCAGACCACCAAACAACTTGATGGCCTGCGCGATTGTTTCTCTAATAGCGTCCTCGCTGCAGATGTCGCAGGACATGGAGGCGGCCACGCCACCAGTCGAGACAATCTGCTCTGCCGTGGCCTTGGCAGTATCTGGATTGATATCGGTGACCAGCACCGACGCACCGCGCTGGGCAAACAACTGCGCGGTAGCCTGGCCGATACCGGAGCCTGCACCAGTGACGATGGCAACCTTGTTGTTGAAGTTGGACATGATTGAACCTTAGTAAGGGGCGGGCTCGCGCAGAACGCGAACGGGAATGGGCAGGCTGGCGTGCGGCACCTTGGGAACGCCATGCATCTCCACAGCCATGCAGACCTGTGTCAGCGCATACAGCAGGCGAAGCAGGTTCAATTGCGGAGGCGGCAACGCTTCCAGATCAAAATCTTCAAGATATTCCAGGGCGCCATCGGCGCGTGGTTGAACAGCGTCATAGAAGGCACGCAGGGATTCCATGTCACTGGATGCGCGCTTCTGCAAGCGCTGGTTGAAACTGGGCAAGGCCCAGTCCTGCGCGAAAGATTCAAGATCGCTGAATGGTGCGGGCAACATCGGATTGCTTTGTGTCATGGTCAGGCCTTCATTGCTTCTTCAACCGTAGGCGACTGCGCCCACTTCGATACGTGATGAACCGAATGACGCAGCAGGGCTTCATTGTCTTGCAGCACCATTGACTGCTTTGCGCCTGAGCGCAGTCCGCGCTGAACACGGGCAGTATTGGCCACGTCTTCGGTGACAACTTCAATCACCCGCGACAGGTAATGCTCCTGTTGAAAACGTTCGCGCACAGTGGTTGCCTTGGGCACATAAAAACGCACCTCATGGCGTGTCTTATCCACGCTGAGCGGCCAGAAATGATGCGTCCAGAAACCACCAGGACCGGTGTCAAGATTGAAATGGGGGAAGATGAAGTTCACGTCCATCGACCAGGACTGCGTCCGGGTCGGATTCACGTTGGGATTGGCCAGGAAGCGCTCCATGTCCCGCGATTGCCCCGCAGCGATGGTATTGCCGGTCGCTATCTGACTGTAGGCGAGCATCTCAATTTTCTGGGTCTCCTTGGGCACGTAGCCGGGATTGCCATACATGGAGCAAAACCGATGCGGGCCAAAGAAGCGGGCATCGAGCAAGCGGGCATAACGGTTCTCGTCAGATGAGAACGTAGAGCCGATAGTTTCTGGATGAATGATGGGAATGTGGTAGCTCTCACTGAAGGCATCGGCAACGACCTTCCAGTTACAGTCCAGTTCGGCTTCGACAATGATCGGCGTCTCCGCATTGGGATACTCCATATCCGCAAGGAAGGGTCCGAAGTCGCCGAGAAATTCCTCGAGCGTGATGGCTGGCTTGTCCTGAAGATTGATGAAGATCCAGCCGTTCCAGACCTCGGTCGCAATCTTGCTCAGCCCCGCAGTGGTTCGATCCAGACCGGAAAAGCATTTTTCATCCGGTACGCCGCGCAGGCTGCCATCAGAGCCGTAAGTCCAGCCGTGATAAGGACACTGATGCAGGCGTTTGCATCCCTCACGATCATTGACCAGCAGATTGTTGCGATGCGAGCACACATTGTGAAACGCCTGCACGCGACCTTCCCCGTCACGGCTGATCAGGACCTGCACGTCGCAGATCTCGATGTCCTTGACCAGATAGCTATGTGCTTCAGGGAGTTCCTCAATCCTGCCCATCACCAGCCATGACCGCCGGAATACTCGTTCCCGCTCGAGTTCAAAGAATGCCTGTGATCGATAGCTTTCTACGGGCACCGGTCCGCTCGGCAGTCCGGCCAGCTTTGTCCATTTTTCGCTTTGGGCTTCGAAGCTCATCGCCACAGCCTCCGTGTCAGGTTTGTAGGGGTTTATCAGCGGCAGAGAATGGCTTCGAGCGCCTGACTCAGTGCCTCACTGGGGTTGCCGGGGGCTGAAACGCAACGCCACCCAACATGCACATCAGGGCGCACCAGCACCGCGCCGTTGGGCTCTACCTGGCTGAGCCGATGCCACTGCTGGTCGGCGTCGGCATATTCACCGTCAGCGCCAATGCAGTGACAGTCGATCTGAATGTTTAGCTTTTCTGCAGCAGCCTTGGCGGCGTCTTTCCACGCCTGTCCGGCGGCGCCGGTCAGGACCACGAATTTACCGCGTCCGCAGATGTCGTGATTGGAAACGCGTTTGCCGTCTCGATCAAGCCAAACGTGCGGCAATCGGTGACCAGGCCGCGTGGTGGGCACATAAACATCCCCCATCGGGGCCAGCGGCGGCGCCTCGCTGCCATCAGCAATGACGGCATCGCTGTCGTAATGAAATCCGATCTCCAGATCGTGGGCCTGGAATTCGGTACGCTGCGTGTTCAGCACTTCGTGCATGCGTTGCCGTGCAAATTCTCCCTGCCAGCTGTCGGATAGCAGATTCATGAATGCGCCAATGTTCGCTTCTGGCGGCGCGCCCGGAACCATGCCGAAACCCGGCTCGATGACAAAATGGTTCATGAAGGTCAGCAGCGCCCACTGCGTGTTGCGTGCGGCAACAGGACGACGCTCGGCCTCATAAGTAGACATCAACTTGTGGTGCGCCTGCCCCTTGATGACGGCGGCCAGCTTCCACGCGATGTTATGGGCGTCCTGGATGCCGGAATTGAGCCCCAGCCCGGTTGTTGGCGGATGGCGATGGGCGGCATCTCCAATCACCAGCGCGCGCTCCTTGCCGTAGTGATTGGCCAAAACACATTCCACGATCCAGTGACTCACCTTGTGCACTTTGATGTCCACGTCGGGCGTCTTTAGCAATTCCTTGATACGCGGTGCGATGTCATTTTCATTGAATGTCGGATCACCCGGCTGGAAAGCAAAGTGAAACACCCATTCTTCTGAGTAGCGGTCAAACTTCTCAGGCCCCATGGCCACCATTGCGCCGCTGCTCCAGGCACCGCTGGCGGGATTGCTGAACCAGCGGATCAGCGGATCGTCGTCAGTGATGTACTTTGAAAAATCTGCAGACAGATGCGTGGCCACCATGTCGACCATATTGGTCGGGCCTTCCAGCTCGATACCCATCTTCGGCCCAACCGTTCGATTGCGGTCGGCGCCGATCAGATACTGCGAACGCACCTCATATTCTTCACCGGTTTCGACGTTGCGGATCACAGAGGTGACCCCGCTGTCGTCCTGCGTCCAGTCGGTCAACTCGTGGCCGAAGTTGACGGAGGCCAGATCACTTTTTTCAGCAAACTCGCGCAGCACGGGTTCCAGCCGAATCAGAGGCAGATTGCCGGATCGTGAAGGACTGTCGGCCTCATAAGTCTCTGCAAGGGAGCCGCCGCCGAATGCATCCATCTTGTAGAGGGTCTTGCCGTCTACCGGCCCGTCGCCACCCAGCGAGGTCATCCACGAGACGCAGCCCATGTGTTCAAACGGGGTACCTTTGGCATAGATCGTGTCCGCAATACCATGCTCGCGAAGGATTTCCATCGTGCGCTGGTTCAGGTAATGCGCCTTGGGAATGTGCGAGGTGGTGCCATGGCGCTCTACGAGGTAAGACTTCACGCCGAGCGAAGACAGAAAGATGGACAGGCTCAGGCCAGAGCCGCCACCACCGCAGATGAGAACCGGTGTTTCAATTGATTTCATTTCAGTTCCAGAATTTTCAATACAGGGAATTCAAGAGCGCCTAGCTAGAAGCTCAGACCGCCGGCGTGATTGGCGCACAACTAAGTTCGCTTCTAGCGCGCTGTTTACGAAGCTCAGGATTCTGCGGTGCGGGCACCGTGTTGCCCTGCCGCAGCCTGGCGAGAAGCTTGCGCGCCCGCTGCGCTGCTGCATCGGAGGCAAACATCACCGGATTGGCCTCTTCCAGAGTGCGACTGCCCAGCATCCTTTGCTGGGCTTCGATAATGACCTGATCCTGGCCTTCGAACGCACCCTTGATCACCTGCCGCCAGAGCTCACCCGCCGCCGGGTCATCTACCTTGTAGCTGCGTGTAATGCCCCAGAAGTAGTAGGTGGTGGTCGCATCCTTCGGCGTGAGGATGTCGGTTCCATAAATCCAGGCGCCCTCGGTACGTGGCTTGCCGGGATGGGTGATGCCCACATCAAGCAGCATGTGCGCGGGTGCGTCCCAGCGCATGTAGGCCCAGTGGTCGACCGGATCACCTTCCTTATGCCCTTCAAAAATCATGTGGAACGCGGGCATGGCATCACAGCTGGGCGCCCATCGGTTAGCGTAGATCGTGGTGCCGTTCTCTATGGTTTCGAGCCTGCTGGATGTATATCCGGGGCTGGATAGCAGACCTTCATGCACGAACTCTGAATGTGCAAGATCCAGCAGATTGTCTGTAATCAGCTCGTAATTGGCCTTCATTTCGATCACGCCGCCAACAAATCCCATCTCCGGGTCTTCGTGGCAACTGAAATCAGGAATGGTCGAAGCATCGGCCTTGTCGGCATCGCCGAACCACAACCAGATCAAACCGTGCTTCTCGACCACCGGGTAGCTCGCGGTTCTCATCTTTGGCGGAATCATGCCGTCGCCGTGTGGGTTGAGCACGCAGGCACCACTGCCATCAAAACGAAGGCCGTGATAACCACATTGCACTTGATCATCTATCAGCTTGCCCTGACTCAAGGGGGCCATCCGGTGCGGGCAGGCGTTACCTATCGCCACCGCCTCTCCGGATTTTTTTCGGTACAGGAGAACGGGTTCATCGAGCAGCGTGCGTTCAAACAGTTCGCGACCAATTTCATTGGACCAAGCCGCCACATACCAGGCATTACGCAGATATTGTTGATTGCTCATACAAACGCTCTCCTTCCCATCGTTCGTTATCCGGGCGCTCTCTCTGGAGCTGTTTCCCGGGCCAAACCTGTTTAGCGCTCCGCAGCGACCTTGTTTTCGATGCTACCGAGACCTTCAATTTCAACTCGCACGACTTCGCCCTCCTTGAGGAAAAGGCGCGGCTGGCGAACTGCGCCAACCCCAGCCGGCGTTCCGGTCAGAATCACGTCACCCGGTTCCAGCGTCATGGCCTGCGACAGGTACTCCACCATCGCGTACACGTCGAACACCATCTCGCTGGTGTTGGAGTTCTGACGCTCTTCGCCATTGACGGTGCAGCGAATGCTGAGCTTCTGGGGGTCTGCGACCTCATCCGCCGTCGTCAACCAGGGTCCGAGCGGACAGTGCGTATCGAAACTCTTGCCGACAACAAACTGGGTGCTGTGAAACTGGAAATCGCGGACGCTGACATCGTTGGCACAGCAATATCCAAAAATGGCGGCCTTGGCCTGTTCGCGCGTCGCATGCCTGATTTTCTTGCCAATCACGAAAGCCATCTCTGCTTCGTAATCCAGCTTGTCGGAGACTTTGGGCAAGTCAATGGAATCGTAAGGCCCATTGATGGAGGACGTCATCTTGGAAAACCATGTCTGGATTTCCGGCAGATCCATCGACGCCTCTGCTGCATGGTCGCGATAGTTCAGGCCCAGGGCCATGATCTTGCCTGGACGTGTCACTGGCGCTGCGAGGGTGACATCCGAAAGCTTGTAGTCTGCAATGCCTTTACCCAGTCGCGCCAAGGCACTGGTGAAGGCGTCAATCTGCTCAATGAGCGCCACCATGTCCGACGGCGCGGCCGGAATGTGCTGGCAGATATCGTGAACCCCGTCTTCAGAAATCAGGGCGGGACGCAGCGCGCCGCTTTCATGGCGGAACATGGCCAGTTTCAATTCAAACTCCTCCTTCGCTGAATATTTGATCAGGCCCTTGATGCCGGCCTCATTCTTGTATTGACCATATGGTAAAAATATGGAGAATGCAAGATACCGGAGTCAGACTTTCATCGCTCCCATCACCGGCAGCGAACCGACCATAAATTTACGAGGGGACCTCATGAGTTCTGCCACTTCCAACAGCGGCCCGGCTGCAGCCACCGGAACACCGATCGTGCCAGCCAAGCTGGCGCACTACGTGATCCGGACCAAGCATTTCCAGGACATGCTCGCCTGGTATCGTCAGGTCTTTCACCTGAAGACGTCCTTTGAAGCGCCGGTGATCGCTTTTCTGACCTATGACGAAGAGCATCACCGCATTGCCTTTCTCAACACAGAGCACCTGCCCGCGCCAGACACCATGCGAACCGGCATTGACCACGTCGCATTCACGTATAGCTCGCTTTCCGACCTGCTTCTGAACTGGGAAAGACTCAAAGCCGAAGGAATCGAGCCTTTCTGGTGCATCAATCACGGCATGAGCACATCCATGTACTACCGCGACCCTGACGGCAATGAGATTGAGCTGCAGGTCGATAACTTCCCGACCATGCAGCTGTGCAAGGACTGGTTTGCCTCCGAAGCGTTTGCAGCCAATCCCATCGGCGTCGATTTTGACCCCGCAATGCTGCTGCAAAGGCTGCGTAACGGCGATCCGGAAACTGAGCTGCTCAAGCTGGGCGCAGCGCCGGTTCCCGCAGAAAAGCAATACAACTACACAACGCTACCGCCGCCGCCCACGGAGTAATTGCCGGCGTCAGGCCAGACCAGACGCGCCCGCAGAGGCGCGCTTCATTTCATACATCGAGGAGAACACGGTGTACCCACACGCGCTATCGCCCATTCAGTTGGGTCGCCTCACCATTCCCAATCGCATCTTTCGCCCCGCCCACACGGCCAACAATACGCCAGGGGGACGAATTGGCGAACGCTTCATCGCTGCCCATGAAGAAGCCGCCCGCGGCGGCGTGGGCATGACCATCACCGGCGGCGGCGCAATTCACCCTTCGTCCCTGCTTCACCCCAATGGACTGGCGGTCTGGGATGACGAGTCGATCTCCGGATTACGCACATTTGCCAAGCGAATGGCTCCGTATCCCATGCAGGTCATCGTGCAACTCTGGCATGGCGGCCATAACGGCTTTACAGCCGACGGCTCGCCGCCATGGTCTGCTTCATCCTCGCCTGGCGTACTGGTGGGCGTGCCCGCCATCGCCATGAGTCAGGCGCAGATTGCAGAGATTATTGAGGCTTATCGTCGGGCGGCCATGCGCGTTGCCGACGCCGGATTGCAGGGATGCGAAGTCCATGCCGGGCACGGATACCTGCTGCGCCAGTTCCTTGCCAGCGCCATCAACCGTCGTGAGGACGAGTATGGCGGTGACCTGAACAATCGGGCGCGCTTCCTGCTGGAAGTTCTCCGGGCCATCCGTTCTTCTGTGCCGAAAGATTTTGTCGTCGGCGTACGCATGGGGCCGGAAACACGGCCGGGCCTGCTGGAGTATGACGAGATGATGCAGGTGGTCCAGATGATCGAGAAAGATGATCTGGTCGACTATCTGAACCTGACGCTTGGCGAATACAGCGACCCGGAACAAATGGCGGCGGCAATGCACGAGCCCAGCGGGTATCAGCTCAAGTTCAACGGCGAAGCAAAATCCCACACCCGGTTACCGGTCCTGGTGACTGGCAGATTCCGCAGCGTGGCGGAGGCCGACGACGCCATTGGCAGCGGACAGGCCGATATGGTGGGCATGGTCCGCGCCCACCTTGCCGACCCGCATATCGTGCGCAAAACGGTGGAAAACAAGGCAGATGAGGTCCGCCCCTGCATTGCCTGCAACCAACGCTGCATTGGCGGACTCTTCCTGCCGCCCGGAGAGCCATTCTGCGCAGTCAATCCGCGGGCCAATCTGGAATCGACCATTGCCGAGCCTGTACCGGCAGCGGACACTAAAAATGTAATGGTTATCGGGGGCGGTGTTGCCGGGATGGAAGCTGCACGTACGGCCGCACTACGCGGTCACAAGGTCAGCCTGTTCGAGGCCAAGGATCAGCTCGGCGGACTCGTCCATCTGGCTGCCGAGCATGCACCGAAGATGCAGGCCTTTGGCGACATTACGCGCTGGCAGGAACGCGAGTTACGCCGCCTCAATGTGCAGATTCATCTCAATACCTGGGTTGACGCAGACGCGGTACGTGCAAGCAAACCCGATGTGGTGATTCTTGCCACCGGCGCGACACCCACCAAGAGCGGCGCACAACGTCATCGACCGGGACAATTCCTTGCCGGCCTTGATCAACGTGCCAGCTACTCGTCGGATGAAGCCCTGACGCTTGCCCGCGACCAACTCGGTAGCAGCGCAGTTGTTCTGGATGATGTCGGCCACTATGAAGGCATCGCCGTTGCCGAATCCATGATTGAGCAGGGACTCAGTGTCAGCTACGTCACCCGCTTGCCTGCCTTTGCGCCGTTGATGGACAACTGCTTTCGCGCCGAGCCCGCATACGCTCGCCTGCACAAGACAGGCCGCTTCAAAGTGTTTACCCGCAGCACCCTGGCCAGCGTCGATGCGCACACGGCCGACGTCTTTGATCCCGCCCAGGATCACGCGCCGGTCACCGTAGCTGCAGACACTCTTATCCTGGTGGGTTACAACGACCCGAATGTCGGCATAAGAGATGCGCTGGCCGCCGATGGAATCGCATTACATCTTGTCGGCGACGCGCTGAGTCCGCGCTTTATCGAAGCGGCCATCGCCAGCGGCTTTCACGCCGGCATGGCGGCCTGAGCAGGCCGCTGCATCCTCTCCCCCACCAGATCAATAATGGACACTGCACCATGAGCCCATCTCCAGCAGAAGCACATCAATCCTGCGAAGCCATTGCACACGCATATGGCGTACATGCAGACAACTGGGACGCGGAGGCCCTCGCGGATCTGTTCACGGAGGATGGCGTCTTTGATCGACTTGGCACGCAGATCGCTGGCCGGCAGACCATCAGTGAGTTCATCCGCAACAGGCCCAAGGACTGGTGGCAAAGACATCAGACCCGCAATTTCACGTTTGAACTGAGCGAAGACGGAAAAACTGCAAAAGGCACACTGGACCTCGTGCTCGAACGTGGCAAAGTGGGCGAGAATGAGGTTTCACAAACCCTGCATTGTCGCTACCACGATCAATTCGTACTCACCGATCAGGGCTGGAAGTTCAAAATCAGAACCGTTGTCATGAAGGAGCCGGATGCATGAGCACATTGGATATTGCAGTCGTCGTGGGCAGCAACCGCCGCGAATCCATCAATCGCAAACTGGCCCAGGCACTGGTCAAACTGGCCCCGCCAGAGCTGGCGTGCCGCTTCGTGCAGATCGATGACCTGCCCATGTACAACGGAGACATGGAGCCGAATCGACCGGACGTCGTCAATCGCTTCACTTCCGAGATTGCACGCGCAGATGGCATTCTCATCGTGATGCCGGAGCACAATCGCTCGCTTCCGGCAGTACTCAAGAATGCAATCGACTGGGGCTCCAAACCCATGGAGAGCAATGTCTGGCGCAACAAGGTCGCCGCCACTGCAGGCACATCACCTGGTGCTATTGGCACCGCACCGGGCCAGCTTCATCTGCGTCAGATCCTCGGCGTTCTGGGGGCCATTCTTGTCGGTGGAGAAGCCTACCTGCAGTTCAAACCTGACTTGATTGACGCGCAGGACAATGTCACCAACGAAGGGACCCGCAAATTCCTGAAAGACTACATGGATCGCTTTGCTGCGCTGGCGGTGAAACTCAACTGAGTGTGATCACCGCGCGTGCTTGCGCTCATTGAGCCGCCACGCAATGTAGACCACTCCCACCCCGACCCCAATGGGCGCGGCAAACAGCAGATGCACCTGGACTGTGCCGGCAATGATGCCGAGCACCCCGCCCAGTACCTGAATGATCGTGAGATTGCCGCCGGTGTTGTCCAGCACCATGGCCTCAAGTTCATCGGTATCGAGCTTCATCACCTGCTCTTGCACCAGTTCGGTGACGTTGAGGCGTTGCACTGCCCGCTCTATGAGCTCGCGCAGCCAGCGCTGGCCGGTCTCGGCAGCAAGGAACCCGACAGCGCGGTCCTTGGCCCAGCTCAGGCTGCCAATCAGCTCTTCTTCAATGGTCGCCCAGTTGCCTTCATCGTTCAGATAAGTACGCAGTTGCTCAATGGTGCCGGGCAGCAGGTGACGACGCGCCAGATCGGCCAGTTGCTCGATCCAGGCGGCAAGCCGTTCGAGCACCAGTGCCTGAGTGGATTCGGCCTCCAGCTCTCGCTGCAAGCCATCGATGACGCCGTCCAGCGCCTGCATCAACTGCACTGAAACCGCTGGATCATCGGCAAAACGGGCCAGCAGATGCTCAATGGCGTCCTTGTCCAGCGAGATGAGGCTCTTCAGGCTCAGCCCAAGGCTACTGCTGACCGTACCGCGGCTACGCAGATAATCTTCCAAGGCGTGATCCAGCCAGCGCGCAATTTGCGGCATGCGGTCTTGAACGATGGATTGAAGGCGCTTGGCGATGAGGGCTCGGTTGGCATCAGATTCGACGAACTCAACCAGCATTGCCCGTAGTTGTTCCCAGTAGCTGGCGATCAGGGTCGGGTTGCGCGCCATGCGCTTCAGCGCCTGCTCGCCAAAATCGAAACCATTGTTGATCCACTCCGCTCCGCGGTCGTCCAGTAGACCAATCAAGCGGGCCGTAATGGAGCGGCGCACCTCGGAGTCTTGCAGCATGCGGTCAAGCCAGTCGGCGAGCGACTGCGTGGCCGCCTCAATCAACTGCCGTTCACGGATGTACGCAAGGATGATGTCGGGTGAAAGCAGTTGCTCCTGCACATTGGCGCCAAGACTCTGCGCGATCTGCGCCTGATTCTTGGGCACCAGACCGCGCCAGCCAAGCACATGGCCACGCTTGGGCTGGAACAGCATCTTGATGGCCAGAAAATTGGTGAAATAACCCACCATGCCGGCGACCACAATCACGAACAAGGGCTTGATCCACGGATAGCTGTGCCCGATCCAATGATCGAGCCCGCCCAGAATCAGGGCCAGACCCAGCAAGGTATAGCGAAAGTAGCGATCCAGAGTGCCGACGTCGATACGCAAATCTGTCTCCTGCTCCTGCATGAAAAAGTAAGCAAGCGCGAACACATAACGCTTGCTAAACGAGGATACAGGGTGGTTCGCGGGTTCGTCCTGAACGAGAGCGGACCGCGAACGAATGAATTGTCGTCACATCTTGAAATGTGACATCAGCTGCGCCAGGGATACCGTGAAGACAGACGCGTACGGTTTGCTCAAACTGCGCAAAATCGAGATGTCAGAGCGCAGAAGAGTGGCTGCGCACGCGGAACATGCGCAGCCTCTGATTGCAGCCCGGCTCAGGCGGCTTGTTTGGAAGCAGATGCGCCCGACAAAAAGGCTTCCCACGCCGCCTGCACTTCCTTCCAGCCGACGGCCACGATCGGATTGCCTTCTGGCGTGATGAAAATCAAGGGACCGAGAAAGGTCATGTAGAACTCACTGTCTACGGGAAAGCAGGTTTCATCGTGACGCGCGCTCGCGGACTCGTAGCCATACCCGGGAGCAACCGCGGTATCGCCACCCGCGTCCTTGCCGCCACGGACATCCATACGTCCTTTGGTCAGAAGATATTCACCCGGCCCCTGATGCACATGCGCATTGAAAGAGGAGCCCTTGGGGCAATCAAAGACCGCCGTCCACGATCCCATCTCTGGCGAAACATGCAGCAGCTTCCACCGGATGCCGCCCTCAGAAAGGGTTTCTGGAAATGGCGCCCACTCGAGCTGGTCTACCTGCACATACTCTTCTGCAATCTGGCTCTTCAACATTTCTCCTCCTGCTGATCCGCTGTTCTAAGGCCGACATTGGCACTCCGCGGATACCACATTCGATTATTGATGAGGGCTGCCCCCTTGACCATGCGGGCATGCCCCACCCTGCAGCGCAGCCCTTTAGCCCTACAGCGCCACCCTTCGATAGTCGTTGAGCAGACTGGCCAATCTGGCGTTGAAGCGTCCTGCCGCCGCACCGTCCACCACACGATGATCCCAGCTCAGAGACAACGGAAGTATCAGGCGTGGTTGCGCCTGACCATCCATCCATTCCACGCGTTGACGCGCCTTGCCCACCCCCAGAATGGCGACCTCCGGTGCATTGATGATCGGGGTGAAATAAGCACCCCCAATACCGCCGAGTGACGACACCGAGAAGCTAGCTCCCGACATTTCGGCCGGACTCAGCTTTCCTTCTCGAGCTCTGGCCGCGAGCGCGGCAGTCTCCTTCGCGATCTCGGCGAGCCCCTTCTGATCTGCATTGCGGATCACCGGCACCAGAAGCCCGTTGGGCGTATCGGCGGCGAAACCGATATGAAAGTAGCGTTTGAGAATGATCTGCTCGCCATCCAGACTGGCGTTGAAATCTGGAAACGCCTTCAGCGTCGCAACACAGGCCTTGATGATGAAAGCCAGCAAGGTGAATTTCTGGCCCGTTTGCGCATGCTCCTTGTTCAGCTGCACGCGGAACGCTTCCAGCTCCGTAATGTCCGCATCTTCGTGATTGGTCACATGCGGAATACTGATCCAGTTTCGATGCAGAGCCGCTCCGCTGATCTTGCGCACCCGGGACAGATCCTTGCGCTCGATCTCACCGAACTTCGAGAAATCCGGCTTCGGCCATTCTGGCAGACCACCCCACGCCGGCTGCGCCGAATGTGCCGGCACAGCAGACGACGCGGTTGCGCGCGCCTGCTCCCGAACCTTGGCGCGAACATCGTCGGCAACGATGCGTCCTCTGGCCCCGGTACCGCGAATCTGCTCCAGCGAAATACCCAATTCGCGAGCAAATTTTCGAACGCTGGGAGAGGCATGCGGGGTCATCGAACCTGCATCTGCAAACGGCGCTGCCGGATGCCGCGTCGCCGCCGAATCAATCTCGGCTGCGGCTTTAACTGTCTCGCCCTCCTCGTCAGGTGAAGCCTCCTCCGGCTCAACCGGCGCTTCCACAGGCTCATTGGATTCATTGCCGCCCGGCGCGTGCTCCTGCTCGGGTTCAATGGATGCGATCACGGAACCGGCGTTGACCTGACTTCCCACTTTTACTTTCAGGGCCCGAACAATCCCCGCCCGCTCGGCAGGAATTTCCATGGTGGATTTATCCGTTTCCAGAACAATGAGAATCTGGCCTTGAGTGATGCGATCACCCTCGGTCACCAGAAGCTCGATAACCGAAACATCCGCGGCATCTCCGATGTCTGGCACCTTGAGTTCCATGATGGGGGTACTCATGGCTAGGCCATCCATGGCGCAATGGCATCGGCCGCAATCTCGTAGCGGTCAATGGCCTGCTGGCAAAGTGAACGTTCGATCTTGCCCTGTCGCGCAAGCGCCGTCAGCGCGGCCAGCACGATATGGAATCGATCGATCTCGAAGAAGCTGCGCAGGGCCGAGCGCGTGTCACTGCGTCCAAATCCATCGGTACCGAGCACGGTGTAATCTGCAGGCACATGCGCGGCAATCAGTTGGGGAACGGCACGCAGATAGTCGCTTGCTGCAATGATCGGCGGACCTTCTGGCAGGCAGTGTGCGACATGACTCCGCCGCGCATCCTGGCCAGGATGCAGGCGATTCCAGCGCTCCACTTCATTTGCGTCGCGAGCAAGTTCAGTGAAGCTGGTCGCGCTCCAGATTTCGGACGCGACATTCCAATCTGATGCGAGCAACTCGGAAGCGGCAATGACCTCCATCAAGATGGTGCCTGATCCAATCAGCCGCACCGTAGCTGCATCTTTCTGGTCCGCAGATCGAGTGGAATAACGATAAAGCCCTTTGACGATGTCCTCGCTCACACCCTCCGGCAATGAGGGCTGTGCGTAGTTTTCGTTCATCAGGGTGACGTAGTAGAAAACGTCTTCCTGCTTTTCCAGCATGGCGCGCATGCCGTGATCCAGAATCACTGCAAACTCGCCGGCAAACGCCGGGTCATAGGCACGGCAGTTGGGAATGGTCGCCGCGATGAGGTGGCTATGACCGTCCTGATGCTGCAGACCTTCTCCGCCGAGTGTTGTGCGGCCGGCTGTTGCGCCCAGCAGAAAGCCTCGCGCGCGTTGGTCGGCTGCGGCCCAGATCAGATCCCCGATGCGCTGGAAGCCGAACATTGAGTAGTAGATGTAGAACGGCAGCATGGCCAGGCCGTGCGCCGAGTAACTGGTGGCTGCGGCGACCCATGAACTCACCGCGCCGGCCTCAGAAATGCCTTCCTCCAGGATCTGGCCGTCAAGCGCCTCGCGATAACTCAGGATGGAGCCGATATCTTCGGGCTCATAGGTCTGGCCTTTGCTGGAGTAGATGCCGATCTGTTTGAACAGATTGGCCATTCCGAAGGTGCGCGCCTCGTCGGCAACGATGGGCACGATGCGTGGCCCCAGCGCCTTGTCGCGCAGCAGGCCGCCGAGCATGCGCACGAAAGCCATGGTGGTCGACATCTCCTTGCCATCGGCCTCAGTCGCGAAGCGCGCATACGCGCTCATCTCCGGAACGGACAGCACAGCCGCACTGGGATTACGCTTGGGCATATAGCCACCGAGCGTCTTTCTGCGTTCATGCAGGTAGCGCATTTCGGCGCTGTTTTCTTCAGGCTTGAAGAAACTCAGAGAGGCTGCCTGCTCATCGCTGAGCGGCAAATTGAAGCGATTACGAAACGCCAGCAGGGCATCACGATCCAGTTTTTTCTGCTGGTGCGTGGTCATCTTGCCTTGCCCGGCCTCGCCCATGCCAAAGCCCTTCTTGGTTTGCGCGAGAATCACCGTGGGCTTGCCCTTGCACTGCAGGGCCGCTGCGTAGGCCGCATGAATTTTCACCAGGTCATGGCCACCGCGCTTGAGTCGATCAATCTGCTCATCGGTCAGGCCCTGGGCCAATGCTGCGAGTTCCGGGTTCTGCCCAAAGAAATGATCCCGGTTGTAGCGGCCATCCTTGGCCGCAAACGTCTGGAACTGGCCGTCAACCGTTTGTGAAAAAGCCTTGGCCAGCGCCCCCTCAGCATCACGCGCGAACAGACCATCCCAGTCTGAACCCCAGACCAGCTTGATCACGTTCCAGCCTGCACCGCTGAACAGAGCTTCGAGCTCGTCAATGATGCGGCCGTTACCGCGGACCGGCCCGTCGAGCCGCTGCAGATTACAGTTGACCACCCACACCAGATTATCGAGCCCTTCGCGAGCCGCAAGGGTCAGCGCAGACATGCTCTCCGGCTCGTCCATCTCACCGTCACCGAACACACCCCAGACTCGGCGTTCATCTGTGCTCTGCAATTGACGGTGCTGCAAATAGCGCATGAATCGCGCCTGATAGATCGAACTGATGGGGCCAATGCCCATGGAACCGGTGGGAAATTGCCAGAAGTCCGGCATCAGCCAAGGGTGCGGATAACTCGACAGTCCTCGCCCGCCTTTTCGGGACGCCGTGATCTCCTGCCGATAATGGGCAAGTTCTTCCTCACTCAGACGACCTTCCAGAAAGGCGCGTGCATAGACCCCGGGCGCCGAGTGGGGCTGATAGAAAACAACATCGCCGCCAAAATCATCCGTGCGCGCGCGAAAGAAGTGATTGAAACCAACTTCAAACAGATCAGCGGCGCTCGCATAGCTGGCGATATGACCGCCCAACTCGCCATATGCCGCATTTGCCCTGGCCACCATGGCCAGCGCATTCCACCGCATGATGGATGCAAGCCGCTCCTCTATAGCCAGGTCGCCGGGAAACGGCGGTTGTTGCTCCACCGGAACCGAGTTCACGTAAGGCGTGCCGTGTTCAGGCTGCCAGCCAATCCTGGGGTTCCGCGCGATCCGCGAGAGCATGTCCAGAATCTCCTGAACTCGCTCAGGACCGGATTCGACGAGCATGGAATTCAGGGCATCGCGCCATTCCTGATTCTCGATGGCGGCGTCGGTGTCGATCGGGGATGGGGACATGTTCACGGCGTGGGCAGGCTCAGTTGGAGTCGAGAATCCTACGTTGGCCATCGGAGCATTTGCCCCCCATTTATCAAACTATTAGGACGTTTATCGGCATATACTGCGGCATATTGCCCTCTTCAAAGCACAATGAACCTAGACGCCACTGATCTGCGAATTCTGGCTGAACTGCAGGCTGATGCCAGCCTGTCCAATGTGGAATTGGCGCGACGGGTACACCTGTCGCCTTCGCCCTGCCTGGCCCGCGTGAAGTCGCTGGAAGGGCGCGGACTGATCCGTCAGTACGTTGCTCTGCTCGACCCGGCCCAACTGGGCCTGCAACTCAATGTTTTCATCTTCATCAGCCTGAAGGACCAGAGCCGCCCTTCTCTGCAGGCATTTGAATCGCGTGTGTGTGAGCACGAAGAAGTCATGGAGTGCTACCTGATGACAGGCGATGCTGATTATCTGATCCGGGTCGCGGTACCTGACATCGAGGCCCTGGAGCGATTCATTATCGAACAGCTCTCACCGCTGCCCGAGGTGGAGAAGATTCGATCCAGCTTCGCCTTGAAGCAGGTGCGCTACAAGACGGCCCTGCCACTCGGCTCCTGAAATACGGCCACCGCTACTGCGGAGCAGTGCCGGGCTCTGCGCGACGCATTTTCTGCCAGCTATGCCACTGCCAGGACAGCAGCACGGGCGTTGAATAAAGCAGCTCCCTGGCTCGCTTGGCGAGCGACAGTGCCAGCGTCGATTCCGGCGGCAATCCGACCAAGCTGCCGACCATGACCAAGCCTGCTTCCTGCACGCCGATACCCGCCGGCACCACCACCAGAATCTGCCGAACCATAAGCACGACCGCTTCCAGCACCAGAGCCGTTGCGAAATGCTCTTCAAAGCCGAAAAGGTGCAAAACCCACCAGGTTTCAATCACCGCCAGCAAGTACCCCGTGAGCTGCCACATCATGGCCTTGAGCAGGCGAGCAGGCTGGCTGAATTGCCGCTGCACCGCACTGTCCAGAGCAGCGCCATTGACGCGTGCCGCCATCTTTTCGCCCACCCCCCTGGTGAGCAGATTCTGGAGGCCTGCAAATAATGGCTTCCTGCGCAGCAGATGCAGGCAAACCCAGGGAACCGGCAATGCCAGGATCAGACTGCTTGCCAGCACCACCAGATGGTCCAGGGCGCCATGCAAACTCAGCAGCACCACCAACCCGATGCAGACAAGAACATACTGATTGCACAAGGTCACGAAGGCTTCTGTAATTACACTCGCAGTGACAGCTGTTGCCTGCCCGGTGCGCGCTGCAACCAGGCGAATACCGGCCACGTCTCCAGCCAGGCTGGTGACCGGCAACATCCCGAACGCCTCTCTGACAGCACAGACCCAGAACAGAAACCTGCCACTGAGCTTCTGCGATTGAGGCAAGACCGACAGCAGGACACGCCAGGAAGCTGTGTCACAAGCCATGGGCAATGCGTGCAGGGGCAGCATAAGCAAGAGTCCCCAGCCCGCCAAACGCAAGGTCTCAAGCAGCTTGGGCCAGTCACTGCGAATCACCAGCACTGTCATGAGCAGCAGACCGGCCAGACCCAGTATCAGAATGACGCGTTTCACGCCTCTTCTCGTACCGGATATATATCTGAGTAGCCGCCCAGCTCAACCTCTGCATCCTGCAATGCCTTGCGTACAGATGGCGCGCACAGCGCCGACAGTTCACTGGCGTGGGCATAGTCCGCCATGCTTTCGCGGATCTCTGATCCGGAGATGGTTGCCGGGTGCAGATAAACTTCAGTAACGCCAGCCTTGAGCGTCGTCAATGCGTTCAGCACTTGATTTTCATCCATCTTGCCGCTGTGCCTCAGACCCGCCAGATGATCATTGAATACCATGCCTGCCCCCCGCAACCGATGCCGCAGCAGACCTGCCCAGAAACGGATCAGCACTGAAGCATCCTCTGCGGCCGGAACACGAACAGCATGCAAACCGAACTCGGCGCCAATGCCCAGCATCAGACTCAGAATGGTCGGATGAAGGTGGAAGTGCTTGTGCGCATTGGCGTGGTCCAGATGCAGGCCGCTTGCCTCAAAGGCCTCAAACTGAGCGCGAATCTCGGCGGCGAGCTGTTTGCGCACCGACGGCATGAAGAAAAACCGGAAGCCGTCCCGAACCATCGCGTCTGCCGGAAAACTGCCTGAGGCATCTACCAGATCGGGAATGACGCTGTGTGGCAGAACGCTGTACCCGTCTGCCAGCACCAGGTGCAGCCCGACACGCAGTTCTGGATTTCGCCGCGCGACCTGCACCGCGTGGTCAAAATGCGGCGCACCCACCATCAGGCTGGCAGCACTCAGAATGCCCTGCCGATGCGCAATCTCTACCGCCTCATTGATTGCCGGATGAAGGCCAAAGTCGTCTGCCGTCACGATCAGGCCCATGGCCTGTTTCATCCCCCTACGCCGCCCGTCTGGCTGATGCGCCTAACGCTCGTGCGCACGCAGAAACTGCATGAACTCGACGCCTTCGCGTAATCGTCGTTTCGTCATTTCCCAGCTGCCCAGCATTTCCCTGACGATCTCCCAGATCTTGCTCGGCCGGAAGTAAAAGCGCCGATAGAATTTTTCCATGTTGTGAAAAATTTCTTCCTTGGGCAAATCGGGATAGCTCAGCGCCGCGAGTTGCACTCCATCTGTATCGACAAGCGCATCTGCATCGGCGCTATTCAGCCAGCCATTGTCCATGGCCTGCTGGTACAGGCGGGTACCCGGGTAAGGCGCGGCCAGCGAGACCTGAATGGTGTGGGGATTGATGGACTTGGCGAACTCAATGGTTTTCTCGATGGTCTGCCGCGTCTCGCCGGGCAGTCCGAGAATGAAAGTCCCGTGAATGACGATGCCCAGTTTTCGACAATCCTGCGTAAAACGGCGTGCGATATCGACGCGCAGGCCCTTCTTGATGTTGTGAAGAATCTGGTCGTCACCGGATTCATAGCCCACCAGCAGAAGGCGCAGTCCGTTTTCCTTCATCACCTTGAGCGTCTTGTAGGGGACATTGGCCTTGGCATTACAGCTCCAGGTCACACCCAATTCACCCATGCCCCGGGCGATGGCCTCTACCCTTTCCAGACCGTCGGTAAAGGTGTCGTCATCAAACATGATTTCCCGCACTTCAGGCATGTTGTCCCGAATCCAGCGGACTTCTTCGATCACGTTTTCAGGCGAGCGGACGCGATAGCGATGGCCACCTACGGTCTGTGGCCACAGGCAGAACGTGCATTTAGAGCGGCAACCCCGCCCGGTGTAGAGACTCACATACGGGTGCTTGAGATACCCGATGAAGTAATTCTTGATCTTCAGATCACGCTGGTAGACCGGCGCCACGAACGGCAGCGCGTCCATGTCATCAATCATCGCCCGTGGCCGATTGTGCGTGATGCCACCTTCGCTATTGCGGATGCTGATGCCGTCAACACACGCCAGATCAGCGCCTTCTGCAATTTCCTTGCAGGTGTAATCAAACTCTTCGCGCGCCACAAAATCCACCGATGGCGCAGACAGCAGCGAGAGTTCGGGGTCAACCATGGTCTTTGCGCCGACCATGCCAATGCAGATGCTGGCATCACGTGCCTTGAGCAGATCACAGAACCGGCTGTCTGTTGCGTAAGACGGCGTGCTCGTATGAATGATGACCAGCTCGTACTGTTGTGCGATTTCCAGCGCGTCAGTGACGCTCATCTCTTCGGCCGGGGCATCCAGAACCCGGCTTCCCTCAACCATGGCCGCGGGCTGGGCGAGCCATGTGGGGTACCAGAATGACTTTACTTCGCGCCGAGCCTGGTATCGCGAGCCTGCGCCGCCGTCAAAACCGTCAAAAGAAGGGGCCTGCAGAAAAAGGGTTCGTCGCGGTTTGCTCATGGCGTGGGCAAGCTGAGCTTGTCCGACCCGCCTCCCTCAATCCGCAGCTTCTGGCCACGCCAGATCACCGAGCCACCCAACAAGGCCACGCACCATTCCGCAAGCAACAGACTGTCACGCAGCGGTATCAGCGCAACATCAAGCGGGCGAAAGGAATTCTGGCGCAGGTGCAAGACCAGTCGCATGAACAAGGCGGTTGCGGCAATGACATGGCACATCAGGCTCGGTGTCATGAACAACAGGAGCAGCGCCAATGGCGTCGTCATGGTGACGAACATGAAAGAAAAACAGATGGGCGTCAGGGAGCGTGTCGTACGCATCCAGCGCACTTCCTGGTGCCACATTTCGACGAAGCTGCCCAGATGCACATCGGTAGTGACGCTTTGCTCACACACGACCGTGGTGAGCCCTGCGGAGCGGCACAGCTTGCCAATCCAGAAATCATCGGCCAATTGATCCTTGACGGCCGCAAAGCCGCCAAGCCGGTCCAGCACTTCGGCGCGGATGGCGATACTCGCACCCGCACAGTATTCCTGCAGGCCCAGTGCCAGTGACAAACGGACGGAGGGGGCAAACCAGTCATTGACGAACAGGCGACCCAGCCGTGACCACAGGCCATTGTTGGCCTTGGCGTGATACAGACAGGTGACGACACCGGTTTCGGCATGCTGGAGAGGCGCCGTCACATTGGCGAGATAGTCGGGGGAGACTTCAATGTCACTGTCTGAGATCACCAGATAAGGGTGACGTGCGCGTTGCCTCAGATTGATCAGGTTATTGACCTTGGGATTGATGCCGTAGTGACGCACATCCACCACTATTTGAATATCCAGCAGCGGGAATTCATCACGCAAGCGCTCCGCGACCTGCACCGCCGGATCATCCGGATGCTGCACGCCGAATAGAATCTGATAATCCGGATAGCGCTGCGTGCAAAAACTGCGCAGGTTCCGATACAGGTTGGGCTCTGCCCCGTGCAGGGGCTTGAGCAGTGATATGGCTGGACCTGTCTCATCAAAATGGGCCGCCGGGCGTGGCCGCCGCAGCGCCGTGCTCAAGGTTGCTGCCAGGACGTAGACAAACGTTGCAATGGCAAGTGCGCCGACCAATGTCATTGAGAATCCCATATCAGGCACGAGCTGACGCAACACACAGCCCGAAAGCAGGATTGGCCAGTTCCGTCTTCACGCTGCGCGCCAGGCAATGGCGTGAAACGGCGAAGGCCATGCCCTGAGGACGCCCGACATCTGATAAAAGAATCGTCATGTAATCTGCTGTATTTTTTGATTTTTGTTGTAATCAGGCATTCTGAAACTACACCCCACGACTTTGTATCTGACCCTGACTCATTACGCGCAGTATTTCGGGAACACCTGATCAAACATACCTCGTGCCTGACAAGCGTGTGCGCCAGATCACGGTTTATGGTGCCGGCCAGCGTCTTCTACGACTCTCCCGCAAGGTCCGTGCCCGTCACTTGCACACAAAAAAGGCGGAGAAGAATTCTCCGCCTTTCATGTTGCCGCTTCAGGTCAGGCCTCAGAAGACAGACTCATCAAGCGCCATCAATGTGTCACCACCCGCCCTTACCTGTGCCAGCAAGGCAGCGGTTTCTGGATACAGCTTGGCGAAGTAGAACCGCGCCGTATCGAGCTTGGTCTTGTAGAAGCTGTCCGATGAGGTTGCTGCATCCTGACTTTTCTTCAACGCAACACCTGCGGCATACGCCCAGGAGAAAGAAAACACCATGTGACCGACCAGCCGCAGATAGGGCACGGCAGCGGCGCCCACTTCATCCGGGTTCTTCATCGCCTTTTGGCCCACTTCCATGGTCACCTTCTGCACCTCTGCCGCGAGCGCTGCCAGAGGGTCAGTGAATTCCTTCATCGCGGGATTCTCGGCGTGCAACTGCACCAGATCGGAAATGATCTTGCCAAACTTCATGAGCTTGGCACCCATGTCACCCAGAACCTTGCGCCCCAACAGATCCAGCGCCTGGATGGTGTTGGTTCCTTCGTAAATCATGTTGATGCGAGCGTCGCGCACATGCTGCTCGAGGCCCCATTCGGTGATGTAGCCATGACCGCCCAGAACCTGCATGGCCAGTGTGGTGGATTCGTAGCCGTTATCCGTGATGAAGCCTTTCACCACAGGCGTCAGCAGAGCGACCAGATCGGCATTTTCCTTACGCACTTTCTCGTCTGGATGCTTGTGCTCGCGATCAATCGCCAGGCCTGCCCAGTAGGTGAAGGTGCGCGCAGCTTCCACATAGGCCTTCTGCGTCAGCAGCATCCGACGCACATCCGGATGCACGATGATCGGATCGGCAACCTTATCCTTGGCCTTCGCACCCGACAGCGAACGCGCCTGCAAGCGCTCCTTGGCGTATGCCAGCGAGTTCTGGTACGCCACTTCAGCCAACCCCAGCGACTGCATGCCAACACCCAACCTTGCGCTGTTCATCATCACGAACATGGCATTCAGACCCTTGTTGGGCGCGCCAACCAGCCAGCCCGTAGCGCCATCAAAATTCATTACACAGGTGGCGTTGCCATGGATGCCCATCTTGTGCTCAATGGACCCGCATTTGAATGCGTTGCGTTCACCGCACTCGCCATCCGCGTCGGGAATGAACTTGGGCACGATGAACAGTGAAATGCCTTTGGTGCCGGCAGGTGCATCAGGCAGACGTGCCAGCACCAGATGCACGATATTCTTGGCCATATCGTGCTCGCCGGCAGAGATGAAAATCTTGGTGCCGGTCACAGAATATGACCCATCTGCATTGGGTTCGGCCTTGGTCTTGAGGATGCCGAGGTCTGTGCCCGCGTGGGATTCGGTCAGACACATGGTGCCCGTCCATTCACCCGAAACCAGCTTTGGCAGGTAAACCTGCTTCTGCTCAGGCGTACCAAAAGCCTGCAGGGCGTTATAAGCGCCGTGGCTCAGACCGGGATACATGGTCCAGGCCTGATTCGCAGAGTTCATCATTTCCATGAACGCACTGTGGATGACGTGCGGAAGACCCTGGCCACCAAATTCCGGGTCCATGCCGAGAGCGCCCCAGCCGGCTTCAACAAACTGCTCGTAGGCTTCGCGGAATCCGGTGGGTGTGGTGACGACACCGTCACCCTGATAGGTGCACCCTTCGCGATCACCCACCTGGTTGAGTGGAAATACGACTTCTGCGCAGAACTTTCCGCCTTCTTCCAGAATGGAATCGATGGTGTCGCGGTCTACGTCCTCGTATGCGGGAATATTTTTCAGTGCACCCTGAACATCCAGCAACTCATGAAGGACAAACTGCATGTCTCGCAAAGGGGGGGTGTAGGTAGGCATCGATAGAACTCCGGTAAGTACGCAACAATTATGACCGTACTCTAGCGTACGCTGCACTCTTGACCTTGGCCGCAGCGCCGATTCCGTCCCGCTTCGCAGGTCAGGCGCATCGCCGCGCGGGCATCGTCGGGCTTATCTGCGAGCCGTAGAATTTGGCTTTGGCGCGTCTACAACCCCGGTCAACTTCGTAATGATGAGTGACATGCATTGCAAAACCATGCCGATCAAACATCTCCCACTACTGCGAAAACTGTTCGCGGTGCTGATTACGGCTACGCTGATGGTGTCGCAATCCGCGCTGGCCACTGTCGAAATCCCGGGCCCTGCACATTTCGGCGAGCCTCCCGCACGCCCGCAGATGCTGGCCGATCCGCATCGGCCAGCCGGTTCGCCAACCTATCAGGCCATCGAACTGATTACGGATGAGGATGGCCCCGACGCCGGCCTGCTACTTGCCCAGAAAGCGCTCTCCGGCAGCCAGCGCGCTTACGGCGAACAAGACGCACGCACCATCATTCCGCGCCTGAACGTGGCAAACGCAATGCAGCGTACAGGCCGCGACGCAAAATCGCTGATCGAGTATCGGAAGATCATTCAGATGATCGAAGCCGCCGGGGGGCCGCGTGACGCCCGACTCGTCGATGCCTGGAACGGCGTCGCATTCGCCCATCTCGACGCCGGACAGTTTTCGGGCGCGCAGCTCGCCTACGAAGCGAGCCTACAGCTGGGCAGGGTCAACCTTGGACTCAACAATGTTGCGCAGCTCGACAGGCTGCATGCCCTGGCCATTGCGCAGCAGGCCAGTGGCGCTGCTGATGACGCACATGAAACGCAAGTCAGGAGACTGAAAGCAGGGGAGCAAATATTCGGCATGGATTCGCCCGAAACCGCAAACCTCTATGTTTCGGTCGGCCGATGGTTTCGCATCAATGGTCGAATTTCCAACGCCATTGCCCTGCACTCTCTCGCGGTAGGCATTCTGGACAAGGACTCCGAGCACGAGCCTGAACTGACTGAGGCGCTGATCGAGGCGGCCATCAGTGCCAGCAAACGACCTCTGGAATTCGACCAGGCGCCCTTACCCAGAAATGCTCGCCCGCGAAGCGCACTTGAACGCGCCGAAGCTTTGGTGACAAAGGACAGCGCCCTGACCGCGGAAGCACGCGCCGCAAAACTCATTCGCATTGCGGACGTCCACATCTCTCAGAATCGTGCTTCCAGTGCCATACCCATCTATCAGCAAGCCGCCCAGTTGCTCGCATCTGTGGGCAAGACCGCGCCCTACTCGGCTCCGGCCTTCATCGAGTTCGCACCACCCTTTGCTGCGCCGGTTTCGGGCCAAGGCGGCGACGTGGTGGCTGAATTCACTGTCAGCGAGAAAGGGGATGTTGAGCAAATGCAGATTCTGGAGAATCTTTCCATCCCTGTGGCCAACGCCACCATCCAGAACCTAAAGCGATCGCTTCGATCTGCCATCCTGCGCCCACGCATCGTCAACGGTGCGCCCATGGAAACTCGAAATGTTCGCTTTCGACTAACGATCCGGGGCGGTTCAGCTTGATATGACACTGTTCCGAAACTCCACGCGAGACATTCAGTCTTACCCCCAAAGCAAGCCTGCCGCCCTCACACCGGGAGCCGCGAAACACATGAAATCGATTGTCTCCAAATGGGCAACCCTGAGCATCGCTGCGATCGCGCTGACGGCCTGCGCGACGTCGTCATCTGGCCCGTCCAATCCTGCGCCCCCGCCTCCACCCGCGGGCAGCCCTGCCCCGCCGTCAACGCCATCAACCCAACCATCGGGCGAATCATCTCAATCAGATTCCTCCGGCGAGACTCAAGGTGAAGAGACTGCAAGGACAGAATCTGACGGCCAAAAAACCTCGAAGGCATCGACTGGCAAGCAAGCCGGACAGGACACCAAGACCGCAGACACAAGCGGAGATTCTTCTGCCGCACCAGAAGGCGAGGATCAAACCGGTAATGGCGCGATGACGCAAGAGGAACTCGACGAAGCCTGGGACCAGGAATTCGATGTCGCACTCGGCGACTTTGACAAGCGACTCGCCAGAGAACGCATCGAAATTGAAGAACAGCAGATCGAAGGCTCGGATACCGCCGGTGCCGGAGATGGAGATGGCTTCGGCGGCGGCAGTGGCATGGCTGGCGAGGTACCTCCGGAAATTGAAGGCGAACAGAGCGTCTCATCAATAGATAGCCAGGGCGGCAGCGGTGCACCCAACAGCGTGGCGCGCAAATTTCCAGCCCCGGATGATGTCCCGAGTGGCAAGAACGACGATGTAGTAGCGCGTCAGCTGCGTGAGGCAGCTGAAACGGAACCGGACCCCGAACTCAGAGCCAAGCTCTGGGAGGAGTACCGCAAGTACAAATCAAAGGGCTCCTGAACATGACGATCATACCTAGAGGCTTGCGCCTGATTGCCCTGATACCCGCCCTGCTGCTCGTCAGCGCCTGCGTATCCAAACAGGTCAAACGCGTCAACGAGGTCCAGGCTCAACAGGCGCAGACCGAACTGCCAACAGAGCAGGTACTCAGCATCGTTGTCACTCAGTTCGACCCGGGCATTCCCGAAACCATCAAGGAACAACAGGAAGAACGAATCTATCCGGAAGTGCGCAAGGCCGAGGCCAACTTCATTCCGCAGGTCCTGCGCAGCACGCTGGACAACACTGGTTACTGGGGCACGGTACGTGTTCTGCCCAAGGCCACCGCTTCCACGATGATCGAAGTCGGCGGAAAAATACTTCATTCAGATGGTGAAACCCTGCGTGTGCGCGTCTACGCCAAGGATGCAACGGGTCGCAAATGGCTCGATAAGGAATATGAAGAAGTGGCGGCGGAACTTTCCTACACGGAGAAGACCATCAGCGCGCTCGATCCTTTCCAGGATCTGTACAACAACATTGCCAACGATCTGCTTGCACAACGCAACAAGCTCACCGCAGAACAAATGCTGGAACTCAAACGAGTGAGCAAGCTCAAATTTGCAGCAGACCTGGCGCCGGCCCGGTTTGAAGGCTATCTACAAAGCGATTCATCAGGGCGCCTGTCAGTCAAGCGGCTTCCACCGGAATCTGACCCCATCGTCCAGCGCATAGAAGACGTCCGCCTGCGCGACGACCTGCTCGTAGACACCCTGGATGCGCATTACTCAGCGTTCCAGCAGAACATGCGCCCGGCCTATCAGGAATGGCGGCGCGCTAACTACAGCGAGGTCATTGCCTTGCGCGAACTCGAACAGCAGGCTTTAGGCCGCAAAATTGCCGGAGCGGCAGCTGTAGTGGGCGGCGTCTATGCCTTGGCGACGGCCGAAAATGCGGGCACTGCCGCAGCTGGTTCGGTCGGCGTCATCGGAGGCGTGGGACTGATCACCAGCGGCCTGCACAAAGGCAAGGAAGCGGAGCTGCACGCGGAGTCGCTTCGAGAGCTGAACAGCTCAATCAGCGACGACGTTGCGCCGCGTGTGGTCAAGCTCGATGAGAAAACCATCACGCTTTCCGGCTCAGCCGATGAGCAGTACGCCCAGTGGCGAAAGCTACTCCAGCAACGCTACGCCTTGGAAACGGGTGCCACCCCATGATGAGCATGACGATCCATGTCCGAGGCTGATTCGCAGCCCCAATTTGAACGTATCCGTCCTCAGACGCCATCGTCACTGCGAGATGGCGAACCCGGCACGTCATCGCAGTCGGCACACGCTGATGGCATCAGCGCGGGCAAGCTGTTCGGTGGAGTCGCGATCTTGTTGCTGCTTGGCGCCGGAGCAATCCTTGGTCTGCCACAGCTGCTAGATCGCGCCCCCGAATCTGCTCCATCATCCGCAGCACCCGCCAAACCGGAGACTGCTGGCACAGACGCATCTCCGAATCCGAAGCAAGCCGTATCGCCAGTCTGGGAGAACCCTGAGCTGCTTCGTGCACGCGCTGCCGCCCAGGAGTTGAGAAAAGCGTTTGATGCAATAGCAACAAAACTGAAAACGCATGGCGTCGAACATTGGGGCGCCAGTGAGATGAGCGCGGCCCAACAAGCTGCCTCCGCTGCGCAAGAGCAATTCGACACACAAGACTTTTCCGCCTCCCGCGATGGATACGCCCAAGCGGTTGATCTAGGGAAATCGCTGCTCGATCAGGTTGACGTCCGACTCAAATCCGCTCTCGAAAAAGCACAGGCAGCACTGGCGAGCGGCAATCAACAGGCCGCCATCGAGTCGTTTGAACGCGCACTGCAGATTGACCCCGAAAGCGCTGCGGCGCAGCGTGGCCTTGAGCGTGCAAACAAGCTGGAACAAGTGATAGCCAAACTGGGGACGGCACGGCGCCTGGAGCAGATTGGCGATCAGAGCGGAGCACTGTCGGCTTATCGCGCGGCACTCGAATTGGACCCGGATACAAGCGAGGCTCGCCGAGGCATTGAACGCATCGAATCATCACGCCGGGAAAGCGAATTTCAGCAACTCATGGGCCGGGCACTCTCAGCACTGGACCAAGGGAATCTGGAGGCGGCAGCAAACTATTTGGGACAAGCGAGAAACATCAGACCTTCTGACCATGGTCTGAACCAGGCCAGTGCCCGGCTGGCCGGTGCGCGCGCTGAACGCAAGCTCGCCGCACTGCAGGATGAAGCCAACGCACAGATCACGTCAGAAAACTGGGCCGGTGCCTTGGCCACACTCGAATCTGCCCTGAAAGTCGACCCGACTATCGCCTTTGCGCGCCAGCATCTTTCTCAGGTTCGCCAAAGAGCAGAACTGGCAACGCAACTGCAAACAATGCTGAATCAGCCAACACGCCTGCAGTCATCGGCGGTGCGCGCACAGGCTGCAAAACTGCTGGCCCAAGCCAGAGCGGTCCCGGATGCAGGCCCCCTGCTCACTCAGCAAATCTCAGCACTCGGTTCGGCCATCAACGCCGCGACTCGCCCAATTTCCGTGCGCCTGCAATCAGACAATCAAACCCTGGTGACGATCTACAAGGTTGGCAAGCAAGGCGCCTTTGCAGATCGCAGCATCGAGTTAGTCCCTGGCAAATACGTCGCCGTCGGGGAGCGGACAGGTTACCGTGACGTGCGTGTCGAATTTGTTGTCAGCGCCGATACGCCACCCATAGATATTCGTTGCACGGAGCCCTTGTGAGCGGCCAGACAGATCCAGACCCGATCCGCATCGCGCCGGTAGCCTATTCCCCGCCCTCCGGACAAGCGCGTAGCAGCGCACGCAAGATTTCTCCGATGTACGGCGTGTACGCATTGCTGGGCCTGCTCCTGCTGGTGGCGATTGGCCTGTTCGTAATTTCCAAAGCCGTACGGCTGGATATTGTCCCCTCGCCAGATTCGGTCCAAATCAGCGGCGGTTTCGGCATCGCGGTGGGTGATGGCCACTTGCTGCTGCCAGGGCAATATCAACTCAAGGCGAGCAAGCAGGGGTATCAGGACCTGTCCGAAACCTTTGAAGTGGGGCAAGACAAAGAACAGCGCTTCCGCTACGAGCTTGCTCGCCTGCCTGGAAAGCTCACTGTCATCAGCGAACCCGCCGGCGCGGATCTGTTCGTGGACGACAACGGCCGAGGTACTACACCCTTGATTGACCTTGAACTGGCGCCCGGCAAGCATCAGCTTCTGCTCAGAGCGCCTCGCTTTCAGGCCTATGAGGCAGAGGTCGAGATTGAAGGCGGGGGCATTGTTCAAACCTTCAAGGCCACTTTGAAACCCGGCTGGGCTCCGGTATCGATTTCATCCAGGCCGGCTGGCGCGGACATCCTGATCGACGGCGAAGTTGCGGGGAAAACGCCCGCAAGATTAGAGGTCGGCGGCGGCGCACACGAGGTCCAACTGCAGCTGGAGGGTTATCGCAGTTGGCGTGACAACATCACGGTGCGTCCGGGCGAAGCGCTCAAGCTTCCGACGGTCCAACTGGCCAAAGCCAACGGTAACCTGCAGCTCACGAGCGCGCCATCCGGTGCAGCGATCAGCGTTGATGGCAACTATCGTGGGCAGACGCCGCTGGGGCTGACGCTGGCTCCCGGCAAGGAATACGAAATCAGTCTTTCAGCACCGGGGCACCGCCCCGCCACACGGCGCGCGAAAGTCGCATCCGGCCTTGCAGAAGACCTTCACGTTCGCCTGGATCCCATTCTGGGGAGCGTACGACTGGAGATTGAACCCGCCGATGCCAGGGTCACGGTGGATGGCAAGGTATTGGCTGGCGGCACCCGCCAGCTGCAACTGACTACCACCGAACACACTTTCGAGATCAGCAAGAAGGGGTTTGTCACGCAAACGGTGAAGCTCACCCCGCGTCAGTCGCTGGAGCAGAAACTCGAGGTCCGGCTCAAGGGCAGCGGCGCACAGGCCATCGCCGATTTGCCGCGCAGCCTGCGCAGCAAGAGCGGCTTGAAGATGGTGTTGATCAAGCCCGGTGCATTCACCATGGGCAGCCAGCGCGGCACGCAGGGACGTCAGTCCAATGAGCCGCAACGCAAAATCAGGCTGACCAAGGCCTTCTATCTTTCTTCAACAGAAATCACCAACGCCCAGTTCCGCCAATTCAGAAGCGCGCACTCCTCCGGAATTTCCGGGCGACAGACACTGGATAACGAGCGTCAACCCGTGGTGCGGGTGTCGTGGAAAGACGCCGCTCTGTTCTGCAACTGGCTTTCCAAACAGGACAACCTGGCGCCGGCATATGACGAGAGCAACAACATGAAGCTGGTCAGTGCCAATGCCCCCGGCTATCGCCTTCCAACCGAGGCGGAGTGGGAATGGGCAGCTCGTTTTGCCCACGGCGCAAACTTGCGCTACCCCTGGGGCAATGCCATGCCGCCGAGTGCCAAGTCGGGCAACTTCGCGGACCGCAGCGCCGAAGGAACCGTCGGCGCTGCGCTCAGTGATTACGATGACGGCTTCGTCGCCGCCAGTCCGGTCGCCAGCTTTGCCCCCAATCCCTTGGGCGTGTTCGACATGGGCGGCAATGTCGCCGAATGGACCCATGACTGGTACACCGGCCTGCCCTCTCTTGGTGGTGCTGAGGAGACCGATCCCATGGGGCCCGACAGCGGACGCGGACACGTCGTCCGCGGCTCGAGTTGGGCACACGGCGGGCTGATACAGCTACGTCTGGCCTACCGGGACTTCCATCAAGGCAGCCGCGAAGATCTCGGCTTTCGCGTGGCAAGGTACGCACAGTGAAAATTCCGATAGGTCTTACCGCTGCTCTGATGCTCTCCAGTCTGGCATTGGCCCAGACCCAGTCCGGTTCGGCTGATACGGCAACGGACGCAGGCACGCAAAGCGATGGAACTGAGCAGAGTTCCGCACCATCCGGCGAACGCAGAGATTTCAGACCCACCGAAGAAGTTTCAGCAGATCAGGAAGTAGATTTCCCGGCTGATATCTAAACTCCAGCATTCCAAGAACATCTGACCATGCGAAAAAATTTCCCAGTCGAATTTGTCTACCAGCTCTTTGCGCTATTGGTCGCGGCGATCATCGTTCACGCCGCCTATGTGGCGGTCGTGCGCCCCAAAGCCAACGCGGCCCTAGCCGAGCAACAGGTCGCGGCGAGCCAAGACCCGCAGTTCGCCGCCGAACCCAATCTGTGGATCATCATCAAGGACTACGAACAGGAGCTGGCCATCATCCTCACCCTGTGGGGGCTGGCCATCATGGGTTTCAAATTCCGCACCCTCAATCGTGAGCGCGAACTGTTTGACGCCAATCTGGTCAGCCTTCGCGAAGGCGAAAGCATCCTGCCGGAAGATGCACGCGCCCACGCCCGCGCCATCGAGGCCCTTGACGCACAGAAGCGAGAACGCATCCTCCCGCAGCTGCTGCTTGCAGCGCTGAATCGCTTTCGCATGACCCGCAGCATTCAGGATGTTTCCGAGGAGGTCGGCCGCGCAACGCAGAATTTTGCTGACCGTCTGGATTCGGAACTTGCACTGATGCGCTACGTGGCCTGGGCCATTCCCTCCATCGGATTCATCGGCACCGTGCGCGGAATCGGCGCGGCCATGGGTCAGGCCAATCGCGCGCTTGAGGGTGATCTTGCGGGTGTGACCGAAGCCCTTGGGACGGCCTTCAACTCCACGCTCACAGCCCTTCTGCTGTCGATCATCCTGATGTTCCTGCTCTACCAGTTGCAGCAAATGCAGGAACGCGTCGTGCTGGATGCTCAGTCGCAGGTCAGCAGTCGGCTGATCCAGAATCTGGTTGTGCATTGATGCGGGTCCTGGAACTCAATGACGCGGGCATTCGCATCAGTGATGCGAACAAGGTGCTGGCCGACAGCCCCGGCTTCGCCGCACTCAATGGCAAAACCCTTCTGCTTGGCGAGGCGGCACGCGAACGGCATCGGCTCGATCCACGGCGCAGCCAGGACCGATTCTGGTACCAGCTTGACGCCCAGCTTGATGCACCGATGGCGCAAGCCCGAAGCGCCGCCGACCTAGCGCATGCTCATCTGGTCTCTCTGGGCGAGCCCCTCACTGAAACGCCGCTACTGGTGGCTGCGCCCGGTAGTTTCAGTGGCCCGCAGCTGGGCCTGTTTCTTGGACTGCTACAGGCTGCCGGTGGAAGATGCGCTGGATTGTTTGACCCGGCTGTCGCCGCCGCCTCGCAGATTGAAACCCGATCACAGATCGTGCATCTGGATGTCCAGCTGCATCGCTTCATCATCACGCACATTCAGGGCAACAAGAATTTGCAACGCCAGCGCGTGCAGGAGCACAAACCCGGGCTGGCAGCGATCCATGACCGATGTGCGTCCATCTTTGCCCAGGCCTTTGTGAGCCAGTCGCGGTTTGATCCCTTGCACAATGCCAATACCGAGCAGCTGCTCTACAACGCACTGCCCCCATGGCTGCAAAAGCTGGCCGATGATGGCAGCGCGACACTGGAACTGCATTCAAACGGTCACACTCACCGGGCAACCGTTGATGCACGCGACCTAGCAGGGACTTTGAGCACGCGCTTCGCGGAGCTTCGCGACTTGCTTGCACCCAGCCTGCGCGCAGGTGATTGCAGTTTACTGATGAGTGCCCGCGCCGCCGCCATACCCGGGCTGGCTGCCTTTCTGCAAAACGCCATCGCGCTCGACCAGCAGGCTGTGGCACGTGGAGCCCTGGTACATGCTGAGTTGATCGCCACTGAAGATCAGGAACTGCCCTGGGTGACCCAATTGCCGCGTCGCGCCCTGACCGCGCTCGATCAGGAGCCTAAGCACGGCATCGCGACTCATGTTCTGGTTGGCTTTCAGGCGCGCGCCCTCCCGGCGGAGAATGTGGCGGTGGCCTTGTCGAGCTGGCTACCGGGGGCGCCCGGTCTGGCAGTACGCAGGGGCAATGAGATGAAGCTTGAAGGCCTCCCTGCCGGCAGCATCAGCTTGAACGGACAGCCAATTCAGAACGAGCAAGCGGTCCACCTTGGTGATCGCCTGACTGCTGGGACTCACGAGGTCCGATTGATCTGCGTGAAGGACTGAAGCGGCGCGATGAGACGCAAACGTCGTGACGTCGCGGTGTTCGGGATGTCTTTCCTAGACTGCATTTCCTGCGGTTTTGGCGCTGCGATTCTCCTGTTCATGCTGGTCGACCATGCGCGCATTGATCGTGACCTCGACAACGACGATGAACTCACATCCCGTGTCAACGCTGTCGAGAACCAGCTATTGGACGACGCGCAGGAGATTCTGGCCCTGCGAGCGGCGCTGGACGACAACCGCAACGCGACCGAAACCGCGGCCAGAGAGGCCGAACGCCTGCGCGAACAGATTGAGACGCTCAGATCGGAACTGCCTGAGGGGAACGACGCCGCGACGACACGCAAATCGAGAATCCTGAAATTGCAGGAAGAGTTGCTCGCGCTCGAGTCACGTGTGGAGCAAGCGCGCGCAGCCTCAAAGAACGCCTCTGGCGATGCCACACGGACGGTTGTCGGTGAGGGTCGGCGCCAGTATTTGCAGGGACTGGACGTTAGCGGTAGACGCATCCTGATTCTGGTGGATGCATCGGCCAGCATGCTCGACAACACCATTGTCGGTGCGATCCGTCGGCGCAACATGAGCACGGCTCAGAAACTGGCTGCGCCCAAGTGGCGGCGCACCGTTGCAGCAGTGGATTGGATCACCGCACAGATTGATCCGGGCGCACAATTCCAGATGGCTACCTTCGCCGAGGAAACGCGCTCCGTGCTTGGAGGCGGCAATGGATGGTTGCCGGTTGGCGGCGGCGCCCGGCTGAGCGAAGCCGTGCGCGAGCTCCGCAAAATCTCACCGGCCGGCGGCACCAATCTTGATAAGGCATTTTCCCTTGCCGCTCGCATGTCCCCTCGCCCGGACAAGGTTTACCTGATTACTGACGGCCTGCCGACTCAAGGCGAGCGCCCTGCGAGTGGCGCTGTATCCGGACGCGAACGGGCGCGCCTGTTTGCACAGGCCACCAACAAATTACCCGGTGACCTCCCCATCAACATCATCCTGATGCCCATGGAGGGCGACCCACGCGCAGCCAGCAGCTACTGGCAACTGGCGCGCGCCAGTGGTGGTGCGTTCTTCGAACCCGCGAGGGACTGGCCATGAGAGGACGCCGCGAGGCCGAAGTCTTTGGCCTGTCTTTTCTCGATGTCATCTGCTGCGGATTCGGGGCCATCGTGCTGCTGCTGGTCCTGAGCAAATCTGCCGAGCCAACCATTGATGAGCAAGACGAGGTTCAGGTCGAAAGCAGAGACGCAGAACTGCGACTGATTGCCGACAAAACCGCCGGCGAGAAGAAAGCGCTGGCTGAAGAAGTTGCCGCTACCCGGAAGGATCGGCAAGCCGCCGAACGCGAGCTTGCGGCGCTGCGGGTAATGTCCAATTCCCTGCAGGACCAAACCACGGAAACCGAATCCGAGGTGCAGGTATCCGACACCATCGAGCAGAAGCTGGCATCCGCAAAACAATCGCTCACCGAAGAGATGCGGCGCCTTCAGGCGCAGGGTTTTCGTCCTCGCAAGAACGCGCCCGTGGGCGGTATTCCGGTCGACAGCGAATACATCATTTTCGTCATCGATACATCAGGTTCGATGCAACGTTTTGCCTGGAACGCAATGCTCAGCACCATGGTTGAGGTGCTGGATCTCTATCCAAAGGTCAAAGGCATACAGGTGATGAGCGACGAAGGTGACTACCTGTTCTCGAGCTATCGTGGCGGTAGTTGGATTCCTGACTCGCCGGCGCAACGCAGGGCGGTGGTTTCCGCGATCCGGACCTGGCGCACCTTTTCCGACTCCAGTCCGGTTGAAGGCATCGAGCGTGCGATTCGCGCATTCTCCGGTTCGGGCCACAAGATTTCCATCTATGTTCTGGGCGATGAATTCACCGGACCCTCGATCCAGAATGTCCTGGACCGCATTCGTCGCATCAACCCTAAGGATTCACGCGGTGTTCCGCGTGCACGGATTCATGGCATCGGTTTTCCAACTCAGTACGGGGCATCCGGAATCGGGAAAACTGGCATCCGCTTTGCCACCCTGATGCGTATTCTCTGTCAGGAAAACGGTGGCGCATTTGTTGGCCTGACCAGCACTCGCTAGATTTCATCACTTATATTGAAGCCGGCTGCCTCTCGGGACACGCTCCAGCGAGGCCTTCAACTGGAGAATATGAATTGTTGTCTTTGCAGGGGGCATCAAGACACAAGTACTCACGGCGCCATACCGGCCTGATGGGTCTGTGCGTAGCTTTGCTTCTGGCTGCTTGCTCCACGACCCCGGTGGTGGCCCCCTCCAAGTTTCCAGCCCCGGTGCTGCGCAAGATTCCGGTCAATGTTGCTTTGTACATGGATGAAGCCTTGCGCGGCCATGTACACGTCGACGCGCCTTCCGGTGCCGCAACGCAGGAAGTCCGCGTCGGCGAAGCCTCCCAGGCGCTGTTCACAGAGTTTCTCTCGGCCCAGTTTCAGACGCTGCAGATGATGACAACAGCGCCCGGCAGCGGCAGCGCACCGGCCCAGACGCAGGCCATATTGCAGCCTCAGGTCGAAGACGTTCAGATCTCATCGCCAAAGTCGGACAAGGATAATTTTCATGAGGCCTGGATCAAGTACCGCTTGCTGCTGCTGACACCACAGGGAAAAACCATCACCTCTTGGGAGCTCGCGGCTTATGGCAAGCATCGCGGCGACTTCATTGGCGGCGACCATGCCAGCCTGACCTCGGCAGTAAACGAAGCCATGCGCGATGCGGCCGCCGGAATGGCGCTGATCTTCAAGGACGGCGATGCCATCCGCCAGAGGATCATGGCCGCAAATGGCGGGCATTCCGGCGCACGCAGCACCAGTAGCGCGAATCAATGAACAGGCTCAGGACACTCTGGATGCTCGCCGTCAGTCTTGGATTGGCATCATGCGTCACTTCCAAAGTAGAGCAACTGCGTCAGTCGGGCAGCGCTGTCACGGTTGCCGCAGGAGAATCCGTGGTGGTCCTAGGGAGACGTCATCGTGCGGACCGGGAATCCGAAGACAGTTTCAACAGCTGCGTTGCCAAATCACTGAGCTCCAGGAAACTGCCGGTCTACTCGGAGCAGGACTTCAAGGATGCGCTGTTTCCCTGGCTGGAGCCGCGCACGGCACCGATATCTTCGGAAGCCCTGAACCGCATGCTCGATGAGCCAATCATTGCGCAACGCATCAAATCCACCGGCGTGCGGTTCATGGTTTGGGTCGATGGCCAGACCGAAGAGATCGATAGTGGCGGCAGCATCGGCTGCGGCATTTCGGCTGCGGGTGGCGGCTGCTTCGGATTCGGCTGGTGGGAAAAGGAATCCAAGTACGAAGTCGCCATATGGGACGTCAGCAACCGCACGTCAGTAGGCAAAGTCACAGTAAACGCCAGTGGCACCTCCTACATGCCCGCGCTGATCATCCCGATCCCTCTGATCGCCCGCACCGAATCTGCAGCCTGTAGTGGTGTTGCGGCGCAGATCGGCGAACTGCTCACACCGGCCACCGGCGGCGCTCCACTGCGCCCTCCCCAGACAACTCCATAACTCAGAGTCGCGCCAGCTCGATTGCCCCGACCATGACATCTGCGTCACTCTGGGCTCTAATGCATGCATGATCTAACAGCGGAGCAGTAGGCGATGCCCCATCGGGCTGGTGTTGAAGGCAAGCTCGAACGCGCAACGCTGCGCGGCAAGCGTGTGCTGCTCGCGGACGCCAACACCATCAATCAGCAACTGACGGCCGATGCACTGCGTGCAGTCGGCATGGATGTGGATATTGCCGAGAACGGTGAAGTGGCCGTGAGCATGGCCGAGATCATCAGCTTCGACGTCGTGCTTCTGAGTTGTCAGATGCCTGTCGTGGACGGCTTTCAGGCAGCGCGCCACATGAGAGTGCTCAGAGATGCGAGAACACTGCCTATCATTGCCATGTCTTCACAGGCCGATGCGGATACTGAGTCGCGTTGTCATGCCGCAGGCATCAACACCCTGCTCGCGAAACCGCTGAATCCACACGCGCTGTATGATGCCCTGGAGCTGAATCTTTTCGGAAAAGTCAGCCCTGAAACCGCAAAACAGGCAAGACCCGCACAAGCGGCTTCAAATGCTGATGAGGATCAGAATCTGCGAGAGGCGGGCCTCGATCTGGATACCGGCCTGGCAATGACATCAGGACATCGCCAGGCCTATTTCGAGCATCTGCGCACCTTCGTTGAACGCCACCGTGACGATGGTCAACGCCTGATGGATGCGTTTGATTCCGATGATCCTGACGCCGCCCGACAACTCGCTCACGGCCTCAAAGGTGTGTCCGCGAACCTGGGCGCAAAAGGCGTAAGCCAGCTGGCCAAGCAGCTTGAACAGGCCTTGTCGCGCAGTGATGCGCCCAAATTTCGAGAGACAATCGCATCTCTGGACAACGCGTTTGCAGACATCCAGAACGCGCTGAATCAACTCAGGCCACGCTCCAGAAAGCCGGTTCCAAACCAAGATTCTCGCCCATTGGAGGAAATGGCATCGGAGCTCCGCGGTCTGGCACGGCTGATCCAGCACTTTGACGTCGAGGCGGTCAAAAAAAGCGAGCAACTGCTCAGCCAAATGAATGAGACTGACTCGTCAGCTTTTTTGCCAACACTGAATGCACTTCGGACTTTTGACTTCGACACAGCTAACATCGCACTGACCCGCCTGGCGGGTGATCGAGCCATCAGCATCGCTCAGTAAAACCAAATTCAGAAGGTAGGCAATGACAGAGACAGACAACGAAGGAGAATTCCGAATTCTGATCGTTGACGACGAGCCGACGAATATCGCCTTGTTGGTGGGCGTTCTGGGCAACTTGTATCGGGTCCAGGCGGCGCAGTCAGGCGCAAAAGCTCTGGAACTGGCCGATATGGAGCCAAGACCCGACCTCATCTTGCTCGACGTCATGATGCCCGACATGAATGGACACGAGGTGTGCCGCAGATTGAAGGCAGAGGAATCAACCAGTGGCATTCCCGTTATCTTCGTAACCGGGCATGACGACGAAGAAGACGAGACGCACGGTTTTGCTCTGGGCGCCGCCGACTACATCACCAAACCCATCCGCCCTGCCCTGGTCCGCGCGCGCATTCATACACATCTGGCATTGCGTGAACGCAATCGCTCACTGGAAGCGCTTGTGGAAGCACGCACGGCCCAGATCATGGAGGCCAACCGTCAGCTGAGCCAGGAAAAGCTTGAGCGCGAGCAGGCGATGCAGCGTATCGAGCACATTCTGGGACACGACAACCTCACCCGATTACCGAACCGAATGCGCTTTCTGAAGGCACTAGGTGAGTGCCTTGCCAACGCCTCCCTGCATGAGCGTCCGCTCTCCGTCATTGCTGCCAGCATTGATCACTTTGCAGAGGTCAACGACGGATTTGGCGCAGACAAGGCCGACCGCACTTTGCAGGAAGTCGCTTTGCGCGTGATGCGAATTGCCGGCGCCGAACACCTGTGCAGCCGCACCGGCCCAACCAGTTTTGCCGTAGTTGTAGAAGCCCGCAACAGTGACACAGGTGCGCACCAGGAACGCGCGCAAAAGGCTGCGGTCCAACTCAAAGAGAGCTTGTCTGCCCCGTTCAATATTGAGGGCAGCACCATCAAGCTCACGGTGAAATCAGCGCTCCAGCATTACTCGGGAGCGAGTGAGGATGCACTTGGACTGCTGAGCCGGGCCGATGCAGCCGCCAAGAAATCCTGACGCTGGATTGGCCTGCCTACGCTGCTGAGTAAGCACACGCGACGATCAGTCAGGCTTGTTTGCACCGGGCGCGCCGGCGCGCACTTCTTCGTCTTCTTCATCTAGGGTGATGGTGCGCTCCCAGTGCTCGCGTTCCTCAACGCAGCGCATCAGGCCTTCCTGAGCTGAACTTGCGATCAGCCGTCCCGAGGTATCAAAGATCATGCCGCGCGACAAACCACGCGCTGACTGCGCGGCGTGAGAGTCGGTAACGTAGAGCAGCCACTCATCAGCACGCGCATCACGATGAAACCACAGCGCGTGATCAATGCTGGCAACAATCATGTTGCGTTCGAACCAGCGGCGTCCATAGGGACGCAGGGCGGCGCCCAGCAGACCCCAATCACTGGCATAGGCGAGCACGCATCGGTGCAGCGCCGGATCATCGGGTAGCTTTGCCTTAGCGCGGAACCACATCGCCCCGCGTGTAGCTCGCTTGACCGGTTGCAGCGGATTGACCGGGTCAACCGGCCGAAATTCGATGAAGAAATCCGCGCTGAGCGCATTGACGGCTTCCTCGGTAATGCCGGGTTCGGTCGCAATCCATTCCGGAACCATTTCGTGCCAGGGACGCAGGGCTTCAGGCGGCGGCACTTTTGGCATTACCGCCTGGTGCTCAAATCCGGTCTCTGGCTTCTGGAAGGACGCCATCATCGAGAGAATGGGCCTGCCGTGTTGAATGGCCTGCACACGGCGCGACGAGAATGAGCCGCCGTCACGCGACCGGTCCACCTCATAGACCACCGGAAGATTCATGTCTCCCGGCAGCAGAAAATAGGCATGCAGCGAATGCGGGTCGCGGTCTTCTACCGTTCGGCTGGCGGCCACCATGGCCTGCCCAATGATCTGTCCGCCGTAGGTGCTGCGGCCGCCGAGGTCGCGCGAAGGGCCACGGAACAGATTCATCTCGAGGGTTTCGAGGTCGAGTACTTCTACGAGATCTTTTACCAAGGGGTCCATAATTCGGGTCTTATGTTGGGTGGCATCGACAAGATAGCCACGATTCAGATCATTTCCTTTCTATTGTGAGGTATTTGCCATGCGTATCGGCACCTGGAACGTCAATTCGCTCAGAGTACGCCTGCCGCACCTGCTCGAATGGCTGGAAACAGACCCTGTCGACGTCGTGGGATTGCAGGAAATCAAGATGCAGGATGAGCAGTTTCCGCATGAGGCGCTGCGCGCAGCGGGATGGAATGCAGTCAGCAACGGACAGAAAACCTATAACGGGGTTGCCATACTTTCAAGGCAGGCGATCGAGGATGTGGTCCTCGACATTCCGGGATTTGAGGATCCACAAAAGCGCGTCATGGCAGCCACAGTGGGCGGTGTTCGTGTCATCTGTGTCTACGTTGTCAACGGACAGGCCGTGGGCTCGGAAAAGTATGAGTACAAGATGCGCTGGCTCAGTGCATTGCACGCTTATGTGACGTCTGAAGCCGCTCAGCATGAAAAGCTGGCCGTCGTCGGCGATTACAACATCGCGCCAGCCCCCGAGGACACGCATGACCCTGAGGTCTGGGAAGGCGGCATTCTCTGCAGCGACGCCGAGCGGGCCCACTATCGTGACCTGCTCAATATCGGTCTTGTGGATTGCCTTGCCATCAAAGCTCCGGAAGGCGAGACACGATTCACCTGGTGGGATTATCGCCAGGCGGCTTTCCGCAGAAACATGGGTCTGCGCATCGATCACGTGCTGGCCTCCAACGCCTTGGCAGCCACATTGAGCGAATGCCGGATTCACCTTGAACCCCGGCGTCGTGAGCGCCCCTCCGATCACGCCCCGGTGAGTGCGAGCTTTTAAAAGCCGTCGAATGTGAAACAGGTCACATCGTTGTCGGATAACAGGGCTTTTTTTGCTCTTTTTCCCCTATCGTTGTTCAGCCTACATTTTGTGCCCGTCAATACGCTGGTTGACGACGAAACGGCGGAGCAAGCTTTAGTGAAATCGAATCGACGAAATCATTACGATGTGACCGATACGGTGCGAATCTCGCACCCCGGTGATGTCGGCTGCGAGATCATGCGACTCGTCGGCAACTTGTATCCGCAGGCGGATCTCGGGGCCATAGATCGCGCGACCCAAATCTTCGCCCGTCTGTATTCCGGGTCCTACCCGGGGTATCACGGCTGTGACACCTGGTATCACGACGCACAGCACAGCCTGGACTGCGCCCTAGCCTATGCGAGGCTGCTCGATGGCCATGAGCGCAGCGTCGCAGAATCCGACCGCCTCGGACCGCGCAGAGCCGTGCTTGGCGTGGTCATCTCCCTGTTCCATGACGCCGGATACATTCGACGCAAAGACGAGAGTGCAGCAAATGGCGCCGAGTTCACGCTGACGCACGTGAGTCGCAGTGCGGATTTCCTGGCGCAGTTGCTGCCACGGCTGGGCTTTGCAGATGACGCCGAACTGACCCGGCAGATCGTGCATTTCACCGGTTATGAAATCGAGCTGGACAAGATCCGGGTGACCGCCCCGAAAGATCGCACGCTGGGATTCCTGATCGGAACTGCCGATATTCTGGCGCAGACAGCCGATCGCTGTTACCTGGAAAAATGCCGCGACTTCCTGTTCAGGGAATTCGAAATCTGTGGTCTGGCGGCTAGCTCCGACACAGCCTCAGTGTCCAATGTCCAGCCTCAGTACGAGAATGTCGAGGCCCTGCTCGCGAATACGCCGGCCTTCAATCAGCAACTCTGGAAGCAGCGCCTGGACGGCTATTTCGGTTCTGTTCATCAGTACATGGAAGCGCATTTTGGTGGCCGCAATCCCTACGCCGAGCAGATTGATCATCACCTGGCCCTGATCGCGAAACTGATCCGCACCCAAAGCCTTCACAAGCTCACAAAGCGACCGGACGCGATTGATGCGGCGGCTCTGCGCCAAGTCCTGAAAACCCCTGCCATAGAGCAAAAAGCCGGTCTGGCTCGCGCAGCCTGAATCCAGGGTATTTCTCTTTCAGGGTGTCAGGATGATCGGCACCAGGATCTCCCCGACCATCTGAGACGGAGGTTCAGGCAAGGGTGCGGCTCGTTGGATCAATGACAGTGCTTCGCGGTCAAGCAAGTCGATTCCCGAGCTTTCCACGAGCCGCGGCTGGCTGACGCTGCCATCGGCAGCCAGAACAAACGACACAAGCGTTCGCGCACGTCCCAATCCGGCCGGCAGAGCATTGCGGTGCCTGGCCAGATGTCGCCGCAAACGTGACAGGTAATCTTTGGAGGCACTGACTCCCCCGCCCAGCACTGTGGGTGCAGGTGCAGGTGCAGGAATCGTGCGCGGCGTAGATGCAGCACTTTGACGCTGGCCTTCAGCCACAGGCTTGGCAGCCTGCGCTTTCGCCTCTGGCGCTGAAGCATTCTTCGATGCCGCAAGCTTTAGCCGTGTGCGCGGCGCAGAGGCCGCGTCCTGACCCACTGCATCGTTCTTCTCAGCCCGCGCAGGCGCGGGCCTCTGCGCAGTGCTCATCGAAGCGGCGATGTTCGCCAACGGAGGTGGCGCGCTTGCAAGCCATCTGTCTTGTTCATGCAGGCCAACGGCATCCATGCGAACGGTGATGCCCTGCCCTGCGGGTTCAGGCGAGAACCCTCCTGACAACATTCCCAGAAACACCACCGCATGCAGCGCGATTGCCACATACAGGGAAACCGCGGCACGCGGTGTTCGCGCGCTCAAGGCTGCTGTCGCTGAACAGCGAGCAAACTGCTGCGCTCAACACCTGCTTCTCGAATGGCTTGCAACACTGAAACCACGTACTGCGCGCGGACCTGCGCATCGGCGCGCACTTGCAAGGCTTCCTCTGGATGGGCTTTGCGCCAGCGAGCCAGTGTCGAGCCAATCTGATCAAAACCAAATATCTCGCCGCTCAGACCCAGCTGACCTTCCTGGCCGATATACAGACTCTGCTCTGAGGCATCTGCCTGTTCCTGTCCCGAGGATTCAACATCGTCGATATCCAGCGTCGGCGGCGGCTTTATCGCGCTGACCATCATGAAGAAGACCATGAGCAACAGAACGACATTGATCATCGGCAGCATGTGGTCATCGTCCTGAAGCAGACGACCGGCGGGCGCGCTGATCTTCATGAGCCTTCAGCCTGAGCCAGCAACACAACAGCACCGAGCGCCTGCACTTCATCCATCAGGTTCACCAGGGTCTGCAGGCTGGTGGCGTGCGCGGGGACAATCGTGACCTGAGCCTGCGCGCCCGATTGGCGCACCCAGGCCTGCAGTTCGGGCCGGCTAAGCGCCTTTCCCGATGCACGCATCTGACCCGTGGCCAGCAGTAACACCGTCAGCTTTGGCGAAGCATTTTCGGTGGCCATCGCAGCGCCGTCACTTGCCAGCAGGTCGAAGCTGCGCCAGTTCTGATGGTGCGATGCGAGCATGAAGAAAAAGAGCAGGATGAATACCACGTCGACCAGTGAGGTCAGTGGAATCCGCCGCGTCTGCGGTGCGGGCACACTCAGTTGCATCAGCGATCGATGCTTCGCGGCCGGGTCAGCAACTGGGTCAGCGCAGATTCCATCGCGGCCTGCAAACCAGCAACCCGCCTGTCGAGATAGTGCGCCGATGTCACCACCGGAATGGCCACAATCAGGCCTGCGGCGGTGGTGATCAGGGCTTTCCAGATACCGCCGGACAGGATGGCGGGCTCTACCCTGTTACCTGCAGCCTGCAATGCCTGGAAGGCGTCAATCATACCCAGCACCGTGCCCAGCAAACCCACCAGCGGTGCCAGCGTTCCGATCAGGTCCAGTGTCCGAATACGGCTGCGCGACTGCTCGATCTGCTCAGCGGCTGCGCGCTCGATGCGTTCTCGTGCCTTGGCTGCATCCAGTGCCGGATCGTCCAGCCAGTTCACTGCCAGTATCCATACGCGCGCCAGCGGAGATGGAGAGGCTTGTGCAATCTGGCGCGCACGATCGCCCTGCCCCTGCTCATAGGCCTGCAACGCGGGCTCAACAAAAGCGGTATCGGAAATCCTTCCTTCCGAGAATTCCCAGAGCTTGCTGATGATCAGGGTCATTGCGGTAATCGACATGAGACCCAGAACCAGCATCGCCGGGCCACCCAGACTCAGCCATTGCAGCATTTCAGTGCTCGCCAGACTGCACGCGCGACGAACCCACTCCGCGTGGGTCAGCTGCAGCATTGACCTGTCCGCTACCCGCGTCCCAGGTAATGGCCTGCATGTTGCCGTAGTCGGAATCCAGTGGTGCCAGGGCGTGACCCATCGCCTTGAGACGGTCTTGTTCGTCATCGCTGAAGGTGCCCGGCTCAAACTGCACCACATCCGGCAGATACTGGTGGTGATAGCGCTTCAAGGACACCAGCTGCTCAACGTCAGCACCTTCGGTCCAGGCCAGAAGGCCGTGCAGCACCATGGTGATGATGCGGCTGCCACCTGGCGTGCCCAGAATCAGAAGACCACGCGGACCTTCGGCAAATGTAGGGCTCATTGAGGACAGCGGCCGCTTCCCAGCCGCCACCAGATTGGGACGCGAACCCGTCAGGCCGTAAGCATTACTGGCGTCGAGACTCGCAGAAAAATCGTCCATCTCATCGTTGAAGAAAACACCGGTCCCCGGCGCCATGTAACCCGATCCAAAGGGGAGATTGATCGACAGAGTCGCCGCCACCCGATTCCCCTCGCGATCCAGAATCGAAAAGTGCGTGGTTTGTTCGCCTTCCTTGGAGGGCTTGGCGGGCGGCAGCGAGGCGCTGGGCGTCGCCCGCTCATCGTCGATACTTTCCGCCAGAAGCTTTGCGTACTCCGGCGACATCAGACGCTTCTGCGGCACGTCAACAAAATCTGCGTCCCCCAGAAACGCAGCGCGATCTCGATAGGCGCGGCGCATTGATTCAATCAGCAGATGTCTGGAAGCAATCAAGTCTCCGCCCTGAAACTTTCTGCTTTCAAGCTGGCCCAGAATCTGCGCCAGCGTGATGCCGCCCGCTGACGGTGGCGGTGCAGAGATCACACGAATGCCCTGATACATGGTGACGGCCGGCTCGCGCTCCACAAGTTTGTAGCTACGCAGATCATCGAGTGTCCAGATGCCGCCATCGGCATCTGACCCCGCCACCAGCGCCTGAGCCGTCTTGCCCTCATAAAAGCCTTTGAGTCCCTGCTCTGCGAGTCGCTGAAGAACAATCGCAAGCTCGGCCTGCACAATTTGCTCGCCTTCGCGTGGTGCGCGGCCATCACGCCCAAATACCTGATGCGCTGCGGGCGACAGGCGAGACCAGTGCCGATCAAACGCATGTGCCAGCTTCTTGTCGCAGGCGAACCCTTCGCGCGCAGCCTTGATCGCGGGCTTCAGGGATTGTGCGAGCGGCAGTTGGCCATAACGGGTGGCCAGATGCACGATGGCTGCGGGCTCGCCAGGGATACCCGCCGCCAATGGTCCAAACAGCGAAGCCTCGCGAATGGCTTTACCATCAGCATCCAGATACATGTCCCGATGAGCAGCAGCAGGCGCTGTTTCCCTGCCATCGACGAATGTCTGCAGACCATCGGACGCCCGATGCAGCAGCCAGAAGCCGCCGCCACCCAGACCCGATCCAGTGGGCTCAACCACTGCCAGTGTGCTGGTCACGGCGACCGCCGCATCAAAGGCATTGCCGCCTTCAGCCAGAATTTGCAGACCCGCTTCGGTTGCCAGGGGATGCGCGCTCGCTACAGCGTCTACACCCGGCTTATTCGCTGCATGCACAGATAACTGGATCGAGAGCAAGGCCAGCACGAACACCGCTGATAATTTTTTTCTCATGAATTCTCTGCCGTGAGCTTCAGGAATTTTTCATGCAATTGATCACGCGTTTCGTCGTGATCGGGATCCAGTGGAATGCAGTTGACCGGGCACACGTCTACGCACTGTGATGTTTCAAAATGTCCTACGCATTCGGTACAGCGCTGCGGGTCAATTTCGTAGATCTCGACACCTTGATAAATCGCCTGATTCGGGCACACCGGCTCACAGACGTCACAGTTGATGCACTCTTCTGTGATCTTCAGCGCCATGGCGATACAGGCCACTCGCGCTGCGCGCGCAACACGAAACAAAAGCCGTCCCGCTGCATGTGCGTCATGAAGGGCGCTGACCGCCCTGATAAGTTTCAACCAGACTGCGCAGGGCCTTGTAGCCATCCACGAGCCTTGGTCCGGGTCGCCCCAGAAAAGCTTCGGTGATGGGATAGATGCGATTGTTTTTTACGGCGGGCACCGAATCCCAGCCCTCGCGCCGACGAACAATGTCGCTGCGATAATTCTCCACCGACACGCCGCACCAGGCCATGACCACCACATCCGGCGCGTGCTGATGAATCTGTTCACTGCTCAGCGGCACGCTCTTGCCGGGCAAGGACCGCCACGGATTGCTGGCACCCGCCATCTCGATCAGATCAGAGGCCCATGAGTCGCGAGTCGGAGCGATGACCGGTTTTGGCCACCACTCGATCAGGATCTTCGGCGCGTCCGCATGCGGTGCAATTGTCGGCATCTCAGCCTGCATTTGAGCGATAAGGGCTTCGCCGCGTTCCTGCACCTGCAGCGCGTCGGCAATTCGCCGGATGTCCTCGTAGACCTCATCCATGGAAACAGGCTCACAGATCAGGGTCGGTAGACCGCAGGCCTGCAATTGTTCAACGATGGTTTCATGGCCCGGCAAGGTGCGCGATGTCAGCACCAGGTCTGGTTTCAGTGCCCTGACCTGTTCAATGTCCAGCGACAAGTCACGCCCCAGCTTGGGCAGTTGGCTGACCACATCGACGGGAAAGTCGGAATCCTGATCAACGCCCACGAGCATTTCCGCGCAACCCAGTGCGCAGACAATCTCCGTGTTCGAACAAGTGTGCGAAACAATGCGCATGGAATGCTCAGTCCGGTTTACGACCAAATCGGGCCAGCAATGCAGGAATCACCGCAGGCGGCACCAGCTTTTCTACCGGTGCGCCCAGACCGGCAAGCTCTCTTACCAGGCTCGACGACAAGTGCGCGTACTCTGGTGCAGGTGTGAGCATGATGGTGTCCAGGTCGGGATACAGATCGCGGTTCATGACTGCCATCTGCTTTTCGTAGTCCACATCTCCGACGGTGCGCACGCCACGAACCAGCACGGTGACGCCGTTGTCGCGGGCAAAGTCAACGACAAGCCCGTCAAAACCCATGACCTCAACATTGTCCAGGTCCTTGGTTGCCTCGCGAATCAGCGCCACCCGCTCATCGAGCGAGAATTTCGGATTCTTGGCGACGTTGGAACCCACCGCAACAATCAACTTGGGAAACATGCGCGCGGCGCGATGCATGATGTCGTTATGGCCCAGGGTGATGGGATCGAAGGTGCCTGAATAGGCAGCGACAACCGTCATGTTTGATCTCCAGATGCGTAAGTGATCAGCCCAAAGCTTACCCGACCTGCCTTCTTCTCTCGCAGCCATTCAAAGCCCGGCGGAAGCTCCGGCTTGCTCTCCGCTGACCATTCCAGATAGACGCGATTGTCCTGCGCAAGAACGGGTGGCAGTAAGGGCAATACCTGCACAAGTTCGGTGCTGGTGTAAGGCGGATCAAGAAAAACAATATTGAAGGTATCTGCACAAGATGCCAGGTGCGACTGGGCTGCACCCTGAATCACCTGAGCACGGCCTGCGGCATCCAGCATCTCAAGGGCTGTGCGAATGGCGCGAACCTGTTCTGGACCGGTTTCAACAAAGCGCACCGAGTCTGCGCGACGTGACAGGGCTTCCAGCCCGAGTGCACCACTGCCGGCATACAGATCCAGACAGCGAGCGCCATCAATGCGTGGTGCCAGCCAGTCGAAAAGCGTCTGGCGCACACGATCCGGTGTGGGTCGCACGCCATTGTCCTCGGCAAAGTTGATCAGCCGGCTACGCCACTGTCCGCCAATGATTCGAAGACGACCCGGAGCTCTGTTACGCATTCAATTCTGGCAGGCAGCTGTCAAAAGAAGGAAGGACGCCCACATCAGTCCTTGTCCAGACGATCCAGTTCTGCCGCCTTTCGTTTGAGCTCGGCAACATTGGCAAAGTGATAGGACGCAAAAATGCCGACCAGAACGCCAAACAGAAAAGTGATGCCAATGATGATGATCATGGGATTCCAACAACAATAATTTACTGAGAGTACCGGCTCAGCTCTGCGTACCGCCAACGGTCAGGCTGTCCAGGCGCAGCGTGGGCTGGCCCACCCCAACCGGCACGCTCTGGCCATCTTTTCCGCAGATGCCGACGCCGGCGTCGAGCTTGAGATCGTTGCCGACCATGGACACGCGGGTCAGCACTTCCGGGCCATTGCCGATCAGGGTGGCGCCTTTCACCGGGCGGGTGATCTTGCCGTTCTCAATCAGATAGGCCTCGGATGCCGAGAAGGTGAAATTGCCCGACGTGATATCCACCTGTCCGCCGCCGAAATTCACGGCGTAGATCCCTTTTGAAACTGAGGCGATGATCTCGGCAGGATCAGACTTGCCGCCTAGCATGTAGGTGTTGGTCATGCGCGGCATCACCAGCGAGGCAAAGGATTCACGCCGCCCATTGCCAGTTGATTTGGTTTTCATCAGGCGCGCATTGAGCGTGTCCTGCATGTAGCCAGCCAGCATGCCGTTCTCGATCAGAGTGGTGCACTGGCTGGTATTGCCCTCGTCGTCGAGGTTGAGTGAGCCGCGCCGTCCCGGCATGGTGCCGTCATCCACCACGGTGCACAGGTCAGATGCCACGCGCTGCCCCATGCGCCCGGCAAAGGCGGAGGTGCCTTTGCGATTGAAATCGCCTTCCAGGCCATGGCCAATCGCCTCGTGCAGCAGGACGCCGGGCCAGCCCGGACCGAGTACCACCGGCATCGACCCCGCCGGTGCGGCAACCGAATCGAGCAGGATCAGCGCCTGACGGACCGCCTCCTTTGCATACTGCTCGGGCAGGTCTTCCTGAAAATAATCGAGCTGGGCACGCGCACCGCCGCCCACATGGGCCTGCTCGCGACGACCGTTCTGCTCAACAATGACGGTCACGTCCATACGCACCAGCGGACGCACATCCGCACTGCGGCTGCCATCGGCGCGGGCCACCATGACCACTTCATACTGGGCCGCCAGGGCACACATGACCTGCTGCACACGCGGATCGGCAGCGCGGGCCGCAGTATCGGCACGACGCAGCAGCGCGATCTTGGCCGGGGCATCGGCCGAGGCCGGCGGATCGACCTGCGGATAAAGCGCACGGCCCAGCACGATGCGTTGCGGCGCAACCTCATTGGCCTTGCCGTCGCTGACAATGGCCCGCGCTGCGGCCGCAGCCTCCACCAGCGCGTCGAGGCGAATATCTTCCGAGTAGGCCAGCCCCTGCTTTTCGCCTGAAACCGTGCGCACACCGACGCCTTTCTCAACCGAATGGCTGCCGGATTTGACGATGCCCTCTTCCAGCGACCAATGCTCGGTACGCGAATACTGGAAGTAGAGATCAGCATCTTCTGCCCCGCTGGAAAGGCTTTCACCCAGGATCTGCTCGAGGTGACGCTCATCCAGGCTGGCGGGATCGAGAAACAGTTGGCGCGCGGTTTGAAGGGCTTCAGACATGGCAACAGGGATATCAGTGGATTTGCAGACTAACAGGACACTGCCGCCAGTGGCTCTGTCATCGGGGATCAGGCTGGCGTTTGCACAAGCGCAACCCGATAACAAGGATAATGCGGTCTGAATCGGCAATATCAATCAATTGGAGGGGCAAATGAGCTCAGCGTTCGACTTTTCCGGCAAAAACGTCTTCATTGCGGGCGGCACCAGCGGCATCAATCTGGGCGTCGCCCACGGCTTTGCCCGTGCTGGGGCCACTGTCACTGTCGCTTCGCGATCTCAGGACAAGGTTGATGCCGCAGTGGAAGCGCTCAAGGCGCATGGCGGCTCCGTCAGCGGTCATGCCTTCGATGTGCGCGACTATGCCGCTGTGGAGGCCGCGCTCAAGGCCACACAAAGCGAATACGGCGATATCGACATCCTGATTTCCGGCGCGGCTGGCAACTTCCCTGCTCCGGCCCTCGGCATTTCACCCAACGGCTTCAAGACGGTGGTCGATATCGACCTCATGGGCACTTTTCATGTGCTGCGCGCCGCGTTCCCATACATCCGCAAGCCGGGCGCCAGCCTGATCAATATTTCGGCACCTCAGGCCTTTTTGCCGATGGAGTTCCAGATGCATGTGTGCGCGGCCAAGGCCGGCGTGGATATGGTGACCCGCGTTGCGGCCCTGGAATGGGGTCCGGCCGGCGTACGCGTCAACTCAGTGGTACCCGGCCCTATTGACGACACCGAGGGCTTGCGCCGTCTGGCCCCCACCCAGGAGGCCAGACAGTTGGCCATCGACACCGTACCGCTCAAGAAACTGGGTAACGTGGACATGATTGCCGATGCCTGCCTGTGGCTGTCCAGCCCGATGGCTAGCTATGTCAGCGGTGTAATCCTGCCCGTTGACGGCGGATGGAGCCTGGGCGGTGCCGCGACGCTGGGCAAAGGCCTGAATGATCTGCTGGGCGGGCCAAAACCCAAGAACAGCTGATCGGCCAACATCAGCAAATCAGGCGCAGACTGGGATTTCAGCTGCGCCTGATTTTGTGCCGAGGGTAGCGATGGCAATCCTGCAGATGGTCATTGACCACGCCCATGGCCTGCAGATACGCGTAAATGATGGTGCTGCCGACAAACTTGAAGCCTCGTTTGATGAGGTCCTTGCTGATCTGATCGGATAGCTCCGTACGCGCCGGGACCTCAGCCATCTCCTTCCATTGGTTCTGAACGGTCTTGCCGGATACCCATTTCCACAAATAGGCATCGAAACTACCGAATTCCTGCTGAATCTTCAGAAACGCCTTTGCATTGGTCCGCACTGACCAGACCTTGAGGCGGTTGCGCACGATACCGGGGTCGAGCAACGCCTTTTCCAGGCGCGCATCTGTCCAGCGAGACAGCTTGACCGGATCAAATTCAGAAAAGATTCTCCGGTATCCATCTCGCTTGTTGAGAATGGTGCTCCATGACAAACCCGCCTGCGCGCCTTCGAGAATCAGGAATTCGAAGAGGATGGCATCGTCGTGCTGGGGGTGGCCCCATTCGTCGTCGTGATACGCCTTATAGGCATCAGAGCCCAGACACCAGGGACAGCGCTTCTTCTCAGACATCAGGGGCCACCTTCGCAAGCTCCCGCACCCACGCTACGCGGCACCGTGTCGCAGGCGAGCCCCATTCGTCGTCGTGATACGCCTTATAGGCATCAGAGCCCAGGCACCAGGGACAGCGCTTCTTCTCAGACATCAGGGACCACCTTCGCAAGCTCCCGCACCCACGCTACGCGACACCGTGTCGCAGGCGAGCCCCATTCGTCGTCGTGATATGCCTTGTAAGCATCAGAGCCCAGACACCAGGGACAGCGCTTCTTCTCAGGCATCAGGGGCCACCTTCGCAAGCTCCCGCACCCACGCTACGCGGCACCGTGTCGCAGGCGAGCCCCATTCGTCGTCGTGATACGCCTTGTAAGCATCAGAGCCCAGACACCAGGGACAGCGCTTCTTCTCAGACATCCGTCTTCCCCGGCGGCTGGATTCAGATGAAGCGCAGTCGCTCGCCCTGCGGGGACGAAACCGTCTTGCCGTCCCATGCGAGGTGCCCGTTGACCCAGGTGGCCTTGATTCGGCCGTGCAGGGTTTCGCCGTCGAGCGGAGTCCAGCCCACCTTGTATAGCGCATCTTCGTTGCGCACCAGAGTGCTGGCCTCGTCGTCAATCAGCACCAGATCAGCAAAGTAGCCTTCGCGGATGTAACCGCGCTCCTTGACACCAAAAAGTTCGGCAACGGCATGGCTGGTCTTGCGCACCAGGGTGTGCAGATCGAGTTCCTTGCGGCGTACCAGTTCCATCCCCATCAGCAGCGGATGCTGGACCAGCGGCAGTCCCGATGGCGCCTTGAAATAGGTGCCCTGCTTCTCTTCCAGGGTGTGCGGCGCATGATCGGTGGCAATGACGTCGATGCGATCTTCCATGACAGCGCGCACCAGAGCCTCACGATCCTTCGCCGTCTTGATGGCCGGGTTGCACTTGATCAGGCTGCCTCGCGTTGCGTAATCCTCTTCGCTGAAAAACAGATGATGAATGCAGGCCTCAACGGTAATGCGTTTGCCCGCCAGCGGACCGGGAGTGAAGAACGAAAGCTCGCGCGCGGTCGTCAGGTGCAGCACATGCAGACGCGCGTCGTACTTCTTGGCGAGTCCGGTCGCCAGATCGGTTGATTGATAACAGGCCTCGGCGGACCGGATGCTGGGATGCTCTGACCAGGGCACGTCTTCGCCAAATTTTTCCCGCGCCTTCTGTTCGTTGGCCAAGATCATCGGCGTGTCTTCACAGTGGGTCACAACCATCAGCCGGCATCGCTCAAAAATGCCTTCCAGGGTCTTGGGATCATCTACCAGCATATTGCCGGTGGATGCCCCCATGAACACTTTCAATGCACAGGCTTCGCCGGGTTCAAGCGCCGCGATCTCTTCGAGATTGTCGTTTGCACCACCAAAGTAGAAAGCGTAGTTGGCATGGCTGCGGCCCACCGCATTGGCGTACTTCTCTGCCAGACGCGCACGCGTGGTAATGGTGGGGTTGTTATTGGGCATGTCCATCACCGAGGTCACTCCGCCGGCCACAGCCGCAGCGGATTCAGTAGTGAGGTTGCCTTTGTGGGTCAGACCGGGATCACGAAAATGCACCTGATCATCAATCATGCCCGGCAACAGCAACGCGCCCGCCGCGTCATAAACCTGCGCGCCCGGTGGCGCGGACAAGCCTGAGCCAATTTTCTCGATGCGCTGATCACGGATCAGGACATCACCGTGAATCACGCTACCTTCGTTGACGATGCGAGCGTTACTGATCAGAAGCTGGGCCACGGCAAGTCTCGATAAGAACCTGCGCACAGTGTAATTGCACCGCCAGGCGGTGTCAGATTGCAGAAGTCCTGCATCTGCAATGAACGCGCAGGCGTAGTGAAGGTACTCAGTTGCAAACACTCAACAGGAGACACCCGCATGCGTAGTCCCAAACTCCCCATCGCATTGGGGACCGCTGTTCTTTGCGCGCTCACTGCAGGTGCCGCACAGGCCTCCAGTCACCGTGAAGCCCCGTTTATCACCAGCGCTCCCAAGGTTGATGGCACTGATTTCTACATGTTTCAGAGCTACGAAGCGGGTCGCGCGGCCTATGTGACGCTGATTGCCAACTATCAGCCACTACAGGACGCTTACGGTGGTCCGAACTACTTTGCGATGGACCCCAACGCGCTGTACGAGATTCACATCGACAATGACGGCGATGCGGTGGAAGACCTGAGCTTCCAGTTTCGCTTCCGTAACCAGTACGGCCAGGCCAATGCCGGTGACGTGGTCATCGACGGTGCCGTCAATGGCGAGACTTCCGGCGGCGCAGAACAACGCGTTCAGGTTCCGCTGGTGAATCTGCTGCCCGGCTCGGGGGCCAGTCCAGGCCTGCTCAATGTGGTGGAAACCTACACCCTCGACGTTGCCAGCAATGGCCGTCGCAGCGGCAACGCCCAGCCAGTCACCAATGTACGAAGCGGCGGGCGACGTTTCACCAAGCCCATCGACAACATCGGAAACAAATCCATTCCGGATTACGCGGGCTACGCCAACCGCTACATCTATGACGTCAACATTCCCAACTGCACGACACCAGGGCGCGTGTTCGTGGGCCAGCGTCGCGAAGGCTTTGTGGTCAATCTCGGACAGGTTTTTGATCAGATCAACCTGAACCCGCTGGGTGCACGCAACTCGGCAAGCAACATCATTGATGACAAGAACATCACCAGTCTGGCGCTGGAAGTTCCCATTGCCTGCCTGACCAATGGCACGGAACCTGTCATCGGCGCATGGACAACGGCGAGTCTGCGTCAGGCGCGCCTGCTGAACCCGGCCCCGACCGGACCCAACGCGTCGGATACCGGCCGTGGCCCTTCGCTTGAGGGCGGTGCCTGGACACAGGTTTCCCGTCTTGGCAGCCCGTTGGTTAACGAAGTCGTGATTGGCATTACCGACAAGGATCGCTTCAACGCAAGCGAGCCTCGAAACGACGTCGAGAACTTCGCCAGCTACGTGCTGTATCCCTCATTGCCAATACTGGTTAATGCCTTGTTCAGCGTTCCGGCACCCGCAACGCCACGTACGGCAGATTTGTTGCCGGTGTTCGTAACCGGCATTCGTACGAGTGTGGGCGGCACCATGACCGACTTCACCCACCCGGCCAATGTGGATCTGACCTCGCTCGCCGGCGCTGGTGAAATGCTGCGCATGAATACAGCCTTCCCGGGCACACCCACCGCTGTTGCCAGTCAAAGTGATCTTGGCTTTCTGGCCTGCGACCTGAGCGGCTTTCCCAATGGCCGACGACCGATTGACGACGTGGTGGATATTGCACTGACGGTGGCCGAAGGCGCTTTGACCGGAACCAATGGCCTGCAAACCTGCGATGTCAGCGGGGCTGCCCCGACCGTGGTCAACGCAGGCGCGATCGTCAATGACGGCGCGCAGCCCGACCCGGACGACTATCTCACCGCCTTCCCCTACCTCAACACGCCATTACCCGGCGCAACGACCGCACCGTAAGGAGGGGCCATGAACAAAGTACTCATCACGGCAGCCTGCCTGGCTTTCGGCGCGGGACTCACAGCTTGTGGCAGCTCGGACTCCAACGGTGACGCCAGCGCCCTGTTTGGCGGCGGCAACGGAGGCGGCGGCGCAGGTGCAGGCCTCACGTCTTCACGAAGCATTTCTGTCATTGCCCAACAGCAGATTGACCAGGCCACTGACGCAGTGTCACCCCCGATCCTGATCAACGATCTGCCGGTGGACGGCAGGGAAACAAACGACACGGCAGTGCCATCGCCACTGTGAGACAGGTTATCCTCAGCGGATGACCGGGTTCTTATTTCAAAACGTCCTGCGTCCTCTACGCAGGACGTTTTTTTTCGCCTCATTTTTGTGGCCTGTTTTGGCGCATGCCGAGCCCTTTCGCCCGGCCGATGACAACGAGGTGATCGAGCAACTGCCGCCGTCGCCCTTACGCTCGGTGGACAAGACATTGGACGGCGACGCGCCAGACCCGATTCTCGCTGCGCGGCTCGCCCGTGCCTTTGTCGAGCGCAACCGCCGCACAGGTGACTCCCGCCTGCTCGGATATGCACAGGGTGTGCTGACGCCATGGTGGAACCTTGATGACGCCCCAGACCCCGTCTTGATGATGCGCGCGATCCTGCGCCAGGCACATCATGATTTTGATGGCGCCCTTCTGGATCTCAACCGCCTGCTGGAACGCAGCCCGGACAACGGACAGGCCTGGCTGACCAAGGCCACGGTGCTGAGAGTTCAGGGGCACTTCACACAGGCCCGAGAAGCCTGCGGCAAGCTCGACGCCAGCCGCAATGAGGTGGCCTACAGCATCTGCAGCATTTCCATGCGCGGCCTTGGCGGTCGTCTCGCATCGGCCCGCAAGGAATTTGCAGCGCTCAAGACCAAGATTCAGCGCCAGCCTGACAACATCGCGGCCTGGTACTACGCTGAGCGTGGTGACGCCGAGGTGCGGGCCGGAGATATAGAAGCCGCCCTGAGCACATATCAATACGCAACGCGCAGATTCTCTGAAGATCTGGATCTGCTAGCGGCCTATGCAGATTTGCTGTTGCAGGAGCACAAGTACGGCGATGTGTTTGCGGTTATTCCTTCGGACACAACAGTCGACGCCTTGCGCCTTCGTCGCGCACTGGCTGCCAAGGCCTTGCAAGACCCTTCTTTCAAGGAAATGGACCGACGCATCCGGGCCGGATTCAAGGCGGCTCGCGCTCGCGGCGAAGCACTGCACATTCGTGAGGAAGCCCGCTACCGGCTGGCCATGGAAGACCCGATAGAAAAAATTATTCCGCTGGCCGTCGCCAATTGGGAAGTCCAGCGTGAGGCATGGGATGCACGCATCCTGATTGACTGCGCCAATCGCGCCGGCAACAGCAAACTGGCGAGACCGGTCCAAAAGTGGCTGCGCGAAACTGGCTACGAAGATGTACGACTGCCACCGGTGGCACGGCCATGAAGCGCATTTTCCTGGCAGTCTTGATGTTGTGGTCTACGTGCACGCTTGCGCATCGTCCTAGCGATGCCTTCCTGAGCCTCAAGGTGGAACAGGCCGAGATCAGCGGCCATCTGGAGATTGCCCTGCGCGATCTCGCAGCCATCACCGACTTGGACAAGGACCGGAATCACCTACTGACATGGGGAGAACTGCAGGCCTCTCAGGAGCAGCTGCTGCCCATTCTGCAGAACGCTGTGGCGCTCAATAACGACGGAGAAAGCTGCCCGTTTCAGGTGACCGACCTGCTGCTGAATGACCGCAGCGATGCGCGTTATGCCTGGTTCGAAATCCAGGCGACCTGCCCGCAGGCATTGAAGCAACTCAGCATCGACTACACGCTGCTGTTTGCTCGCGACCCGACCCATCGCGCCATCCTGTCCCTTAAAGCGGGCGACGTCAGCCAGACCGGCGTGTTCTCCCCGCAAAGCACTGCCCAGACTTTCAATCTGCGGAAGCCCTCCCGTTTTCGCGCCTTCGCCGCCTATACATGGGAAGGCATGCGTCATATCTGGATCGGCCTGGATCACGTGCTGTTTCTGCTCGCGCTGCTGCTCCCCGCCGTGATGATTTATCGACAGGGCGTCTGGGTGGCACAACCGAACCTGAAACCGGTGCTATGGAATGTGTTCGGCGTGGTGACGGCCTTCACCCTCGCCCACTCCATCACCCTGAGTCTGGCTGCCCTGCGAATTGTGAGCGTGCCGGGCGCGCTGGTGGAATCGCTGATCGCCATCTCCGTCATGGTGGCTGCGCTGAACAATGTTAGGCCGCGCTTTCCCAAGGCTCGCTGGGGCGTGGCTTTTGTCTTTGGCCTGATACACGGCTTTGGATTTGCAACCGTGCTTGGCGAGCTGGGCTTACCCAGAAGCGCCAGCCTGCCCGCCTTGCTGGGGTTCAATGTAGGTGTCGAGATCGGTCAGTTGGTGATCGTCATCATCGCTGTGCCACTGGCCTTCAAGATCAGGAAGACCCGGTTCTACCGGGTGGGCATCCTGTACGGCGGTTCCATTCTGGTGGCGCTGATCGCCGCCTGGTGGCTGGCGCAACGCAGTGGCATCGTCGGCGGCTGAAAGGCCGCCGGTACTGCTCCAGTTGCGCCACGCTTCAGACGCGCGGCAGATCGGCAAGCCTGATGGGCGCAGCACCCACTGAAGACGCACCAAGCGGAACGCTTTTCTCCCGCAGCAATTCGCGGAGTGACAGGATTGCAGGAAATATCTCCTGATTGCGGTCTTCGCCCTGTTCGTCAAAGGCGCGCTGCTCCGCCTCAACGATCTCCTGATCCTGCGCAAAAATGCCATTGGTGAACCAGGTAATGAAAGGCCAGATCAGATGAATCAGGCCGGGCACCCCCGGTTTGCCCACCATCATCAGGCCGTATGTCTGGTTCCTTCGCTGGGCGATATCCGTGGGTACGTAACAGTTCCAGAGATCAAGCGCAGGCTTCTCCGCTCCTGCCGTCCAGAACTGCAGACGCTGGTAGGGGTACTGGGTTCGGATGGTCATCTTGTCGATGCGGCCGGCAGCGGCGTCCGGTTTCTGCTTTCGATTGATCATCAGTCGCTCACCCAGCGGCTGCTTCCCGGCTGAGCGATGAAAGGTGTAATCCACTTCTACCCAATCATCGCCTGAGCGCACGTCCAAAGGCGTTGCACGCACCGACCCCATCAGACTGCGGTGCATGAATTGATGATTCATGTCCATCAGGTTTTCGTGCATGAACGACCAGTGACAGGCGATGGAACGATCCAGCGTGCGCGTCTTGTAGGCTGTGCTGGAGAATCGAGGCAGCTCTGGAAACTGCTGGAAACCGGCGGCCGATACGTCGCCGGGATAGACAAAAATCAGGCCGTACGCTTCTCTGACAGGAAACGCACGCACGCCATTGGGCCGCGTCTGCTCACCATCCAGATACGGCACGCTGACGCAGGCACCACTTCGATCATAAGTCCAGCAGTGGTAGTGACACAGAAGCTTGTCAGCACGAACCACGCCGAGTGACAAAGGAACCTGACGGTGAGCACAGCGATCCTCAAGCGCAAACACCTCGCCCTTTTCTGGACGCACCAGAACCATCTTGCGCCCCGCAAACATTACCTGCCGGGTGCGCCCTGCCTTCAACGCACGGCTGCGGGCCAGCGGATACCAGAAGTCCGGGTCGATCCCCTGTTTGCGCAGATCACGGGCTTGCGATGCATTCGCAATGGATGATGTAGACGGCAATGTGCTGACAGAAGCCATGGCGAAATTGATATGGCCCAACAAGGTGATGGCGGTTCAGCTTAATCAAACAATGCTTCGGGCTCCATTTTCTGAATGTGCTCCCGCATTGGGGAGACAGGGACGTCGTCTGCAGAAGCTAATCGGTCGTCATCTGATGGAGGCAAGATAACTCTTAGGTGTAAGCAGACAACTATCGGCAATTGCACCTGGCAATACAAAGAGCCTTGGTGATGTCTGGAATGTGAAAAGGCGATAGACCTGATACCGGGTGGCATTTCGGGTAGATGTTGCCACCTCATTGCTTGACACAAAGAACGGAGTCAGATTTCCGTACTTCGTCGTCTTAACTTCGATCAGTCGCTCAGCGCCAGAAGCCTCATACGACAAGATGTCATAGCCCTCGGAATCCCCTTTAACCACCGCAGTATGCTCGATCTTGGCGGCCAACCTCTCACACCCGGCATGAATCAAGCGAGCGCGTTCAAAGTTGATAGCGAAGTACTCTCCAGCCTTACCGAGCGACCGATTGCGAGCTTCCCGCTCAATGTAGTTGGTGGCGGGCCGGATCGGTAGAGCTACCGACTCTGAAATCTGAGACGACTCAGTTGCGACAGCCGGTCTTTTCTCTAGCACCGCCAGAATGTCCTCTACTTCCGGAACCGCCATAGGTTGGTCAGCGCTCGCACTGGCGATCTGATGCAAAGCAGCATCCGCAGATAATTGCACGGAAAGCACGTCTGCAAGCAACTGCTGATAATTGAAGCGCGGTTTGTAACCATTTATGTATGGAAAGCCAACGTCCACGAGAGCAGCGCTAATGTTGGCGTGCTTAAATTCGACGGAAGACTCAGACCGATTATTGAGTTGCAAAAGAAGCGCGCGTCGATGTGCGGACTTGTTGTAGGGAGTGCCAGAGAGTTCTGCGCTCAGCATTGCCAGATAGTCCTCTACCACCGCTTCGACTTCTAGTCTCGTCCAGTCATCCATGTTGGCTGGCATCCTCCTTCAATGACCACAACGCCAAATCTCAGCCGCAATACATTCTAGCGACGCCAGAGACTTTCGGTGACCGAGACGATTAATGAGCTGACCCTACAGGGCAATGCTCGCTGTCGGCACTGAATCGAGCACTCCCAATCCTCCACAACCACGTCAAAACGCGATAATTATGCGAACAATAAGTTTCTCCGACAGCAGCTTGAACCTTTATCTACTAGAGGATACGAAACTATTGGGAAATGAAATCCAAAACACCAGATTGGAGTGACGATCGACGATAGAAGCAGAGATCACGGCCCATCTCTGTCCTTGAATATTTTCAAGTCGTCGCCGGGGTCTAAGAGCCTGACCGCATCAATACCGATCACACGCACTCTTTCGAGGTGCGCGGCCTGGTCGTGTCTGGCGAAATGACGCCCCCCTGAGGGCGGGTCAGCTCGCCGCTTCGGCCCGGGTGATGTTTTTGTGATGCATTGCGGGCAAGCACACAAAGAGGAAGTGGATGAGTTGGGTGTGCAGTACCTCTACGGTTCGCGCGAACCGGAGCAGAGTTAGCCGCAATTCGCACCGACCGAAGCCATTCGGCCGGTGCGAACAACGCGGCCAAAATCTTAGGCGGGTTCTTCGCCCATCTTCACCAGCACCTTGCCGGTGTTGGCGCTGGTGTAGAGCATCTTCAGCGCGTCCACGCAATTCTCCACACCGGGAACCACATGCATGCGAGCCTTGAGTTTGCCCTGCAACATCCAGCCAGCCAGCTTTTCCTGATACTGCGGATACTTGTCGAGGTAATCGAGAATCACGAAGCCCTCAATGCGCAGGCGTCGCATGATCACGTTGCGGAACATGTAAGGGCCAGGAATCTTGTCGCTCGCGGTGTTGTTGTAGGTTGAGATCAGGCCGCAAATCACCACCGTTCCAAAATCCTTCATGACGGTCAGGCCAGCGTCGAGCATTTCGCCGCCAACGTTTTCGAACTGCAGATCCACACCTTGCGGCGCATACTCACGCAGCCGCTCGATCACGTTCTCGTTCTTGTAGTCGATGGCGTAGTCATAGCCGAACTCATTCTTGAGCCAACCACATTTTTCGGCCCCACCGGCAATGCCGATGGTGGTGCAGCCGTGAATCTTTGCAATCTGGCCAACCAGCATGCCCACGGCGCCAGCGGCAGCGGTGACCACCACCACATCACCCTTCTTGGGGCGGCCCACTTCCATCAGGCCCACCAGGGCAGTGGGTCCGGCAATGGCGAGCACGCCAAAGGCTTCCGCCAGTTCCAGACCTTCGATGCGCGGCATGATGGAGAATCCGGTGCCATCACTGACTGAATACTCCGCCCAGGGAGCCAAACCTGCAGCCAGCGAACCCACCGGGAAGTTCGGATTCCTGGATTCCACCACCTCTGCCAGCTGAAAACCCTTCATGGCTTCGCCGGGGCGGATCGGGTCCATGTACAGATCCATGTCGCTGAGCCAGAGCCGGTTGGTAGCGTCCATGGACAGATAGATGGATCGCAACAAAATCTGACCGTCTTCAATGGTCGGTCGCGCTTCCTCGCGCATCACCAGGGTATCGGCCTCGATATCCTTCTTGGGCATCTTGTTGAAATACCAGCAGCGCGAGGTGCTCATCTGTCAGCTCTCCTTGAATAGATTTGTATGATTGTCAGTGTCCCGCTTCTTCAGTTTGAAGGCCCCACCCGAAAGGGCGGCTAAAAATGTGCGGAAAATAAGGGCGCACCCGGCTGGCCCTGTCCGCCCCCTCAGATCATCATAACCAACCCCAACTTCCAGCGATTTGCCCGAGCTGATCGCGTTGTCCAGGAACAATGACATGAGCCAGAAAACACTCGTTGCCGGCGTCGGCATGATCCCTTTCGTCAAGCCCGGCAAGTCCGAGAGCTACGACATCATGGGTGCCAAGGCAATCGCACTGGCCCTTGAAGACGCTGAGGTGGCCTACGACAAGATCCAGCAGGTCTATGCCGGCTATGTCTACGGCGACAGCACCTGTGGACAGCGGGCGATCTATCACGTTGGCATGAGCGGCGTGCCTGTCATCAACGTCAACAACAATTGCTCCACGGGCTCCAGCGCGCTGTTCCTGGCACGTCAGGCCGTGCAGAGCGGCGTGGTTGAGTGCGCCCTCGCCGTCGGCTTTGAACAGATGCAGCCCGGCGCTCTGGTGAGTCACTTCAATGACCGCCCCAACCCGCTTGGCGCTTTCATTGACGTGGCCCAGCAGCTCAAGCCGGCGCCGGAAGCACCCATGGCGCCCCACATGTTCGGCACTGCAGGCGCTGAATATCTGGAGAAGTACAACGTTGGTCCGGAAGTCTTTGCGCGGGTGTCAGTCAAGGCACGCAAGCATGCGCAGCACAATGACAAGGCGATATTCCGCGATCTGGTCACTGAGGAGCAGGTACTTGCATCGCCGGTGATCTTTGGCCCCATGACGCGTCTGCAATGCTGCCCGCCCACCTGCGGAGCGGCCGCGGCAATCGTCGTCAGCGAAGTCTTTGCGAAGAAACATGGCCTGAAGTCAGACATCGTGATTCTTGGCCAGTCACTGGTCACCGACTTCAGCTCAACGTTCGACCAGGGCTCCATGATCAAGGCCATCGGCTATGACATGACCGGCGCAGCCTCCAGACAAGTCTATGAGCAGGCCGGCGTAGGACCCGAAGACGTAGACGTCTGCGAACTACACGACTGCTTCACCGCTAACGAGGTGCTGACCTACGAAGGTCTGGGCCTGACACCGGAAGGCAGCACGGAAAAATTCATTGCCGACGGGGACAACACCTACGGCGGTCGCGTGGTCACCAATCCATCGGGCGGTCTGCTCAGCAAGGGGCATCCGCTGGGCGCAACCGGACTGGCACAGTGCACAGAGCTGGTGGACCAGCTGCGCGGCCGTTGCGGTGTGCGTCAGGTCGACAAGCCCAGAATTGCGCTGCAGCACAACCTGGGACTGGGCGGCGCCTGTGTGGTGACGATGTACGGCCTCAACGCCGCCTGAAACCGCAGGCACGCGCCGCAAGGGCCGGGCATCCTCGCCCCCCTTACTGACCGCCTTTGATTCAGTAAAAGCCAAGGCCCGGAAAGCGGGTCTTGGCCTCGTCTTCACCGCCAGCTTCGCGCTTCCGGGCACTTCAGATACCGCTGATCAACTGATCTGAATCGCTTCAGGATTATTCATTGATATGACCCGCAAAATCTGCTGATATGCGCGCGCCTGTTCGTCGCGCCGCCCGGCAATAGGTCGACCCGTTTCTTGCGGTCGGCTCCAGGCGGAGCCTGCTTTCAGGAAATGCGGCATGTCCAAAGTTTTATTGGTGGTGGAAGACCCCGCCGAATGGTCCCGGGTTGCGCAAGGCGCACGGGTGTTGAGTCTGGACACCTATCTTGCGGACTATCCCGTCAAGGGCGAGCGCAGCACGCGTGTCATCAATCTTTGCGGAACCAGCCGCTATCTGAGCAAAGGCTATTACTGCTCGCTTCTGGCCGAAGCACGCGGCCACCGCGTGGTGCCGTCCGTGAACACGCTCATCGATCTGGGCAATCAGGAACTGTACCTACTCCAGACCGGCAGCCTGCCCGACCTGGAACGTCCGGGGCTGGATGGACTGACAGCAGTGGACGACACGCTGAGCTTTCGCACTTTCTTTGGCCGCTGCAATCTTCCGGAGTTATCCGGCATTGCGAGCAAACTGTTCGAACAGTTCCCCTGTCCCATTCTTGACGTGAAGCTGGTGTGGCGCGGGCAATGGCAGGTGGGCGCGATTCAGGTGGGTTCTTTTGCATCGCTCAATGCCGAAGAAACCAGCCAGTTTCATGGCTATCTGGAGTCCTTCGCCGGCGGCTTGTGGCGCGGACCCAAACGTCTCAAATCAAGCCGGTGGGACCTGGCCATTCTCGTCAATCCAGAAGAGAAACTGCCACCGAGTGACGCGCAGGCGCTGAAGAGAATGCAAAGGGCTGCCGAAAAGCTGGGCCTGGCAACCGAGCTGATCCTGCCCTCGGATTATCCGCGCCTGGCGGAGTTCGACGCGCTGTTCATTCGGGAAACCACAGAGATCGATCATCACACCTACCGCTTCGCACGTGCTGCTGAACTGGAAGGCCTGGTCGTGATTGATGATCCGACCTCAATCCTGCGCTGCTGCAACAAGGTCTTCTTGCAAGACGCGTTCACCTATCAGCATGTACCAACACCCAAGACGCGAATTGTTTCGGGCTACAGCGAAGCTCAGATCAATCAGCTGGAACTGGAATTTGGGTATCCCATGGTGCTCAAGATTCCCAACAGCGCGTTTTCACTCGGCGTCACCAAGGTTGCAGACCGTGCAGAACTCAGCACTCGGCTGCGCGACTATCTCGAACGCTCCGATCTGGTGATCGCGCAGGAGTTTCTCTACACCGAGTATGACTGGCGTATCGGCGTGCTCAATCACCGCCCTCTTTATGCCTGCCGCTACTACATGGCGCGCAATCATTGGCAGATCTACAAACACGGCGGCTCGCGCGTGGACAGCGGCAAGTTCGAAACCTTGCCCACCTTCGAAGTGCCCCGCCCGGTTCTTGATGCTGCCCTGAAAGCGGCAGCCATCATCGGTGACGGCTTCTACGGCATTGACCTCAAGCAGCACGGCAACAAGGTGTACGTGATTGAGGTCAACGACAACCCAAGTCTTGATCACGGCGTCGAGGATGCATTTGTAGGCGACGAGCTTTACATGCAACTCATGGGCGAGTTCGTTCGCAGACTGGAGGAACGCGGCCGGTGAACCCGCGCCAGACAGCACCGACTCATTTCAGCGACATGCGCTTCACTTCACGATACCTGGAAGCCCGCAAAAACTGGCTTGCAATGGCATCAGCCTTTGGCGCATCCGCGCAGATCGAGTCCATACCGCACGCGCTCAAGGGCCCTGACGGCGAAGCGCTGGCCACTGATTGTCTGTGGCTGGGTGCAGCCGACGCGCCGCGCGTGATCGTCACTATTAGTGGCACGCACGGTATCGAAGGCTATGCCGGCAACGCCATCCAGTGCCATTGGCTCGAAGCTCTGCAGGCTGGCAGGCAAAAGCTGCCGGCTGACACTGCGTTGCTTTGCATCCACGCGCTCACGCCCTGGGGCATGGCCTGGTATCGACGCTGCGACGAGCAGGGTATCGACCTCAACCGCAATTTCATCGACTTCGCGCAGCTGCCCGCCAATGCGGACTACGCACGTGTCCGCGACTGCCTGCAGCTACAAGACCGGGATGCACGCGTCAGCGCATTGCAGGATCTGCAAAACGAACTCGGCCAGCGGCGCTTCGAGATCGCCGTCAGCGGCGGGCAATACGGAGATCCCAAGGCCCCGTTCTTCGGCGGCCATCAGGCCAGCCACGGCCGCAAGGTCATCGAGCGATTGATTCGCAGCAGAGCTTTGTTCACCCGCACCTTGCACGTGATTGATCTGCACACCGGCTTGGGACCACGCGGCGAAGGCGAGCTGATTTGCGATCACCCGCTGGATTCCGCTGGGCTTCGCGCCAGCCTCGCAGCCTTTGGCTCACAGATCACGCTTCCCGCTGATGGGAGCTCGTCTTCTGTACCCAAGCATGGCCTGCTGGACTATGCCTGGCATGCCGGAATGAACGACAGCAGCTTTTTCCTCACCTTGGAATTTGGCACGAACAGCGCCGCTGAACTGTTCGGTTGCCTGGAGGAGGATCACCGGTTCTGGGCTGAACGAACACCCAAGCGTCGCGATGATGCCGGGTGGGCCGTCGTGCGCGAGCCCATGCTGGCGCACTTCTGCCCCGATGATGCCACCTGGCGGAACTGCGTCGTGCAGCGCGGCGATGAAGTCTTTCGCACATTGCTGGCACTGTCATGACGCGCACAACTTCCAGCCTGGAAATTGAAGCTGCAAGCCTCGATGATCTCGATGCGCTGGACGCCCTTGAGCAGGCCTGCTTCGACACCGACCGCCTCAGCAAACGTCGTCTGCGTCACTGGATTCTGGCCAGCAATGGTCTGATGCTGGTTGCACGCAGAGAAGGCGCACTGCTCGCGTACGGACTGGTTCTGCTGCATCGCGGAACCCGTCTGGCGCGTCTCTATTCGCTTGCCGTCTCTACCGAGGCGCGAGGCGGCGGCATCGCGCGCCAGCTGCTTCTAGCACTGGAGCAACGCGCAGCGGAGTCAGGACGAATCGACATGCGCCTGGAAGTGGCCGAGCAAAATCACGCGGCGATCAAGCTATATGAGAATCTTGGCTACGTGGTGTTTGGCCGGCATCCTGAGTACTACGAAGATCATCAGACTGCACTGCGCATGCAAAAGCGCATCCGCAAACTTCCCGAGCACCTCGAACATCTTGACGTTCCCTGGTACCGACAGACCACAGAATTCACCTGCGGACCCGCGGCCTGCATGATGGCGATGGCCTCGCTGACCCCGGAACTGAAACTGAAACGCACGCTGGAACTCGACATCTGGCGGGAAGCCACCACCATCTATATGACCTCCGGTCACGGCGGCTGCCATCCAATTGGCCTGGCCCTTTCGGCCCATCGACGCGGCTATCAGGCCCGTGTGGTGCTCAACCGGCGCAGCCCTCTGTTTGTGGATGGCGTCCGCAGTCAGCAAAAAAAGGACGTGGTGACACTGGTACACAAACAATTTGTGTCCGAGGCTGCCCGTACCGGCATTGACGTTCGCTACGACGGCGTCACCAGCCAGCGAATCCGGCGCTGGATTTCCCAGCGGAAACTCGTGCTGGCGCTCATCAGCACTTACCGCATGGACCGGCGCAAATCACCGCACTGGGTCGTCATTACCGCCATCGACTCGGAGTGTCTTTACCTGCACGACCCTGACCCGACTGAAGGCGAGCAGCGGCCAATCGATTGCCAGAATGTTCCTATCTCTCACGCCAGCTTTGAACGCATGGCGCAATTCGGTCGTGATCGCGTTGCGGCATTTGTGATTCTCTCCAAAGGCGATGCCTGATTACGCGATGCGATGAGCCAAGGACTCATCGCATCGCGGATGCTGTATCAGGCAGTATCAGCTGCCGACCTTGACCACGACCTTGCCGAAGTTGCCGCCACCCAACAAATCAATCAGGCCTTGTGGCGCTGATTCAAAATCGTCAATCAGATGCTCACGAACCAGAATGTCGCCGCTCTCAACCTGGCTGGTCACCTGCCCAAGAAACTGTCCGTAATACTTGGGGTACTCATCGAAAATGATGAAGCCTTCAAGTTTGAGCCGCTTGAACAGAGCTGAAGCCATGAAACCGGGCAGGCGATCAGCGCCGCCCATGCCATCACCGCTGTAGTGCGTAATCAGGCCGCACACTGGAATACGCGCACCGACATTCAAGAGCGGAAGCACAGCATCAAAAACGGCGCCACCCACATTCTCCATGTAGATGTCGACACCCTTGGGGCAAGCTGCTTCAAGCTGCTTCGGAAAATCTGCCCCTCTGTGATCAACACAGGCATCGAAACCAAGTTCGTCTACCGCGTAAGCACACTTCTTCTCGCCACCGGCGATACCCACGACACGACAGCCCTGCTGCTTGGCCAGCTGACCGATGATCTGACCCACCGCGCCGGTTGCTGCTGCAACGACAAAGGTTTCGCCTTTGGCAGGCTTGCCGATGTTCATGAGCGCATGCCATGCGGTAAAGCCGGGCATGCCCAGAGCGCCGAGATACCAGCTTGGGTGCTTCGCCCCTGCAGGTAGTTTCACCGCAATATCTTCGCCGTCTGTCACCGCAAAATCCTGCCAGCCGGAGTACGCCTGAACCAGATCACCGACCTTGTAATCCGGATGATTGGAAACCTCCACGCGCGACACGGTACCGCCCACCATCACCTCACCCGGCCTGACGCCTGGCATGTAGGTATCACCGGCATTGATGCGCGGCCGCATGTAAGGGTCCAGAGAGAGGCACAAGGTGCGCAGCAAAATCTGCTTGTCACCTGGCACCGGCACGGCACTGCTTTCGAGCTTCCACATATCCGTAGTCGGGGACTCATCTGGGGCCGGGTTACGGGTAAGCAACCATTGACGATTTGTATCAGCTGTCTGTGGCAAAGCAGGTTCTCCTTGGGTTTTTAAACGTGATGAATTCAATTTCAGGTGTCAGCGCAAGAGGCGATCACGATCATTCTTCGATATCCGAAACCTTGATCATCAACTTGCCGGTGTTCTCGCCGCTGTAGAGCATGCGAACCGCCTTCTCTGCCTGTTCCAGGCCTTTGATCTCGTGATGACGCCAATGCAGCCGGCCTTCCAGCCTCAGTTTGCTCAGCGCTCGAAAGGCCTCGGGGTAACGCATGGCCGAATCAATGACGATGAAACCCTGCACTTTGAGCCGCTGCATGAGAATCATCGGGTAGTTGGCCGGCGCAGCATCTCTTGCATCGTTGTTGTACGAGGAAATCATGCCGCACTGAATCACGCGGCCAAACAAATTCATCTGCCCCAGCGCCGTGTTCAGGGTCTCGCCGCCAACGTTGTCAAAATAGATGTCGATGCCTTCCGGACATAGTTCGCGGAGCCGTGCGTCTACGTTCTCGGATTTGTAGTCAATAGCGTGATCAAAGCCGAGTACATCGGTAATCCAGTCGCACTTCTGCTTGCCGCCGGCAATACCAACCACCTTGCACCCCCAGACCTTGCCGAGCTGCCCGGCAATGCTGCCGACCGCACCTGCTGCACCTGATACCAGCAAGGTTTCACCAATCTTGGGTTCGCCAATATCCAGCAAGCCAAAGTAGGCCGTGGGCGCAACGATGCCAAACTGGCCAAAAACATCCTTGCGCGAGATTCCTGGTATCACTGGTACGGGCGACAGCATGTGCGCGGGCTGGCATGAATAGTCACTCCAGGAGCCGATTCCCATCACGTGATCCCCCACTGCGTAAGCATCAGCAGCGCTGTCGGTCACCTGCCCCACCACGAAGCCGCGCATGGGTGCATCCAGCGGCACGGGCGGCATGTATTGCGGGATATCGCTCATCCAGACGCGATTGGTCGGGTCCAGAGACAGCCACTCATTGCGAATCACGATCTCGCCGGGCTTGGGTTTGGGGACGGGGCTGGTTTCAAACACCAGGTCTCCGTCTCGTATGTCACCTTGCGGCCGTCGTTTCAGTATCCACTGTCGATTTTCCATCGTGCCAACTCCGGTTGGGCGCACCGCGACAGGCGTCGCTATCAGGGTGCGGTATGGGTGGTAAGGGATGACAGCGTCCGGTCATTATCAGCGCATCGACCGCGGTGCCGACATCCAGTCAAACCCTATCCCGCGCAGGCGCCAAAAAAAAGCCTCCAGGCAAGTACTCCGAGGCTATTGGCATTGACAGGTGCCAAGGTGACGGACAATGCAAGCCCGCTATCGTCACCGCTCCGCAAGAGAGATTTCCTGCGACGCTGCTGGCACAGCTGTGTGCAGGTTCGGCTGCGCAGCATCCATCTGGGGCCGAGGGGGCCCGTAGCGCGAGCCCTTGAGTCTCGCCGCCAGTCGACTTGATCAACCCAGCGCGTAAACGTCGTACTGAACCACGCCTTCCTTGAGCCGCCCTTCACCAATATTGATGAACTGCACGCGGTTGACCCACTGGTAATCCGGATGAGCAGTGCGCAGCCGCGGTGCAGCGCGAATCTGCACAACGTCCGGTACCTCGCCCTTCAGAAAATTGGCGTGACCGTCGGGTCCCATATCCAGGACGCCGTTATAGGCCACATCAATGTGCGCGCCGTCTTCGCTTTCGAGAGCTGCCCGCACGTCCAGGGCGCAGACACCATCCACGCGCAAGGTCAGCCAGTCACCGCCGATGGGCAAAACCTTGCCCTTGAGTTTTGGGCCCCAGACTTCGCCACCTGTGACATAGAAATTGGCGCGGATATCGCCCTCGGCAGAACTCACCAGAACCGGCGATTCCAAAGTGGCGCGATAGGTACACACGTGTTCCATCTTGTATTGGTACATGAGCTCTCCTCCCCAGCATGGCGGGCACTACATGGCGTTCAACTTCTTCGACTCAAAGGGTGGCCAGACGCTCCAGCACTTTCTCAGGAACGGCGTCTGCCGGAATCTGTAGGTAACGGAAGCTACCCTGAGGGGCTGATGGGGCATCGTTTCCTGCCCAGAATGCGTCATCGATGGCAAGGCCATTGGCAGCGCCTCCCACCGGTGTCGGGGCAATTACATAAGTCATGCCAGTGGCGTTACCGGCGAACGCGGAGCCATCTGCAAAACGCAGGCCGATATCCCATCGGTAGTGACCTGCAACGTTGATGACGGGCTGGTACCACTCGATTTCTTCGGCCGAGGCCGGCTCCTGTCCAGCGGCCTCTTCAAGCAATAGCCCGTCCACGCCGACCTCGCCAAAACTGCGCAGGAACTCCGCCACGTAGACCGAGCAAGAGTCCGCTTCGTCGCCGCCAACTTCGAGGTCGGCATCGTCACCAAATGCCTGTCGGTAGGCGATGCCCACCCAGGCACGTGGCGATGGCAGTGACAGCACCAGCGGCGAGGAACCAAATGCGGCGCGAAGCCCCTGCAGAACATCGATCATGTGGGCTCGAAATTCTTCGTCCGCCAGCAGCGTCCTGGCCGGAACCACCACGCGCTTCTTCGCGGCCATGGCCTCACGCAGATCAGGATGCGCGGTGATCCAGGCATCTGCGAAATGAGCCAGCGGCACTACATTAACGCCTGGCTTGAGCAGACCAGCCGCTTTTCGACGGTAGGCAACGTACTCCGCGGCGTGCCCCCAGGGCGTCTTGCCGCCAGCGAGCAGGCGATTCGAGTATGCGGTGTCATCAATCCACAGCAATCCACCGTTTGCAGCAGCGATTGCATCAAGCAGCTTTGCCATCTGTGTTCCTATTCTTGTGTGGGATCGCCGTCGAGCCCTCGGGCTAGATAGCCGTGTAGCCGCCATCAATAACCAGTTCACTCCCTGTCATCCATCGCGTGGCGTCCGACGCCAGATAGATCACCGCACTGGCAACATCGCTAGGCGCACCGAAGTGTCCAATCGGATGCGCAGCCTTGATGGCTGCCTCGGCGGTTGCATAGTCCGGGGCCAATTTCAGGTTCACGAAATCCTTGATGAAATTGGTGCCCATATCGGTTTCTACAATCGCCGGATGAATCGAGTTGATGCGGATACCCGTTCCGAGTTGTGCACACTCTACGGCCGCAGCCTTGGTCATCAAGCGCACCGCACCTTTGGAGGCATGGTAGGCGATATGACCGGGTGTTCCGATTAGGCCAGCAACCGACGAAAGATTGATGATGCTGGCACCCGACTTCATGACGCGCGCTGCATGCTTGAGACCGAGAAACACGCCGGTGACGTTGACGTCCATCAGCTTGCGAAAATCATCGACCTCACACTCGGTGAGCATGGCGGCGGTTTCGATGCCGGCGTTGTTGACCAGAATATCCAGTGCACCAAACTCGGAGACGGCATGTTGAACTGCCTTTTCCCAGTCGGCCTCGACGGTCACGTCCTGGCTCAGAAACGCCGCCTTGCCGCCTGCTGCATTGATCTCGGCGACCGTCTTGTTGCCAAGATCTTCAAGCAGGTCGGTCACCAGAACACTCGCTCCGCTCTGTGCCAGTGCCTTGCACACGGCGGCTCCGATGCCGCGCGCGCCGCCGGTTACCAGTGCGACTTTGCCGTCCAGCTGAAAGAGATTTCGATAATCCACTGCGGATGATGCGTTCACCAGATTCTCCTGTTCTTATCGGTCGCGAGGCATGATCGCGCCGGATATTTGATTGTCTTGATAAATCGGCCCCGAGGGCGCTCGATCACGCTCCACTTCACGCGCCCGGCCTGAAGTCTGAGAGTACACCGTCAGCCGAGCTTTCCCTCCACCCATTCGGGTGGGCGACCGCCCAGCCCTCTAGCTCGTGCCAAGAACGCGCAGTGCATTCTGGGTAAGGTATCGCTCGTACATTTGCGGATCATTGGCGCCGCTCTTGTGCAGGGAATGCGCTTTGACCTGTTCCAGCCGCGTGATGTCTCCGGTCTGGATATCCGAGGCGGTCACATGACACCAACTCCAATACGGATGCTTGCCATCCATCATCTTCTGGTCGCCCGACTCGTACAGCGAATAGGCCCCGTCAAAGCTGCGGAAGGGCTTTCCACGGCGATCGAACGTGGTCATCCCGACCAGAATCTGGTTTCGCGCATCAAACCAGAGGTGCTTCTTGGAAACAGGCGCACGGGGAAAGCCGGTCGGCTGGGCTTCCACCTGGATGGCTTCCGGGATCAGTTCAACGCTCATATCCCAGAAACTCTTTCCCTTTGGCCCGCCATGCGTACCGTGCTCCCAGTTTGGGTGCTCAGGATTCCAGCCCTCGGACAGGCCCGCCAGCCACGGCCCTCTCCCCACGATCTTGTAGCCGCTCCAGGTATTCAGCGGGTCACCAGCGCCCCAGGCATCTGAGAGGTACAAGGACAACCCCGGCAACAGTGGTTCAAAGCGCTGATCGGTTGGAAACTGACGGATGCGCTTGAAGTCTGCAACGTAGCCGTACAGCAGCGGAAAGGTGCTGTGATCGTAATCCCATATGTTCAGAAAGGAAGTGCCCTTGAACTGATTGGGAGAGAGAAAAAATACCGACTGGTAGCGAAGCTTGTCCTCATGTCCGGGCCAGTATGGTTTGGGATCCATACTCACCCGTGCAACGGCGGAGAGTTCTGCCCAGCCGCCGGTGTAGTTAAAACGAGGGGCGCCGTCATTGCGGAGCGCCTGCGCGTTGAAGGCGTAGAAGGAAGCGTCGTGCCGACCCCAGCTCAGTGTTTGGGCAGCAACGAGCTCTATGCCGGATTTTGGATCAGGAAATGGATTGCCACCAATCCAGGGCTTTCCGTCAGCGGCGTTGACGACATTACCCTTGTCATCGAACTTGGCCTTTCCGGCGTTCTTGAGGGTCGCTTCTATGTACTCCCACGGCGACAGACGCATGATGTCAGTAGTGGACTTGACCACTCGGACCTTACGACCCTGCTTGAGAATCTGTTCGTAATTGATCGGCGGCATCAAGTCTTTGACGTGCTCGACATTTGACGCGTCGATGAAATCGCCCGTTTTGATCTTGCCTTTGGTGTAGGCGTCAATCGAGAGCAGCTCATCGGGATAGGCTTTTGAAACCTCTCCTGTATCTGCAATGGTCTTCGCCAGTGGTGCAAGCACGCCCGTCGCCAACAGTCCGGCGCTGCTGTCCCGGAGAAACTTACGTCGACTATAAGCTCGGTCAAACTTCCTGATATGCACTCTGCTCCTCCTTTCAGAGCGGGCTGTGTGAGCAGTCCCGCTCCATCTCGTCAGGCAAATCTGCTCATCCATCTGTCTGACAACAAAAAAGCCCCCAGGTTGCGCCTGGGGGCTTCGCGCATGACGCGCCTAGGCTCTCAAAACGCCTCTGAGCCGTTCTTGACTAGAACTGCAGCGCGGCGCGGATTGCGACTTCATCTGCGAAGTCGATGTTCTGCAACGCATTGGAGTTGGGATCACCGTACAGATTGCCTTCGACATGGTTGTAGAAAATGTCGAAGGTCAAGTTGTTACCCGGACTCCAGCGGAAACCAGCCTGAACAAACAGGCCGCCATCCACATCCAGCAACGCAGCACCACTCAGGCGATAAATGTAGTTCGGGAACGGCTGGAGGAAGGCCAACACGACGTCCGTGCTGCCACCACTCTGCGGGGTGCACTGGCGAGTATTGGGGTTTTCTGCCCCCGCAACCGTACCCGGACCACCGCCCGTTCCGCCCTGGCAGCCGAGGTGCTGGCCAAACAGGTTGGACTCAGTCTTGTGAATCGCCTGGAAGACCATGTAGGTGGCCGGAAAATCACCAAACCAGCGGTGATACTTTTCCATGACCAGTGCGGAAACACTCTCATCCTCGACAATGTAGTTGCGAGACAGTGAGGGCGCCGTAAACACACGGTCCGGGATAAAGCTGGTTTCAAAGTTGATGATCAACTGGTCGAGGATGGAGCCGGGGCTGGCCTCCACCACGTAGCTGACACCGGCTCCGTAAACCTCTTCCTGGAAATATTCGTGCGCAAGGTGGCCACGCAGACCGCCAGTGAGGGTGAAGAACAAGTCCAACTCACGAGCCGCAGCGTCAACCGTTGTCACTGGCATTGCGCCCAGCGCACCGGTCGGTCCGACCCCCGCAGTGGTCAAGTCAATGCCCAGCGTCGCGCTCAGATCGCTGATCGCCTGCAGGCCCAGGCCCGAAAGCAGGGAGTCTGCGTCATTGAACTCGGTGATCAGGGCGTTGAGTCCTTCCAGTCCGTCCAGACGCACTCGTCCGGCGTAGGTGAACCACTCATTTGCACTGGTAACGCCTGATGGGTCAACTTCCAGCGGCGTCCGTGCGACGATCAGACCTGATCCGGGAATACCGGGTACATCTGTATTGGCACCCGACTCGGTCCAGCGAAACACGCCTTCGTGGTTCCAGCGTTGCGTCGCAATGAACTGCACGCCCCACTGGCCGAAGTTACCGCGGATACGCAGGCCGTAGTTGAAGTCTTCCCACTCGTGTTTGTCGCTGTAGGTTTCGTGGATCGTGAACTGAGCCGGAATGACATTGAACGGCGTATTCGGAGTTGGGTAAGTGGTGGGGACGAAGGCCTGCACATAAGCGTCCGCTTCCCACTGCTGGGCGAACTGTGAAGTGATTCGGATACCCGGAGATGCGACGCGTTCATCGGCATACTCTTCCAGAGCGTCATCCAGAATCAGATGGCGGCGAAGGTCCAGGCCATTGGGGACGTCAAAAACACGGAAGAACAAGGCCTGTCCCCAGGCAATTTGTTGCTGACCGACTCGGACCAGCACACTGCCAAAAGTGTAATCAAGGTACAGGGCAGTGAAGTCCACCATGTATCGGCGGCCGCAAATTTCCACCGGATTCAGACAGCCGCCGGAGTTGTAGTCGTCGTATTCAAAGAATTCCGGCTTCTGCTGGTTGAAACCTTCAGAAGTGGATCCGATGCCGTTCGGGTTGTAATTATCGTAATCGCCTACGTCGAAGATGGCGCGCAGACTGGAGTACAACTGTACGTTGGGCGTGAAATTGATGGCGGTATCGAACTTGCCGCGGAACTGGTTCACGTTGAACTTGCTGTTCGCCGTTTCCTGCATCCTGGTATGCGGTATCTGCAAACTCGTCACGTTGTAGCCTGTTGCAGGATCACCTGCTGAACGCGGCTGGTTCACCCCGTTGAACAAATTGCCAGCGATGTTGTTCGGGTTCTCGTCCTGCGTCATACGAAACGCAGAGTCGTAGCGGACGAATCCGCTGAACGTGATGCCGACATCGCTGAAGAATCCGCCTTCTTCTTGAGCGTTTGCACTAAAGGATGCCAGGCCCGCTGCTAGCGCCAACGCCAGCCCGCCTGCACCCCGAATTGTTGTCTTTCTATCCATGTTTCCCTCCTCCAAATGACAATCTAATATTGAGCATTAAATAGCGCTCACTTAATTCTTCTTAACTACCGACTTTAAGAATTCTTCCGCCCTGACCCACAGCAAGAACGCCGTTGCTTGAAGCGCTAACGCCTACATACCAAACCGTTGTGACTTCAATGTTGTCCAGTGCACGCCAGGTCTCCCCACCGTCTTCACTGATCATCATCTCGCGCATGGCCGAGACCACGACATGGCCATTGCTCGAAGAATGGACGCCATTGAGAATCGCCTTGCTACCAACATCGAGAGCTTCCCAGGTTTCTCCCCTGTCTCGGGTCTTCAAGGCATAACCGTCCTGACCGACCGCAAAGCCCTTTCCATCGTCACGAATCTCGATGGCAAACAGGGAGGCTTCTGCCATGTTCACCACGTTCCAGCTCTGTCCCTTGTCCATGGAACGCAGAATCAGGCCAAATTCGCCAACCAGGGTGACGACGTCGTCTTCGCCTACGAATACGGAATAAAGATGTGGTTCTGCACCGCCGTCCGTACCGATCTCCAGCCAATCCATTTCCTGGTACTGCCAGCTACTGCCGCCATCGTTAGACAGAATAATGGCGCCAAACTCACCCACAGCCACGGCAAACCCGTTTGCATTGGCACTGACCGAGAACAGGCGCTTGTCCGTATCCGAGTCAACCTTTTCCCATTTTCCGGGCGCGTCGGAACGCAGAACAACACCTGCCTGGCCAACGACGAGAATTCTGCCTGGATCAAAGTCGAGGCCAAGCATGGCCATTTCTGTTGGAAGCTTTGCCTGCTTCCAGGTTTTTCCGCCGTCTTCTGTGGCCTGGACTTCGCCGTCATCGCCTACCGCCATTCCCTTGTCGCCTACAAAATCTATGGCAAACAAGGCTTGATGAACGGTGCCCTCGACGAGCACTTCGACCGGTGTTTCTGCTAGGGCCGGAGCACTGACCGCAACCATGGAGGCCCCCAATAGAGCTGCACCAAGTGACCGGGTTCGGATATACCGCATTTTTTCGCTCATGGGATTCAAAAGTTTCATTGTTGTTGTCTAGCTCGCTGGTACTGGCTGAAGTTTTGAATCCTCGTCAGAAAACATCGAAAGGTCTACCCCCTCGCCTACGTAAAGGTCCTTGCGCTTGACGAAGTTAGGCTTGATCAGCCAAACCAGCAGGGGCAGAAGCACCAGTGCCAGGACCATGTTGATCAACATGATCATCATGAGCAGCAGCCCCATGTCGGCCATGAACTTCAGGCCTGACAGGAAGTACCACGGGGCGATGCCCAGCAACATGATCGTCGCCGTAAACATGATCGCCTTGCCGGTGGTGGTGAGCGACTCATCAATAGCCCGGCCCCAGTCCTCATTCTGCGCGTGATACTCCTCGCAGATGCGAGACAGCAGGTAGATTCCGTAATCGATACCCACGCCCACACCGATAGCAGCGACCATCAAGGTGTTAATGTCCAGGCCAACACCCATGAGATGGATCATCGCAGTGAGCATGAAGTTGGCAAGGTTCACCGGGATCAGCAACAGAAGCCCGGCAACCGGTGATCGATACGCCAGACTGCAAGCCACCCAGATGACAAAGGACAGTGCACCAATGATCAGGTAGTGGTAGCGATCAACCACGATATTGACCGCCTGCTGCAGCGCGATCGTTCCGGTGCCCAATCTGACCAGAAACGCGTCGTGGTCCACACCCACTTTCTCAACGGCCGCTCTTGCGGTTGCCAGAGCAGCGTCCACTGTGTCCTGCTTGTTGTCGGGATACCACAGCGAAACCGTGGAGTTCTGCAACTCAAAATCGGTGATATGCGAGAAGGCCTTCGGGCTCGAGCCTGCGAGCGACACCATTGATGCGGCGCTGACCATTTCATCGGTAGGGTCCACCGGCAACCATTTCGGGTTACCACCAGCGAACAAACGCTGAGCCTCACCCAGATAGTCGCCATAGGACAGCGTTGCCCGCGGCGGGAATTTCCCGTTTTCAAGAATTTTCTGAATTTCGCGTGTGGTGCTGTAGGTGTCCGCGAGTTTCGCTACTCGGTCCGGGTTCTTTGGATCCTTCGCTTCAAACACGATCTCGAGCGTATTCACACCCGGGAAATTGCGATTGATCTGGCGAACCGCCTCATTGAACTCCGAGTCTTCCCAAAGCAGATTGCTGCCCTCGGTGGGATTACCGATCTTGATCTGCAATGCGAAGAACACAGCCGCAGCGGACAGCGCCGCCAAGACTACGGTTGTTCCCCTGGCCCTCTTTCCGTGCGACAAAGAAGCCACGCCTCTCAGCACATCATAGAAGCGCTTCTGAAAACCACCGGCCTTGTTAGGATCGCCAGCGCCAACCAGTTTGTCGACATTGCGTGGTGGTGGAAGCACAGCCAGCAGCAAGGATGACAGCGCCACGCCGGTCGGCAGCAACCAGACACACCACATGCCGGCGAAGAAGGCGAAGCGTTCCATCGCCGGAATGGGCGCGATGGAAATCAGGAACACACCTGCCATGTCGGTGAAGATTCCCAGGGCAGATGGCGGCAGCATCACTCCCATGGTGATCTCTGCGGCCTTCGCACGATCGTTCACATGCAAGTAGATCTCGTAATAACGCTCTGTGTACTGCACGCAATGAGAAAACGATCGCGCGACCAGCAACAAGGGCACGATCATCAGCAGCGGTTCGATAGGAGACTCCAGCCAGCCCACCAGACCGAAACCCCAAATCGCTGCGACGCTGCTGGCCACGATTGGTGTAATCACACCCACGGCGTTACGCATGTACAGGATCAGCATGATCACCATGGCGCCGAGCGTCAGGCCAAAAATCCAGCGCATCTGCGCCTGATACTTGTAGACCCACCCGGTCAGAGCCGGTTGTCCTGCGAGATAAACGTTGTGGTGCTCGTCCCGGTTGCGCTCAACCAGGTCTTGCACGAACTTAAACGCTACGCCGTAGTCGAGCTGGGACTCAATAAAGGTTGCGTTGATCAGGGTGGCAGAGTTGTCCTTGGAGATCAGGAACACTCTGGAACCCGGCGACTTGTCTACACGCGTCCTGAAGTCCTCAATTTCTTCCGGTGTCTTCGGTACGTAGTCGCCCATCAAGGGACGCATATCGATACCGAAGGGCGTTGCCTCTGCGTATCGCGCTTTCTCGGTAGCAATCGACAGAATCTGATCATGATCGACGCCGGGCGACAAATCGATGTCGCGCGTCATCTGCCAAACCTTCGCAAGCGTCTCCGGATTGTAGATATCTCCGTCCTTGCGCTGGAGCATGACAGTGACGGTCAAGGGGTTACCGAAGTTCGGATGGTCCTTGAACACCTGGACGAAGGGGTCGTCCTTCGGCAAAAGATCCGAGAAGATCGTGCGCAGTTCTACGCCGCGCAGGCCGATGGCAAAAAAGACGGTAACAGCAGCAAACAAGATCCAGCTGAACATCCTGTTACGGATAACCCAGCGCGCAATTCGGAATCGCAGAGAGTACATGTGGTTTAGTTCTGTTTATGCAGTTGGACGAAAGGAGTTGCGTAACGCCTCGTTAAACTGCTCCGGCACCAGATGCAGAAGTATCATGCGGCTCCTCCTCTTTTTTATTGAATTATCAGCGCACGTTTGGACGTGTCATGTACGGGTTACAGACATTTCCAGTCTCGTCTGTAACTTGTTCTACAGTTTGAGATGCTGCAGCGCCAACGAACACTACCCGATGGGGTAGTGGTGGGCGATAGGGGTGAGTCCTTAGGGGAAAGTAGTCTGGTAGCAGACTACTTTTGCATACGGCGCTATAGGAGATTGTTGGACCACTGCTCCGGCGTTCTGATTGGAACGCAATCGCATGGACAGCCAAAGCGCTGGTGAATCATCGCCCTCTAAGCGAGGCCGAAAGGTACCCGCGTCTGCAAAGGTAAATATGCAGCGGCAGAATCGCGCCGAGAAAGAGCCCTGCAATAAGGTGCAGATTTGCACCAAGTTCGCGCAGCGCTTCGTGCCCTACGTAGAACATCACCGGCACGGTGAGGATCAGCAACCCTTGAATGCACAGCAGCAGGGTAGCCTGATAGCGCTGCCCGCTCAGCTTCCAGCCTTTGGAAACGTGGCGGGAAAGCAGGGTGCCGATCAGCAGCATATAAGCAAAGCTCGCCGTGCCATGCGTCACCAGCAGCGGCTGCTGAAGCGGATGCTTCGCCGGCCCAAAAGCCCCCTCAACCTCTACAAAACGATCCATGAGGAACCAGGCAGCACCGCTGACAAATAACAGGAAGGTAAGCCCATATATAAGCCACTTCTGCCATACGTCGAGGCGGTTTCGTTCAAGCTGCATGCGACACGCCTGGTAAGTCGCCAAGCCGAAGGCAGTGCGCGTGATAGCGGGACAATAGATTTTCCGCTTCCGTGGAAGGCAACATGAGCACAACCTTGGTCAGCGCATCAGCGTGGATAGCACGAGGTGCAACCACACTGACGCTCCAGCACCCCTTCCAATGCGCGGCCACCGGCAAGGCCTGCCCGGCTTCCGAGGCCTCGTAGGATGCCGAAGTCGCGAGCGCTTCATTGTGCAACTGCACCACTGCTCCGCTTGCATGAGGGTGGGCCGGGTCACGAATCAAGGCCGGGAACGTATCGGAACCGATGCAACGCATGTCACCGCCTGCATTGACCATGGCTGCTGACACCCCACTCGCCTGCAATTCTTCGACAGCGCAGTCCACGGCATAACCTTTCGCAATGCCGTCCAGATCGACTTTCACGTCGCCTTGCCTACGTACCAGGCCTGGCGCCATCACTTCAATATCCTGAATGTTCTGGGACCGCGCATCGCTCAGGCAGGGCTGGAATGCGCCAGAGGATAATCGTGCTAACTCGCCCGCCTCTGTCAGCACGTTCGTGAAGTGTCGGCTGACTTCGATGACTTGCGTAACAAGCGCCCTGTTCAGGCGCGAAAGCTCACTCTCTGGCAACTGCCGGCTCATGCTGAAATGCACTTGCTCTATGGCAGCGAACGCGCGGTTCATTGCCACGTTCAGAGCCTCTGGCTCAAGACCCTCAGCATGGATCTCAACCACGGTTCCCAGCAGAGGCTTAGCTCGTCGCAAGGTGCTTGAGAACCAGGTCGTGCGTTGCAAGAAGCCGACGAACGCCTTCCGTCAGATGGCCACAAGACAAGGTTGCCCCTGAAATATTCAGAATCTCTTCCTTGAAGCGTGGAAGCTGCGACGCAGTACTACCTTCAAACTGCTCGCGCCATCGTCGGTTTCGCACCTCACCGCCGTAGCTCTCCCGGTAATCCAGGATTTCGACCTGGCGGACTGCGCCGGACGGATCGAGTGCCAGCGCCCAGGTAATGTATTCATGCTTGCCAATGACTTCATCCACCAGAAACCAGCCGCCGTCGCTACTGCGCCATGCAGACAATTCCGGGACACGTACAGACACGCCGCTGGCCTGCTCGATCTGCAAGCTTTGCTCCGGCGTTAATGTCACCTCGACGGCTTGCAGACCCTGATCAGCAAACATCAGCTTCTGCGCCTGCTCCAGACTTAGATAGCGCCGAGCCAGAACAGGCAAAGGCAGCAGTGCACTTGCAAGTGCACTGCTGCCCATGAGAACGAAGCGACGACGATTCATCTATTCGTCAATAGCACTGTCCCAGGGACTGGATCAGAACTGATAGCCAATGCCCAGATCAAAACCGTCGAAATCACGGCCTTCCTCTGAGCTCAGGTCATGAGAGCGTGAGCGATAGTCAGCCTTGAGGACGACACTCGGATGCGGCCAGAAATTCACACCTACTTCCCACTGGTCGAACTCATCCTCATCGCGCGCGCCTTCGATGTCTTCGTAGCGGGTATAGAGGCCGATTTTCTCGCAAATCTTGTAGCTGGGTTCAACGTACCAACCGTTCTGGTCGTCATCGTCAGCTGCTTCAACCGCGCTGCCTGAAATATCCCAAGCACCGTAGAGTGCACGCAAGGAGAACGGGCCGCGATCAGCCTGGAGATTGACCACATAAAGCAGCGCTTCTTCAAGCCCGTCACCATCGACCTGGCTTGCGTCGGACTGATAGCTCATCGCAGCACCCAGCTTCAATCCGGGAATGCCGCTGTAGCTCAGGCGCGTGGTTGCCGCCAGATCAGATGCATCTGCCTCTGATGTTTTCTGACGCCCACTGCGAATACGGTAAGCGCTGCCGCCGGCAGTCGGAACCATCAAACCCTCATGCACCATGAAGTCCCACTGCAGGCCATTGCTCCAGTTACCCACCACGCTGGCGCCACCTGCCCACCAAGTCGAAGGGATGATGATGTTTTCAACATCATTGCGCTCCACACCGTAGAAGGTCGGCGGCTCGTGCGTTTCATTGAGAATGCCGACCGGCAGCAGCATCACGCCGCCGCGTGCGCGCCATGTTGAGTTGAGGTCGAACTCGACGTAGGCCTGCTCAAGCTCGACCTCACCGCCCTCGCCGTCAGCGGCAATGCTGTGCTCAATCTCAACTTCAGACACGAATCGGATGGAGTCGCTGAAGTCGTAGCCCATGAACAGCACAAAGCGGTGGAAATCGATCTCGCGAACGTCGTTCGCGTGGTCTTCTGCGATGAGATTGTTGTAATGCAGCTCACCATATCCGCCGAACTTCACGTTCTGTGCCTTGAACATGCTGGACTCAGCTGCCTTCTTCTCTTTGGCAGCCTGCTCATCTCGTGCCTTCAATTCGGCTTCCAGAGCTTTGATCGACTCGTGCAGCTCTTCATTACTTGGCGCGGCGGCCAAAGCGGGGCCCGCACCCAGAATCGTTGCCAGTGCGGCTGCCTTGATGATCGTTTTCGACACAGTGGGTATCCCTGATTTTTTAGAAGTGACGCCCTGCTATGGTGCAAGGCCCGCGCATACTAATGCGAGGGCGGATGCTAATCATTTTCATTAACCTTCACAAGAATGGCACTCGAATCCGGGCAATCAGGCAGGCCCCGAGCGGCTTCGACAGCGATTAACCCCTTATCAAAGGAGTCGGTGTGAGGGAATCAGAATTGCTGCGAACTGCGAGACAGCGAGCCCCTGCTGCCGGTCTTGAGAGGAGCAGCGGCAGACACAAGCTCCACCCCATACAAGTTTCGAAAGAATGAGTGCCCAGCTGGTGCGGAATGGACCAGCCTCTCACTGATGCCCGCCAAGGAGTACAAACAACAGTCAGTTCGACTGTTGTTGGGGCGGTGCAATCCGAGGAGAGATGGTGGTGATGGCTGGATTTGAACCAGCGACCTCAGCATTATGAGAGCGAGTGAGGAGGAAGTTTTTCTCTTTTATTTATAGCCACTTACGGCGCTCGCCCTCGCTCACTGTGCCTATATCTGTGCCTCTAAAGAGCAGTTCGTGCACAAAACACAATGCGCAGGTACAACAGGATCTCGTCTATTGGCGACTGCCATTGATTCATAATGGAAGCGCCTCCGACTCTCGCGGCGCAAGGATAAATTCAGGGGATCTGATGACAGAAGTCCGCATCAAGAGTGTATTTAAAGGGTCTGACGCCGATTATGGGCGAATCGACCTGTACGATGGCTCCGAGTCGCTTACTGGACTTTCGCGCGCAATGACCCTAATCGCTAGGGCCTATGCAACAAGGAAGGCCGTGAGTCGAACCTTTCAAATCAAGGGTGTAAAACTGTTCCGAGAAGCGCCGCGCTATGGGAGCTTCATTGATGGAATTCGCATCGTCATTGATGACGATATCTTTCCGGGCACAAACGCACGCGATTTCTTTCGGCTCGTCGAGTGGTGCTTTAACGAGGCCGTGGGCAACGTGGTTGATGATATTGATGGTGCGCTCAATGTGAGAATGAGGAGCGCTGCAGACCAACTGGTTGCAGCAGTAGAAGAGCCAATTAAGCGAATGCACCGGCCAATAACTCGAGATGAGGGGTTGACACTGAGCATCCAGCGCACACAGGGCGCAGAGCTTATTACCTACGACAAATATTCAGCTATGCGCTTCCAAGAGCATATCGCGACAGAAACCACTCCTTTAGTCGGGAGCGTCACTCGTTTTAATAGCCTATCTCGGTGGGGCCGCATTTATTCTGAGGAGCATGAACGGACAATTTCGTTTTTGCTCAGCCGGGATATGTCCACCGCCCAGAGGGCGAGGGTCACAAAATCCTTGTCGCAATTCGACAAAGGCCATTCGGCCGAAATAATTCTCCATTCAAGGCTGGTTACTGTTGCGGAGAATCGGCTCAAGAGGCTCCTGGTTGAGCGTGTGACACTTCTTCCAAACTGACTGTGGAACTGGCGCCGGAAATTTCAGCTCTTTTAGGGGCAATGATCGGAGCCGGAGCCTCTGTAATGGTCGTCATCGCTACGCACTGGCTGACGATGCGACGCGACCGCTCTGCAGAGCTAAGAACGCGAGCTGCATTGCTCTCCGTGATCCACGCACAGGCTGACGCAGCCGCGCGAATTTCTGTATCTCGGCGGAATGCTCTTAGCGACATTCTTCAAAAGGATGTTCGGACCACTGGCCGCGATACAAGCTCATTCGCGGTCATCGAGCTCTCTGTAAAGGATCAAGGCCCCGCCCTACTGGGGCTGCTCCCGAACGCCGTTACCAAAGAATTGTTTGGACTCTCATCGACAATTACCGAGATTAATAGGTTGGCGTTCTTGTGGGGGACGGAAAATTGTGAGCAGGTACTTCAGCCTGATGATCTTGCTAGCTTCAAGGCACTATTTGAGTTGATGCTAGAAGAAGCCAACGACCTCAGCGGACTCGCTTCTTACAAGCTTATGTCGCCATTCGGACGCTTCTGCGTCTTTGCGAAAAATTTACTGCGCGCGCGCAATAGGGATATGTTCAATCTGGCTCGACAGAGAACCGAAGATGGAAGCGTTATGGAGACAAAATCGAATCCTTCAGCAAGTGTAGCTTCCTCCTCTGACCGGGCCGATCATCTGCGGAGCCCCTCAAGTTCGGAGTGAGATTCTCGAACTAAAGTCCCTTGCTCAGGAACGAAGAGATTGCACATTTGAACAGTGAGAAAGCTATACCTCAGGATCGATTTGTCTCGACTTGGGGATATCTGCTTCGAGGACTAAGCCGTAGCTGGGATCAGCTCGAATCAGAATTCGATGAACTATCCGAAGTCGTCTCAAAATCGGACGATCCCGAAAAAAAGCGCCGGGTCGACAATGCGTTCCGCGGAGTCACTTGGCATCAACACTACGAGCGACCTGTCGGACTGATGGCAATCGCGGCGGTGCGGGTCATCCCAGCATCCGATTTGCTCCCTTTGATCAACCCATTTTATTTCTTCCGGAATCTCAAGGCCGCTCACGACGGGGAGCTATCCGAAAGCTCAACTGATTATCCTGAGTCGAAAGCGAGGCCACTGATGGGATTCTCAATGGCCATTCGTGCGCAGCTCCGCTCGCTAATGCTCCACGACCAAACCCTTAACTCGCTGCTTGCGACTGGAAGAAAGGGAGATGACGATGCGTTGCTCAACGCGCTTGCTGTCGATCCGGCCGTCATTGGCTGCAGGGCACTTCGTGAGCGAATTCAGCTAGCCGTCGCCACGAACGACCAACCCTTTCTCAAAAAGCTGCGCCGAATCCAGTCGAGCCTGCCGAGCCAAGAGGCGAGTTACACCCGCCTGGACGCAGCCCTACTGCTCCTGACCTTCGCAAAGCAGCTGCACAAGCTCAACGAGTACACCGCTGCGCGCCTATTCATCGAGGAGACGCGCCTCTACCCCAGGTCGGGAAAAGACCCTCAGCGCAGCCTCTGGCGGCTTATCCAGCGCTGGAAAAAAGACCACGCGACATTAATCGAGAAACAAATGTCGTCGTAATTGTTGCACCTCGGCAAACACTATCTGGGCTCCAAGCAACCAACAGGAGCATCAGATGAAAAAGAGATCACACCCGGAAAACAAACAGCACGGCGAGTCTGTCGAGCGCACGGAGGAGCACGACCGACTCGCCGTGCTGGGGGCGGAACCTTGTAACACCGCCCCCTCAAACTGCGCACCCTTGAGATACGGAATCGACAGCTTGTATCTGTCCTTCCAGGGAGAGCTTTCTGAGGAAGGAAGTATTCGCCTTGAAACTGCCCGAGAGTCAGCTCGCTCCGAGCTCGACCGAGAAAAGGCTGTTGCGCAGATATCAATTCTCGATCACCAATTTACTGCTGGACCTAGTGGTGGAAAGCTTTTCCGCCATCGTCTTTCGGACCACGCTTACTGGATTCAAATCAAAAGCCAGCACGCTCGGAATCGTCCCCTCGCTGTTGGCCAGATCGCCAGCCACTATCTGACCGGGGCTGGGGTCGAATCTGCTGCGAACGAGCTGCGGCTGATCCTCTCGTCCTTGGGGGAAGTCGAACCAGGAGCCAGCGTGACACGCCTGGACCTGTTCGTGGACTTCGTCAGCCCCTTTACCCTGGATAGCTGGCCTGACGAAGCCTGGGTCACCAGGGCTCGCTTTCAGGACCGTCACCGTGTCGATTCCAGGTTCACGGGATGGAGCATAGGACGCGGGGCCATGATGGCGCGCCTGTATGACAAGACGATTCAGATCAAGACCAGTGGCCAGAATTACTTGGAGGACCTTTGGCGTGCGAAGGGCTGGGATGGTGTCAGTCCGGTCTACCGTCTGGAGTTCCAGTTTCGAAATGAGATTCTTCGACAGTTGGACAGCCACCGTTACCCGGAAGTCCTGGAACGGCTTGGAGGTCTTTGGGTATATGCAACGCAGAAATGGCTCCGCCTGACCTTACCTACGTCCTCTGACGATACGCGGGCGCGATGGGGGGCTCATCCGCTCTGGGTGTGCTTGCAAGCCATCACCTGGAACACCTTGCAGCCTGTGGAGCGGGTACACGCCCTACCCTCAAAGTGTCCAAGCGATGCCCGGCTGTACTCCTCCTTTGTCGCAGCACTGACCTCCTACATGGCTGTCAGAAAGATCTCGGACCCCATTCAGGCGACTCACCTTCTGCTCTCAGAGTCCGCCGACCACTACGACGGGCGCGCCGAATTCACCGGCGAGGACTTCTTGCTGTTTGCCAAAGGGCGAGCCTCCCGCAAAGCGTTGGACTATCGAAGCCCCTTCCAGGACAGCACTGACGACGCTTCAGCTGGCCAGGATCGTGCTGTCGAGGCCGCACGCATTGCCGCTGCTGACGCCTATCGCAAGGCCTCTGGGAGGTAGTCATGCCATGCTCACACTCAATCTGTCGGAAGCTGCCCTGTTCCTGCGCATGTCACCGCGTGCCTTGCGCGAAAAAGCCCGCAAGGGCCAAGTCAAAGGCGCCAAACCCGCCAAAGCATGGGTCTTCCTTGAAGCTGACCTTGTCCGTTACCTGGACAGCCTCTACATTCGACAACGGCAAGCGCCGCTAAGTGGCTCCGAGTTGGAGGTTGAATCATGGGAGTCTACAAACGCGGTGAAGTGTGGTGGGTCCGGTTTACAGCCCAGGACGGCGAGCTTGTACGCAAGTCTTCTGGGTCTACCGATAAACGGGCTGCGCTCGAATTCCACGACCGATTAAAGGCGGATTTGTGGCGAACGACGCAACTTGGCTATCGGCCGGAATGCACCTGGGAAGACGCGGTGGTGCAATGGCTCAAGGAAAAAGAGCACAAAGCCTCACTGCAGAAGGACAAGGAGATATTTGTTTGGGTTGATCGTTTCCTGAGAGGCAAGCGCTTATCCGCAATTGATCGCACGCTGCTTTTCAGGATTCTGGAAGCCAAGGCCAAATCGTCGAGCAAAGCGACCGCCAATCGATATATGGCGCTCGTTCGTTCAGTCTTGCGGATGGCTTGTGAAGTGTGGGAATGGATTGAGCGGGTGCCCAAGGCTCCGATGTACACGGTGGAGTCGCGTCGTACTCGCTGGATCACACTGGATGAAGTGCGCGACGTACTGGCACAGCTTCCAGCGCATCAGGCTGAAATGATGCGGTTCGCACTGGCGACCGGGCTACGACAACGCAATGTCTGTCGCCTTGAGTGGGACGCGGTAGACCTTGAGCGGCGATGCGCCTGGGTGCACGCTGACCAAGCGAAATCGCGGAAAGCCATCGCGGTGCCGCTGAACGCGGACGCATTGGCTGTGCTGGAACGATGGAAAGGCCGTCATGCGCAGTATGTGTTCACCTACCAGGGCAAACCCGTCTGGCAGGTCAATACGAAGGCGTGGCGATCTGCCCTGGAGCGCGCGGGCGTCAGCGATTTCCGTTGGCACGATCTGCGGCATACCTGGGCCTCGTATCACGCGCAGTCAGGCACACCGTTGAATGTCTTGCAGGAAATGGGCGGCTGGAACTCCCATGAGATGGTCTTGCGGTATTCCCATCTCTCGGCGGGTCACCTGCTGGCTCATGCGGAGCGAATCTCGGGCCGATTACCGGCCCAGGACTCGCGCAACAACTAGGTGACACAAATTAGGCACAGTGGGCCAAATCTGAGAAACTAGCTTCTTCGCAAGTCCTTGAAATGATTGGTGGTGATGGCTGGATTTGAACCAGCGACCTCAGCATTATGAGTGCCGCCAACACCCGCAAAAATCAACTAGATACGCTGTAGCAGGTTGAATTTAAGGCGATTCTACACCTCCGCCGACCCACAGCACACCCCATAAATCTCCCATTTTTTTGCCCCTCGCGTCCAAGGATTTGTCCAAGCGACGGGGACTGGCACGGATCAAATTTCATGGATACCGATTGTGTAGACCAAATCCCGGTCACTAATGGGAGATTTCATGAGCCAGGACAACTCACCGATCACGAACATTCCATCCGACTGCCTCGATGGCGAGGCGTTGGGCAGACTGCTTCTGCTAGGAAACCCGAACCGCGACGGGTCTGCAGCCCGGGCAATCCGCAACCGCATCGAGCGAGGACACCCTTTGCCGCCCGCCATCAACCTGCCTGGTCACCGTGGGCGTCTATGGCTACGCCAAACTGTCCTGCAGTGGCTCGAAGCATACGAGGCGCCACTCAAAAAGAAGAAGCGAGGTCGCCCCCGAAAAGTCGACGCCTTGGCAATGCAAAAGCGACGCGAATAAGCGCGTCAGACGGTCGCGTTTGTTCTGGCGAAAGCGGTCAGAAAAGAAGCGGACGCGGGGAGTTTAGTATGACTGACGATTCGCTCCGGCTCCTCAACTTCGAGATCGCCGGTGGGGCCGATTCTTGTTTGAGCTAAGAACTTCTGCATAGGGCTCAATCCAAATCCTGACCAGCTGGGAACTCCAGTGATTTCTTAGCCACCCTCGCGCCACTTCTCCCGCACGGAACACGATCAACTTTGTTGGTCCGCCTCGCAATTCCCAAGGGGCGCAGCCACGCGATTCGAGCATTTCGGTACTTGGCATCCAGCTCCCGCTGAGCTAGTTCCGCCCTCTCCAGCGGCGAGAGGAATGCGTAGGGTTTCCGCCTCCAGTACTCGATCACCCAGCCTTTCCCGAATGACGCGAGGAGCTTGGCCCGCAGAAGCTCATCAGCTGTACAGTGCCGTGGCGAATTACGGCGAGAGGCGAGCTGCCGCTTTGCCAGACTCAAGCGGGCACCCTCTTCCGCTTGCGGACAGGCATCGGCCGCCAATCGAACCTCAGGCCCGACTGCCATGGCTGCCAATTCGACTGGTCGATCCAATAGTCTCGCTCTATACAGGGTGCCAGCCAGCGCAGCCCGACTCGTCTGGCGCGGCCTACCGCTCCGGGCTGGGTTATGACAACAAAACCGCACTCAACTAGGGCACGCAATGAATTGATTGCCGTGTCATTTGAACCGAAGCCGCAGACCTCTCGGATCCACTGCTGGGGAGCATAAATGTTGCCGTTGTTTCTGCCGTTGAACCCGCGTACTAAATGAATCAAAAGCAATACGGCGGTTGGTGGCAGGTCGCCAAATTCTTTGGAATCAACCAGACAATTTGGGAGCATCACAAAAGGGTCCGCTTTTTTTCTCCTTGCCACATCAACCTCACAGAGCATTTGCCAGTTCTGCCGAAAGCACGGCTATAACCATCGGTATCCATCCAGATTGGATATAGTCGCGTTACGTATGTAACGAGACGCAATGTGGCAGCCCAGACCGCCTCTGAGAGGCAGCGAAAATACCGAGAGCGTCACAAAAAGGACCGGAAGGCACTCGGGGTGCTAGTAGACGAAGACACTCGGTCAACGCTCCGCCGCCTAGCTCGCGCTTCTGCCGTCTCCAAAACAGAGTTCCTGACCACATTGCTCGAAAAATTCGAAGCGCAGCTGCTCGCGGAAGTGATTCCTACGCAGAATCACAACTGGTACCACTCAGGTTGGAAAAAGCAATCACAGGCGGGAACGAAAGTCGTCCACAGCGGAGGCCGCGGTCGGAAGGAAAGGGAATTACTAGAGGAATTCATCCTCCCTCTACCTGTCAGGGTACGAACCGGGCGTGCTCCGACTAGCTGAGTGTCCGCGAGGGCAATTTCGCTTATTTTTTCCCCAGTCTGAAAATCGGACAAAGACAGTCCGAAATTGCGACTGTCCGGACGGTTCCACGATCTGGTTTCCGGATAACACTCAGTCCGATTTCCGGACCCGCATATACATTTACCCCCGCAGGGCGGCCAGAATTGGTCGCGCGTCTGAACGGGGCCGACCGCAGCATCCACCACTCGTCGCCGCCTAGCATTGCCCGAATCAATAGCCCTGCGGGATATACCGCGGGCATCAGGGAACCTACTTGGGACCGCATGAACGCCAAAACCCGGGGACAACGGCTGGCAATTCACTTCCAAACGGACGAAAAGTTCGAATCAGGCAAGGGCCCCAGTCGCCCGACCCCACAGCAGCAAGAAAACAGCTATATCCACGAGAACGGGCGCTCCTCGACTGACCGGCATTCTGCGAGCCAACAATCAACGCAAAGAACTACAAAACGGCGCTCACCTGCGCGGCTCCGCCGTGCGAGTTGATCGGTTGACGCCATTTAATCTGCGCACCGACGCCATGCCAGCTGAGCACCGGTATCAAGACCCTGCGCGGCGACGCCACCAGGCTGCGCACCGGCGTCAAGTCGCTGCGCAGTGGCACCAGCTTCCTGCGCAGTGGTGCCACGCTTTTGCGCATCCCCGCCGAGCTACTGCCCACCCTCCGACTTGAGCTTGCGCATCGACTCGCCCTTGAGGGCGATCTTCAGGCTCGAATGCACGAGCCGATCGAGCAACGCATCGGCCAGCGCGGGATCATTGATGAAGGCGTGCCACTCCTTGACCGGCATCTGCCCGAGCACGATCGTCGAGTGCGTGCCGACCCGATCATCGAGCAGTTCCAGCAGGTCGGCGCGACCGCGATTGGTCAGTGCGGTCAGGCCAAAGTCGTCCAGGATCAGGAGCTGGACCTTGGCCACCTGGTTGCGCAGCTTCGTGATGGAGCCGTCTTCGTGCGCGATGGCCATCTCTTCGAGCAAGCGCCCGAGCCTGCGGTAAGCCACGGTGATGCCCTTGCGCGCCGCTTGCACCGCAAGCGCGCAGGCCAGCCAGGTCTTCCCCGTGCCCGTCGGGCCGGTCATCAGTAGGTTCATCTGCTTATAGATCCACGCGCACGTCAGCAGATCGGCGAAGGTCGCCTTGTCGATGCCGCGGCCCGACCGGTAGTCGATAACCTCAGGTACGGCCTGCACTTTGAGCCGCGCGTTGCGCAGGATGCTTTTGAAGCGCCGCGTGTCGCGGTAGCTGATCTCGGCGTCCACGAGCATCTGCAAGCGCTGCTCGAAGGACGCGCCGAGAAATGCGGACTGCGACATTTGCTGATCCAGCCCTTCGGCCATTCCGAAGAGGCGCAGCGCGCGGAGCTGTTGGGCGGTATTCATGATGGTCATTCGGGGGGCCTCAGGATTCGTAGGTCTTGGCGCCGCGCACGTTGTCGTGGCCGGGCAGTGGCTCATCGTCACTGGCGCCGCGCAATGGCGTGCTCTCGATCCGGCGCTGGAGCATCGAGCGCACGGACGACACCGACGTGGTGGAGATGCGAAGCGCGCGATGGCAGGCAGCATTCAAGCGCTCTGGGCCGTATTCCTTGGCCATGCCGCGCAGGCCGCGCATCGCCTGCATCGACAACGCCGGCCGCCGATGCGTGTCGATGTGCTTCTTCACGAAGGCACTGATCCAGGGGCCTGAGCGGTCCGCCCATGCGATCAGTTCCGCCCCCTGATCCTGGGCGTAAGCCCGATGGGACGCGGGCTGGTGCTCTGGGAAGGTCGTGCAGCCACCCTTGTGGGCATTACGCAGATGGGTCGCGATCGGGAAGTGATCGTCTTTCGCGTACACCTCGACCTGTCGGGCGGTCGCGCGGATGCGTACCTTGGCCCCGATGTAGGTGTACGGCACCGAGTAGTGATGCTCGTCCCACAGGACGTGGTAGTCCTGGGCCACCGTGACGTTGAGCTTCCAGTCTGCGTACTCGAAGGGCAATTCCGGCAACGCCTTGAGTGCAGGACGGTCCAGCTCTTCGAAGAGCTGGTTGCGGCTTTTGCCGCCGTGACCGCGCATGGGTTTGTCGTTCATGCGCACCAGCAGTTCAGCGATGGCGGCGTTCAGCTCCTCGATGGACGTGAAGACCCGGTTGCGCAGCCGCGCCAGTATCCAGCGCTGGGCGAAACGCACGCCGACCTCGACGGCGGCCTTGTCCTTGGGCTTGCGCGCCCGCGTCGGCATCACGATGCAGTCGTAGTGCTGCGCGAGCTTGCTGTAGGTGAAATTGATGATGTGGCCCTCGGCCACCGTCACCCGGTCCACCGCAGACTTGAGGTTGTCAGGCACCAGCAGCCTGGGCACGCCACGGTAAAACTCCAAGGCGCGCACATTGGCCTCGCACCAGTTCGGCAGGCGCTGCGTTGCGCTTGCATACGCGAAGGTCTTGCGGCTCGCGCCCATCACGGCCACAAACAGCTCGACCGGCGTCTTCTCCCCGGTCTTCGTATCAAGGATGCTCGGCCGCTTGCCCGAGTAGTCCAGAAACAGTCGGTAGCCTGGCGCATGCGGCTGGCGCATGACGATGCCCAGCGAGCACTCGTAGCGGTCGTAACGCCGCCGGAATTCGGTTTCCGACATCGCGTCACTGCCGGCCGCGTCCGCATATTCCTCGTGCATCAGCAGCAAGGTCACGCCCGGCCGACGCAGTTCGGCATGGACATGGGCGAAGTCGGGCTCGGCAAAGGCCTTGCGTGCGAGCTGACGGCCGTTGTTGAGCCGCTCCTCCAAGGCCCGGTCCGTCAGAACCGCGACCCCATTCCAGTCTAGGCCCTCCTCAGCCAGGCGCGTCCGATAGCGGCCCGCCGTGTTGGGCGAGACTCCCCCTGCTCGTCCGACTTCCCGGTTGGAGAAGTCGGTGGTGAGCAGTAGGCGACACACATTCCTCAGATTCATCCCGCGTTCTCATCGATTGACACCTCCAGAAAGAGGCGTGAGGGAGGCCCTCACTCCGGCGGCGGGAAAAGGCGCATCGCACGGCCCGGGACGGGCCGCTGTCCTTGACACCGCCGGAAGCAGAAACGAGAATGCAGACTCAAGGTTCAGTTGAAGCTGCTCGAGACCCACGCCCGGCAAGGCGTGGGTTTTCTCGTTGTGCTGCCCGAAACGTACCGCTACCGCCATCAGCAGAAGACCGGGCTGAGCGAGCCACCTTCTATGCAGTCCAGATTCCGTGACACGGGGGATCGGTCATCACCACCTGCGCCATCTGGATATCGATCAGACCACAGGCTGCTGGCCACAACGCCGAGCTTGTCGGCAATGGCCGATTCGATCCGCCGGGATCGCCGGTACCCCTGGCTCACGCTGGTCACCGTCGTGCCGGCCACGCCCAGTTCGCGAGCGACTTCGGCCAGCGAGCTGCCGGCGAGCCGAAGGCGCATCTTGATCCGTTCGTGTTGTTTTAGGGCTGGGCGCATGCGTGATATCGTCAGGGGAAGTCCTGAGACTCACAATAAGCAGTTATGAGTAAGTTGTCAAGCGAAGACGATAATCTCGTCATGGGGCGCCGGTTGATGGCCGTCCGGGTCGCCAGCGGGCTCACGCAAGCTGATTTTGCGGACAAGCTGGGCCTGTCCCTGCGCGCCTACGCCAATTACGAGCGCGGCGAGCGGGAGATGCCCACGGCGCTATTCAGATCGCTGTGCGAGACGTTCCGGATCGATCCCCTGTGGCAGCTCACCGGTCCCGGTGAAGATCCGGTTCTGGTCGGTCGTCGCGTCCTCGACATGGAATTGATGGAGGGCGTCATCCGCCTCATCGAGGAGTGGCTGACCAAGCACCGTCGCACGCTCAAGCCCGACAAGAAGGCGCGGGTGATCCGGCTGGGCTACGAGCATTGCATCACTAAGGGCGAGATCGACGCGACCCATCTGCGTGAAATGCTGTCCGTCGCGGCCTGATCCGATGACCGATCGTCATGCTCCGGGGCGCAACGCTCTGCAGGAAGAGCCGCCCGAGGGCAACGCCGGGACTCGCTGCAAGATTGTCTCGCTGCGCACTGACCAGCAGTCGCCGCCACCGGAGCGACTCGACCCGCGGCTGGAAGAGATGCGCCGCATCCTCGCGGAATCCAAACCGCTGGACAGCCTCTATTCTGACGACGAAGTGATCGCCGACGAGGGCAAGTTCCGCAAACGCTTCGGTCCGGGATTTCGCTGGAATCGCCGGGATCGGATCGGCCTGATCGCACTGAAGAATCGATACGACCTGACCGACCCGGAAATCCAGTTGTTCCAGCACACCGGCAATCTGCATCGGTCGGTGTTCGGAGTGCGCCTTACGGCGAGCCCTTGGATCGCCCTGTGGGGCGGCGCGCAGATCGCGGTGTTCGGGTTCCTGTTCCTGGCCCTACTGCTCGCCGCTTCGCCGAATCTCGTCACGGCACCGGCCAAGGCAATCAAGCCGGTGCTGGCGCTGCTTGGTCTGTTCGCTTTCTGCTGCGGGCTGTACTGGATGTATGTGAAGCCCTGGCTGCTGCGGCGGCGGAAGGAACGCCAGCAGGGCTTGCAACAAGCGGCGGCGTTCCCGGTGAATCGCCGTGCGCGGTGAGCCCAAGCCTTAAAAGGATCCGCACCCCTCAGACGGGTAATCGCGGGCCCTCAGATACGCGGCACCGAGATCGTTCTGCTGCTTCCGAATAATATTATAGTGATGTAATATCAATGCCACGCTCATGAAAACAAAAGACCGCCTGCTCGCCGTCGACGCCAGTGCCAAGGGCTGGCGCGAGGGCGTTCCCGAGTTCTCGATCGAGGATGTGATGCTGATGCGGCTGATCCGCGTCGCCAGCCTCGGTATCACCGCGTTCATTGATCCGATCCTGCGACCGACCGGTCTCACCGAAAGCTCCTACCACACGCTCATCGTGGTACTGGCCAGCGGCGACGAAGGCACGACACCTTCGACGCTGAGCGAGCAGGTCGGCCAGAACCACGCGAACATGACGCGCATCCTCAGCGTGCTCGCTGCCGAGAAACTGGTTCGAGTCAGCCAGGACGTGCGCGACGCGCGACGCCGCCGCATCGTCGCAACGGCCGCGGGCCGCACGCTGGTCCGGACCTATGCAACGCGGTTCGAGCCGATCGTGAAGGTAGCGTTCGCGAGTCTGAGCGCGGCGGATAAGCGCGCGCTCCAACGCACGCTGCGCTCGCTCATCGAGTCCATGGACGCAGCAGAACGCATGGTGGGACCGGCCGCGTGACCGGCCGCCTGAGCCGCGACCGGCTGCGCCGGTCGAGGCGAACCGCCGGCTGCGTGGTCCTATTGCTTGCAGTCGAGGCCGCTGCATCGAATGGCATGAACGCGCCCGGTACCGGCGCGGTGCAATTGGGCATGGCCGGCGCGGGCACGGCCCTGGCGTCGGATGCCTCGGCCACCCTGCGCAACCCGGCAGCAGGAGCCTGGCTGGGTAACACCCGCACCGCTGAACTCGGTATCGCGATTCCCGACGGCGGTTTTCGAGTCGGACCGCTCGGCGAGAATGCGCCCTTCGGACTGCTCGACCTGAAGCCTGGACGCAACACATCCGTCACCGGCGTATTCCCCATTCCGTCGTTCGCTCGCAACTGGCGCCGGGACGACCGGACCGCCGTCGGCTGGGGCGTTTCCGCCTCGGGATTGAAGGCGCTTTCGGAAGGAGGATCGGCCACCCTGGCGCGCGGCCTGCCGACGCTCGACGCGCGCTGCGATGGCGATTTCGGTGGCGGGCAACCGCTGTCAGCCCTCTCCGACCCGTCGGGGCTCTGCGGCCGCAGCGGCACGACGCTCGGCGTGGACCTCACGCAGGTCCTCGTGTCTGCGCACTGGGCGTATCGCGTCTTGCCGAGCCTGTCGGTCGGGATCGCGCCGGTATTCGCCGCGCAAAGGATCGAAGTACGCGGGCTCGGGGCATTCGCGGCGTTCTCCAAGTTTCCGGAGCGCACAACCAACCGCGGGTTCGACTATTCGTATGGAGGCGGTGCGCGGATTGGCCTGCTGTGGGAGCTGGGCCATGGAATCGGAATCGGAGCGGCGTACCAGACGCGCCTGTACCAGACGGAGTTCGAAAAGTATCGCGGTGCCATCATCGGCGGATCGCTGGATTTCGCGCCGGTGCTCAACCTTGGCCTGCAGTTTCATGTGATCGACGGCCACCGCTTGTTCCTCGACTACGAGCAGGTGCGCTACGGTGATATCCGCCCCCTGGCCAATCAGGTCGAGCCGCAGCGTTTCACGGACAACTGCTTCGTTCCGCGCTTGTTCACACGCAACTTCGAGAGCCCTCCGGCGCTCGACGCCTGTCTTGGCGCCAGCGGCGGCCCTGGATTCGGCTGGGACACGATCGATGTCTACAAGATCGGTTACCAGGGCGAGCATGACCGGCTGACCTGGCGGGCCGGACTCAGCTGGGGCGGAAATCCGGTGGTACGCGACCAGACCTTGCCGAAGATCTTCGCGCCCGCCATCACGGACCGCCATGCGGCGCTCGGCTTGTCCTGGAAGCTCTCGCCACAACTCGAACTGGGTTGGGCTTTGATCTACGCCATCAAAAACACGATCCGCGAATCCAACACCTTCAGCAACGCGACGCCCACGGCTTTGCAGGGCGAGCTTCTGAGCTTCGACGTGAGCAGGGATCCTGCGGATCAGACCATCGATACGCACATCAGCGTCTGGCAGTCCCAGTTCAGCCTGACGTGGAGTCTGGGGGAGTAATGAAGCGTCCCGTTCTCGCCGCCGTGCTGTGCTCGCTACTATCTGCAAGTCTTGCGGCCTGCGGCGATCCTCAGCCCCATCCGGCGCGTGTGCCCTCCGAGCACGATCTGCCGACCCTGCGCCTGGCCACCGAACGGCTCGCCGAGGACTACCAGACCGTGGGCACGGTGGTGTCCGACGAGCGGGTCGAAATCAGCTCGCGCCTTGCGGCCTATGTCCGCGCCATCAGCGTGCGCGAAGGCGAGCGCGTCCGCCGTGGCCAGATGCTCGTGCAACTCGACGCTCGGGATCAGGAAGCGGCCGTGCAGCAGGCGCAAGCCCAGCGCGCGATGCGTGAAGCCGCGCTGCGTGATGCCGAACGCACCTTGGTGGACACACAGACCTTGTTCGCCCGCGGACTGGTCGCCGACGCCGCGCGACGCAAGGCGCAACTGGAACGTGATACGGCCGATCAGGCTCTGCGCAACCAGGATGCGGCGTTGAGCGCAGCGCAGGCGCAACTCCGCTATGCCGAGATCCTCAGTCCGGTGGAGGGCGTGGTCGCCGAAAGACCGGCACGGGCAGGCGATCTGGTGACGCCGGGCCGACCCCTGCTGGTGGTGGAATCGGATACGGCGCTGCTGTTCGAGACGGCGGTGGCGGAATCGCAGGTGCAGCGCATCGCCGTCGGCGACGTGGCGCAGGTGAGCATCGATGCCACGAAGCAAAGCTATCGAGCGACCGTGCTGCGGGTGGTTCCATCGGGCGATCCGGTGACGCGGCGGTTCACGGTGAAGCTGCAACTGGACGACGCGGCGGGCCTCACGCCAGGACTGTTTGGACGCAGCCGGTTCAGGGTCGGCCAGACCGACGGCCTGCGGTTGCCGAACGCCGCGCTGGCGCAGCGCGGTGGACTGACCGGCGTTTTCGTGGTGAGCGAGAAAGACCGGCTCGACTTTCGCTGGGTGCGCACTGGACGAAGCGATGACGCCATGACCGAAGTCACGGCGGGGCTTCAGGCCGGTGAGACGGTGCTGGCGCGAGTGCCCGAGAGCGTCCGCGACGGTGATCGCCTGAAGCGGCAGGCGCCCTAGCAGGCCAGGGCATGCGCGAGCAGCAACTCAACTCGGCCGGCCGGATCGCCGACTACTTCATCGAATCCAAGCTCACACCGGTCTTCGTGCTGTTCTGCCTGGCGGTCGGATGGTTCGCCGCGACGCTGACGCCACGCGAAGAAAATCCGCAGATTCTGGTCCCGGGGGCGGAGGTGCTGTACACGCTTCCCGGTCGGTCTGCCGCCGATGTCGATCACCTCGTAGCCGCACCGGTGGAACGCGCCCTGCGAGAGATTGAGGGCGTGGACCATACCTATTCCACGGCAATGCAGGGACAGGCGCGGGTCGCCGTCCAGTTCGATGTCGGCGTGGACAAGGAAAAAGCCATGGTGCGCGTGTACCAGCGCATCGGCAGTGTCCAGGCGCAGCTGCCGCCGCAGGTTGCACCGCCGCTGATCAAGCGCGTCGATGCTGACGACATTCCCATTGTCACACTCACGCTGGCCTCGGAGCGCTACAACGACTACGCCCTGCGCCGTCTGGCCGAGCGCGTCATCGAGAGGCTCAACTCCATTGCCTCGGTGTCGCGCGTCGAGTTGCATGGCGGCGCGTCACGCGAGATTCGCGTCGAACCCGATCCGGCGCGGCTCGAAGCCTTCGGCCTGACCCTGAGCGAGGGCTTGGATGCACTGGCTGCGGGAAACACGGCCGCGGAAGTCGGCAATACCGTGCGCGCGGGGCGGAGCCTGCGCGTGCAGTTGCGCGGTGAACTGCGCTCCGCCGACGAGGTGCGCCGGCTGGCGGTCGGCGTGCACCAGGGCCACCTGATCTACGTGGACGACGTCGCGACCGTCCACGACGGACCGGCGCAGGAGCGGGAATCCCTGGTGAGGCTGGGCTTCGGCCCCGGCGATGCGCGGATCGGGCAAGTTGCCGCCGAAATGCCGGCGGTCACGATATCCGTGGCCAAAAAGCCAGGAACCAACGCGGTCACCACGGCACGCGAGGTGCTGGCCGCCGTCGAGACGCTGCGCCAGCAATTCATTCCGGCGGACGTGCACGTCGTCACGACCCGCGACGACGGTGCCAAAGCCAACGACACGGTCAATCACCTGCTGCGTGATCTGGCGGTGGCGATCAGCGCGGTGATCCTGACGCTACTGCCGTTTCTCGGGCTGCGCGCAGGATTGATCATCAGCTTCGTGCTGCCCCTGATCCTGTGCCTGACCTTGATGGTGGATATGCTCACCAGCCACACCGTGAATCGTATGTCGCTGTTCGCGATGATCCTGTCGCTGGGCATGATCGTGGACGACAGCATCGTCGTGCTCGAGAACATCTACCGCAGCTACCAGCAGCGCACCGATGTCGATCCGCGCCGCCAGGCGGTACTGGCGGTCAACGAGATCGGCCCCCCGACAACTATTGCGACGTTCGCAGTCGTGTTGGTGTTCGCGTCGCTGAACCTGCTCACCGGGATGAACGGGGCCTACTTCGAGCCGATCACGTTCAACGTGCAGGTCACCATGGCGCTGTCGCTGCTGCTGGCCTACATGATCGTGCCCTGGGCCTGCCACCGCTGGCTGCGCGGGCACGTCCAGTCGCACGCGCACGAAGACTCGACATCCGCGTCGCATCGCCGCTATTTCAAGGTTCTGACGCCGCTGCTGCACGATCGCCGTCGTCGCCGGACGTTCTATGCCCTGACCGCGCTCGCCCTGCTGGCCGCGCTGATGCAGCCGGCGTGGCCATTCATCCGGCCAGCGGGCGTCGGCGGCCCGCCCTCTTCCGGCAGCGTGATGCTCGCCATCATGCCCAAGGAGGACCGCAACCATTTCAGCATCACGCTCGACATGCCAGAAGGCACGCCGATCGAAAAGACCGACGAGCTCGTGCGCCGCGTGGGCGCGCTGCTGCGCGATCAGCCGGTGGTCGCAAACTGGGTGAGCTACGTTGGCCTGCCACCGGTGGTGGATTTTGCGGGGCAGATCCGCGGGGCTGGAAACCGTCAGGCCGCACATCTTGCCGAGATCACGGTCATGCTGGTTCACAAGAAGGCGCGCAAGACGACCTTGTCCGAGGTGATCGCGGATCTGCGCTCCGCCGCCGCCCAATTGAGATCGGACTACCCCGGCCTCGATATCACGCTGCGTGACTCACCACCCGGGCCACCCAGTCCCGCCACGGTGGTCGCCGAGATCTACGGCGAGGATGCCGAGGTGCGTCGTCAACTGGTCGCCCAGGTGCGTGAACGCTTCGAACAGACCTGGGGCGTGGTGGACATCTACGACTCTGAATCGGTCGATGCGCCGCGGATCGATCTGCAGGTCGACCACGAGAAGGCGATGTTATCCGGTGTCACCGCCACGGCCGTCGAACAAACGCTGCGCAACCTGCTCGGCACGCGCGTCCTCTCCGAGGCGCGCATCGAAGGTGAGTGGGCGCCGGTGCCCATCCTGGTTCAGGTGCCGCGCGGGCACGATCTCGATCCGCAGCAGCTTGATCGGGTGTACGTGGTCAACGCACAAGGTCTGCGCATTCCAGTTTCTGAACTCGTGAAGCCCGTGTGGACGCACGTCGATCGGCCGATCCTGCGCAAGGACAATGAGCCGTATAGCTTCGTGGCCTCCGACGTATCGGGCAGCGCTGCGGGCTACGTCATCCTCGACATGAATCGCCACCTGGACGGCCTGGACCTGCCGGGCGGCAAGGTGCTGCGCACCGGCAATCTGACCCTGCGGGCGCAGGCGCCGAGTTCCTTGGACGGCTACCAACTGCTGTGGGAGGGAGAGCTGCGGCTCACGCTCGATGCAATGGGCGAAATGGGCATGATCCTGATCGCCGGGCTTTCGCTGATCTACCTTCTGCTCGTGGCGGTGTACCGGTCGTTCATGCTCGCGACGTTGGCGATGACGGCGGTGCCCCTCGGGTTCATCGGTGTATTCCCCGGGCACTGGCTGCTCGGCCTCGACTTCAGCATGGGGTCTGCCATCGGTGTTGTCGCGCTGGCGGGCGTTGTCATCCGCAATTCGCTGCTGATCATCGACTTCATTCGCGACTACCAGCGTGCGGGCCATCCGCTGGAGGAAGCGGTCAAGCTCGCCGGTGCCGTCCGCTTCAGGCCGATCATGCTGTCAGCGCTGACGGTCGCGCTGGGAACGCTCATCCTCTATACCGATCCGCTATTCGCCGGGCTGGCGACCTCGCTGATCTTCGGCACGGTTACCTCAACCGGACTCACGCTGCTGATCCTTCCGACGGTGTACTACCGCATCGCTACCACTCGTCCCGGATGGATAGCTGCAAACACCTCGAAAGGCGACGCCGACGCGCAAGGCGATGAGCAGCGGTCGTAAGTAAGTATCCCCTGGCAGCGGATCAGTTTTCAGCGCGCGCCAACACCACAGGTGAATACCCGGCTGATCCAGGCCCTCTACCTCTTGCCGCGCCTCTCCACCCACGTCGTCATCGACGAAGCTCAACTGCATCTGATCCCTGCAAGCTGACTCTCCCCCCTTTTTTCGCGCAACGGTCTGGCACCCGCTGGTCAACTTGTACGGCGGGCCCGCGCAGTTCTCTTGGCGATCACCGCGCAACTACCCGGCGGTACGCAAAAGAACGGCACTCAAACGCGCGCCAATCAATGAAATCAGGCTTCGAAAAATGCCCAGGCCAAAAGCTGGCGAGACGTAAGGGAATCTAATCAAAAAAACTCGAAAACAAAGCATACGGCGCCGCAATCCGTTGCGGCAGAATGTGAATAGAATTTTGGTACTGCTCAAGAACCCACCTTCAACCCCTGTTGCCCCGACCCCATGGGGTACCCCATGGCGTTACACCAACGGGGGTTACAACCTGGGTTGAAACTTACGGACCCAAAGTGGAAACAATAAGTGCCCTTTTTGCTCGTGTAGCTGCTACATGCAACAGGGAGCGCTCACTTGTGAGCGTGTCGACAAGAACTCCTGCATCGCCATCAGCCGAAAACATCTCGGCATAGCGCTCGGCGCCCTGGTATCCAGCAATCAGAACTGCGTCGAATTCCAACCCTTTCACCCTATGCATAGTCGCCACGCGAACTCCAGGCCGTGCGTCATCGTCGCCTACGTCCCGCGTTAGAACTAGCGAATCAATACCCTCTCTTTTGAGCCAGTCTGCGTACCTCTAGCGCTTAATCCCGAATTACAGACCGATCTCCAAGATTTAGATCAGCGACGCCCCAGCGTTTCGTCGAACAAAACCGCGGGCCTGATCTTGAGCGCCTTAGCCACTCTTTCCACCATTTCCAGGGAAGCCCAGGCTGCTCCGCGCTCAATCTCGCTGAGGTGACCCTGTGAGGTGCCCACCAGGCCGGCGAGCTGTTCCTGAGTGAGATCCGCCCGGGTGCGTTCCAGTCGCAAGTTACGCCCGAAAAACTCGCGCAACGACAATGATTTGGTTTGGCTTGGCATGCCGGAGAGCTTCCTTCTCTCCGGCGAATTGGTCTAACCCGTGAACCGTATAAATTATCGTTATTAGCTGATATACTTGCAGCTACTGCCAAAAGCTTGCGGTGTTGGTCCGCAGGCAAAAAACGAAGGCCCCGAATCTGGACACCTGATTTTCCTTAGCTCAGTCGCCCACAGGAAACGTGCGCCCAGTTTGTCTACACGTTATTCGGGTCCGTCCGGAGGAGGAAAGTCAGTGTTCAGTCATACGATTGCCAAAGCGAGGGCTGTGGCAAAAGCAACGCCCGGATCCCTGGCGGCCACCGTTCTGCTCGGCGTGATTGCCATCGTGGCCCCTGCGATGGCCGCCGAGTACATCTCACGAACACTCGGAACCGGGTTCGGCCAGGATTGGTTCGCGTCAGGCGTCGTCATGATGTCGGGCTATCTGGGCAGCGCGCTGTTCCTGCTTCGTCACCGAAGTTCAGTAAGGCTCTGGACTCGCGTGCGACTCGGCCTCAGCACGCTGATGCCCGTCGGCGTGCTGGTCATTGCTGCTGCGCAACAGATGCATCCAGATGCTTACGGATTCCTGCTCGTGGCCGGCGTCCTTGTCTGCGTTCCCCTGTTGTATGTCGGCGCCAACCAGATCGCGCACGATGGGATCTGGGCAAAGACGGATGACAACCCTTGGGCTGCCGAACATCCGACCGTCCCCATCTTCAGCATGAACTGGAGCGTGGTCTGCATCGCGTTGGCACTCACCCTCGTGCCCGCCCTTCTTTCCCTGGGTGTGGTCGCCAAAGCGTTGGGCAGCATCGTGCTACTGATTGCGGGCGCGGAACTGCTGGTGCTCCCGCGATTGATCATGCTGTTTGTATTCGGCGCCTTCGAAGAAATGGGCACCATGTTGACCAGCGGAGCCTATAGCGCCGGCTCAACCTCGCACAAGGAACCTAGCGACCCCTATGACTATGAGGAGCTCTGGGGACGCCGCACTGGCATCTCAGACTCCCAAGACATCAATCCGGCCACTGGCTTTCCCATGGTCGGAGGGGTCGATATTGCGGGAAATGCGTATGGGGAGGACCGCTCGGAAAGCCACTGGCCCGGTGGCCTGTATTCCGGCGGGACGGATTTGGCGGACAGCACGTATGGCAGCGGGATGAACGATTACTCGTCCAGTGGATTCGACGACCACTCTTCTTCGTTTGATTCGTACTCATCATCGTTCGATTGATTTGATCACTCGGAATCGAGTTCTAGATGAGGTGTGGGGGTCGCCCGACTTGCAAAACAGCTTCTGTGAGAACGCGCTGAATCTCGGCGCTGATGGAACAACTGATTAGAGGGGAAAAAATGGACCGCATTCTTAAAGGCTTCGGCGTCATGTTTGCAGCGTGGATGATCGCGACAACCGCGCACGCGGGGGATTGGCAATATGCGTTCGTCGCGGAACACAAGATGCATATCTCGTTTGGCCCGGCATCAACCGGAGCCAAGGACGTGGTCGAAATCGTCAATCACTCATGTCACGAAAAATTGGGTTTGTGCGGGTGGTCCATGTCGGTCGCGATCCCCTGCAGTTTCGGCGAGTACAGCCTCGGCGTCGTTGTGCTCCCGAAGATCACAATGCCGGGCTCGCAGGAGGAAGCCAGCTCATTCCTGCAATGTGGCGGTCCTAATCCAGGATTGCCAGGCGCGTTCGTATACAAGATCGAGAACACCGACATGGTTCGCGAGTTCGTCAAGGTCGACGGCCCAGTCGTGATGCGCGTGGGCCATCCAAAGGCGACGACGATCACCGATGTCACCATCGACTTCAGGGGCGCTGCCCCATTTGTTGCGCGAGCCGCGGCGGGCCTGAAAGCGCGATGAGCAATGGGCCGCGCGCACACAATCTGACCACCAAATGGCATTCAAACCGATCGACAGAACAAATCCAAAATGGCTGCCTTGCCGCCCCGAGGGATATCAAGCCTGGGCGGTCCGGTTAGCCCGCCCTTGTCGCTAGGACCGGCTCGTAGCTGCGACAAGCACCTTCAGATTTAGCGCCGTAAAAGGATATTCGGAGGCAGTGCGGCATGGAAAAATTATTTTGGACTAAGTTGGGGTGACCATGAGAAACAGATTGATTCTTTCCGCCGGACGCAAAATCCACGCGTCATCAAGGCGCGGCGCAGGACTCGCAGTGATTTGCTGCGCGATCTTCTTAGTTAGCTTGACTTCGGTTCAAGCCAAGTCTGCGATTGCACCTGAAAGGCTCTTGGAGATGAAGCGGGCGGCGGAAAGCGGAAATGCGGAAGCCCAAGTCGAATATGGCGACTATCTTCGCTCAGGTGGCGAAGGCGAAGCGAACAACTCAACAGCAATCCAATGGTATGAGAAAGCTGCCGCTCAGAACTACACCTGGGGCCTGCACCGACTCGGCTCGGCGAATCTGTATGGCAAACTCGTATCGAAGGATGTAGCTCGCGGGGTCTCTCTGCTGAATCAATGTAGCGAAATGGGACATGCTATCTGCTCCAATGACTTGGGCATCGCCTACTCAGTAGGCCTGCATCTGGAAAAGAACATTTCAGAGGCGGAGCGCTACTTTGAACTAGCATGGAAACAGGGCCACTTCACTGTCCCGTTCTACATGGTTGTTCAATACACGAAGGGCGGCACCTTCGAAAAGTCACTTCCAAAAGCCCGCCTTTGGGCAGGGCGATGCACAGGATTAACTAGTGTCGCTTGTAGAGGGAAGGTCGAGGATCTGGAGGCCCAGGTCGAGAATTCTCAACACACCTCGCCATTTCCGCCCGCTCCCGTCAAGCGGCCGGGCGTCGTGTCCTGCAACACGAATTGCAATAACGGTAATTGTTATCGCACCTATGACGACGGCCGTCGCGTGCAATTTGAAGCCCCGGCCAGGGTAGACCCGTTTACTAACCAGATGACGTGGGATGCCGGTAGTTGTTGATCCCCATTCTGCAGGCCGTTCGAAAAAAATGGCACCGCGTGGGTTCCGCGCAGAAATCCCCTGCACATGGATACCGATCTTGGACATCCCCAACCAATGGTGTCCCATGAAACTTAACCACACTCGTACTTACAAGATCTCGTCCAAGCGCGACTCCAGATTCCTGAAGAAAAGCGAGGCCTTTTCCGCAGCCGTGGAGGCGTGCGCGCTTACCGGCGAACCCCAAGTGCTGATGGAGTTCAACAAGAAAGACAAACTCTCGGACTGGACGATCGTCACCACGGAGAAAACCTACGACCGCCTGGGCGAGGCGGTGATGACCCTGGTGCCTGACAAGCCGTGGGGCAAAAGCTGACGCGGGTCTCCTGCGACAGGTTCCTGACGCCAAAAAACAAAGATGATCCGGCGCCCTGTTTCCCAGGGCATCGGTTCTTCGCTTGATGCTCGATCATCGTGCTGTCCACGGTGACAACTGCGCGCTCACATCCAATTTGACCAGCAAGGCGCCGTAGACGAAAATCAGATTAGGGGCGGGCCGGGCAGCCCGCCCTTTCCGCCGGGATGGGCTCTTAGCGGCCACCAGAACTGTCGATCTCACCGACTGAAAGCGGCCATGAGCTAATGGCTGGTTCTCGCGTCATTGCTGTCATTAGCCGATGTCCGCTATAGGGAAGGCCAATTCCCGGCGGAATTGCCGACGGTCGGCTCGAAGGCCCCGTTCTCTGTGGCGACGATCACGCCTGGGCTCTGGCCGGCCGAACCATCTGCTCATCAGTAAATCGGGCTTTCTTCATGTGCTCCTCGCAGTGCGGGTGTCCGAATCTTAAGAGTCAATTGGTCCGAAAATCAGCCCTCAGGTCAAGCGAGCCAAATCCGAAGTTGCAAAGGGCAGAGAGCAGTAGAAGAAACCGGACGATGGTTGATCGTGCAAGAGCCATCGAGAGAAGCGTCGCCATTTCCAGGGCTATAGCTGTAATCCCACGCTGGAGGGGTCAGATCGAATTGAGAACTTCCGGACCTGCGTCAGGTGTATACGCACATACGTTTATGGCTTGCATGCAGGCCGTTGAACAGTTGCAGAGGAATCTTCGACGCGAGCCCAGCCATTCGCAGACTGCTGCTCAAGTTTGAATACCCTCAAACCACATCTACCGCGATCATATATCGATGCAATTTCATATTTTCCGCCAGACTCTGGGACAAATGCAGCCGAAAAATGACAAAAGCTCGTACCCACGACAACATTCGCAGTAATGATATTTTTTCGGTCAGGGACGACAGCTATCTCTGCAAAGCTTTCATCGGAAAGAAATTGCCCCGTCACCTTTGGCATCCCAAGTTTAGGTGGCGCATCGGAAATAGCTTTTCCCAGACTGTTTCTGTTGACTGCGCCGATTACCTGGGAGCCTGAACACGACCCAGTAGACGATACAAACCACCCCGTGGTGTGAAAGTGATTGGCGAACACCCTCACCTCAGCAAGCGCCTGGGATCCTTGAGGGATTGGAGCAGAATATTTAGCGACGCATCCTGTGCAAAGAATCACAGGGAGGCCTACTCCCAATCCCTTGCGCAAAATTGCAACCATTCCCATGCCCTTCCCCCCATTTCATTGTTTAGCTTTCAGAGCACAATACCGAGTATCAATTGATGGCCTTAGTGACAACCTTCAGCCGTAGGCTACCGCACCCGAGAATCCGCGGAAACTATCTCGAGGATAGCCGGCATCCAAAGCGCGGACGGTTGATCGCTTGCATGAAATTTTATTTGATAAATCAGGGCCTTTCCGAAGGAAAGAACGAGGGCTAGTGCAGCCTGGTCTGGTGAAGCAATATGCCTTCATGGCTCTACACACCTGCTGATACTCAAATTCTGGGGAAGTGAAGATGAAGCAGACAGCAAAATTCTTCTTGTCCCATTGCTGCTGACAATGGCGATGACAGGATGCGCGGGAAGTTCAGCTTATACTGACGTGGACGGGCGTGGTGCGCCCATGTCGGCAGACTTGGCGTATCTGGTTTCGAACAAGGTAATGAACGGCGAATAGCTCATTTTTGGGGACAGACAATGCGCCAATGTACTTCCTATTTCGGTTACGTGACATTGACTGTTCTCGTAATTGCAGGTTGCGCGGGCAATTCCGCCTATATTGATAGTAGAACGCAAAGAAGTGACCCATCATCGCAGTTGGCGCATGTAGTTACTGACTCAGGATCCCAAAACTGGTTTGTCCAAGACTTTGAGTCCCATATTAAGATCGTCGCAGTTGATCGCAAAGAAGTGCCGATAAATTTCTTTCACGGGTACCCTGTGGAAGTATTTCTCGAGCCAGGGAGGAGGCAATTGAACCTCAAATTTATAGATGGTTCCTTTTCGGCCAGCGGCTGCATCATGGTGAATGTTTTGGCCGGCAATAAGTATTTTGTCGAAATGAAAGAAAAAGGCATGCGGTTCAACTTCACCGCCAAAAATACTGAAAATGGCGAATTAGTTAGCGAGCCCTGCTAGTCGCAGTCTGACAGTCCACTGTAGGTTGCAGTTCTCCCGACAATGAGTACGCAGCGGCAAGACTGCTTACAAGCGAGTCGATGGCGAAATCTTAACGCCGCTTTCCGCCCCATGGCGAAATAAGTTATCGGGCCAGCCTGCCAGAGGCAGGTCCGGCGCATTGAACCGCTGGTGGTGCATCCGGTACTCGCCAAGCGTAGTGGTGCTGGTAGCCTTTCTGACCGACGTGATCCCAGTTCGAATCGCCCAGGGCAGCATCTAGCCGTTCTCGAGCCTTGCTTTCATGAAATTCATCGACCACAACGCCGCCGAAATGAAACCAATAATCAAGGACGACCGGTACCTTCGGATCTCCTTGTTGCTCAATCGCCCAGCTAGGAATCGCACCCTCTAATCGAACGTGGAATTTCGCCCCGTCGCGTCCAAGAAAGTGTACGGTCGGTGAAATGACGGGGACATGGTCGAAGAGGTAGAGCATGAACACCGGTTCCTCGTCTTGATCTTCCAGCGGTCCTACGCTGGAGCCGACCAATGCCTCCGGCTTAGGAAGACGGAGGTCCCAATGAGTAGAAAGGTGCGGCTCCCAAGCTAACTCGCCGATTTCTCTTTCGGCTCCCCGAACCTCAATATTCCAAGTGACGCGCCAACCTTGCTGGTCGATACCTAGACGAGCGTCGAACACCGTTTGACTAAGCTCGAATTCGTGAACGCCGATAGTCAACATGGCTGCACCCCAACTGACGGTGATCCTCGCAGGTCCCATTCTGGCCCGACTGGCAGGATGGGGCTACTCGCGGATCAGACAGGCTGTTATGGCCGCTTCCAGGCCCGCATATGCCGTCGTCTTTTGGCTGCAATCCGCCCCTGACCGGAATCTCACCGGGGCAAAGGCACCGAAGTAGTCGACCTTCCAATGCGGCCAGCGAACGCAACTACCCAAAGAAATCCCAATCGCACATTAGCGGTTCTGCCGGCCTGATCGTGCTAGTCACGTCAACTTTAGAGCCGTCCTCCCGCACCTTCATTAACCGCACCCCACAGGAAACATGATTGGTCGTCCATTCTGAGATATACGTTGCGTCTGGCTCAGGGTCGAAAAAGTAGGCATTCACACAGAAAACGCTCATTGCGAGGCCACGTGTGTCGACGCCCTGCTGGACGAATAATGGTTTGCCTGCTGGGACAACTATCGGAACGTTCGTCTGAGCCACGTCGTTGTGATCGCAGGATCGCTCCACCATTATTTCCCGTACTCCGGCCCCGACCTGTGACAGAGTAAGCTTCGCCGTGGGACCCGAGGTCGGAGCGACATACATTGACGCGCAAGCAGCCAACAATAGGGTCGAGCAAAGCGACGACGTCACAACCAGAGTCTTGTTCAAAGCACGTCTCCCATTTGATGCCGTCCTCGTCTTGCTCTCGATTCGGTATGCCAAGCGTACTGAGCCCCCATCGACGTGGCACAAATTTGGCTGCTTCCCGTTGTCGAGTCAAGACATTGCGATTGCCGCTTTCCGCCCCTTGGCGAAGTGAGCGGCTCGGATGAGCCAGGTGACGGACGGTGACTGTTACCCATGTCTCCAGACTTTTTTGTTACCTATGTCCCCGGTCGCTCAGCCGCTCATGTTTGTAACTGCCCAAAACTCTCTGCGACCTGCTCAAGCTCTGCGCCCTCGTGCCACCAGACATAAACGGCGTCTTGCAGTGCTGCGCCAGTAGTGCTTGGTAGAAAAACGAGGTAATTGCCACAACCGTCAGATGCAATCGCTACTGCCTTTGAAGGAAAGCCCCGCCACTTACGAGCCTCTGCTGTT